>CAVQPB010000022.1:0-92442 GCA_963714525.1 uncultured Pseudomonadota bacterium
CGCCTTGACCACCCGATAGGATATCGTCGCCGGCTTGGCCGTCTATGGTGTCATTGCCTGCGGTTCCGGCATAAATGTCGTTGCCGATAGTAAGCACATTGGTGTTATTAGTTCGAAGTCGTTGAGCAACGGCCGCCGAATTCCAGACTGTGCCATCGGCAAACGAAACTCGCTGGCATTGTAGTTACGCAACGTTAATGTATCCGTGGTGTCCGCGTACGAGATCACAAGATCACTGCCTTGCATAGCTAAGAGTACGTCCGCGGCGCTGGTATTGGGTCCCAAGGCAACTACGCTGGCTGTGGCAGTTTGGGCAACGTCGCGCCATAGCCGCGATCAAACACATACACGTCGTTTGAATCGCCGCTAGGCCGATCAGTATATCGTTGCCGCCCCGTCCATCCAGCATGGCCCTATAGCCGAAGCTATTGCTACGGATTTCATTATCTTGGTCGTTTCCTATCCCGAGTTCCGCCGTCATAGAGCCAAAGTTTCTCCAAGGTTAGCTGACAACGTGTAAGAGCTAAAGGCCTTAACCAGATCTTCCCCTTCGTTAGCGACTTCAACGATGATGTCGTTGGTTTGCACTAGATACGTATCATTTCCTTGTCCACCGGTCAAGACGTTGGCAGCGACATTTTGCCACCCGTCCAGGATATTATTGCTGGCGTTGCCCGTTCCGTTGATAGCGTTGGACCCGAGTAAGTAAAGATTCTCGACCCCCGACGAAAGCGCAAAGGATATCGTAGCGTTGACCTCATCTACCGAGCTTGTCCCCCCCAAATTTCTCTCCAGAACGATGTCGCCGACATTATCGACATAATACGTATCATTGGAACTGGAACGGCCAATCATGGTATCAGCGCCCAGGCCGCCGTCGAGAATTGCACTTCCACGGGCGGAATTGCCGCCACTGCCGTCGATCACATTGTCCAGTGCATTACCCGTCAGCATGGTGGTGAAGAAGTAGCCATATGCATCGTCGATCTGGATATTCTCGACGTTGTCCCCGAGGGTATAGCTATTGCCGTCACCGGTGAATACGACAGTATCATTTCCCTCGCTCGCATTTTCAACGACCAAGTCGTCAGCGCCAGCGCGGTAGATGTCATCGCCCGCACCACCGTTTAGCGTATCGCTACCACCCAGACCATCCAGGGTGTTGTCGCCGACGTTGCCGGTGAGAACGTTATCGAGCGCATTACCCGTGGCATTCACATTCAGATAGCCGCTAAGTGTCAAATTCTCTAGATTAGCGCCCAGCGTATAGCCCACTGAGCTTTGTACAGTGTCGGTACCTTGATTCGCAGCCTCGGTAATGGTGTCATTGACGTTGTCGACGATGAAGGTATCGTTGCCCGCGGCGCCTGTTTGAGAATTCGCCGCCCCAGCCACAGCTAGGCTTTGGATCGTGGTTTGATTCCAAATGGTGCCGTCACTAAATTCAATGGCCTCGATTTTCCAATTCGCGTCGACGCCGAAATAGCCAGCGACAGCAATTTGCGTTGCGCCCGCGTCTAGTGCAAGGATCAGGTCAAAGTTGTTTCTAAACAGCGTGACATTGGCCGGTAAGATGCCCGGTTCCAACTTGATCTTGTCGACCCCTGACGATTCGATGATCCGGTCGTTGCCATCACCGCGACCAAAGTGGTAGACGTCGTTGCCGGCCCCGCCATAAAGCAGATCGAGACCTGCGCCTCCGTGCAAGGTGTCGTCACCGGTGACCGTTCCCGAGGCCTGATCGCCGTAAAGAATGTCGTTGCCCGTACCGCCTTCTAGGTTGTCATCGCCCGCGTCGCCGTAGAGCGTATCCCCATCGGCGCCGCCATCCAAAATATCGTTACCGAGATCACCGCGCAGCCGATCGTTCCCGGCGGAACCGAAGAGTTGATCATTACCGGCAACGCCGTTCAGATCGTCGTCTCCAGCAAGACCGTCAATGGTGTCATCCCACGCGTAACCTATAATGGTATCGGCGCCTGTCGATCGATATTCCACCATGTCGCGGAGAGTCTGTACGGTCCAAACGGTGTTGTCGCCGAAGCGGATTTCCTCAATCTTTTGTTGATCATCTTGGCGTGCGAAGAAATTACTTACCCGCAACGTGTCGCCGGTCGAACGCAGCCGAAACTGCAAGTCATTATAGTTATCCGTGCCACGAACCAATTGCATGTCGTCCACAGCGATGTCGGCGCCCATCACGATAACGTCGGTGCTCGCCGTGCCGGCAATGTCTTGCTCACTCAGGGTTTCGTATCCTGTACCCTTGTTGAAGACGTAGGTATCGTTGCCAAGGCCGCCGTAAAGATTATCGTCTCCGGTACCGCCATTGAGGGTGTCGTCACCGTCACCACCGGTTAACGAATCGTTACCGGCTTGGCCCAGCATGATGTCGTTACCCGAACCGCCCGACAAGCCGTCCCCATCGTCGCCCCCATCAAGGGTATCATTACCGGCATCGCCGAACAGACTATCGCCACCAGAACCGCCGTCGACTAAATCGTTGTCAGCACCGCCGAACAGAGTGTCGAAGCCACTATCGCCCGAGAGGGTATCGTTGCCCGCGGAGCCATACAATACATCATTGCCGTCGCCGCCGGAGATGAAGTCATCGCCACCGAGGCCGTCAATGGTGTTGTTGCCGCTGGTGCCGTAAATGGTGTCGGCCAACGGGGTGCCGGCATTGACTTTGGATTGGATGATCGAGTCCGTCCAAATGGTGCCGTCGGCGAACTTGATTTGCTCTACTTTCTGATAGTTATCCGATCGGGCGAAATAGTTTTCTATCTTGATGCTGTCGGTCGTTCCGTTGATACTGAGCACCAGGTCCTGCACACTGCGCGTCGCGGTTACCTCAGTCGCGGCAATATCGGCAGCGAACTGCAGGACATCCAGATCGACAAGTCCCGCTGAGGTATCCGATTCGATAATGAGATCTTGTCCGGCGCCACGGCCGAAATAATACATATCGCTACCGTCACCGCCAGTTAATGTATCGTTACCGTTTCCACCCGTTAGCTGGTCGTTACCGGCGCCGCCAATTAGCGTATCGATTCCGTCACCGCCATCCAACACATCGTTGTCGGCACCACCGTCCAAGTTATCATCGCCTGCGCCACCAATTAGAGAATCGTTCCCTGTGCCCCCAGCTAAATGATCGTCACCCGCGTCGCCAAAAAGCGTGTCAGCACCTTCGCCTCCTGTAATGTTGTCATTGCCGATCCCACCAGATACTTGATCGTCACCTAAATCGCCGAACAAGGTGTCCGCGCCACCGCCACCCTCCATATTATCGTTACCGTCGCCACCAACCAGCGTATCCGCCTGACCGCTACCAACCATCGCGTCGCTCCCACTAGTGCCGGTCAAGTTTAGTGCGGGCGCCAAGTCCATGAATTGTGCTCGGCTCTGGGTTGTGCCATCCGCGAAGACATAATTTTGAATAGCGCCCGAAAGGAAGCCGTGTTTGATTACAAATTGGCCGCCGTTCCCTGAGTTAATGACTTGAAACTTGATCGTGGGATCGGCTTGATCAACCGCCTCGCTCACAATCAAACTACTGCGCGTAATGCCCGCGCCAAAACGGATCGTGTTGTTGCCCGACTCGTCGACGATTAACGCATTTCCGCTACCTACTTCATAGCTGTCATTCCCAGCGCCGCCTTTGAGTACGTCGTAGCCACCACCGGAGATCAATAAATCGTCGCCATCGCCGCCGTCGAGCAGGTTGTCGCCGCCGCCACCATTCAGAATATCGTTTCCTTGGTCACCCCAGATCACGTCATTGTCGGCACCGCCGTCGATATCGTCGTTCCCCACTTCGCCAACCATATTGTCGATGCCCGACCCACCGATCATCGTGTCGTTGCCCTCTCCACCGAGCATGGCATCATCGCCGTTGCCGCCATCCAGCGTATCGTCTCCCTTACCTGCTTGAAGTTGATCGTTACCGTCACCGCCCAAAAGCACATCGTCCCCATCGCCACCATCCAAGATGTCGACGCCGGTACCACCGTCAAGGTAGTCATTCCCAGCTTCGCCTTGCATGACGTCGTTGCCTTCTCCGCCCATCAATTCGTCATTACCATCGCCCGCATAAAAGGTATCGACGCCTTCTTCACCGAATAGAAAATCGTCGCCACCATTGCCCCATAAAGTATCATTGCCTAAGCCGCCGAATATTTGATCGACGCCCTGAAACGCAAGGGGCGCGAGATCCCCGTCACCGGTAATTTGGTCGTCGCCATCACCGCCGCGCAGGATGTCATTTCCCCCAAGCCCAAAGATGTGATCGTCACCGGCATCGCCATCGATAATGTCGTCTCCGTGCAATTCCCATTTCGTGTGAGACCGATCGGAATCACCTCGAAGCCAATCGTTCCCGTCACCGCCAGAAATTACATCGTTTCCATACTCCCCATAGGCGACATCCTGTCCCGTGCCGCCGCTTACTACATCGTTGCCGTAACCACCCAGTACGGTGTCGTTCCCATCGCCACCGATCAAAATATCATTACCACCATTACCCGCGATGCCATCATCATCGGCGTCACCGAAGATGAGATCGATATCATCGCCACCGAACAAGCCATCGTTGCCCGCACCGCCATGAATTTCTTTGCGGCCTGTAGCCAATCCAACGTCAGTCAGTTGCGAGAACGTGTTCATAAATACGAGGAATTGATTGGATGAAATCTGTTCGGGTTCATTTGGCCCAAAATGAGCCTTCATATGCAAGGGCATCGTTGGACGGACCCTGAAACCGAGCGTATCCACTGAGGGATATTCCGTTATAGCCTCAATTAGAACGGTAGGTTCAAACGTAGGGTCAAATCCAGCGGTATAGATCGGCTGTCCACCTGAGGCTGTGAAATCTGCATAAGGAAGAAGACGGCTAACCGATGAAACGATGTCATTACCATCGCCCCCGAAGCCTTGTTTTTCACCGTCACTTAGATAGAGGTAATCGTTACCCAGGCCCCCGTCGAAGTACCCTGATCCGTCAATTCCAGCAATGATGTCATTTCCGGCCATGCCATATACGACCCTATTTTCTGGAGGGGATTCATAGTAGCTACGCTCAGTTTCCCAATACCAGAGAAGTCTAGAATCTGGATTGGCAGAAGGGTTAAAATAAGCCCAAGTGTTGTCGTAGTCGTTCCATTTGTCTGTCGTCGGCTCACCCCATTCATTCGTTGTCGGAGGCGAAGGCGGCTCCGGCGGCGTATCCGGCTCACCGAGGGTGATGCCCAAGTCCCCATTCTTGAAATCCTCAACAATAATGTCGTCGTTGATGGTTAGCGTTCCACCGAGCGCGAGGTTGCCGGCAAACGTGTAGGTATATTGTTTATCGTCGGATCGGTAGACGCCGTCGCCGAGTTTTTTCCCACCATTCAATGCGGTCTGGTTGTCGATGACGATCGAGCCCAGTCCATCGATGTCCTTGATGGTGTCGCGGCCATCGCCGGTCGTGTATTGGTAGGTATCATTGCCGTTGCCGCCGAAGAGCAGATCATCGCCTTGGCTGCCGATCAGGGTGTCATTGCCCTCACCGCCGTAGAGCAGATCGAGGTAAACACCGTCGCCGCCCTTGAGTTCATCGTCGCCGCGCCCACCTTGCAGCGAGTCGACACCTTCGCCACCATCAAGTTTGTCGTTGCCGTCCATGCCCAGTAACGTGTCGTCGTTCTTGTCGCCGAACAATTCGTCGGCGCCTGCATCACCTTGGAGATAATCATCACCGTCGCCGCCGTGAATAATGTCGACACCCCCGACCGCCGTACAGGTGATCGCCTAACACGCCACCTGTTTTTGTCTCCGCTACGTCGTTACCAAAAAAGAATTCCCTATGTGTGGGACTCAAAACAAAGTTGCCCAACTTGTAGCTGGTTTGCACATCCTCGAACACGATATCGCCGGTAATGGGGATCGCGCCGGACACCGGGACGTTGTCTGCGGCATTGGCTTTAATCGCCTCGACGAGGAACGCTGCCCGATCCTTGAGATATGTCTCGGTCATCGCCCCCGCCCCGGTGCTGGGGTCGTATAGATCCAGGCTCGTGGTCTTGATTATGCTGGGCGTACAAACCGTCATCGCCGGCAATCACGAAGGGATTGAGTTCTTGCAAGGCATACCGGAACGCGATGTCGGTCTTAGCGCGATCAACCAAGGTCGAGGTCGACAAATACTGCGGCAGGAGTACGCTGACTAGCCCGGCGCTTTGATTGAATAGCACACTGTCGCGTAGGTTGATCAGCGCAGCATAGTAAGCATCGCGTGTAGACAGCGTGAGGTCTTGGTTTTGGAACAGCTTGACTAAGCCTTGCAGTCCTTTCTCCAAGGTGTTGGCCATCTGGTTCGATGCTGCGCGGAATAGCGCATCGATCTGGCCCATGGTGAGGCTGGGGTCGAGCTTGGCGAATAAATTGTACAGCGCGAGAGAGTCGGATAGTTTGTCGATTAAGTGATTCGGTATCAGCGTGCTTTCTTCGTTAAACACCGGCACGCGCCGGCCTTGCTGTGAAAAAAGGATATCGCTGGTAGTAAGATTGAACCCATTCTCGGCGTAAAGATTGGTCTGGGTATTCGGGCCAGGAAAAACGCCGAATGGTTTCCCGAGGCCTTGTTCATACTCTTGAAACCGGAATTCCGAACTGCCGTGAAATCCGGCGCTGTTGTAGGTGTAGACGTGATCGGTGTGTTCGGGAAAGAGCCGAGCGAACGCCGTCGCGAGATGACCGCCGAGACTGTGTCCGGCGACCGTCACGCGACCAAATGAAACGGGATTGCCTTGGGCATTGGTCAAGGTAATGCGATTCGCGTACCCGACCTGTCGAAACTCGTAAACATCGACACCGTTGACTTGGCCAACGACTTCATAGCCATACTGGGCTGCTTGTCCAGGCCCCGCTTCGAGGCGTTTCACGTAGTTGATCAGCGCGACGATCTGTTGAGAAGCAACGCCGTTAATGGCCAGGTCGATATCATGTAGTAGGTCAATACCCGGCTCGGTGCCACGGCACACAAAGTGAATCTCGCCGGTGTCTTTGTTTTGAAACACGGTGGCCGAAAAACCATTAATCGCTAATTCAGTGTATTGGTCGAGGACGATGTAGTGATCGCCAATATCCTTGGCGAAGGTGGTCATACCTAAGAATCTATCAGCCGCCTTTAGTTTATTGGCAAGCGGAGTCGCACTGTCACCTTGCACGAGCCCGTTAACATAGGACACGTCGGATAACGAAGCATTTAGCACATAATTTTGGATAACAGTGTTACTCATTTTTACTATTCCTTAGTTTTTTGAACTGAAATACTTTTAAGTAGATCAATTTGCGACACTTGCGGGTAGCAAGGTCCGGAAGTAAGCCAGGACGAATGATCAAATGCTAACCATCCCCCGCGGTTATTGAATCCAGTAGTTCTTATCAACTCTTGGCCTGTTCGCTTATCGACAATTAGGAAGGTGCCGCGATTCAGATCGACTGGCGAGGTAATCCGCTCATGCTTAAAAGTATCAACCTCGGCAATTTGTTTGACCCTTTCATCTAACTCTCCGCGGGAGACTTCGAAGTTAGGCGTCCCATCCGCATTAAAGAACTCCGGTCCAAGCTCAAGCTTGCCGAATATCTTCACGCCCGCCTCTTCGCGACACAACTTATCGAATTGAATCTTGCCGATGATCTCGTCGATGAGCGGCAGCGGGAAGATCAGTGCGAAGGCGATCACGCCGATGATGCCCTTTGCGATGGACGATTTAATTGGCGGCCCACATGCGATCTTGCGTGCGAGAAATAGACTCACGCTAAACCAGATGATGACTACGGCGATAAAAATGAGTCCGCCCATCACGTCATCCTGTGAGAAGCTGATTTCACCGAAGTGCATGCCCGAAAGCCGCATGGCCTTAGGCCAGCCCCTGGATACTGCCTCGTGGCAATGCCTATGCCAGGGTCCAATCTCCGTGCGGCTCGTGGCACCATGTTCGCTCCGACTTTCGAGCCTATTGAGTTATTCATACGTATTTCCTGTGCTATGGCGAATATCCGTTAAGTACTTCTTTCATGTTCATGTGGCCGCAACAAGTATTTCTTTTGCATCCACGTAGTCAGCTTAGATCGCGTTCGCGGACCCGTATATAGTACTGTCGGGCTATTTAATTCGCTTTTTTGGGGGAGATTGGTATCGCGGTTGCCGTTCCGATCAGCGCTGAGTCGCAATTGATGGTCGATTCAGAATCAATCTTTGTGCCAATTTGCTGCCAATCAAAGTGTCGTCACCATCACCACCGTATAACAGATTGAGGTAAACGCCGTCGCCGCCGACGGTAATGTAGTCGTTGTTAGCCGTGCCCGTGACATTGTCCCGAATAGCGCCGACGTTGCCGATTAACGTGCCATCCGGGTTATGGCCGATTTGAAGTCCTTCCTCCTCGGTATCATTGTCGCTCGGTATGATGTCTCCTTTGATATCGTGGGTAATTGGATTGTCTTGTGGTGTATCGTTAAACACGATCCCAAAATCGCCGCTGGTGAAGTTTTCTATCTTTACTGAGGATCCGTCGAGCAAGTTCAACGTAAAATCAGTTCCTTGCTTAGTCGCCGTTACCGCCGAGTCGTTCCCCCAGACATATTGCTTATCGCCCGACTTGATGAAAAAGCCGTTTATTACGTTGCCGTCCTTGTCCTTAATGACGCCGCTGCCGTCGCTATCCTTAATCTCATCATTGCCGTCGACAATATAAATATCCTTGCCGACCCCGCCATGCAGCTTATCGCCGTCACCGCCACCCACCAGGACATCGATGCCGTCACCACCATCGAGCGTATCTATCCCGCCACCGCCGTACAAGTAGTCGTTGCCGGCACCACTCGTAAGCGTATCGCCACCTGTGCCGCCAATCATCGCGGTGTTATGTGCGTAGGAACTGGAGGCAACCATCGCATCGTCTCCAGCTTGGAAATACCATGTGGTTGGTCGCTGCAATCTGATATAGCCTTCGGAGTCGAACGATTCTCTGACTGCAGTGATTAACTTATCGCGCCCGCGGTGGTCAGAATCAGCCCCAATGTCGTTTAGATCGAATTTGATCCCTCCTGTGACGTTGTGGAAAAAGTCATTTGTGAAGCCGGATTGCATGAAGTAGTAGTCTTCAATTGCGAGAGCGGTCAATGCTCGATTAATACGTTCCTGTTTTACTACCCCCTCCAGAGTAATTTTTTCGAGATCGCCAGCGAAATGCGCCAACAAGCCGTTGGACGTATCACCGCCTAGCAGCGGTACTTGAGATTTAAGTAGATGCGTTAAGAAGTCTCGTTCAGTGCTCGTGGGTCCATGAGCGTAGAGCTGGTTATCAAAAATATCTTTGAGCAAGAAGGGAAGTTTTTCAGTGATCGCGCGAAATTTATCTTCCATGAGCAGCGTCGCGTGTAGCGCCATGGAATGCAGGGTGATGGGATCTAGTTTGTCGCCTCCGCCAAAATCGATTGGTGTATCGCTCGGCCCCATGACACTTGGCCAATATCCAAGAGGGGATACATGTAGTAGCTCACCTTGGACATAATGCCCGTTAACATTCGATTCGCGAGCCCAAAACTCCGCCATATTAGGCAATAGTCCGCCTGGCAGTAAAAAATCTCGAAAACTTTGATCAACAGCGCCTGCGAGTGCTAATCGGGTTTGTACGGCCAAGAGAGCAAAAGGCGATAGCGCGCTTGGCTGAAATGGCGCGTTGGCAAATACCGTAGCGGGGCGGTTAAACCAAACTGACATGACAGAAGCAAGTCCGGCACCGAGTGAATGGCCGGTAAAACTAATCGGCGTTCCGGGCGGGTTACTCGCCTTTATATGTTCGTAAAATAGCGCGGCTCCCACTAACTGTGAAGAAGAGACTAATCCCGTACCAAGGGTCAGATCAGCAAGCAAATCACTGACGGTTTGGCCAGGGTTGTCCGGAAGAAAATCGGTCCC
This sequence comes from uncultured Pseudomonadota bacterium, assembly GCA_963714525.1. Taxonomy (GTDB): domain Bacteria; phylum Pseudomonadota; class Gammaproteobacteria; order Burkholderiales; family JALYOK01; genus JALYOK01. The sequence continues at coordinate 9,971 of CAVQPB010000022.1, forward strand.
CTTGAAGGAAATTACAATTTCATCGCTGGCGTCGTTACGAAATGCCGTTGCCGAAAAACCGCTCGTGAAAAATGCCAACGCGCCACTATTCGTATCGCTTGGGCCGGGGATCAGCGTCCAGCCATTGGGGGCGCGAATGACATTCGCTACCTTTCGCGCGTCGTCGTACGCTGCGGCGGCGAAGACTAAGTATTCATCACGTGTTGCCATGTTTATACTCCGTATTTAACTTACGTAGGTTTCTCTTATTTGTCGGGACTATCAGCACGTCTGTCATTCGACGAGGGCTGCAACTTTTCTTGTTTGACTCGTTCACGTTCCTGCTTCGCGCGTTCGAGCCTTTGCAATTCGAATTTGCTCGCATCAGGATCATTCCCATTTACGTATTGAGGATCGAGCCGTCTTATTTCTTTCGGATATCCCGCCTTACCGTTGACCTCCGCAGAAGTTTTTGTTGGCCATGTGAGTATCTTCGTACCCTCCGGAGGGGTCGAATCAATCAGCATATTCACGTCATAAATTGCCACCGGCACTTCCGCGAATGGAATGCGTTGCCAGCCCCCACCCTCCCATCGGAACGGGACGTAAGATGGTCGAGGCATAGCGTATTTGTAGAACTCAATTCGCGTTTGCGGGAGACCGATCAAATAGAGTCGTCCGTCGTGGACGTTTAATACTATCGGCGTCAAGTTCTCATGCCAAAGGATTTCAGCCTTGCTGAACTCAGGCAACGAAAATGTCAGCCACGCCTCGCGGTCGATGCCGTGATCCATCAGCTTTTTCTGAGTAACGACGATCATGCGCCCATCGTTGAGTTTTACTTCTTCATCCCAACTGATGGTATTGGAACACGCGGAAATATTCATACAGATCCCCAGGACAATAACTAGTTGAAAGAATGTTTTAAGCATGAAGACTCCTTGTCGGAAACGATTTCTCTGGTCAAGCGCGCGGTGAGGTATTGGAATCGAGTACGCACCTGCGTTCCCAGCGTCAGACAGATCACATGCAATACCAGCGGGCCTTGAATGGCAACGACGCTCAATAGTATGGATAGGTACGTGGACATCACGCCTTCTGTGAGAAATGTGAACCCGGAGATGCGGGACGGGAAAGTAAGGGGATCGCCCACGGTAACAAACTCAGCAGAAATGCGATCAATGGCAACCAAAATAGCTTGGGGCGTCCGATATAGTTTGCCGCGCACGCTGGCGATATAACTCAACACAAAGGGAAGAATTAGGGAGGCCAGGACGGGTAGCGACGCCAGCGTCGCAAAGCCCCGCGCTGCAAAATTCATCACCAGGATGGTCGCTGACCATGGGTTGCCTAAATTACCCGCTAGTAGTGCAAGGATGATGTAACTAATCAAAAATGTGTTTCGTTTCATATCGTTTTCCTTTATGGGTTCAGTATTGCTGCCAAGTTACTTTCATCATTTCTTTACCTAACTCGATGCCGACTAAATTATCATTCCAGAGATCGCGCTAACCGCAACTGCCCTAGCACCTAACACCAGGGCGGGTGACAGGCTATGCATCGCCAGGGGCTAATATCCATGCGGATGGTGGCGTGGTGCTTTTCACCACAGAGAAATTCTGATGTTTACTCATCGCGTCTCAATCACCCCACCCAATATTAGGCTTTCCGGATGGCTCACTCCATAGCACGAACGTGTCATTTTTAGATTGAGTTTGTGAATTTTTGTTTCCCCATTTGCCTATTTCGGCAATAGATTTAAATTGATTGCAGCGTTAATAGCCTGCGCTCGATTATTTACGCCAAGCTTCTGATAGACGCTACGCATTTGGTTTTTCACCGTGTGTTCGCTGCGGTTGAGGCGCGATGCGATTTCGGCGCTGGTATCGCCCGTCGTTAGTCTGCCGAGGATTTCGATCTCGCGCGTAGTTAATGCCATGTCGCCTGCTGCGGGCTGTATTTTAGAAGGGGGAAAGTATCCGATCGATCTTACTAACGCTTGATGTAGCAGGGGTACGAGCATATCCAGCAACCGCGCATGATGTTCAGTAAGTGGTCCAGGAATTTGCGAGAAGCTAAAGTAACTGGCGCCGTGGCTCTTAAGATCCTTTACGCCGTGGGCAGCGATGTTGCGCAGATCGTGGCGTTGGAACGCGTTTATCCAACCTGACGGAACTGGAAATGCCGGTCCGTCGCAGTCAAACAACTGCGGCTGATTGGACTTGAGCCAGTGTGTCAGGATCGGTCCTGCCCAAATGCGTTGCCGGCTAAGTTTTGCGACGTAAGCTAGTGGATAGTTAATACCCATCGCCCGCTCTACGACAATCCCGTCATTCGTTGTATGACCGATGCCCGCTAACAACATGCCGTGCGGAAAAATCATTTGCAGATCGTTTTTGACCAGCGCGGCAAAGCCTTCTGGCGTGGTGACGCATATCGCGCTAGCTACAAAGCGACCGAATACATCCGGCACATTGTGCCTTAGTGCCACTCGTTCAAAAAATCGTTCAGGCGCATTCATCTCATCGCTCCCTCGCCGCTTCCTGAAACACCCCTTGCACCGGCGAGAGCAGGTACTCCATGATCGTTCGTTTGCCCTGACTAATCTCCGCCGCCACCTGCATGCCTGGGGCCAGGTTAAAGGTCTTGCCACTTGCCATGAGCGATTGTTGGTTAAGCGTCACAATCGCCTTGTAACCTGTGGTCGTTGAGTTGGCGTCGTCGTCTCCGTTACGTCCCTGATTTGCTGGATTGATTTTTTGTCCTTGGTTGTCACTTGCATCCGCACTCACATGGGTCACTTTGCCCTCCACCATCCCATACTTCTGAAACGGATAAGCGGCGAGCTTGAGCTTGACGCTTTGCCCTTCATGCACAAACCCGACATCATCGTTATTGATCATCACTTCAGCTTGTAGCGGCTCGTCTCCTGGTACGAGGGTTAACAGAATCGTACCCGGACTCACGACGCTCCCTATCGTATGCGTCGCCACGTCTTTGATCTTGCCCGCCTGAGGGGCTTTCAGTTCCAGCAGCGTTTGCTTGTGCCGCTGCTTAGCCATCTCCTGGGTGAGCTTATCCAACTGCCCTTGGGCTTCCACCCGTTCGTTATGAAGTTGCTGTTTGTAATTCGACGTAATCTGCGCCAGCCGCTTCTGCGATTGCGCAATACTGGCTTTCAAGCTTTCCACGGCAAAGGCCTGAGTTTTGAGATCGCCTTCTTTTTCGATGCGCTCCCGTTCGCGTTCTAAGACGAGGAGCCGTCCGGCATAGCCATCCTTGTGCAGCTTCTGCCAAGCGGCTTCCTGTTCTTGATAAGCCGGCAGCACTTGTCGTATCTTCGTTTCCGTTTGCCGCGCCCCTTGATAGTCTTCCGTGGCTTTGTTGAGCAGGGCTTGTTCCTGGGCTACCGCATCGTCAAACGCCTGGCGATGGGATTGATACTGAGATTCTATCTGGCGGAACTGGCTTGGATCATCGCCAGCTTTCATCAGCAACGGCTTGCCCGAGAGTTCGGCATCGATGCGTCTTATCTGCAATTGCCGCTGCTTCAGTTCCGCCTCGACCATCTTAGTATCGGATTCCTGAAGCTGGGCATCCATGCGCATCAGGATTTGACCGTGGGCAACGGTATCGCCTTCCTTAACCAGAATCGCCTTCACAATCCCGGCCTCGGCCGGTTGCACGATCTTCAAATAACTCTGCGGCACCAGCTTGCCTTGTGCAACAGCGACGACATCGACTTTACCGAAGATCGCCCACAGCACAATCAACACGAACAAAATCAGCAAGGTATACAACATCACCCGCGGCAACGGCGAAGCCGGTCGTTCTTGTATGGCCAGAATCGAAGGCGCGAAGTCCAAGGCTTGGTTGCTCAGGCTCATATTGGCGGCGCTCATCGCGTTCCCCCTTGGTGGTGGAAACCGTTTGATTCTGCGTCGTGTCTTTATCGCCGCTAAAAATATCCAAATGCCGCTCGTCCCCATGAGCAGGATGGCCGATCTGCACCACGCCATCGAGTTTCAATCCCTTCGGTATCTGATGGGCGATAAACAACATCGTGACTTGACCTTTTAAGGCATTGATGGTCTTGGCAAAGTGTTCGGCAGTTTGCAGGTCAAGATTACTGGTGGCCTCATCAAACAGCAGAATCTTGGGTCTGCGTAGTAGAGCTCTAGCAATGGCAATCCGCTGCTTCTGCCCACCGGAGAGTCCAACACCCCGTTCCCCGACTTCGGTCTGATAGCCTTTCGGCAGTTGTTCAATCACTTCATGGATCTCCGCCCACTTACAGGCTTGAATCACTTCTGCGAAGCTGGCATGGGGATTGGCCATGGTGAGGTTGTCATAGATCGTGCCGGAGAACAGGATGGTCTCTTGGGGCACCACGCCGAAATGGCTTCGCAGCTCGTTCGCTGACAGGTACCGGATATCCCGTCCATCGATAAGGATTTGCCCATCGGCGGGTTGATAGAAGCCTTGTAGCAGTTTGGCCAAGGTGCTCTTACCGGTGCCGCTGCCGCCCATCAGCGCTAAACACTTACCAGGCTCTAACGTCAGATTAAAATCCTTGTACAGAAACGGCAGGTTATCGGCATAGCGGAACGCCAGGTTCTTGATCTCGATCTTGCCGGCGCCGTTGCCTTCTCGTGCCGGGATTAACGAATACGGTTCCGTTGGGGCGTTTAATACGTCGCCTAGTCGCTTCACGGAGATACTGGCCTGCTGGAATTGTTGCCACAGGCCGACCAGCCGCAGCAGCGGCTGACTGAGTCGCCCGGCGAACATCTGAAACGCCACCAGCATGCCGATACTGAAATCCGGGCGGTTCATGACGAGATAAGCGCCGATACACAGGATGGCTAAGGTCATGCCTTGCTCTAGGGTATTGGCAATGGTGTTATAGGTATTGCCCAGGGCTTTGGTCTTGAATCCGGCTTGCAAATAATCGGCCATGTAATTGCCGTACTTGCTATTGAGTTGGGGTTCCATCTGTAACGACTTGACCGTCTCCATGCCGGCGACGTATTCGGTCAGAAACGCTTGGTTTCTTGCACCGAGCAGGAACTGTTGATTCAGCCGGGCTCGGAACATCGGCGCGACGACGAAGCTTAAACCGACGATCACCGCGAGAAGACAAAGGCTTAACAGCGTTAACGGGACGCTGTAGTAGAACATGATCCCCAGAAAGATCAGTAAGAACGGGAAATCCAGGATCAAGGTCACGGCAGCGCCGGTGATGAATTCGCGGATGTCTTCGATGGCGTGCATCCGGGCGACGACGACACCCGTGGGGCGTTGTTCGAAGTAGCGGGTCGGGAGCTTGAATAGATGGCTGAAGACTTGAGTGCCCAGAACAGCATCGACGCGGTTGCCAGTGTGGATCACGAGGTACTGCCTTACCCAGGTCATGATGGCGGTGAAGAGCATGAACACGCCCAACGCAATGCCGATCACCGTTAGCGTGCTCATGGTGTGATGAACAATGACTTTGTCTATGATGGCCTGGGTGAAGAGCGGCGTGGCCAAGGCCATGAGTTGGATGACGAGCGAAGCCAACAGCACATCGCGCCAGATGGATTTGTGTTTCAACAATTCAGGAACGAACCAGCGAAAGCCGAAAGCAGGCTTGGCAGATGCATCGGCTGGGCCGATGGCGTCGTCGCTTACTGCGGCAGCAGACTCTACACCGGCTAGGATGACTTGGCCGGTAAAGCGCGACTCAAAGTCAGCGATAGGCAAAAGGCTCGGATTCTGTTCGCCCACTCCAATACACAGCACGCGGTCTTGATCGGCGCGCAGAATCAGGACAAAACTCAAAGTCGGTTCGACAACTGCTGCAGATTCTACGTTTGTGTTGTTCGGACTTGATTCTGAAGATTCGTCACCGAGATTGTCACTATCGCTAAAGGTCGGTTCGATCGTGGCGTTGGGAGATAATGTGGGCTCAGCTTTGTTTGAGCTCGTTTGATGTTGCATGAGTGCGATGCAAGGCAGTGGTAGGGCTGTAAGGTCACTGACTGCGGTCGACTGGACCTTGATCTTCAGGCCGAGTTGTTGGCCGGCGTTGAGCAAGCCGGCGATATTGTACGGCGGGGTGATTTGTTGCAACAGCAGGTTGGCGTTAAACGGTATGTTGTGTAACTGACACACACTGCCTAACGCCCACACGAACGCCGTCCGATCGACGGATTGATCTAACTTCTGCACAAGTGACTCCCAAATTTCAGTCGTGGATAAAAGTGGGGGACTACTTGTGCTGTTGGATTTGTTGTAACTACCTCAAGCCTTGGCCCCTAACGCGAGGCGGACTATAGCGGGACACCACCAAAAACTGAAGGGCAAACTTGTGAACGTGTGTCAATTCGGTGTGAAGATTTGTGTCTTGCGAAAATTTCTTAAAGTGCGCGATGCGGGAAACTCGGTCGAAATGGATTATTACTCTTCGGGGACCCCTCCCCAAACAAAGACTTTGGTAGTGTTAGTTTCGGCTACTTTGACTGGTTGCGACCTGCCCCTAATTTAGTACGGATCAGATTTAGAGCCTGCTATTACTGATTCACCATCCTTGTTCCTAGCAAACTCGTCCGGTGTCAGGTTGCGAAGTGAACTGTGCGGTGGTTCCGTGTTGTATTCGACGCGCGATTCTTCGCGTTTTGGAATTGTTGGAAAATCTACCGAAATCGACGACCGCTCTCGAGGCTGCTGCGCGTCACCGCGGTGATGATTTGCTACGCGCTCATGATCGGCATCATGGCGATGATCGGTTTATCGCTTGGTTTCGATTGGATTTACTACGTTGGACTAGCCGTCGCTGCAAGCATGATGGCGGATCACTATTTTCTCATTCGCGACCACGATCGTGCTGGATGCTTTCAAGCGTTTCTTCATAATAATTGGGTGGGCGGGGCGATCTTTGCTGGGATTTTTGGCCATTACTTAATCAGATAACGTATCCGTTTTTTAGCACCGCAACGCTGTCAATTTTTATCGCGCCAGAAGCCGCTCCTAGCGTGGTTCTTAGCGATGCCAAGCCTGTGAGGCAATACCCATGCGGATCGTAGCCGTATCGCTGGTGGACCGATTATGATGTCTAGTAACCGACGAAAATCTCCTTTATTCCATGTTGCGCTTAGGTCGCCGCTGTACTTGGCGGCCGCGAATTGCCGGCCGCCGTTGAGCGATCGCCTGGCTCGGATATCGCAACCTTGCCACCACGATTGCAATCCAAGACAATCAGCAACTCGGTCAGACACTTGAAGCGCCTAGCCTGCAAACCCGAGATGTCGAAGATGCGCAGAAATCGTGCGTAGATCGTATTGGGATGCACGCCCAAAGTGTGCGCCGCCTTCAGCACGTTCATGTCGGCATTCGCATAGGCGCGTACGGTTGCGGTCAGAGCTCCGCGCGCATTGTGGTCTGCGACATAGAATTTCTGGGCCCAATCCGGTAGCACGCGCTGGAAGTCTTCGCCCGCAAAGTGTAGCAACAGGCGCTGTATCGGAATTTCGGAGAATTGCACGACCCGCTGTGTGACAGATGCTAGATCGAGAGCGGCGGATGCTTCTTTGTAGGCTGTCGGAATGTGCGATGTTGATGGGACGTCATTGCTGACGCCAATAAGCGCCGCGTTGCCCACGAACGTAAGCGCGACACTCATGCGTTTCGCCAGCGAGTTGCTTGGCGCGGTCCAGCCAGATTTGCGGCGGACATCGGCGAACACCATCGTTACTTTGTTAGCGTGTACGTCGATGAGCCGGCGCACCGCCGAGTCCGCAATGATTTTCTCGATCGAGTCGGCTAGGCGGCGTGCACGTACCGCGCTGAGCATCTCAGTAGGATCCACCGAGCGCCCCAGCGCGACACAGAATGACTGACGCTTGTCGAGAAAACCCCAGTCGCGCAGGATCGGCGCGACGCGCACGTCTGCCTCGTCATGACCATCGAGCAAGATTTGTAGCAACTCGGCGCGCTGATCACCGGCGACATCGGCAAGAAAAAGCGTGTGTGAGGCGTAGGCAGCGGCGAATGTGGTGCTGATGGCGTCGGTATACTCCATCGCGAAATCGGCAACTGCGGCAATGGCTTGCTGCGCAGCTTCGCCAGGCGAGGCGGCGGTCACCGCCGAGGTGCGCAGCCAGCGCGAGAACACTTTTTGACCGCTGCGATAGGCATGTAGCGTCGCCTCCAGCGGAAAGCGCTGTTCGGCACGGCGACGTGCATGCTCTTGAACGAATTCGAAATTACCGGGGTCCCCGCCACGCATCAGACGTACTATTTCGCCCGTATGTTGCGCGGCGTGGCGCGCCAACTCGGGCAGTAGATCAGGATTCCTCGACGCGGAAAATTCCGGTACTTCGGCAAGCACCGTTTGTTGCAGTTCCGCCACGATAGAGGCGGCGTTGGTCTCAACACGATCGCCGGTCGCCGCCAAGAACGGACTAGTCGCAAGGCGGCGCAGTGCTTCTTTAAGCGCGTTGGCATGGTAATCAAGCATAGAGCTTATTGTAGAGACTCTACAAGGGATTGGCACTCAAATGCGACATTTTGCCCGATGTAAGCGCTTTTAATCGGTGATAGTCTCCAATCTACTCGTACCGGCAGCAACTGTTCACTTGGGGCACTACCGGGCCGTGTACCGCGCATGCCGCGGCTCTTAACTCACATCAGGAGAACGATAAAATGGCAAAGTATTTGTTCGTGTATCACGGTGGCTCCCATCCCGAAACCAAGGAAGCCCAGGCGAAGGTCATGGCAGAATGGGGACAATGGTTCGGCTCAATGGGTAAAGCGGTGGTCGATGGTGGCAATCCGGTCGGCAAGTCGTCGACTGTGCGAAGCAACGGCTCAGTCGCTAAAGATGGTGGTGCGAATCCCGCCAGTGGCTACAGCCTAATCGAGGCGCAGAGCCTGGATGAGGCCTTAACCATGGCGAAGGGCTGCCCAATTCTCTCAGCCGGTGGATCAATCGAGGTTGCCGAAGCGATGGACATGTAACACGACCTCCCCTCGCACGCTTCCGCGCGAGGGGGGTACCGCGGCGCCTGGTCGCGCAAAAAGTATTGGGGTGGAGAACTGTTGTTCGTCTCCAGGGGGAGAGCGCCGGCAGTTGCGGGAGAAACTGGGCGGCGTTGCTTTAGCGGAGGATTACGGGCTGACTAGAACCGATACTTCAACCCAATCGAAAGCAGATCAATATTTCGATCGCCGTCGACGGTCGTCTTGTCCGTCCCGAGACGGTAACGGTCCCAGCCACCTTGCAGACGGAAGTTTTGGCTGAAGTCATACTTGAGGCCGACGCCGTATAGCGCTTTGGTTTTTCCATCGTCGGCGCTGATTTGGCTGTCGACAAAATCTAACTCGCCGCGATAGGCGCCGACTTTACCGGTGACGCCTAGCTTCGATCCGATCGGTAACGTGCCGGTGCTGGAGAATTGCCAACTCTTAGCTTTGAGTCCCGGCGACAAACTGCCCGGTTGGACTAGCCCGTTGTCTCGAACGTTGATGCGGTTGAGGTCGGCGCCCATTTCGATTCCCAGCATGCGATTGATCTGGTAGGCGCCATAAATCCGCCGCGACTTCATCGTATCGTCGATGCTGCCGGAAAAATTCTGACTGTTTTTGGTTAAAAATTTGCTGGCGACATCAATTCCGCCGAACCAATTGGTTCCCGCGGCATAAGTCAAGGGAATGGCAGTAAATACTCCAGCCAGAGCAAGGATGATACAGCGCAAAAACGTTCGACAAAACATGGCGTTACCTCGTGCTCGAATTTTACTGCACAAGTTTCAAATTGTTAACTTTTATGATAGCCGAAACGCCGCTCTCGCCCAAATAATTTTCTTATTATTTTTGGTACGCCCACTGTAACAATGCGTCCTGCGCAACATCAGCTTCGCCCGCGTTCGCGTGGTTGACCAAAAATACCACAACGTAGCGTTTTCCCGATTTGCTGAGCACATACCCAGCGATGGTTTTTACGCCGTCCAAGGTGCCGGTTTTGATGTGGGCGCGGCCGGTTATTTCGTTGTTTTTTAATCGCTTTTTCATGGTGCCGTCGGCTCCGGCGATGGGCAACGAAGAGATGAGTTCCGGCATGACCGGGCTGTTGCCGGCATCGACCAACAAGTCGCCTAGGTTTTTTGCGCTAACGCGTTCCTGGCGCGATAGGCCGGCGCCATTTTCTATCACAAGCTCAGGAATTTTCAAACCTTTTTGTGCGAGCCAGGCTTTGATCGCCCGCTCGCCTTTGGCGGTCGTGCCGGGTGGGCCGAATTGCTCCGCGCCGAGGGTCAGCAACATGGTGCGCGCCATTAAGTTGTTGCTCCATTTATTGGTGTCGCGAACCGCGTCAGCCAATGGCCGCGATTCCCAAGACAAGAGTGGGCGCTCGCCTTCAGGCGCAGGCCCTTCTTTGATGGAGCCCAGCCAGGTGCCGCCCATTTCGGTCCACAGTTGGCGGAACAGGCCGGAGATGAACTCGGCATTCGACAACAGATTGAATTGCAGGGATTTTTCGCCACAATCGGCGGCGTAGCTGCCGCGCAGCACGATGATCGCCGAGCGCGGGCCGTTTTGCACGTCTTTGCTGATGCCGTCGCGCCAATCGTTCGGGCAGGGACCGGTTTTAACGTTCACCTGGCTTTGTAGTTTGATCTGCGGCAAATCGGGGTCGAGCACGACCTGCAACCCGGATCCATCAACGCTCGGAATAAAACGCGCACTCACCGCTTTGTAGCTGATCAACGTTGCGGCGGGGTTGGTGTTGTAAGCGCGGTAACCTTTATTATCGAAGCCATTCGGATCGGTCTTCGGCAGATCGAAATAGCTCTGATCCAGCACCAGGTCACCCTTGATAAGACGCACCCCGCGCTGTTTCAACGAACGGAGCAACAACCAAAAATCCTCCAAAGTCAGGGCCGGATCGCCGTGGCCTTGCAGGTATAAATTGCCGGACACGGCGTCGCCGGCTAGACCCGTTGCGTAGACATCGGTTTTCCAGGTGTAGGCCGGCCCGAGCAATTCCAGCGCGGCGTAAGTCGTCACCAGTTTCATGACAGACGCGGGATTCATCGCCTGATCGGCACGGTGGGCGATTTCCGGCTTGGCGGCGCCGAGTTCGCGCACATAAACGCCGACGGCGCTTTGTGGGATTTCGGCTTGCTGCAGTGCCTTGACGACAGTAGTCGGTAAGGGCTCGGCAGCCGCGGCCGCTGCGGCACACAACGAGAAAAGTAAAAACCAACGACGCATATTTTTGCTTCCGATTTCTATACGGTTCAATTGACAGATGCTGGCGAAAACGCAGCGAAAGCCTGTTCGATACTTTTCGCCTTCAGCAGCCGTTCTTGTATGGTCGCGGGCGAAAACTCGCCGGGAGAAATCGCCGAGGCAAAACGTTTCGCGGCATCGGCATCGGGAAAAAATTTGAGAAACATCTGCTGTAGTTGATAGCCGTCGCAATTGGATAGCTCCATACGCACGTCCACGCGGCCGGAGCGGATCGCGGCATCGTCTATTAAATCCGGATGATTGGTAGTGAGAAAAACCACGGAACCTTCATGGGCCGCGACACCATCGAGTGCGTTAATGAAACCTGAGTAGGAAAGTTTAACTTGCGCATCCGCCTTTTGCCGCTGGTGAAAAAACGAATCGATATCCTCCAGCAGAATCACCGAGCGCGGCGGCACGGAGGCGAGCAAGTTGCCGATGCGTTCGTCCGTGATGTTGGGCGAGGCTAGGCTTAGGGTACAAACATTGAGGCTCAGATCGGACGCGAGCGCCGTGACCAGCGATGTCTTTCCCGTACCCGGCGTGCCGAACAGCAAATACCCACGCCGCCACGGGATGCCTAATTCTTCATAGCGTAATTTCGACGCAAAGAATTGTTTGAGATCGGCGACGATGGTTTCTTTTTGACCTTCCTTCAAAATCACCGATGCCAGTTTGCGATTGTTGCCTAGCCGTGCGCGCATCCATTCGTTGGTGTAGGGGCTCGGAATATAGATCGCAATTTTATTCAATTCGCGTGAAATACGTGCCTGGAGAGCCGCATGGATAAAGGCTTCCAGCGGTGCTTTGCTGCGCCCGAAGGTGGCCAAGCGAATCTTTTCCAGCACTGTCGGCCCACCGATTTGCACTTCGCGGCGCATCCACATCAGTTTGCCATCGAGAAAAAATAGATGAAATCCTTCGCCGGGCGAAAGATAAGCCTGAGGCTTGCCGCCTTGCTGCAATTCGTCTTGCAGCGTCTGATATTCCGGACCTTGGCGCACCATGCGGACGGTGAAATTATTGATCCGCCGCAGCACGTCTTTCTCATGCATGTACTCAACCAAGGTGGTGAATAGGAGCTCGTCGCGGCTATCGAAGGAAAGCGACGTGACGAAGAATTGCTTGGCCCAATTGAAAAAAGTCTTCGGCACCTCGCGGAACCACACGGCGACGATGCCCATCAGCCCGAGCACCAGGCCACCGGAAAAAAATTGATTAGAGGAAAGTAAGGCTTGGAGGGATTCGAGCATGGAGCGGATTATAGCCGCAAGCCGCTCCGCTCAAAAAAACAAACGAGGTGCGCGCTAAACGCACCTCGCAAATGAATCAACTTCCAATGATAAAAGCTGATCCGAGGAGAATTCTTTAAAACGCGAACTCGTCGAGGCTGATATCTTCGCTCTCAAACAAATCGTCGACACCGTGTTCGAGCAACCGTTGCACGCGCGCCAGACCGGGGTAACGGGCAGAGACGCTTTCACCGGATTCGTCAGCAAGTTCTAGCATGGCCAGCGGGCTGTCATTTAGGTTCATGGTTACTTCCTTAGTTGAGATTGATTGACAATAGCTGAGCAAGTGCTATGCCAATGCCGTCGCTCTAAAAAAATCACAATCAATTCAATGTATTGAAAATTGAACAGAAAAACGGCTAAGCCAAACTGGAAATTATCGCGGTGCAACGTGACGAATTTGCGTCACAAACGACGTGATTTTGACGCAAATTAGGACCGATCCTCGCGGATCATATCGCTCGCCTTCTCGGCAATCATGATGGTGGGGGAATTGGTGTTGCCGGAGGTGATGGTCGGCATCACGGACGCGTCGACCACGCGCAGGCCCGCTAAACCGTGGACGCGCAATCGGGAGTCCACCACGGCGTGGGAGTCGGACACAGCGCCCATCTTGCACGTGCCGACAGGATGAAAAATCGTGGTGCCGATGTCGCCGGCGGCTAGTGCGAGATCGGTGTCAGTGGAAAATTTTGGCCCCGGCAAAAATTCCTCCGGCGCGTATTTCTTCAGCGCGTTGGCGGCGACGATGCGGCGCGTGAGTTTCAAAGCATCCGCGGCGATGCGGCGATCAATGTCGGTGGAAAGATAGTTGAGCTTGATCTTCGGCGCCTGACGCGGATCGCTCGATTGAATGCGCACGTGGCCGCGACTAGTGGGTCGAAGATTGCACACGGACGCGGTAAATGCGGGAAAGCGATGCAGCGGATCGCCGAATTTATCCAGCGACAACGGCTGCACGTGGTACTCCAAATTCGGTGTTGCATGCTCCGCACCGGAGCGGGTAAATACACCGAGCTGGCTCGGCGCCATGGTCAACGGGCCGGTTTTGAAGAATAGATACTCCAAGCCGATGCTCGCCTTGCCGAGCCAACTGTTGGCAATCTGATTCATGGTTACGACATTCTTTACTTGGAACGCCATGCGCAATTGCAGATGATCCTGCAAGTTTTCGCCGACGCCGGGTAAGTTATGGATCACAGGAATGCCCAGCGATTGCAGATGCGTACCGGAACCGATGCCGGATAACTGCAAAATCTGTGTGCTGCCGATGGAGCCGGCGGAAAGCAGGGTCTCGACTTTCGCTTCGGCAAAGCATGCTTCATTGTCGAGATCGAATTCGATACCCGTCACGCGCTTGCCGTCGAGGCGTAATTTTTTCACCAGCGCGCCCGTCATCACCGTGAGATTGGCTCGATGCATGACCGGCCGCAGGAACGCCTTGGTGGTGTTCCAGCGCACACCGCGCCGCTGGTTCACTTCGAACTTGCCGGTACCCTCATTGCTGCCGCGATTGAAGTCATCGGTTTTTGGGATGCCGATTTCGTTTGCCGCCGCAGCGAAGGCATCGAGAATTTCCCAAGACAGCCGCTGCTGCTCCACCCGCCACTCGCCGCCGGCGCCATGCAAATCATCGGCGCCGCGCCAGTTGTCTTCGCTGCGTTTAAAAATCGGCAGCACGCTGTTCCACGACCATGACGCGTCGCCAGTTAAGCTTGCCCATTCATCGTAGTCGCGCGCCTGGCCGCGCATATAGACCATCGCGTTGATCGACGAACAACCGCCCAGCACCTTGCCGCGCGCGTAATGTATCGTGCGGCCGTTGAGTCCTTCGTCCGGTTCGGTGCGATACATCCAGTCAGTGCGCGGATTGCCGATGCAATAAAGATAACCGACCGGAATATGAATCCAAATCCAGTTATCGTCACCACCCGCTTCGAGCAATAACACGTTGACATCGGGATCGCGCGTAAGACGATTAGCGAGCACGGAACCCGCCGATCCGGCGCCGACGATGATGTAATGAAATGCACCGACGTTACGCGTCATGAGCGCGCGTATCCTAAGAGTGGAAAATCGATATCGCGCCCGATCGCCAACACTTTGAACAATTCGCCCATCTCTGCCGGACTCAGCAAGCGATGCGCCTGATTAGCGAGCGGAAGATACTTCGCCGCATTCGCCGGATCGATTTGCGTTAATTGATCGGTGATGCCGCACGCGATCAGAAACTTCGCCTGGGTTGTATAGCCTTCGACCTCGAGCCCGGCGTCACGCGCGGCATCCATCATGGCGCTGAAATTGACGTGAGCGGTAACGTCTTGCACGCCGGGAAGAAAAAATGGATCCGTGTGGGCGCGATGGCGATAATGGCACATTAGCGTGCCGATATTGCGATCGGGATGGTAATACTCGTGCTCGAGAAATCCGTAGTCGATTAACAGTGCAACGCCACGCCGCAACGAATCACCAAGGCTGCGAACGAAAGCGGCGCCGGCGAGATGAATTTCGCTCACGTAACCGGGCGCTGCATCAATGGCACGCGCCCGATCGAATAACGGACCTGATTCCAGTTTACGATCGTGCCAAACGAAATCATCGCCGGAAATCGCGACACCCCGTTGGTAGATTCCATCCGCTTGCCACGACACCAAGTCGACCGGCATCGCATCGAGCACTTCGTTCGCGATCATCACGCCGACGAAATTTTCCGGCAATGCGTCGATCCACGTTACCCGAGATCGAAACTCGGGTAATGCTTCATTTAACAAAGCCCCTTGTCTTTCGCGCAGGTCTGGGCTTGGCTCCAAGATCAAGTACTGGCGCGGCTCACAACCTAGTTCTTTGAGCGTGCGCAATACATCGCGCGCGAGTTTGCCACTGCCCGCGCCGAACTCAAGTACGTTGCCACCCGTTGCATTCAACACTTGTGCGACTTGCTTAGCTAACGTCGCACCGAATAGCCCGCTCATTTCCGGCGCCGTGGTAAAGTCGCCCGCCGCGCCGATCTTTGCCGCGCCGGCGCTGTAGTAACCCAATCCCGGCGCGAACATCGCCAAGTCCATGAAATTAGAAAAAGGAATCCAACCGCCTTCGCTGCGAATCAGATCTTTGATGTGAGCCGCAACGCGCGCCGAATGTTGCGACGAAACAGAATCGGGTTCAGGCAGGTTACGTGTAACGGGGGTAATGCGCAGGCGATTGGTGTCGCGGCTGCCGAGCGCGGCGCTCATGGCCGCGGTAGATCCTTGCGCCAGAACAACTCGTAGCCGACAGCGTCACAATCGGGATAGGCTTCGGGTTTCTCGGTCGAAATTCGCGCCGCCAACACACCTTGCTTCGCGAGACAAATCGCAAGAATTTCTTCGCACAAGGTTTCCTGCAAATTGAAATGGCGCTCCTGGCTGATGCGCTCGATTTCCGTACGCAGGAAATCGTAGTCCACCACGCTCTCTATTTGATCCGCTTGCGAAGGTACCGTGGCATCGAAATACAGATCGACGTTAATGATGACCAGTTGTTTTTTTGCCTTCTCGTGGGCGTGTATGCCGAGCGACATGTGCGCGCGATAGTTCTTCAAGAAAATACGCCGAACCGGCTCGGGCATGTTTTTCGTCGATACGAACGATGACGAAAGTTTTTCTATGTCGTGGTAGTTCATTGAGCTTATACCTTATACATCACGTCTCGATCCAGCGGCATCAAACGCTGACCACCGTCGATAAAAATCGTCTGCCCGGTCACGGATTGAGTCCGCACCAAGAATAACACCGCGGCGACGATATCGTCCGGGTTACCCGCGCGCCCGAGCGGTGTCATGCGATGTGCGGCGGCGAAATTGTCTGGGGTCTGATCGCCGCTTACCAAGGTCAATCCCGGCGCGACGGCGTTGACGCGAATGCGTGGGGCCAATGACATGGCCATCATGTGGGTCGCGGCCGCGAGACCCCGCTTTGCCAATGGTGTAAGAAAAAAAATCCGGATTGAGATTGGCGATCTTTTGATCGAGCAAATTGATGATATTGCCTTCGGCGTTCGTGGGCAAATGCTTCGCGAAATCCCGCGCCAGGATAATCGGCGCACGCAAATTGGTAGCCTGCATCGCATCCCAATCGGGACTCGAGACAGATCCGATTTCATCGAAGCGAAACACCGACGCATTATTCACCAAGCAAGTCGGCGCGCCCAGTTGCTCGACGCAACGTTGCATCATGCCCTCAACCTCTGCTACTTGCGCTAGGTCTGCCTGTAGCGTGATCGCTCGATGTCCTAACGCGCGAATTTCTTTCTGCAACGATTCGGCATCCGCGGTTGAGCGATGATAGTGGATGGCCACGTCCCACCCCGCTTTTGCCAGACCATAGGCAATGGCGCGGCCGATGCGCTTCGCAGCGCCGGTCACTAATGCAATGCCTTGCGATGAATTTTGTTCTTTCATAGGAAAACGAGTGCTCGCGGTCGAACGCGTGAAATAAGTACAAAATTATCTCATATGGCTATGCCAGCGACCGCACTGTACTTGGCTGTTGGCATGACATTATCCGAGAACCAATATCTACGCGGCCCGCAGGCCAGTGCCCCAGGTGGCAGAAACTTTTATGTTTTGTCATTCTGAGCGAAGCGAAGAATCTGCTTTTGTACTCCAGGAGAAAGCACATCAAACAATGTCAAGCACTGTCTTGTGTTTCGGCGCAGGAGATTCGCGATCGAGAAATGCGTAATCTTCCGCATCAAGCTCCGCATCGCGCCGTGCCGCGATTTCGCGCATGTGCTTAATGTCTGACGATTTTGGAATCGCGATCACACCCGGCTTCGACAACAGGAATGCGACCGCGATCGTCGGATGGCCGATCAAGTCACCCTGCCCCAACAGGCATTAGGCCATGATCGGAATTCCGGCGCCCTGGCTATCGGGCAAGAGTTGCCACTCGATGCCGCGTGAGCTAAGGTGGTACAACACTTGATTGGCGGCGCAAACATCGCTAACGCGCTTTAGCTCGGCCATATCGTCGACATCGAAATTGCTGACGCCCCAATCACCGATCTTGCCGTCGGACTTGAGGCGCTCCAACGCGGCGACCGTCTCGGTCAACGGATAAGAGCCGCGCCGATGCAAAAGATAAAGATCGATCCGTTCGGTCTTCAGCCGGCGCAACTTCGCGCACGCGATCGGCTTTTCTTTCACCCATGTGCCAGGTGCCAAGCCCCAAGGCGGGTATGCTGCGACTGCCCGGTATTTGCACGGTGTTTGACCGAGTCATATCTTTCTCCACGCTCGTCGGTGAAGAAAAGCATTTGAATTGAGTGCATGGCCTGGAAGGCAAGCGGGGTGCGGCGTTTCAGGTATGTTTTGCCAGGAGGTATGTTCGAAGCGGCTCGTGGCGGAAAGCCCAAACACAAATGCGGCCACCAAAAGCCATTGTCCACGCTATGTGAGCGCTCTAACTTTGTAATTGGTTTTCAAATTCAACTGTGTTTGTAGTATATTTTTAAAGAAATAGTTGTGCTTATCGACAATGTGGGTTCACTTGCGGCGGAAGGCGCTGCGCTTTTCCGCCCTACCGGATCTGTCGTTCTGGTTGGCAATAATCAGCGAGGTAAGTAAATGATAGGATACTTGCTTAGAGCGTTAGTGCTCCTGGTTGCTGCACTCTTGCAGGCCGCGCCTGCTCTTGCTCAGCAATCGGCGCGAGTCCCTCGCATTGGATTTGTGATGCCGGGCTCTGCTGAAGCGTTCGTAGACGTCATCAACGCCTTTCGACAGGGCCTAAAAGAGCTAGGCTACGTTGAAGGTCAGAACATCCAGATCGACTTTCGGTGGCAACCGGCCGACAGACCTGAGCTACTCTCTGGAATCGTAAGCGACCTGGTTCGCTCTAATCCAGATGTTCTCGTGGGACCCACGACCGCCCAGGTCCTTGCCCTCAAACAGGCTACGAGCACGATCCCGATCGTCATGGTGGCCCCCAGCGACCCGATTGGTACGGGAATCGTGCGGAGTTTGGCGCGCCCCGGGGGCAATGTCACCGGCTTGAGCTTGATGTCCAACGACCTCATGGGAAAGAGGCTTGAACTGTTAAAGGAGATGGTGCCCAAAATCTCTCAAGTAGGCGACATCTGGAATCCTGCCAACCCGGCTACGCAACGCGACTTCAAAGAGATAGAGACCGCAGCGCAAAAGCTTGGGCTTACCATACACTCTGCGGAGGTGCGGGGGCCGAATGACTTTAACAGCGCTTTCTCATCTCTCACGCGTGCGCGTGTGGACGCTTTGATCCTCCAGACTGATCAGCTCACTTGGATACACCGCCAGCGAATCGTTGACTTCACGGTACAGAACCGATTGCCGACCATCTTCTTCGCAAGAGAGTACGTTGACGCGGGCGGACTGATGTCCTATGGAGCGAGCTTCGCAGATATGTATCGGCGCTCGGCTGGCTACGTGGTTAAGATCCTCGAAGGGGCGAGCCCAGCCGAACTCCCCGTTGAACAACCTACGAAGTTCGAGATGGTTGTCAATCTAAAGACTGCCAAGGCACTCGGTATTACGATCCCTGAAGCGATTCTGTTGCAAGCAAACGAGGTGCTTCGGTGACGTTCAACAATTCTCTCCACTTTGGCACATTACGATGCCGTCAGTTTGGGAGGAGTCCATTTCATTTGGCTACATTTCTACATACTCAAACGCAATAAACTTCACCCTTGCGATCGAGCATGCGAAGTAACGTCGGCCATTCTTTGTGAAGTTGTGAACCGTTGGGGCCGTGAATTTGCTCGTAACCTTTGCGTGCGATCGCATCGTTTAAAATTTTCAAGTGTGCATTGCCGCTGGCGAGCGCGTCGATTTGGATTTGGCACGCGGCATCAAGGTAATACATATAGTGAAACGCTTCGCCGACCGTGGCGCCGAGGGATAGCAAGCCATGGTTGCGCATGATCATGGCTTTGGACGTAGGCCCAAGATCGCAGGCGATGCGCTCGCGTTCGTCCATTTCCAACGCGACGCCTTCGTAATCGTGATACGTCAGTTCGCCGTAAACCGTGAGTGCATGCTGGCTGATCGGCAACAATCCTTCGGTCTGTGCGGACACGGCGACGCCGGCGCGTGTGTGGGTGTGAATCACGCACGCGACCTCGGGCCGCGCCTGATGCACGCAGCCGTGAATAACAAACCCGGCGAAATTGATGCCGAGGCCCATGGCATCGTCGACGATATTGCCATCCTCATCGATCTTCACTAGGCTCGACGCAGTGACTTCGTCGAACATCAAGCCGTAAGGATTAATAAGCAAGTGATGGGTGCCCGGCACGCGGGCGGAAAAATGCGTGTAAATCAAGTCCGTCCAGCGAAAATGCGCCGCGAGGCGATAGGCCGCCGCGAGATCGCAGCGCATGTCCCATTCTGCTTCACTAACGCGATCCCGCACCGACGGGGATGAGATGGATTTCAATTGCCTTGCCGATTCGCCCATGATGCGCTCCTTTGTGACTGCAACGTTAACGTAATGTTAACCTATTTCCTCATTGCTATTGTAAGACATCGCCAGGGCCGCCATCCATCGTGCCTCGCGGCAAGGCATGTCCTGAGAGCCAGTATCCATGCGGCTCCTGGCGTACCCGCGGAATTAAATTAGCATCAGCCTGAGTGACATCGAAGGCGGGAAAACATCGATAGCGATTGACCCACTCCGCTCAAGGCGTTAGATTCATGTTTGATTGCGCTAAGGTAACGCACGGGATTTTCGGAAGTCGCGATTTTAAGGTTCATGGATGGCGGAAAGTAAAACAGAAGCCGATGCAAACTTCTCCGCGGAATCGGCAGATGCGCGCGTCGAAGCTGTGTACCGCAGCGAATCGCGCCGCGTCTTCGCAACCCTAGTGCGTTTGCTAGGCGACTTCGATACCGCGGAGGAAGCGCTGCACGATGCCTTTCGCGCTGCGCTGGAACAATGGCCGCGCGACGGCATACCCGCCAACCCGCGCGCGTGGCTGGTTTCCACCGGCCGCTTCAAAGCCATCGACGGCATCCGGCGGCGCGCTCGATTCGAGCCTTTGCCTGACGATATCGAGGACAAGCTTGCCGCCGAAACCGCTGACGAAACCGACAACGAAAGCGTCGAGGATGATCGGCTGCGCCTCATTTTCACCTGCTGCCATCCGGCATTGGCGCCGGACACCCAGGTTGCCTTGACCCTGCGCGAAGTATGCGGTTTGACCACGGAAGAAATCGCCCGCGCTTTCCTGACCGCCGCACCCACCCTCGCGCAACGCATCGTGCGCGCCAAGGCGAAGATACGCGATGCGCGCATCCCTTATCAAGTGCCCTCGCTGGGAGACCTGCCCGATCGATTGGATAGCGTGTTGCGGGTTACCTACTTGGTATTCAACGAAGGTTACTCGGCATCGGCGGGCTCGACGCTGACCCGCCACGATCTATCCGGTGAAGCGATCCGGCTGGGGCGGCTGCTCGTTGATATGCTGCCGGAACCGGAGGCGCAAGGGTTGCTCGGCCTGATGTTGTTACATGAATCCCGGCGCGCGGCGCGCACCTCGCCGACCGGCGATCTGATTCTGCTGGATGATCAAGACCGCTCGCTGTGGAATAGCGATCAGATCGCCGAGGGATCGGCGCTGGTGCAACAGGCGCTGTCGTCGCGCCAATTCGGCCTTTATACCGTGCAAGCGGCGATCGCCGCCATGCATGCCAACGCGCCCTCGGCTCCTGACACAGACTGGGCGCAGATCGTAGCGCTATACGACTTGCTGTTACGCGCCCATCCATCGCCGGTGGTCGAACTCAACCACGCGGTGGCGGTGGCGATGCGCGATGGGCCTTCGGAAGGGCTTGCGCTCATCGACGCTATTTTGACTCGCGGCGACCTGTTGGACTATCACCTTGCCCATGCCGCGCGGGCGGACCTAAACCGGCGGCTGGGAAATAAGGAACAGGCGCGCGCCGCCTACGAACGCGCTTTAAGCCTTACGAAACAAGAACCGGAACAACGGTTTCTCGAGCAACGGCTGCGCGAACTAATGAATTAAGTCCCTGCGTCCTAACTCCGTCCGAAGCGCTTAAAAAATACGTCGTCGCCAATTCGCTGATGTCGATTTCGAGACTTTTCGTTCGACCATACGGTACGAGCAAACCGATGGATGCGTCGCCGCCCGGGCTATGAAATACCTGTGCCTTATTTTCATCGATGAAAAGCAGTACGACGCCCTGCCCCCAAGCGAGCAGGATGCCTGTGTGAGCGAGCACTTCGCCTACGACGAAGAGCTGCGCGAAAACGGGCACTTAATCGCCACGGAGGCCCTGCAATCGGTCAAAACGGCTTCGACTATCCGGGTCTGGAACGGTAAATTATCGGTAACGGATGGCCCCTTCGCCGAGACCAAGGAGCAATTGGGCGGTTTCTACTTAATCGAGGCCTATGACTTCAACGAGGCGATCCGGGTAGCGTCAAGAATCCCGTCCGCGCGGCTCGGCTGCATTGAGGTGCGGCCGATCTTGGAGCTGAACCCGCCTGGCCTATCCGTTGCGCGCTCACGAAAGGAGAATAGGTAACTTCAAATGAATGCTGAAACCAACGAAACGGCGAGGATCGAAGTCGAAAACGTCAACCATCCTGGCAAAGTCCGGCGTGTCGATGCAGACAAGTATGAGGCGATGAAACGCGCTTACTTAAAGATTCTGCCGAAAACATCGCCCGGACTTACCCTGGCGGAAGTCCGGGAAAGAGTAGTTGCCCATCTGCCCGACGAACTGTTTCCGGGCGGCGCCAAAGCGGGATGGTGGGCCAAAGCCGTTCAGCTTGATCTAGAGGCAAAAGGCATTATTACCCGAGAGAATACCAAGCCGATCCGTATGCATAAGTAATAAAAATTTTTCGCTAATCTACTCAGTAAGGAGAATGGTATGCCCCGTTACGTGGACGGATTCGTTTTGCCGGTTCCAAAGAAAAACCTCGATGCCTATCGCCGCATGGCTCGCAAGGCCGGCAAAGTTTGGATGGATCACGGCGCGCTGGAGTATGTCGAGTGCGTTGCCGACGACGTGAAGCCGGGTAAGGTCACGTCGTTCCCGCAGAGCGTGAAGCTCAAGGACGACGAAACCGTGGTGTTCGCATGGATCGTCTATAAGTCCCGCAAGCAACGCGACAGTATCAACGCCAAGGTGATGGCAGATCCACGGCTGGCAGACATGATGGATCCGAAAGCGCTGCCGTTCGATGGCATGCGCATGTTTTGGGGCGGCTTTAAGGGCTTGGTCGAGTATTGAAGCATCGTGGGCGTGACACTTCACCGATGGAGGTAATAAGATGAAATACATGTTGCTGATCTATCAAGATGAACAAGTGTTGAGCGAACCCGAACGCCAAGCGTGTTATCTGGAGTCGACACAACTGGCCCATGACCTCAAGGCCAACGGCCAGTTTCTGGGAACGAATCCATTACACCCCGTCGCCACAGCCACCAACGTCCGCGTGCGCGACGGCAAGCGCCTCGTGACCGATGGCCCATTCGCGGAAACGCGCGAACAACTGGGCGGCTATTTTCTGATCGACGCGAAGGACCTCGACGAGGCGATTGGAATCGCGGGTCGAATCCCCGGGGCGCGTAAAGGGACGGTTGAGATCCGGCCGGTGATTGAGATTCCGGGCTTGCCAACCAATTAGGACGACGGCATAAAACCCGAATTGTCATTCTTCGCTTCGCTCAGAATGACAAATGAGTTGGTTTTGAGGACATAGACGGACATATTTGGGAACTGATTTACATGAAGCCGAGCGCGGCGAATTGATCCTGCGATAAGCGATCTCGATGAGGAGCAAGTTATGAGCGGAGTTCGAGTACTGGTTGGCACAAAGAAGGGCGCATTCGTTCTGACGTCTGACGGCAAGCGCGAACGTTGGGATGTGAGCGGTCCTCACTTCGGCGGCTGGGAGATTTACCACATGAAAGGTTCGCCCGTCGATCCGAATCGCATTTACGTTTCGCAGACCAGCAGTTGGTTCGGGCAGTTGATTCAGCGCTCCAACGATGGCGGCAAGACTTGGGAACAAATGGGTAACAAGTTCGAATACGACGGCGTGCCCGGCACTCACCAGTGGTACGACGGCACCCCGCGCCCCTGGGAATTTAAGCGTGTCTGGCATATCGAACCTTCGCTGACGGATCCCGATATGCTTTACGCCGGAGTCGAAGACGCTGCATTGTTCCGCTCAAACGATGCGGGGCAGACGTGGCAAGAACTCCCCGGACTGCGCGGCCACGGCTCGGGGCCCTCCTGGGCGCCGGGCGCCGGTGGCATGTGTCTGCACACGATATTGCTGGATCCGATCAACCCCGAACGCATGTTCATCGCCATCTCGGCGGCGGGCGCGTTCCGTAGCGACGATGCCGGCAAGACCTGGCGGCCCATCAACCGCGGCTTACACTCGCAATACATTCCCGACCCAACGGCCGAAGTCGGCCACTGCGTGCACCGCATCGCCATGCATCGCTCGCGTCCGGATGTTCTTTACATGCAGAAACATTGGGACGTGATGCGCAGCGACGATGGCGGCGAGTCATGGCGCGAAGTCAGCGGCAACTTGCCGAGCGACTTCGGTTTCCCTATCGAAGTACACGCCCACGATCCCAATACCATCTACGTCGTGCCGATCAAGAGCGATTCGGAACATTATCCGCCCGACGGCAAGCTGCGCGTGTATCGCAGCAAAACCGGCGGCAACGAATGGGAAGCGCTCACCAACGGTCTGCCGCAGAGCGATTGTTACGTCAACGTATTGCGCGACGCCATGTGCGTCGACTCGCTCGATCCGTGCGGTGTGTATTTCGGCACGAGCGGCGGCCAGGTGTATGCATCGGCGGATTCGGGCGACCATTGGGCGCCCATCGTTCGCGATCTACCAGGCGTGTTGTCCGTCGAAGTGCAAACGTTGACATGATACGCGTGGTGCTGCCGTCTCATTTGCGCACGATAGCGCGAGTGAGCGGCGAGGTGAAGCTCGATGTTCAAGGTTCGGTTACGCAGAACTCAGTACTCGATGCGCTGGAAGCGCTTCATCCCGAGTTGCGCGGGACGATACGCGATCAAATCACACAACGGCGCCGGCCCCTCGTTAGATTTTTTGCTTGTGAGCGCGACGTATCGCACGAGCCGTCCGATGCGCCATTGCCGGATGCAATTAGCAGCGGCGAGGCGCCGTTTCTCATCGTCGGTGCGATAGCAGGCGGATAATCGATCGGCCTGAACGCCAATATCCATGCGGCTGTTAGGTCATGCCATGCCAGTAGGCAAGCAGGGTAAGGCTCTTGGCAGATAGGAAATGTAATGTGCCTGCCATCGCTGGTGTCCGGCGCGATGGGATTGCGCCTTCCTTCTATTAAAAATTCAAACCTTGCCACAACGGCGATGGCACACAGAGACTCCACTTTTATTCTCGATAGGGAAGCCATGAAGTATCTATTGTTAGTTCACCATGACGAAACAGCCTTCAATAACCTCAGCGAGGACACGCAGCGGCAAATGCTGGAGGAATCGGTACAACTCACCCACAAGCTCCATGCTGACAAACAATATCTAAGTGCATCGCCGTTGCACCCGGCAGCGACGGCGGCGATCGTCCGGATGCGCGACGGCAAACGCCTTGTGACCGACGGCCCGTTCATGGAAACGAAGGAACAGCTCGCCGGCTATTTTTTGGTCGATGCCGCCGACAACAACGAAGCGATAGCCATTGCCGCTCGGATTCCGGGGGCGCGCATCGGAACGGTCGAAGTACGACCGGTAACCGAGATCACGGGCTTGCCGATTCATAGCGGTCCGCTGCAGGTGTAGCGATGCAGTTCACAATCGACACTAAAAAATACTCCGCCTGTCGAATTCGAGAAGATTCATTCGACTTATAAGTAGACGATAGGCTACACCGGTTTGACGGAAGCCAAAATTTTTAACCGACCGAGAAGGAGTAAATGTCATGACCACGCAAAAAGTGCAAGCTATTCCAGCCGGATTCCATTCGATGACACCGGACCTGGTATGTGCCGGCGCAGCCGATGCTATTGAGTTTTACAAGAAAGCGTTTAATGCGGTAGAGTTGATGCGAGTACCACTGTCGCAGGGCAAACTCATGCACGCCGAGATCCGCATCGGCGATTCGGTGGCGATGCTGGCGGACGAGTTCCCAGACATGGGCATGCTAGGGCCGAAATCCTTTAAAGGTTCGCCGGTCACTATCCATCTCTATGTCGAGGATGTCGACGCATTCGTCGCGCGTGCCGTTACCGCCGGTGCGAAGATTACCATGCCCATCGCGGACATGTTCTGGGGCGATCGTTACGGCAAGCTGGAAGATCCGTTTGGTCACCATTGGTCGGTTGCAACTCATATCCGCGACGTGAGCGCGGAAGAAATGCAACAGGGCATGCAGAAGATGTGCGGCTGATCGTCGTCACGTGATTTCGATTCTGAACTGGAGTGCCAATGATTAAGACCATCGCCATTGTGCTTGTACTATTAATCGCGGCGTTGCTCATTTACGCCGCGACCAAACCGGATTCATTTCGCATCGAGCGCACGACTACCATCAAAGCGCCGCCCGAGAAAGTTTTTTCCCTCATCAACGATTTCCATCAATGGGAAGCCTGGTCGCCGTGGGAAAAAATCGACCCCGCGTTGAAACGCACCTATAGCGGCGCAGCCAGCGGCACAGGCGCGGTGTACGAGTGGGACGGCAACAAAGACATCGGCCAGGGACGGATGGAAATCACCGAGTCGTCACCGTCTTCCAAGGTCTCGCTTAAACTCGATTTCGTCAAACCCTTCGAAGCGCACAACAGGGTCGACTTCACGCTCGCAACCCAGGACGATTCCACCACGGTTACGCAAGCGATGTACGGTCCGAGTCCCTATATGTCCAAGCTGATGACGATCTTTTTCAGCATGGAAAAAATGGTCGGCTCGAAGTATGAAGAAGGCTTGGCAAATCTAAAAGCTCTCGCGGAAAAATAATCGGTGGGTGCGCCCAACTCGCTGGTGGTGTGGCTATGCAAAAACGTAAATCAGCATCGCCGCCAGCCGCGCCCAGCTTACCTCTCAGAGCAGCATGGCAGGAGCCGCGCATCCCTATTGGCTCGTGGCAAGCCCACCTCAGGTTAATTTGTGCATCAGTAAGGACACTTATTTCAGTGCCAGATACGTCTTACTAATCGCCGCGCCGACGGTGTATTTCGGGTCGACGAAATTACCGAGCCGCACTTTGCCGCATTGGCTCAGCATCATGTACGCGTCCCATTGATTGAAACCGTAATCCGCCGCCATCCAGCGCACCAGTTCGCGGTAAGCGATACGCGTTGCGTCTTCCAGCGGGCGGGTGCTGCCGATCGCCATGATGAAGTCTTGCTTTTCCAGCCGCGGCCATTCGATCTGCCAGGCCTTGATCAACTCGACGTGAATCGTGGTGGTGGTCGGATACTCAACCGCGACGCCGCACACCTCACCGTCGCCCTGACAAGCGTGGGCGTCGCCGATAAACAGCCGCGCGCCGGGAGAACGCACCGGCAAGTAAGTAATGCTGCCGGGACCCATGTCCGGCAGGTCCATGTTGCCGCCGTGATTATCTGGGGTGAGCGAGTTGATGGAATCGATCTCCGGCGACAGGCTCAAGGTGCCGATGTGCGGATTGTAAGGCAAGGTCACGCGGTCGCTCCAATAGACACTTTTTTCGTCGACATTGATTTTGCGCACGATTTCCGGCAGCGGATCGTTTAATGTCGCCGTGTAGTAGGTTCCGGTGAGCGCACCGAATTCGGGAATCATGCAGCAGGTGCCCAGTGGATTTTGGCCGCGAGGAACCATGGTCTCGATATAGATCGCGACCACGTCGCCTTTTTCGGCGCCTTCGATCATGATGGGGCCATTTTGCGGATTGAGGAAACGGCATCACGAGTTTTTGCGTGGGTTTGTCCTGCTCGGTTTTGATGGCGCCTTCAAACGCATCGCGGGTTTCCACCACGACACGATCGCCCGGCTTGATGAACAACACGGGGTCCGAGTACGGGCCCATGGTGTAATGATATTTGCCTTGCTTGGCTTCGGTGAGTTGATGCGTCGCGCCGACTTTTCCCTTGGCGACGCCGCGAGTGTGCATGATCGAAGTTTTGAGCCAATCCATGATTACTGCCTCCCGAATAACGTGCTGTTAAACTGCTAAATAACGGCGCACCACCGCTGGGTCCGCCAGTTTTTCCGGCGCGACTTCGTCGACGATCCGGCCTTTGTCCATCACGTAACAGCGTTGCGCCATGTGCATGATCATGTCGACGTTCTGTTCGACAAACAACACGGTCAGTCCGATTTCTTTATTCAGCTCGCGAACATTTTCGGCGATCTGCTGCACGATGGAAGGTTGTATGCCTTCGGACGGTTCGTCCAACAGCATCAAGTCCGGATTGCCGATCAGTGCCCGCCCAATGGCGAGTTGTTGTTGTTCGCCACCGCTCATGGTTCCGGCTTTTTGTTCACGCCGTTCGGCGAGGATAGGAAAATATTTGTACACCAAGTCAGTCAACTTTGCAGTCTTATGGCGGCTGATTAAATTGCCCATGAATAAATTCTCCGCTACCGTCAGTTGCGGAAACACTTCCCTACCTTGCGGGATATAACCCATGCCGAGTTCGGCGCGTTTGTTGGCGGGCGCGCGGGTGATATCGCCACCGTTAAACCAGATGGACCCGTCGTTGCAAGGCAGCAGGCCGATCAGGCATTTCATCAAGGTGGATTTACCCACGCCGTTGCGGCCGATAATGGCCACGATCTCGCCTTTATTGACGGTGAATTCCATGCCTTGCAAGATCGGCGTGCTGCCGTAGCCGGTGCGCGCGCCCTTTACTTGCAGCATTTCGAGCCCGGCCATTAGGCCTTCCCCAAATAAATGCGCGCGACATCTTCGTTTTCGACAATCGCAGCCAACGAGCCTTCGACGAATATTTTGCCGAAGTGCAACACCGTCACTTTCTGCGCGATTTGCCGCACGAACGCCATGTCGTGCTCGATTACCAACACCGTCATGCCTTGTTGGTTCAGTTGTTTAATCAACTCACCGGTTTTGAATGTTTCTTCGGGCGACATGCCCGCCGTCGGTTCGTCCAATAACAATAACGACGGCGATAAGGCGATGGCCATGCCGATTTCCAACCATTGCTTTTGCCCATGGGACAAGTCGCCGGCGCGCTGCGCCCGCGCGGACTGTAAATCCAGCAAGGTCAGCAACCGTTCCAGTTCGGTTTTCGAACGCTCCCGGCTCATGCGGTGTTGTAAAGCGATGAGCAGATTCTGCGCAACCGGCAAATCTTCAAAAATACCCGGTACCTGAAATTTAATGCTGATGCCTTTTTCGATACGGCGGTAAGGCAACAGCTTGGTAATGTTTTCGCCGTTGAACCAAATCTCGCCGGACGTCGGCGGATAGTTGCCTAGTATTAATTTAAACAGCGTGCTTTTTCCCGCGCCATTAGGTCCGATTAAACAGCGCAGTTCGCCGGCCTCGATGCTCAAATCCACGCCGTTGGTGGCGTGCAGCCCACCGAAGTGCTTGCTGAGATTTTTGGTTTCCAGGATCGCCGTCATGGCGGGGGCGATGATTCGGCGAGTTTATGCTCGGTAACACCAGCGGGTGGCTGAGGATTTCCGCGTTTAAGCCGAGCGATTTTTTTCGTCAGCGTGACGACGAATCCTTCCGGCGCCAGCATGACCGCCACCAATAAAATCAACCCCATCAACACCAGCGCGTATTGGCTGCCTTCAACGGCTAAGATCTGCGATAGCCAGACCAAGAATACCGTGGCTACTAAAGTCGCAGTGATATCTTTTCTGCCGCCCGCGGCCGTCCAGACAATCGGCAACGCAGCCGCTGTGAGCCCCATAGCTGATGGCGTGATGTAGGTGCCCCACGTGGTGTACAACACGCCGCTTAAGCCCGCCAGCGCGCCGCCGATGATGAATACGATCAACTGATAGCGGCGCACGTCGTAACCCAGCATCTCGACGCGGTTTGGGTTCTCACGTATCGCCACCATGACGTTACCGAAGCGCGAATTGACTAGCATGCGTAACCCGAGATACACAATGACTACCAACGCCACCATGAACCAAAAAAGGTATCGCCCTTCCAAAAAAATCTCGTCCTCGCCCGGCCAGGGAATGGTCAGCGGCGGCATGCCGGACATGCCGTTAAAGCCGTTGAGGCGCGCCGTGCCAATGGCCCATTCGGGTCCCGCGGTTTGCGCCATGAAAGTCTCGAGCACTAGCGTAATAGAAAGCGTGACGATACCGACAAACACATCGCGGATACCGCCGTAAAACATGAAGTAGCCGATAATCCATGCGACCAACGCCGCAAGCGCCACGGCGAGCAATAGCGCGCCGAACGTCAATCCATAATCGGCGCCGTAGTTAAGGGTGATGACGCCATAGGTGTAGCCGGCGATGCCGAAGAATGCGGTTTGGCCGAAACTCAGGATGCCGGTGTAGCCCCACAGCAACGACAAGCCCATGGCCATGAACACCCAGATGAAAAAATAGCCGATGTTGTTGACCAGATACTCGTCCGCAAAAAACGGCAGAGTCAAAAGCAACAGCACCACGACGATGAAACTCGACCAAAATCCGCGGCCGTTTCCCAGCGTCTGAGGGCCGTTGAACCGGGCGAACCAGCTAGCCATTTCCGCCTCGGGCGAGTAGCCCGCTCAGACCCCTCGGCAGCAGTCGCACAACCAGTATGACGGCGACGAGCAGTCCGATCTGGCCTATGGTTTGACCGAACGTCGACGCTAGCCAGCTTTGAATAACCGCCAAGATTCCCGCCGCCGGCGCGGTGCCGACCAGCGCGTTCGCGCCGCCGACCACCACCGTAACAAACGACTGAACGATAAACGCGCTTCCCATGGTTGGGACCGTGGTCGTCGTCGGCGCGTACAGCGCGCCGGCGAGGCCCGCGAGTGCGGCGCCGAGTCCGAAGGTGAGGCTATAAATTCTACCGGTATCCACACCCAGCGCCTGTGCCATGCGCGGGTTTTGTATGGTGGCGCGAGCGTGCACGCCGTACTTAGTTTTCATGAACAACAAATACAACCCCGTCAGCATCAACACCGCAATAACCATTAGCACCACGCGATAAGTGGAAAACGAGTAAGCGCCGATGTTGAAGCTGCCGAATGGTGTTTTGATGCCCTCGATCGACGGCCCGGCGACGATGAGCGTGCCTTGCGTGACGATCAGGCTAATGGCCCAAGTGGCTACGATGGAATCGAACAAGCGGTGATACAGATGGCGGATGATCAAGCGTTCCAAAATGACGCCGATGATGCCGGCCGCCAGAGCGCCGCACAGCATGCATAGCGGTAACGGTAAATTCAGGCGGCTGGTCAACACCGTGACGTAAGCGCCGCACATGATGAATTCGCCGTGGGCGAGATTGATCACGCCCATCATGCCGAAAATAATGGCGAGCCCCATGGCGGAGAGCACGAGAAACGTGAATGCATCTCCCCACTGGTATAGAAATGCGAAAAGCTCAGTCAAGCTATTTGGCCGTTAGTCAATTGAAGCTGCAATCCATCGAATCAAACGTACCTAGTACAAAAACACGTTAACTACAAGACTTCATCACCAGCGTAATGTCCACTAGTCCAACTCCCTCCCTTGCGCACACTGTGCGCAAGGGAGGGAGCCACTTTCCCTCGATGCAATGTTTTAAGAATTACTTCTTCGGCAGACTGCTAGGCGTATATTGCGAGTAGTCTGGCTTTTTGGAAAGATCGCAACCTACATCGCCGAGCCAGTACGGCTTGATGTCGTTCCAGACTTTCGGAATTTTCACCGAGTGGTCGCCCTGTACATGCACCAAGTAAATCGTGTGACTTTGGTGATGGCTCTTCGGATCGATGCACACCTTACCCGATGGGCCGTCGTGACAGATATCGCCACCTTCTAAAGCTTTAGCCACCGCTTTCTTGTCCGTGGTTTTCGCCTTCTCAACCGCTTTGGCGTAGAGATAAACAGCGGTGTAAGAATTAGCGGCTTCTTGGTTGATGTACGGTTCTTTGGGGAATTTAGCGCGGAAGCGTTTGACAAAATCGGCGCTGGCCGGCGACTCGACCTCTTCAACATAATTCGCCGTCACATACATGTCTTTCAACGCCGGTGGTTTGAAACGCTTGTGTTCATAGGCTTGGCCAACATTCACCGAGCTGCCCATGGGAATATTAAGATTTGCGGCGACCTGTTGCTCATAAAACGACGCCTGATTGGCGCCGACCAGCAAAGTCATCAACACATCGGGTTTTGCTTTTTGTATCTTTTGTATGGTTTGACTGAATTGAGAAACCGATAGCGGAATGAACTCTTCGCCCACCATCGTGCCGCCGTTTTGCTTGACGATATTGCGCACCCATTCCGCCGAAATCTGACCGAAGTTATAGTCGGCCGCAATGGTGTAAACCTTCTTGCCGTACTTCTCCATCATCCACGGCACCAATGTGGAAAACTGCTGCTCCGGCACCGCGCCGGTAACAAACACATTCGAATCGCAGACGCCGCCTTCGTACTGATTATTGTAGAAGTACAGCATCTTGGCGCGATCCATGATCGGTCGTATGGCTTCACGCGACGCACTTGAAAACGCGCCGAACACGACGTCGACCTTATCTTGCTGAGTAATACGCCGCGCCATCTCCTGAAAGCGCGTGTTGTCCGATTGAGTATCGTAGTGAATTACTTGCAGCGGACGGCCGAGCACGCCACCCTTGGCGTTGATCTCTTCTACCGCCAGCGCTACTGCGTGGATTTTGGGGATAACGGCGATGGCGAAATTGCCTGACTCGTCTTCGAGTAGCCCGAGTTTGATCGGATCGGCCGCATAGGCCGGACCAACCACTATTCCTCCCACGAGTGCCGCGACTGCGGCCATGGTGAACGGCGAAAACTTTTTGATTGCAAACGAACGTTTCATCAAAACCCTCCTTATGATTAATAACAAACTACGGTTGGGACATTAAACTTAGCGCCCGACAGCGGTGATATCTTTAAAGCACAAGAGGCAAAGCAGATTCTATGCCACGACCCATGGCACAGCAATAGAGGGATTAAATAGCGCGCTGTTTCGTTTATTCAGCGACTTAGCACACGACGTCGCCTGACTGAACAATGCGATGTTGGGACCTATGCACGAAAATGATACGCGCGAAATGAACAAGCCCCATAACAGTGAATGCTGCTCGACGGAAATTTATTTACAGCAGATTTCTATTAGGAATGAAACGATGAGAAAAACAGCCCCTAAAAAATTCCAGCGGGCACTCTGCGTGTCGTAGTGGAGTAGGTTCTTTAGTTCCGCGCTTTCCAGCGCGTTGTTCATTTGACTTTGATCTCTGCCGGCGGGCGGCTTTTGTGACGACAAACCTTCGACCAGTTTGGAGAACTGGCCGGAGCGCTTTTGATTCCAAAAAACTGGGGCGGCGAAGCACGCTCCACTTGCGAGGCCGAACATCGCGCTCCAATCGAGATTAGGCATTGCTCAACGGCTCATCTTGGTCTGGGCCGCGACCTCAGTCCAAGTCAAAGCTCATCCCCTTCTTGGAAGGCTGATTTTTCTGCGCGGTATCAGGCCAGGTTACATTTCCCGTTTGTATATCCGCCAAGCCGATCACCACGCGCTTGCCCAACCCACTTGCCACGCGGGCTAGAGTGGAAAAAGTCGGCTCGCGGCCTAAACTCGGATTCTCTAATAACGCGATAGCGGGTTGCGTCATGTAACAGCGTTGCGCGAGTTCTTGTTGGGTGAGTCCCTGCTCCTTACGCAGCGCATATAACATGTTCGATAGTTGCCGCACCAGATCGGCCGACTCAAACTCCAACCGAAGCTTGGGATCGTTGGCTGCTCTGCGTTCGATTTCCTCGAGCAACTGCTCGTTAGTTTTTTCCTTGGCGATTGTGACTGATTTTTGCATCGTTTACCTCACTAGCTTCCACCACATTTGGTGCTACCCAGTTGGACGAGCTTCTGGTGTAGCGCATGGTCACCCACCATCTCGTCCGAGAAGAGTTCCAGAACCACAACGGCGCCGCGCTCGGGGGCAATCAGCACCGCCAGCGTTTCACCCCCTTGCGTCAATAATTGAATAGAGCAGCTTCCCACAGGACCATAAAATCGCCCTTTGTCGCCGAACCTGGCGGCGCAGTCTTGAAGGTCGCCATGCAGCATTTTGGCAATTAGGGAACGGGCTCCATCCTCGTATAAAAGTTTTTGGATCGCATCCCAGGGCTGAACTTCCCATTCAACTTTGTAACCCATTTATATTTTACTCGATATATTATAGTGTTTGCAATATAAATTTGTATTTCTTTATTTCCCTTGCTTAGACTCTAAACCTGCCCCCGAAGACGGTCAATCGGCAATGAATTGATAAGACGGCAAGCCACGGCCCGCTCCCAGCTTGCCTCGCAGGCCATCGTGCCTGGAGAGGCGCATCAGTGCTGGGTCCTGGCATGGCCTATAAATGATCAGTACGTCTTATTAGGAGGTTAACGAACACAAAGTCCGGTTGATCGGCATTTGTTATAATCGCGGTTTTATTGCTGCCGAGCGCCCCATGCAAAACAAATTCCAACCAAGCAAAAAAATCACCTCATTTCACCCGCCGCAGCGTACCTTGATGGGCCCAGGTCCTTCGGAAATTAATCCGC
This sequence comes from uncultured Pseudomonadota bacterium, assembly GCA_963714525.1. Classification (GTDB taxonomy): domain Bacteria; phylum Pseudomonadota; class Gammaproteobacteria; order Burkholderiales; family JALYOK01; genus JALYOK01. The sequence goes on from CAVQPB010000022.1 coordinate 44,264, forward strand.
GTGTGCTCGCGGCCATGTCGGTGCCGGCCATCGGTTATCTCGATCCGATTTTTGTCGAGATGATGGAAGAGTTGAAATCACTACTGCGCTACACCTTTCAGACCAACAATATGCTGACCTTTCCGGTGTCCGGCCCCGGCTCCGTCGGCATGGAAATGTGCTTCGTGAATTTGGTCGAGCCCGGCGATAAAGTAGTGGTCGCACGCAATGGCGTGTTCGGCGGCCGCATGCTGGAAAACGTGGAGCGCACCGGCGGTAAAGCCATCGTCGTCGATGACGAGTGGGGCGCGCCGGTCGATCCCAACAAAATCGAAGATGCGCTGAAGAAAAATCCCGATGCGAAAATCGTCGCCTTCGTCCACGCGGAAACCTCCACCGGCTGCGAATCCGATGCGAAAACGATCTCGGAAATCGCCCACAAACATGGTTGTCTAGTCATCATGGACGCGGTGACATCGCTCGCCGGAACGCCGGTGCGAGTCGACGAATGGAACATCGACGCGGTTTATTCCGCCAGCCAAAAGTGCCTGTCGTGCACGCCCGGCCTCGCGCCCGTCAGTTTTAACGATCGCGTGATCGAGAAAGTCAAAGCGCGCAAGGCGAAAGGTCAAAGCTGGTTCATGGATTTGAGTTTGCTGCTCGGTTACTGGGGTGAAACGGCGCGGACTTATCACCACACCGCGCCGACCAATGGCTTGTTCGCCTTGCACGAATCCTTGCTGGTGTTGCGTGAAGAGGGCTTGGAAAATTCCTGGGCGCGGCATATGCGCCATCACTTGGCGCTCAAAGCGGGCTTGGAAGCACTGGGGCTGAAATATTTGGTCAAGGAAGGTTATCGCCTGCCGCAAATGAACGCCGTGTACTGCCCGACGGATATCGACGAAGCCGCCGTGCGCCGTACGTTGCTGACGGAATACAATCTGGAAATCGGCGCGGGTCTTGGTCCGCTGGCCGGCAAAATTTGGCGCTTCGGTTTGATGGGCTATTCGTGCAAACCGGAAAACGTGCTGTTGTGTTTGTCGGCGTTGGAATCCTTGCTCGCGGACATGGGGATGCCGATTGAAGTCGGCCAGGCGGAAGTCGCGGCGCACCATGCGTATGCGAAGCATCCTTCGCCACTGCGCCGCAATGCGCTCAAGCCGAAGGTTGTATCGGCTTAGTCTCAGGTTAATTATTGCAACAACAAAACAGGCCGCGATCGCGGCCTGTTTTGTTTGGTGATGCAATTTCCCCGGAGAACATCATGCGTTACGAACTGTACTATTGGCCTTCGATACAAGGACGCGGCGAGTTTGTCCGCCTCGCGCTAGAAGCATCTGGCGCGGAATACGTAGACGTCGCGCGCGAATCCGGCCGCGGCATGGGCGTCGCGGCGATGATGCGATTGCTCGATGCTAATAATCCCGATCGCCCGCCGTTCGCACCGCCGTTCTTGCGCGCGGGTAAGTTGATGATCGGACAGACGGCCAATATCTTGCAATACCTTGGGCCGCGTCATGGCTTAACGCCCAGCTCCGAAGCGGGCCGAGCTGTGGGCCCATCAACTGCAACTCACCATCGCCGATTTTATCGACGAGGTGCACGACACCCATCATCCCATCGCCAGCAGTCTTTATTATCAAGAGCAAGTGCCCGAGGCGAAACGACGCACTAAACATTTTCTTGCGGACCGCATACCGAAATTTCTCGGCTATTTCGAACATGTGCTGGATCGCAACGGCACCGGCTACAGCATCGGCCGCGCGCTGACCTACATCGATCTCTCGCTATTCCAAATCGTCGCGGGACTGCGTTATGCCTTTCCCAAAAATATGACGCGATCGGAACCAAAATACCCGCGCCTGATCGCGTTACACGATCGCGTCGCCAAGCGGCCGCTCGTTGCGTCCTACCTCGAATCGCCGCGACGCATTCCGTTCAACCAAGATGGCATTTTTCGTTGCTATCCGGAACTGGAAGCGTGAGTCGATAACATGATCGACGAACAATCGCTCACCGTACCTGCTTCCAACAAAGACCTGTTCGTCACCTTCACCCGTTTAGCACTGCAAGGTTTCGGCGGCGTGCTGCCCATCGCCCAGCGCGTGTTGTGCGAACAAAAACGCTGGCTGTCGAAGGAACAATTCGTCGAAATCCTCGCGCTCGGCCAAGTGTTGCCGGGACCGAATGTTTGCAACGTCGCGTTAATGGTCGGCGATCGTTTTTTCGGCTGGCGCGGCGCGTTTAGCGCGCTTGCGGGCATGATGGCGGTGCCGCTTGTCATCGTGCTGGTCATCACGGCGCTCTATTCGGAATACGCAAGCCATCCCGCGGTCGCCGGCGCGCTCAAGGGCATGGGCGCCGTGTCGGCAGGCTTGATCATCGGCAGCGCGTTGAAACTCGTTACCACGCTGAAGAGTAATCCCATGGGCGTGCCGGTCTGCGCGGTGATCGCATGCATCGTATTTGCTTTGGTCGCGCTGCTGCGCTGGCCGTTAGTGTGGGTGTTGCTGGGTGTCGGCCTCATCGCGTGTTGCTATGCGGCGATGCGAATCAAGTCCATCGCGGCGTTGAATAAATCGACCACATGATCGCTGTCGATTGGCTCGCGCTGTTCGGGCATTTTCTGTTGTTCTCCATGCTTTCCATCGGCGGCGCCATCACCGTCGCGCCGGACATGCACCGCGTTCTGGTCGACCGCATGGGCCTACTCACCGATCCACAATTCAATGCCTCCATCGCCATCGCCCAAGCTGCGCCGGGGCCAAACATACTTTTCGTCGCAGTGATGGGCTACCAAGCCGCCGGCCTTCTCGGCGCTGCGACCACGTTGATCGGCATCATGCTCCCCTCCACTACCCTAGCGCTCGCTGCGGCGCGCTGGGGCAATGCCCGCCGCGACCGGCTTGCGTTACGCGCGTTCCGCTCCGGCATGGCGCCGATCGTCATCGCGTTACTCATTGCAACGGGTTGGATACTCTCCGCGCAAACACCCGGCTGGGCGCACGTGCTATTAACGATGGCCTCAGCCATCGTCGTCTGGCGCACGAAAATTCATCTGCTGTGGATGATCGCGATCGGTGGAGCCGTCGGTGCGCTCGGCTGGCTATAAACATCCATTCGTACAAAAAGTTTTCGAGCATCGCGCCGAGGCCCAATATTGTTGCGGTTCTTAGTACATACCGTGCGGTAGAGGATAGCTCTTGAATTTGACTAAAATCGGCCAATAGCGGAAATTTGATCGGCAAGTCTCCCTACCCGAAAGCCGTCGCTCAAATCTTTATTTGGACAAACGATCGATGCTATCGCGCAACTCGCATTGAACCTTACGATCATTGCATTTCCATGCCGAGCAAACTCGAACTGAGCACAAGGGTTGCGATCGCAGTTTATCCGTTGCGCAATCGTTGTAACGCCAAAAGTCGCTTACGCAGCCGCGGCAATGCAAAAGTGACGAAGCTACGAACGTTCGGCGAATGGTTGCGATTCGAGGGATAGACGATGCTCGCCGGAATCGGGCCACTTTCAAATTCCTCGAGTATACGGATCAGCTTACGGCTTTGACTTGGTCCAACACATGGTAGTCAGAGAATCGGCCAAATCCTTACCATCAATGCAAGCGTTATCCCGGCATCAATCTGGTTAGTAACCAACACGCTCTTGACGGGAACCTGTATTTGTTTCCGTCCTTCACCAAAATTCCAATGCAAAGGCGATACTATTGCGGTAAAGCTGACGCAACGCTGATTACGTAAGTCTGCTGGACCGGCAGGCAGCCCTACTACTTTTAGCAGGGTCTTGCTTGCGACTACGACTCGACGCGCATCGCCAATTGGATGCGCAATCATCGACGAGTCGGGAAGCTTAGCTACGCGGATCGCAATATCCATACCTTCTTCAACGAGGTCTATGATCCGATCCAACAGCTGCAACTCAATTTGGACCTCCGGGTGTTCTGCGAGGAATTCGGACACCACCGGCGCTACAAACATTCTGCCGAAGGGTACGGAAGACGCGATTCGTAATCGACCGCGAGGCGTAGCTCGCCGTGCGGTAAGGCTTCGTTGCGCATCGTCGACGGAGGCGACAATTTGCCGGCTTCGCTCGTAGAAGTCGCGTCCCTCGTCGGTCAACGACATGCGACGCGTAGTGCGATTCAACAATCGCACGCCGAGCTCCCGTTCTAGCGCCGCCAAGGTGCGAACCATGGACGGCTGCGACACATCCATCGCGCGGGCGGCGGCGGTAATGCTGCCCCCCTCAACAATTTTGATAAACGCGTCGAAGGCGTGGAGTTTGTCCATTATGCAAGAATATTACTGCAAAAATCACAGCAATATAATGCAATCGACGCCATTTATCCAAATACGCTAGCAGTACACAATGCCTGCCATGACGTCGCAGCTAACTGAGCGATTGTTTATTGACCTAACCACAAAGGACCTTAACCATGGCACGAGTTCAAATCGTAAACCCTGACACCGCGACCGGCGAAGCGAAGTCTCTACTGAAAGCTACCGGTGTAGAAATCGACTTTCCGAAGGTCGATCTTTTCAATGCGCCCGCTCGCGCAAGCGCATAACTCTTAAATCACATCGCAATCGAAAGGAAACGTCATGAAATTACGTACCAGTCGTTTATCAACACTATCTGCATTTGTCCTCGCATTAGGTCTCGCCCATATTCCGACACCGGCTTTTGCGGTGAAGCAAACCGGTGATGAATACAACACCCTGTTTGCCGGCTTGGGCGCCAAAGGCTATGACGTCGTGTCCTACTTTACCGTAGGCAAGCCCGTGCCCGGCGGTGAGCGCTTTACGACTGAATACGGCGGCGTGAAATGGCAATTCTCCAGTGCGGAGAATCTCGCTATGTTCAAAAGCGACCCTGCGAAGTATGCGCCGCAGTATGGCGGGTTTTGCGCTTGGGGTATTTCTGTCGGTAAGCTGTTCGACGTCGATCCCGTCAATGGATGGAAAATTGTCGACGGCAAGCTTTACCTGAATTTCAATGGCGACATCAACACGACCTTCAGCAAGGACCCACAGGGCTTTATTACCAAGGCGAACCGCAATTGGCCTTCGCTCAACAAATAACCGACCGCATGCCGGGATCTATCAATGGTCCCGGTGCAACCAACAGACGGACGTGTGTCATCACTTGATGTGCCTGACAGGAGTTAAGTGGTCAATCGAAATTCGCTCAGTATTGTGCCTTCCGATATTTTGAGTGAATCCATCTAATTTATTCGCCGCAAGTTGATCGGCTTGGCCGGCGTTGCGGCGGTTGCGGGACTCGTACCTGACGCGTGGGCTGCAACGAGTGCCGGGGATGAAATCTTTCGAAACGCGGCTAAGAGCAACTATTCGACCGACGAAGCCCAAACGCCGATTGCGATAGCGACGGGGAAGACTCGATTTCGGGAGTTGGAAGAGGATATCGCGAGAAATGCCGAGCATTTTGTGACGAGCCCCTGGACTGTCGTGGTGGAAGGGGCATGCCTGAAGCCGCGCACATTCGATATTAATGACTTGCTAAGGTTGGCAGCGATCGAGGAACGGATTTATCGCATGCGATGCACGGAGGGCTATTCGCACGTCGTTCCGTATCTGGGCTACCCCCTGTCTGAATTGCTTAAGCAAGTGCAGCCGACTAACAATGCGAAGTTTGTGGAGTTCACGTCGGTTTTCAGACCAGAGCAACTTAGGGGCCAACGCGAAATCAAATACATCTCCTGGCCCTATATGGAAGGGCTGCGCATTGATGAAGCCATGCATCCGCTGACCATCGCTGCGCTGGGCGCCTACGGAAAAAGTCTACCCAAAGCGTTGGGCGCACCGATGGCCATACGCGTTCCCTGGAAATACGGAATTAAGAGCCCAAATCGGTCGTAAAAATCCACCTGGTGGAAACCACCGGTAACGGTCTGGACAAACATTATCCGAAGTACCACGTTTCTGAAGCAAATAATCCGAACATTTCAGCAAGTTTCTGGAGCAGTCAAGCAACCGAACGACGCGCGGGCGAGGTACTTAAGCGGGCGACACTGCCCTTTAACGGCTATGCCGAGCAGGTCGCTGCGCTCTACAGTGGCATGAATCGGAAGGATACGTTCTAACCATGTCGGTGACGGAACATCTGGCGGCCCTGACGGCGCCGCAGCCACCGGAAAGTCAGATCCATCACACAGGTACGAACGCGTTACCTTCAGTGCAAGTCTGGGATCGATTCGTCAGAATCTCCCATTGGATTGTTGCTCTGGCGTGTTCCCTGGCGTGGCTGACCCATGGCGGCTTAGTCGGCATACATCGAATCGCGGGTTACGTCGATTATGGCTTTGGTCATTGCGCGATTGATTTGGGGTTTTATTAGTCGCGGCTATGCGCGATTTTCCAGCTTCGTGCCGCGGCCCGCGCAATTAGTGGCGTACTTTGGCGCGCTTGTGCACGGGCGGGAGTCCCGCTACCTAGGACACAATCCAGCCGGTGGGGTGATGATTCTGGCGTTGCTCGCGCTGCTGGTTTTGGTTTCGATCACCGGGGTGCTAATCGACACGCCGTCATGGCGAGACTTTCGTCCGCTTCGCGAAGTTCACGCGGCGGCTTCTAACATCCTCATGATCCTCGCGATTATCCATGTTCTCGGCGTTCTACATGCCAGTTATCGGCACCGTGAAAATCTCATCAAATCGATGTTTACAGGCACCAAGTGGAAATGCGGTACGTGGCGCCGGAGTAGACGCCCTGTCGGAGTGCCAAGTAGGCAATTGCGGCGCCTGCGCAGTCAAAGTCCTCGAAGGACTGGCCGAGCATCGTGACCATGCGCTGACGACGATGCAGCGCGAACGCGATGCACTGATATGCATTTGCGCGTCACGCGCCCACTCAACCCGGTTGGTTCTCGATCTCTAAATACAAATTGGCGCAAAGGATCCCTGTGAGCAATACCAATGAGAGTCGTCCCCCATTCCCTCCGTTTGCACGTGAAACGGCCATACAGAAAGTCCGAATGGCCGAGAATGCATGGAATAGCCGTGACCCGACCCGCGTGGCGCTCGCGTACACGTCTGATAGTCGATGGCGCAATCGCACAGAGTTTCTTATTGGTCGAGATCAAATTATGCAATTCCTTACCCGAAAATGGGCCAACGAACTCGAGTATCGGCTAATCAAGGAACTTTGGGCGTTCACTGGTACGCGTATTGCCGTGCGCTTTGCTTACGAATGGCACGACGATTCCAGCACTTGGTTCCGCGCCTATGGCAACGAGAATTGGGAGTTTGCAGAAAACGGACTCATGTCGCGCCGCCACGCCAGCATTAACGATTTGCCCATCTTGGAATCCGAACGTAAATTTCGTTGGCCACTTGGGCGACGACCTGATGACTATCCTGGGTTGAGCGATCTGGGACTTTAAGCCTCGATCGTGAATGGATAGTAGAACCGACGGCGCAGGCTACCAACGCTAACTCCTGCGTTTTGCGGAGGAAGGTCGCTGAAGTAGTCGCCAGCCAATAACGCTCGATGACCGAACACCAGTTGCGCCGTTCAATGCTTTCATCCGTTGATTTGGCGCACGCGAGCACATTTGCTTTTTCGAATCGCAGGCGGCGGTATTCTTGGAGCGATGGGTTGGGTTTGAAAACCTTAGAATGTTTTTGGCCATGAGGCTGGGAGCAAATACTGGCTTGGCGCTCAGGCAATGCATTGCTGTGAGCAAGTATCCATGCGCTTCCTGGCGGTATCGATTCAAGCAATGCTGATCGCAAAAACTTGACAGCCCAAGCGAGTTTTGTCACGCTTCGCAAGCTCGTTTCGAGCGCATAAAAATAATTATCTCCATGAAGCCCTTGTAGTTGACCTAGGCTGAGCAACAAAAATCTCTGCGGCTGCGGGTTAGGGCCGCGAGAGGGGAGAAATAATAATGCTGCACGCTGCACGTTCTTCGACCGGCCATCGTCTCGGCCTTCTAGCTAGAGCATTGCTCGTTTTGCTCGGACTCATTTCCCTACAACCAGCCTTTGCCCAAAGCGCGGTGAGCTATGACATCGTCTATGTCCGAGCACCACGCTACGGCGATATCACCTTTACCAAATGGCCCGAGGTGATTAATCCCGTGCAGATGGAACCGGGTGCGGATTTGATGTTGCTGCGCCCGAACGGCAGCGAAGAGGTTTTGTTTGCGGCGGGTAACGGCGCGGTGGTCGATCCCGTGCCGTCGTTCGATGCGAAATGGGTTTACTTTTCCTATTTCCCCGATGTGCGAACCCCGCAGCTTAATTATCAGCGCAGCTTTGCGCCCAAAGGGGGCGCGGACATTTACAAAATCAATGTCGCGACGCGCCAGGTCGTTCGCTTGACGCAACAAAAGTGGGAGCCGCCGAGCGGCGCGGCGAACTGGTCGACGGATCATCTTACGGCGAGCAGCCCCGACAAAACCTATCTCGGTTACGGCATTTTTAATTTGGGTGCGTGTCCTTTGCCGAACGGCAAGGTGATGTTCGTTTCCAGCCGCGATGGCTATCTGCCGAACAAAGGCATGACCTTTCCCAACCTGCGCCTTTACATCATGGACCAAGATGGCGCGAACGTGGAACCGATCGGCCACCTCAACATCGGCAGCGCGCTACACCCGACCGTGCTCGCCGATGGGCGAGTGATGTTTTCCAGCTACGAATCCCAAGGCGCGCGCGATGATCGCGTGTGGTCATTGTGGGCGATCTGGCCGGACGGGCAAAAGTGGGAACCGCTGATGAGCCCGTTCAAAATAGGCGCAGCGTTTCATTTCCAAACGCAGTTGACCGATAGCCGCATCGCCGTGGTGGAATATTACAATCTCAACAACAGCGGTTTCGGTACGTTGCTCGCGTTCAACGCCAAAAAAGCAGCGACCACGCACCGTTCGGCAGCCCGATCGATACCGATTCATCGAACCCGCTGGTGCGCCGTGGTCTATGGTTTTTTGATCCCACTCACCCCGCCCATCTGCAACCGCGCTACACCCAGTATCGCTTCTCACCGCCTGGGCTGACGGCCCTTAGCGCGTTCACCCACGGTGAAGACCAATCCTCCGGCTATGAATCCGATGGCAGTTGGGCCGGCAAGGTGACGCATCCTTCCGGGGCGCCGAAGAACGATGTGTTGTTGGTGTGGAGTCCTGGGCCGGTGAATCACTTGGATCGGCCGACCCCTTTACCACGCGCCGACGGTGGAATTTATTTGTTGAAGAACAGCGCCGCGATCACCGATCACCGCCAGTTAATGCTGATAAAAAACGATCCGCGCTACAACGAAATGCAACCGAAAGCGTTGGTGCCCTATTCGGCGATTTACGGTGTTGCGGCGCCGGCCGCATTACCTTACTTGCCGAATGATGGAACACTGCACGCGGCGCTGCCGGCGGGGACGCCGTTCGGCTTAGTCGGCTCGTCGAGTTTCTATAAACGCGACACCGCGCCAGGCATTGCGAATAAGAACACACCGTACAACGGTCTCGATGTGTTTAACACCGCAGAGAACGACGCCAATCCCAATTGGTTTATTCAGGGCGCGGACGCGGGGCGATATACGGACGCCGATATTTTCGCGGTGCGCGTTGTCGGGATGGAAGGCGTTGCGCATCGCAGTTATGGACCGGGCGCCACGGGCGGATCGCCCGGTTTCAATAGCCATGCAGGTGCAGAACGTTTGCGCATTCTGGGCGAGATTCCGCTGCGCAAACCTGGCGTGATCGATCCCGACGGGAATCCGGACACCAGTTTTTTGGCGAAGATTCCAGCCGACACACCCTTCACTTTTCAGACGCTTGATAAAGATGGCTTGGTGCTCAACATGGCGCAAACCTGGCACATGGTGCGCCCCGGTGAAGTGCGAACCAATTGCGGCGGTTGTCACGCTCATAGCCGCGTGCCGACTAATTTTGCCAATACCGCCGCGGGTCAGTCGGGATACACGCCGCAGGACTTAACCGGCAATACGCCGATCCTCACGAAAAATGCCGCCGCGCAGACGATCCAAACGCAAACCAATCGCCACGTGCTCGATGTCGAGTTCTATCGCGACATCAGGCCGATTCTGCAGCGCTCGTGTGTGCAATGTCATTCTAAGAGTGGGCGCCAGGAAGCAGGCTTGGTGCTGGACGACACGAGCATCGTCGATGGCTTCGACAACACCTATAACCGGCTCGCTCGCGATCAGAGTGCGCGCTTCGGCATTAAGCCCGTGATCTCCAATGGCGCTTGGCGGCAGACTAACGCCTCGCGCTATGTGCGCATGTTCCAATCGCGCCGCAGCTTGCTGATGTGGAAAATCATGGGCCGCCGCTTGGACGGCTGGAGCAACGCCGATCATCCGACGGAATCGGCGCCGGGAAATGCGGCAACGCTGCCGAGCGGCGCCAACGCGAACGATGCGGACTTGGATTACACCGGAACCATCATGCCGCCGCCCGCATCGGGCGTGCCGGGGCTGACGGAAAACGAAAAGATGACCTTCGCCCGCTGGATCGATCTCGGTTGTCAGATCGACTCCGCCGATCCGCAACAAAAATCCATGGGCATCTTCGCCGACGACCTGAAACCGGTGCTGACGGTTTCCGCTCCGCGCGGCGGCGCGAGCACTGTGCCGCTTAGCCAACTGCGCCTCGGTCTTTACGACAATTACTCCGGGCTTAATCGGCAATCGCTTTCGGTGATTGCAAATTTTGCCGTAAACGGTAAGGCAGCGGGAAGCGAGCTGGCGGGTGATTTTCGCGACACCGGCAACTCTGTTTGGACGCTGAATTTGACTACGCCAATCGCGAGTTTGGCGGCCGGTAAGCTCAATGTGCGGGTGAAAGATCTCGCCGGAAATATGTCCTATGTTGAGCGCACGTTTAGCGTGAGTTCGTCTACTCCACCGCCACCGCCTCCACCAACCGGCGGCGAGATTATTCTCGACAATCTAGCAGTTGGCGCGAGCGATGCCACGCGCAGTTTCACCGGACTGTGGTGCGTATCGGGCGCGACGAACAAGTACGGCAGCAATTCCCTCTATAGCTGCGGCGCCGCGCGCGACACGTATCGCTGGACGCCGTCGATCCCGACGGCAGGCACCTACGACGTTTATGTCTGGTGGAGTGCGCGCCCGAATCGCTCGACCAATGTACCGATCTCGGTCAAGCACGCAAGTGGAACCGCGGTAAAAAACTACAACGAGCAATTGGGTGGCGGTGTGTGGGTGCTACATGGACGCTACAGTCTTGCCGCAGGTACTAGTGGTTATGTCGAAGTGAGCGATGTTAACGGCCAGGCTGCTGCTGATGCCGTTAGATTTATTCGCGCTCCTTAGTGCCAAAGTTGATTCTGTCGAGGTCGAGCCAAACACTAAAGTTTTTTGAGTATAACTTATTATAACTCTATAATATAACCATGGCCTACGAGATTAAGATCAAGCGGCAGGCCGCAAAAAAAGCTGGCAAGTCTCCCTAAACCGGAGCGTGAAGCGATTGCCGAGAAAATTACCTTGCTTGGTGGTAACCCGGACGACGACACATTGGATACCAAGAAACTCGCAGCATAGACATATTGGCGCTTACGTGTGGGAAGTTGGCGCGTAATCTATAACCGACAAGACGATCTGAAAATCATATCGATTGAAAAAATTAAGCCGCGTGGAGACGCTTATAAATGAACGCACCGTTGAGTATCCAAGTGATTAAATCCTTGGCAGGCGAACCAGAATATGTACTTATACCCATTGTCGTGTACAACGCCTTGCGTGAAGAAATTGAAGACGAAATTGTGGGTTTGGAAGCCCTGTCGGAAAAAGGCGAGGAATACATTCCCTTCCGAACTGAAGATTACGTCACGAATCCCGTCGCACTCGCTCGCATTAAAGCGCGCGTCACCCAAGAAGCCCTCGCCGAACGAATGGGGGTGTCGCAAGCCTATGTCAGCAAAATCGAAAGTCAACGCAGGGTAACAGTTAAAGTGATTGAGAAAGTGATGACGGCGCTTAGTGCTAAGGCGAAAAAACAAATTCGCTGACCCCATCTCCTTAGGGAAGCTCTGATTTATTTCGAGTTCTAAGCAAGACAAGGCGTGAAGGAAAAATTGTGACGCGGCGTATAGATGATATGTAAAGAACAATTTTTCCTGAGCAACGCAGCATTGCGACGAAATCTAAATAAATCAGAGCTTCCCTGGAGTTGCTCGTTTGACTATCGTTACCTGCGCTCTAATTTAAGCATCAGTTCACCATGCAAGTGATCGATGACGACACGCGTGCCGTGCTGGCGCACGCCCGTGTCGCCGGACTGTGCTTGCTTAATTTTGAGGTGGCGCGGAATGTTGAGTGTCAGATCTTTAATCGGCAGCTTCGCGACTAGATGTACTTTTTGCGTTCCGCCATCGCTTATCACGTCGACTTCCACACTATCCCGCGCCTGCCACCAGGCGCCGAAATCCGCTAACGTGCCAAACCAAGAGCCCTCGCGCACCGCATCTACAAACTTGCGCTCAAACTCGAGTTTTTGCCCAAGGATATCCGGATGAATGAGCACCACGAACAGGCCGCCATAGCGCGACAGTTTGCGAGCGAGGTCCAGCGCCTGCGGCAGCCTGTTGAGCATCGGCGCATCGATTTCGTCTTCGATCGTGATAGGAAATTCGTAGACATTTACTTCCGCCTGCGGTCCGCGGGAATAGTTCAGTTGAAACGGCAGATGCGTAAGGGCCATGTTGGCCGTCATGGTGGAATCAAACCGGTAATCTGTCGCGGCCAGCGCCTCGGGCAAATTGAATGGATGTTGCAGATGCCCGGCGCGGAACGATGAGAGTTTCGTTTGCGGAAGCAAACGCTCGAGCAGAAAACGGCTGACGCGTAGCTCGCCGAGTACCGTTCCGTTGTAGGCCAAGCGGCGTTCCTTGACGAAGGGCCGATAATCGGGATAGCGCTCTGTGCCGCTGCCGAGCGGAAACGCGCTGAATACATAACTGTGGGAAACGCTGTGGCTGCCAAGCTCCATGCCTAAATCTCGCAGGCGGCTTAATGACGCGATGGCTTCAGCGTTAAAGAAAATATCGTCGTTCCAATCGCGGACGTATTTCGTTTGAATGAAGTAAGTTGCCTTGATGCCACGGCTGTTCTCGAATTGCGCGTACTCGACTGCATTGGCCATGGAACGCGTGTAGTCCACGTCGTGAGTGAGGATCACCGAAAGCGCCTTACCGGCGGGGACCGTCGCGAGAGTTATTGCGTTAACGTTACCTTCCACATAAATATTCTTAATCAGGCGCAGCAGCACATCCAAGGTCGGCGCGAAGCCATTTGCGTACGTCGCCGCGACCATCTTGTTTTGGCGCCCATTGTGGCCCATCAATAGGTGATAACCTAAATCCACTCCGAATGCGTACGCCTTACCGCTCGCGTAGGGTTTTTGCGTGATAGCGGCGCGGCCGTCCTCATAAACCGCCAGCGGCGGATTGATCGGCGCTGTATAAGCATAAGTTCCCTTCACCACAGTCTTGCTATCGTTATTGCTCACGCGAATCACACGCTCCTCCGGCAAGGTGAATTCGGCGGTTACGGTATGGTTCGCGAGCAAGCGCAGCTCGGAATTGTCCAGCGATGGAATGGCGTCGGCAAAACCGAATACTTTGTTCAATTCGCCGCCGAAGACATTTTGTCCGATCAATGTGCCGCCATCGCGCGGAAAGCGAGCCAGCGCGCTCAGCGCCTCCTGCGACAGCACCTTGCCGGAAATCTGTGGATAAACGAGGACAACCCGATGCCGCAACGCGGCGCGATAGTCGCGGGTGATGAGGAACGGAACACCGATGGACTTAAGGCCATGGGCGAGTCCGCGCCAAGCCGAGTCCGGATCGGTGAGCAAGATTGCGAGGCGGCTGGCGCCGCCCACGGAATAACGCGCAATATCGTTACTGCCCGGCGGCGCGATAATGCTCTTGCCCGCGGGACCGGCGACGCCCGGAAACAAATAAATGCTCGTGTCCGGTACGGGATAAGTCGAATTGGAATTCGAGTGCAATTGCCCGCGCACAGCAATCCACAACACGGTCGCTACGACGGCGAGCACGACTAACTTGCTTAACCTTGCACCCAACGAAGACCGTCCTTTCGAGAAATGGCAGCGCGCGACAGACGGTCGCAATAGTGCCGTTGACCCCCCGCGGGAAAGCCGCTCGTGCGTCACTGATCTGTAATCGGCAACGGATTAGATTTCTTGAATGGAGAAATAGCGGACGGCTACCAAGGCGTACGATGAAATGATCGTAGACAATGCAGAACCGGGATAGTCGATTAAATGGTGGCATCAGAAATGAAGTACCCCGCTGCAAGCAGCGGGGTATCAACCCTAAAACCTAAGTTCCTTTCGTGGCAAGCTACGGGGAATCGAACCCAAAGAGATTGAATACTTTACAAAATACACCTCGTGCTCGCGCAAGCCCGTCAATAGTGCGTACCCTTTGCGTCTTGCTGAATACACCCATACTAAGCTGACCAATGAGTTGTTATCTAATCAATTAACCCTGTTCCGAATATTCTCTGAATGAGGCTTATATTGAGCGGCCGGTGGCCAATACGCGTGAATCAGGACGCTACAGCTCGTTGATTCCGTCGAGCATCTGTTGCGCTTGGCTGCGGATTGCCGCGCGCGTTTCGGCGGGAAGTTTCGCCAGATTTTTCACCATCAAGGCGGTGCGCGGATTCCCCGCAAACACCGACTCGTGCTTATCGAGAAAATGCCAGTACAACACCGTCACCGGGCAGGCGTTCGGCCCGGTTTTTTCGTCGGGCTTATAGCGGCAGTTTTTACAAAAATTGCTCATGCGACTGATGTACGCGCCGCTCGCGACATAGGGCTTGCTGGTAAAGCGCCCACCGTTCGCAAACAGCGCCATGCCCAGCGTATTCGGCGCTTCCACCCATTCCACCGCGTCGACGTACATGGCGAGGTACCATTCGTGCAGTTCCGCCGGACGGATCTCGGCGAGGGTACCGAACATACCAGTCACCATCAGTCGTTGAATGTGATGGGAGTAGCCGTGCGCTAAGGTCATGGCGACCACTTGGCGCATGCAGTTCATCTGCGTATCCCCGCTCCAGTACCACTGCGGCAGCGAGCGCTGATGCTCGAAATGATTGGCATCGAGCAATCGCGGCATGTCGAGCCAGTAAACACCGCGAATAAATTCGCGCCAGCCTAAAATCTGGCGGATGAAACCTTCCACCGACGCGAGCGAGGCGCGATTATGTTCGTAGGCCTCGAGCGCCGCCGCGATCACTTCGCGAGGATTGAGCAGCTTCAAGTTCAACGCCGCCGACAACAGCGAGTGATACAGCGCCGGCTCGCCACTCCACATGGCATCTTGAAAGTCGCCGAAATGCGGCAAGCGATACTTAACGAAATCGCCGAGTAGCTTGAGCGCGTCGTCGCGGGTTACCGGCCATGCAAACGACGCCAGCGATCCGGGGTGATCGGCGAAGTGTTGCGCGATGTCCTTGAGCACTTCGCGCGTCAAGGAATCGGCCGGAAAGCCGAGTGGGGCGCTGCGTTCCGAGGGGCCTTTAGCGCCGAAACTGCGGCGATTTTCGCTGTCGAAATTCCATTGGCTGCCGATCGGTTGCTTGCCAGCCATCAGTACACCGGTCTTGAGGCGCATGCTGCGGTAAAAAAATTCCATGCGTAGTTGCTTGTAACCTCGCGCCCACGCGGCGAACTCGGCGCGCGAACAGAGGAAGTGATCGTCGTCGCGGATTGCGAGTGCGACATCGGATGCTTTGCAGATTTCAATGATGGCTTGCTCAAGGCGGTATTCGCCTGGCTCGACTAAGATCAGTTTTTGCGGGCGATATTGCTGCAAGCGGCGTTGCAGAATGTCGATCAGCGTCCCCGCCTCACCGTTGAGCCGCACGTAGTCGACATGGATTTTTTTCGTGGACGAGGTATTGTGCAAAATGCCGCATCGCCGCCAGGAACATGGCGATGCGCGCCTTGTGGCTCCACACGTGCTTCCCCTCGCTCGCTGCTTCGATCATCAACACACGGTCTTGTGTCGGGTCAAGTTCGGCGAGGGCGGCGCTGTTGGCGTCAAGTTGATCGCCCAGCACGAGCACTAGATGGCGAATTCCGCGAACCGTCACGGCGCAGCTTTACGTTGTGCTCGGCATTGGTCGGAGCAGTATTTAACCTCCTGCCAATTGCGTGCCCACTTGCGCCGCCAGGTCATTGGCTTGCTGCATTGCACGCAGGTTTTACTTGGGAGCTCATACTTATTGCCGCGAAATTCAGATGCCAATTTCATACCCATTTAATCCGCTGAAATTCCCTCCGCTTCGATCACTTTTGCCAGCCCGGTTTCGAGCAGCGCTCGAGCGGCAGCGGTCGTGCGGTGAAGCAGTCGGTGAATTTCGAAATCGTGCGGATACAAATTTTCGCATTCGCTGCTATAGGTCTCGAATGCCACGAGGCTGTTGACCAAGTCCACCAAATGATGCGGGCATTCGCATTTCACCGGCGTGGCGCGGGCGGCGATACGCGCAAGCTGTGCCGGCGAAAAACGCCGTGACGGTATGCCCGCAGTCCCGGCCGGATTTTCGGCAATCGCTTTGACTTGAATCCCACGCGCCGTGGAGCATGCGCGTGCAATTTCCACTAGGTTAGCGGGAGCTTGCAAACACAAAATGCCCGCGCGCTCCAATTCCTGCAAGGTTTGTCGTGCACCGAAGCCGTAAATGACAACCGCATGGCGTGCGCCGGTCATCGCCAAGTGCCGCCAAACATCGGCGGGCGTTTCTCGTTGCAGCGTCGCGTACTCGATCACCAAGACGTCGGCGGCGAGGTCTTTGGCTTTGTCGTCCAATTCCGCTGCGCTTCTAAATATGCCGCAGACATCGACGCCGGGAAGGCTGTCCTGGTGCCCGGCGAGCCGAATGGCGAGCGAATCGCCTAACACCACTATGCGGCTTTCAGTTGCCGCGATCGCAGCGGCGCTTGACTTATCCGCCGATGCCACAAAGCGTGCACGCAAATCTTCCATCGAGAGTTGCGCCAGGCTGCTCACGGGGTGGCCGTTATCCACTAGCCGTTTGATCAGGGCGAGACGATCGACATCGCTTTGCGAATAAAGGCGATTGTCGCGCGCACCTCTACGAACAGGCGACGCGATGTTATAGCGTCGCTCCCAAATTCGCAGCGTGCCGGGAGTAATACCCGTGAGTCGTGAGAAGACGCCGATGGTGAAAAGAGGGGGTTCGGAGTGGGTAGAGGTAGTAGACGGCATCTTTTTTTTCATCTCAAAAAATCGAAAGTTCAGATATATACAACAATTATACACAACTGATCAGCCCAAATCGATACTTCCTGGTTAATTTGGCCGCATACATTAGTCGTTTTGAGTGCAAAAATGTAATTAAATATATGATTAATAATATTAATATTATTTTCATACGAGAGATTCCAAGGTGAGCTCATGCGGGAGTTTGGATTCGAAATTATTTTTGTACATGTATTGACTAATACAAAATTGGTAATGTATCATTCATGTACTGGAACATTACATAAACACTTTTTTCTTATTTCTTAACGCAGTTTTTTCTCTGGAGACCTACATGATCGCTAAATTAATCGTCGCATCCACCCTCGCCTTATCTGTGTCTGCTTTTGCCGCCCCTGAATGGGTCAAGTTGGCCGACTCATCCGATTCCACCTCCTATATAAATGTGGCGTCAGTTTCAAGCCGCGGCGAGTTCGTGAATTTGCAACTGCTGCGTAACTATGAGCAACTGGTAACTCTAGGTAATGATCCGACCACGAATGAGGTGTTCTACCCCCATCGCTCGGTCAAACTTGGGTTCCTGGCTAACTGCGAGTCGGGCAAGTTGTCTCTTTCGTCATGGCAAATGTTTAGCGGCAACTTCGGAAGCGGCGAAACGGTTTGGACCGATAAAGAACAGGGCGCTCCAGCATTCATGGCGCCGTCAACCGCCGAAGAATCATCCGCGCTGAATGCCGCATGCTCGTCGCGAATTTCATCCGCTGGTTTTAGCGCTTACAAAGGTTAGAGCCGCGACCTTGACCGTCAGGTCTGTTAATCCATCTGGCATAGCCCACGACACATGAAGATTTACTGTCTAGTAACTGCCTCAGTCTTGATAGCCATGGGCTTTAATGCGGCGGCACTGCCGCAAGTGGATAAGACGCGAGATGGAGCAATGACCGTGGGCAACGGTGGCTGTATGCACTCGACAGAACGGCTTAGCGGTAAGTACCCGCTAGTTAGGGTTGAATTTATGTCGGTCTGGAAGACTCCCGAGCGTTTAGCAGTCGGCAAGTCTTTAAATCTAGAGTGTAGGCTACGTAGCGGCAAAGCCCCTAATCTCGAATTGAAGTTTCTAGTTCGACCACAGGCTGTAGCACGATTACGCAGGACTTAATTTCATAAAGTCGCTAGGAGATTTACGTGAGCGACGCGACTTATGCAGTAATGTAACGCACCATCCTATCACCCAAGATTCTGCTCCACTGCGGAGGGTTTCAATGAAACCTTCCGCGTTTTGGATAGATTTGCTTTTCTGCTGCGTTACCTTATTTCTCTCGAAGGACTCAAAATGAAATTAATCAAATTTGTAATAACTCTCGGCATCATTACTGCCTCCATTGCAGCCGTTTCGACCATGGCCGCTGACGTCAAGGCCGGTCCGGCGAAAACGGTGGAAGGTAGCAGCATGACCATCACCACTGAAGACGGCGTAATGGTTGACAAGGCTAAAGTAACCGCAACCGACATTGCCGCCAGCAACGGCGTCATCCACGTTATAGACAGCGTGATCCTGCCTAACTAAAAATAAACTATATGGAAATTCAGGCGCGTAACGCCTGACTTTCTTTTAGTCCTGGCGACGATTTGGCAATAAACGTTTCCCCCCGAAAGCGATTCTTTCAATGTCAGCACGATTTACGAATTTAAGGCGAGTCATCGGACGATGTTCATTCGTCTTAGCGCTGGTATTTCTTGCGTGGCTGCCGCTAGGCATTCTGCAAATTATCCCGTTCGTGTTTGAGTTACAGGGTGAACCAATGTTGCGGGTACACGCCGCCGCCGTAGTCGGGTGTCTCATGATCGCCGCCTGGGGATTTTGGGAATCGTAAATTAAGTCGCACTCTATTTTATCCGATGATCAGTTCAACCAAAGGAATAGCGTATGTTCAAAATGTCTGATGTTTGTATTCTCCTCGCTGTCATGGTGTCTTTTGCCGTAACAGCCTATCTGTGGTTTAACGGTCAAAAAGACCAAGGCTTGTTCACAGCAACATGGGTGCCGTCGATCTTATGCTTCGGCATCTACTTCAAGGTATTGAGCATGAAAGGACAGCGACATGGATAATTCGACAATTTTATATATCGGCATGTTTTGTTTTGCAATGATGGGGCTTGGGATGGCATTAACCGTTTATGAGTTCAAGAAAATGGCACTTGAACCCGTGAAAAAAAACCTCGGCAATGAAGAACGGAATGCAAATGAAGGCCTGCGAACCATCCGGGTTGCCGAAATCCAATGACTCACTGGCTGCATCGGCAACGATGGACATACGATGATCAGTATCACATGACTGTCGATTGTGAGCATGTAGCTTTGCGGAGTCGAATTATTCGTGACAGTTCTTGCACTTAAATCGCGCTAAAGCATTTCTTATTTATTGCAAAGACGGAGTTATCTAATGACCAAGCCCGACCCACATTTATGATTCCAGTCACTGCTGCTAGCGCAGCAGCTTTATCAATCGACGTATTCGCTCAAACTAAAGTTGACGAGACAATCGGGTAAGCGATTGCATTAGGTTATTTTTTGCATGACGCTATTAATGTAGACGGTAAAAAGAGTCCGAAGCATGAAAATTTCAGTAATGCAGCGATTGTGTCCTATGGCAATCTAAAGCAACGGTCCCATGGGGAATCTGCCCGTTATTCGCCGGAAATTAGGTCAATGCAAAAGGAGGGTGTATGCGTTGGGCCAAGAAAATCTAACCAGCTTCTGCACAAAGTTAAAATTGGCACCGATTCGTCGCGTACTAGACAAAACAGAATTTCCTCTATGAAAATGGTTGTCGCCGGTGCGACTGGCACGAATGGTCGCCACGCGATGTTGCGGCCATTACCGCGAAATGCAGCCGGCTCGTGAAGCAATGTTCTGCACAATTATCGAGCGTAGCTTCAAAGGGCGGTGACTCGCCGTAAACCACGAGATCAGCATGGTTCAGGTAGTCTGGGTTAAGCGCGATTTGAGAGTGCCTGATCATGCACCATCGACTCTAGCCTCAATTCGCGGACCGATTATTGCTATTTATGTCTACGAACCAGCGGTAATAATGGCACCAAACTATGCTGCCCAGCATCTCGGATTTATTAATGAGTTGCTTACCGAACTCGACGCAGCGCTGCGAATTCTGGATTATCGTTTGCATCGTTTTCGTGGCGATATGATTTAGATTCTCGATCAGCTATCTATTGTCGCGCCCTTCTCCAATCTGTGGAGTCACGAGGAAAGGCAATGCCGTTAAGTTCGCCGAGGACTTAATGGTGGCAGAGTGGTGCAAATTGCGGGTGATGAGGAACGGAACACCGATGGACTTAAGGCCATGGGCGAGTCCGCGCCAAGCCGAGTCCGGATCGGTGAGCAAGATTGCGAGGCGGCTGGCGCCGCCCACGGAATAACGCGCAATATCGTTACTGCCCGGCGGCGCGATAATGCTCTTGCCCGCGGGACCGGCGACGCCCGGAAACAAATAAATGCTCGTGTCCGGTACGGGATAAGTCGAATTGGAATTCGAGTGCAATTGCCCGCGCACAGCAATCCACAACACGGTCGCTACGACGGCGAGCACGACTAACTTGCTTAACCTTGCACCCAACGAAGACCGTCCTTTCGAGAAATGGCAGCGCGCGACAGACGGTCGCAATAGTGCCGTTGACCCCCCGCGGGAAAGCCGCTCGTGCGTCACTGATCTGTAATCGGCAACGGATTAGATTTCTTGAATGGAGGGATAGCGGTCATCCCAAATCAATTTCGATGAAAATCCGCATTTTCGATTCGGGTGCCAGCCCGTTGGGATAGCGGCTTTATCGCGTAACCCAACATTTGTGCGTCGGTATGCAGGCGAGAGCCTCCACCGAGGCAAGCACCTCTGATGCGCTCACTCCTGATCGAGACAACTCGCCTGATACTGGAATGCTTGCTAGAGCTCGTTCACGCTGTAAGAGATGATGCCGGAGCGATTCGGCCCCGACTGCGCCGGAATGGAACACACAAAGTGGAAGTAGCCATTCGCGGCGGAACCGATCCCGACGTAGTTGAGCGTTGCCACGCCCGGTGCGCCGTCCGTCTCCTGTGGTTGGGAGGCGATTAACACGCCGTCGGCTGTTCTCGAGTTAAGCGTACACCGAACATCGAAAGTGCTGCCGACGCCAGGGTTTCTGTCCTCGACTACGACCGTGGCGCTCGCGATCCCAGTCGCGTTGGCGACGTCGCGCACGACCGGGCAAATCCAGGTCTGCTGTGTCGCGGCGGTTGAGTTGTACATACGGCCTTGCTCGTTGCGAAAAATGACTTGATCTTTGTTCGAAGTTTGGCACATGGCGCCCGGGTGAAACTTCGCGTCTGGCGCGGCTCCGGCGTAGGCAGACACAAGCAGGGTAAGGGCGAATGCGGCGAATGAGGTCTTTGCGTTCATGGCTATTTGCTCCTGTAGACGTAGTTAAAAGATGATTGAAGCGGCTCGCGGCATCGTGAACTCCTGGCAAACTACATGACACTCCCGCTTCATTCCTATATGGCGCAAGGAACCGGAAAAGTGGTCACCTACGGGCCGAAAACAAACGCGACGTCATCGGCAAACCCAAGGTCCGCACGCGTTTCGCGCCGGCCGACGCCATGACAAGCTCCGCCGAGCGCCCCGGCGCCCGTCTGGCCAAACGCCGGCCGAAAACCATCGCCTGCCCGGTGGCAGAACCGGCCTAGGGTTAACCAACGAGATACCGCGACTGAGTGCGCCGCAGGACGAGCTGCGGCATGCTAATGGCTACTGCGGTAATCCCGCTTACAGAAAAGATGGAGCACACTATGAGTAGCCTCACATTGGAGAAATTGCGATCGGAGGTTTTACGCCTTCCAGAATCCGAACGTGCTGAATTGGCACACGACCTGGTTAAAAGCTTGGATTTGCCCGTCGACGTTGATGCCGCTGATGCATGGGATCAGGAAATTCTGAGAAGGCTCGCACAGATTGATGCGGGCACAGCGAAATTAGTCGATCGTGATGAGTTGCGACGGCGGATGCGGGCGCATATTGGCAAGAACTGATGCGTCGAGTTCGCATTTCACCAGGCAGCAGGGATTCCTGGCCGGTTTACCCAACGCAAGCCTACCGATGAAAAAGAATTAATCGATCCTGGCCCCTTTAACGACTTCAGAGATTCGAGATTCAAGTCAGCGCAATTTGTAGTGGACTAAAACGGTTAATTGACTGCTAGTGGGGCCAGTGATAACTTGATACCAAATCAAACTTCGTACAGGAGAATAAAGATGAAAAACGCACAGAAGAATTGGCTTGTCGGTGTCATGCTCATGGCGTTTGCCACAACCGCGAGCGCGCAAACCGCGCAGGTGGGCGATCTGGTTGAATTCACCAGCGGCCTCGGCGCGACGCTGGCTGAGATTGTCGTCGGCCCCGATGCGTCCGGTTATGTGATGATTTTGCTTCCAACAGGAAAACAGGTGCCGGTCAACACTCAGAAGCTGCGCCTCATTCAAAAGGCAGGCACGCCCAATGCTTCGATGCAAGTCGGCGAGGCGGTAAGCTGGAACGATGGCGGTGTGCGCGAGAAAGGCAACGTTACGAAAGTCAACGGTAGCTGGTGCCAAGTTAAAACTCCAAGCGCGACTACGATCGGTTGGGTTGAATGCAAAGCCTTGCGCACCGCTGGCCAAGCGGCGGCGCCCGCGAACGCCACCAAACCAGCTCCAAAGCCAAGCGACGGGAAATCAGCGTCGGTCAAGCTGCAGGGCAACTGGGAAAACGCAGACGGCACGGTAAAGCTGGAATTTCAGGGCAGCAACAAATGCTATATTTCGTTCGGCCCAATGACCGGGGCATGCACTTATAAGCAAAGCGCTGAAGGGATTAACGTCAATTACGACGGCGAAGATCTAGTGCTCGCGGCCAACGACGATGGGTCCTTAAGTAACGTGGGCGATGCGAATGCGATGATGCCGATCCGGCTGAAAAGAAAATAGCGGGGTGACATTGGAACGAGCGGGTTTAATATTTGGTGCCGGCAGCAGGAATCGAACCCGCGACCTTCTGATTACAAATCAACTGCTCTACCAACTGAGCTATGTCGGCGTATGTGGCTTAGGGCGCCACGAGTGTTTGGATTTTTTTGGGCATCTGCCCTGACAAGCGCTACCAGTGAGGCTCTTAGGGCATGCATCGCCACGATCCAGAATCCATGCGGTTTCTGGCGCGTGCCGGCACCGATAGAAAACAATACTACTTTGAGATGATTCCTTCGCGCTAGATGCGGCGGAGGTTTTGCTTTTTTCTTCCGCGGTGGGCTCCGCTGTCGTTACTTGCGGTTGGGCGGATTCGGTTTCGACTTTGAATAGCAAGCCTTCGCTGTTCTCGCGCGCGAAAATGCCGGCGATGGCTATTATGGGCACCGACACTTCGCGCGAGACGCCGTTGAAACGCGCGGAAAAATGCAATCGATCGTTGTCGATCTTGATATTTCGCGTCGCCGAAGGGCTGACGTTGAGGACGATTTCGTTGTTCTTCACATATTCCATCGGCACCCGGCACGCTTCGCTCACCACTACGCTGACATAGGGCGTGTAGCCGCAATCGACGCCTGGCTCGTGGCTTGGTGCCCAGAAAAAAGGATGGCTGACTTAGTTAAGTGTAATCCGACAAACCACGGATCGCGCTCGATACACGCTATATTCGGTAGACGGCGCTTCGCTGCTCCACCCTACGAGTTACCCGATCGGCGTCTAGGCCAAAACCCGTTGAAATGATTTCGCATTTTGACACCTTTCATCCTAAAAACGGCGATTACCCCGTTGCGCAGTGCATCAATTGAGTTGATTTTCGCGGTGCAAGCCAGTTAAATCCGGTCACGGCGGTGGCGATGAACTCGCACACGCGCTGCCACACGCTTATCGTTTTCAATTGCTCCGCAGTGTGTTTCCACTCGTTCAATCGCCGACTGACTTGAGTCAGTAAATCTTTCGCGAATCCCGCCTTGGCGTGCATCGGCGTGATCGCCAGATGGGTTTCTCCGCCAAGATGAGTGAGTTCCCCAATACCCGAGAGCAGCAGCGGGCGCGCCGTAATCGCCTCCAGTCTGGCCTCGGGGTGCGCTAACCGCACGAATGTACTCCACCAGTTGTAGACTAACGCCACCGCCATCGCGCTCAACTGACACCGTTTCAGATCGTGCGTGGTGAACCCGGTCCAGCCCCATTGGTTTTTGATTTCATCGAAGGTGTTTTCGGCATCGCCGCGATCCCGATACAGTTGCGCAATCATGTGCAGCTCGTGGCTCAGGTCCGTCACCAGCACCGCATACTCGTAACCTTTGATCGGACGTTCCTTTTCTACGAAGGCCAGTTGTAACTGTTCTTCGTTCTCACACAATAACGTCTCGCCGATCAAGGGCCGGCGCAACACCACGATGCGTCGGCTTCGGCTCCACGCGCGATCAGTTGGGTTTCCGCTTCGTCTTCCCAACCTACGCGGGCTTACCAGCGAGCGGGCAAACGCGCAATCACTATACGTGACGTAAACCGTGAATCGTTGCTTGAATAGATAGGATTGCCCCTGCGCCTCCAGCGCCGCCATCGTGGGTTCACCGCCCGCGCCCGCGTCGCCTCTGACTAAGTGCGGACGTTTCTCAATCGGTAGCCGTTCCATTAATTCGATCAAGCCCGGCAATGTCGTATTGCTGTGACTTTGGTTGCCCGCTGCCACTGCTATACCCAGCATCAAGCGTAACCCCGCCATCTGATAGGTATGGTATGCATGCGACGGTCGTCCGGGCTTCTTTGGGTTGTACCCGAGCACGGCCCCTTCTTGCTTGCCATACAGCGGCTTGATGGTGACATCGACATCTAAAATCCACGGCGCATTAAGCAGTGGCCAGACGCTGGCATCCAAGTGGGTTTGCATCCACCTGCGTCCGGCGCCTTCATCCAGGGCGATCAGCGCGCGTCGTACGGTGTCCTCGGATACGACCGTCGTTAATCCCAGTAACTGTGGACTTAAGGCATCGGCCCGGAGTGCGGCAATATGGGCGTAGCCTCGGTGGCCGGCTAACACGGATAAAAACCATGTGCCGATGATGTCTTGGGTGCGCGAGCCATGCGGCCCGACATATTGCAACGGACAGTCTTCTTCCCAGCGGCGGTACAGCCCGGTGAGATTCAAGAACTCGATGAAGAACGCCAACTGACCCAACGGTGTGGCGGCGCGATCTGTGTTCCAACGCACCTGGACTCGACCACCTACCGTGTCTACCGCCAGTGCCTCCAACGCTTCTCGCACCGCAACATTTGACCGCCGTTTCGCTTCTCCCATCGGGTGAGCCTCCTATCGCTGGTTTACGCCTGTCACCTCAATAGCTTACCGAAAATTACGCGGGGTAATCGCCGTTTCTAGGTTCATGCGGCGCAATGCGCTACGCTTATTAGCGTCCTGCCCAGTGCGCCTTAAGCGCGTTAGCCGGCAAGCAAATAGCTGCTTGCCGGGAGTCCAGTTAGATCGTCGTGATCACAATGAAGTCACATTGCACCGTCACGGTGCCGATGCGCCCCCGTGCACCATTGTTCGAGCGGCACTGGGCATAGGCATGCGCCAGAATATCGTCGCGATGCATCTTGTCGTACAGGGCTTAGAAGCGGAAGCCCGGTTCTTCCTTCCGAGAAAAAAAGCGACCATTCGCTAGTGATACGAACGCGAAATGGCTACGGAACTGATGTCAATTGGAAATTTGGAACTCACCGAGCTTTTCAAGTCGCGTTATGAACTTGACGGAGTCGACCAAAAAACGTTCAATCGGACGGAGACGTCCTTGATGATAGTCAAAAGTTTCGCTATGGTTCAAGGTTCTGGTCACGGATGGAAAGAATTTCCGGCAGGCATTTTTGAAAATGTTCTGCTACCTCGGGATCGAAATGCGCGCCCGCGTTGTCCCGAATGAAAGCCACTGCGTCCTCCACCAGCCACGCCTTTTTATAGGGACGAGGTGATGTTAAGGCGTCGAATACATCAGCAACGGCGACAATGCGTCCGGACTGGGGAATCGCCTTTTCCACCAACCCATTGGGGTACCCACTTCCATCCCATTTTTCATGATGATTCAGCGCGATTTCCCGGGCCAAAATCAACAGGTCCGAGTTACCATAGTCCAGAATGTCGGCGCCTATGACGGCATGGGTTTTCATGATCTCCCACTCGTGGGGTTCGAACTTGCCCGGCTTGAGGAGGATGGAATCTGGAATGCCGATTTTACCGACATCATGCATTGGGCTAGCGTGTAACATCAACTCACAATCCGATTTCGGCCAACCTAAACTCCTTGCCAGCAACGCCGAGAACTGGCTCATACGGACGATGTGAAGGCCCGTCTCATTGTCGCGGAATTCCGCTGCCCGACCCAGGCCCCGTACTACTTGTAGGCGGGTTTCATTGAGTGCCTCGGTGCGAACGCGAACCATCTCTTCCAGCACCGCTTTCTGGTCATGCAACATCCGATGCGCGAGTTGAACTTCCAGCAGGTTGCGTACACGCATAAGCAGTTCGGTAAGATCAAACGGCTTACCGACAAAATCCCGCGCACCAATCGCCAAGGCCTTCAGCAAATAGTCACGGTCATGCTGTGCGGTGAGAATCACGATCGGCGGCAAATGCGGATCATTGAGTGCTTTAAGCTGTTCCATCACCTGATAGCCATCCAGATTTGGCATATTGATGTCGAGCAAAATAAGATCTGGCCGCGCCGCGCGATATTGATCGAGCACTTCACGGGAATCCCGAATTTGAACCAGTTGGTCGTAGCCTTGGCTGCGCAGCAGATTTTCCAGTAATTTGAGGTTAGCCGGCTCGTCATCAACAATAAAGATGCAGGTCATACTGAGCTTCCTTCGCTGACAAGAAGGTGGCGGTCTATGGTTTGAGGAATCCACTGATATCGATCGGTTTGGTAAGATAATTGGAGAATCCCGTCGTTACGCCTCTGGCTTCGTCACCTTTCATGGCGTTGCGGTGATTGCGATGACCGGAACGTGTGTCGTTTTTGGATCGGCCTTGAGCACTTTAAGTGCGGCATAGCCGTCCATGCCTCGCAAATTGATATCCATCAGAATCAGGGCCGGCGGCTCAGCTCGGGCCAACTCAATGCCAATCTCTGCTGATTCGGCGTGGCGTAATTCAACGTCTTTTCGCATATGGAAGATTTGCCGGATCAGACGGACATTCATTAGGTTATCTTCAACATAAAGCACGACGGGGCGCGCCGATTGCTGGTTGATCTTGTCGTTTGCCATACCCTCCTCGACTGGGAGATCGAAGGACTCAATGAGCGGGAACTCCACCCAAAAAGTGCTGCCTTCACCTTCCCGCTCCTAAAATTGATGTTCCCGCCCATCGCTTCGACTAGTTGTTTGGTGATTACCAAACCAATGCCGGTACCTTCTACCGTGCCCGATTCTCGTCGAGTCGGTCAAAGGCACTGAAAAGCTGATTTTGTTTGTCCGCCGGAATACCCAGTCCTGTGTCCGTTACATTGATGCGCACTTTACCTGCGGTTGACTCGCAGGATAAGGTGACTGTGCCCCGGGGTCGGTTATATTTGATCGCGTTGGAAAGGAGTTTGATCATTACTTGCCGCAAACGGACAGAATCGGCACGGACAATTGCGGTATCCCTACACTTACCCATAGTAAGGTCGGTGGTATCGCTGCATTTCTGCTGGATTTTGATGCCGTGTTTTTCGGCAAGTGGGGCCACCATCGACATACTATACGCAACACGACCAGCACCGACACAGGCTCAAGCGAGAATTCGAGATATCCTGACTCAATGCGAGCCAGATCGATGACGTCGTTCACTAGCGATAGCAGATGTGTGCCGGCATTTTCGATCTCGCGTGCCTGATCTTTAGTCTCCTCTGACAAATCAGGATTCATGCCGAAAAGTTGAGAGAACCCGAGAATGGCGTTCAGCGGTGTCCTTAGTTCGTGACTCATGCTGGCGAGAAATTCGCTCTTGGCCTGACTCGCCGAAATGAGTATTTGTTCGGCCTGTTTTCTGTCGGTGATGTCAGTATGAATTGCGACGTATTGAACGGGCTTTCCGTCGTGGTCCAGAAACGGCACTACCGTGGTGTTGACTCAATAGGTCGAACCATCTTTGGCGCGATTTTTGATTTCAGCGTGCTAGACTCGTCCACTGGATATCTCGCGCTCAAAGTTGCGGAAAAACTCCGTCGTATGGTATCTAGAATTGACAATGTGGTGATCCTGGCCAAGCATCTCTTCACGTGAGTACTTTGAAATTTTACAAAACCGGTCATTGGCGTAGCTGATACGGCCTCGGACATCCGTGACGCCGACGATTGCGTGTTCATCGAGCGCGAATTTTTGGCGCTCCAACTCCTTTATGGCCGCGTCGGCAGCGGTTAAGGCGCCGGTCAGACGTTGGTTGGTCTCCGTGATCGAGTTTCGGGATTGCAGCAAACCTTCGCGCGCGCCGTCTAGTGCACCGGCGGCGTGGCCAATTTCTTCCTGGAGCGTATTGAAGTTTAGCGCCATCTCGCCAACTTCATCGTGGGAGTACACTGTCACCGGTTTGAATTCGAGCCGCGCTTTAGCTGAGTCTAGATCGCCGCAGCCAAAGTGCGCATCGCCCGTGTGAAATCGGCAAGCGTACCGGT
Organism: uncultured Pseudomonadota bacterium; assembly: GCA_963714525.1. Taxonomy (GTDB): domain Bacteria; phylum Pseudomonadota; class Gammaproteobacteria; order Burkholderiales; family JALYOK01; genus JALYOK01. Next base: position 73,233 of record CAVQPB010000022.1, read on the forward strand.
CACTAACTGTTCGGCCGCAGCGGAAACTTGGACCGCCGAGTGTGCGATCATACCGGGCAGGACTAATCCTACACCGATGGTCAGAAGCGCCACAGCGACAAAAATATCTTCGAGCATTGCGATTAGCGCGGGATCATTTGAAGAAACGTGATCGACCGCAATTAAATAACCGGCAGCGTCGAACGCGTGTACTAATGGCATCTGCCGCAGTTAGCTTTAAGAGAAGTATCTTCGCGATTCCCGGCAGTCCCGATTTGCGCCGGTCAGCAAATTTACACAAGGCTTACAGTACTGAGCAGGAATATGCAAAGACAATAATGATCAGCTCGGTCGTAGCCCAAACTGTTGAAACCCGAGCACGACAGTCAGCAACCATACGCCGGCCGCACTTAATCCGAGTACGATCGTGCCACACGGCGCGCGGTAAGGTCGCAGCATATCCGGTTCGTTGTGTCGCAGTAGCCAAACGGCAACACTGGGCATCGCGATGCCAATAAGGTAGGTTAAGTTAGCTGCCGCGATCAGCCACACTGGATCGCCAATGATCAGGAAAACGATCGACATGCCGGCGGTTATCAGCGTGGCGACCCAAGGGGCGTCTGTGCGAGCGCGTTTTGCGAAGGATTCGGGCAACAGTCCGTCTTCGGATAGCTGCGCCAAAGTACGTGCGGCGCGGCCAAAGGTGCAATAGTTCCGTGGAGCATATTAAAAACCATAAACCAGATCGCCGCCGCTTTGGCTGCGCCGCCCAGTACGGGCGCAAACGTTGGTCCTAGTTCAAGTGCCAGTTCTTTGGCGAGTGCCTCTGGCCCAAGCGTGCCTAGCCAAATCACCGGTAGAACAATAAAGTAAAGCGACGCTAGCGTTGCACTGGCAAACATTGCGCTCGGCACATTATCGTTGGGATTAATGGTTTCACCAACATGGCAGGCTGCCTGTTCAATCGCTGGTGACGGCAAAGCCGATCAACTACAACCCGGCCATCGATACTTGTTAGTTCGCGAAACAACGCGGAAATGGAACGTTGAGATGAAAAGTAAATGCTGTTTTTCCATTTACAGCGCCATAAATGACCGAAATTAATGCTGAAGCATAAACGAGCTGTGCCGATATCGATGCAATCGGCATGGCCAGACGCATCACCCATTTCACCCCACACAAATTTATGAGGGTAAAGAACAGCACAATGCAGGTCGCTAACACCGTTACGGGGATTGACGGCAAGTACCATTGGTTGATTGCGGACGAGGCAAGCAGCGCCGTCAGCCCGCACGTCGGGACCCAACCCCACCAATAACAAACGCCCGTAAGGTTGGCGAGCACGGGGCTATAGGGACGGAACGCCTCAGCGCACGTTGCCGCGATGCCACCAACACGGTTTGGATACATGAGAATCAATTCGGTCCAGCCTGGGGTCGCCATCCAGCTCAAGATCAGCCCCACCCCCAGAAGTACCACGGCGGCACTTCCCTGGCCGGGGATTGATCCTTGACCGATAATCAGTATGCCGAGCAAAAATAGGCTTTGATTGATACCACCCATCGCTACCGCGGTCGTGCCGAACCAGCCGACTGTACGAGGGTGCTTAAGTTGTTCGGCCTGCGGCAGGCTTCCGGCTTGAACGATCGAAGTGTTGCGCATGGACTTAACAACCTCTCATGATTTAATGGCTTACAACAGCCGCGTTACAATGAATAGCGGATTCAGGGCCATGGTAGCGCTCATTTAGGCGCGCAAAATTAACGGCTATTTTTCTGCGATCCTCAATCTAAAACGACATTCCTTCTTCATGTGATAACGTTAATTTCAGGTCGAGCTCCGCAGATTTACCATCCCTAAAGCAAGCGGCAAATGCACCACGTTGCCCTGATGCTAATCATTTATCTGTCAATAGCTGGATCGCTTTAGGTGGATTCACGTTTACTCTACGAAAATAACTATTTCCGCCCGTTATCATTAGTATTCTTTCTCGACGTTGCGCCAGAACATGGTGTGAGCATGTCGTTCAAGGTAGGGCGTTCAATTTAAGGAAGCTCTGATTAAGTCCGATTTCGTCGCAATACTGCGTTGCTCCCGAACAATTTCTCCTTACATATCATTTATATGCTGCGTCGAAATTTTTCACTCGCGCCTTGTCTTGCTTAGAACTCGAACTTAATCAGAGCTTCCTTAACAATGTGACATTGGGTAAAGATTAATATCGGAAATTTCATCGATTCGACATCGCGCTCCACAGCCAGGGACGATGTGTCATAAGTAAGATCACACCGCCAGAAAAAATGGTCGGCATTGACCGCGAGCTTTGAAGAAAAACAATTTTGGAGAAGAAACCGATTGCCGTCCGCGGGCTCGCAGCGGCATTTATCGCAAGCGCCAGCTTTTGGGAGCATCTCAGCGTCTGCGTTCTGTCTTACCGGATGACCACGGTTTGCCGTGATTGAATGCGATGGTCGGCGAGACCGAATAATTTTTAGTCTCATCGCGATGCTGGTGTTTACGGTTGCGGTTACGGCTAGCCGGCAAGCAAACAAGTGCTTGCCGGAAGTTCGGTTAGATCGTCGGGATAAAATCTTAAGTTTGCGAATCCACCCGCAATTGTACCGTCAAAACCGCGATGCTTTTTGGGAGGCATAACGTAGCGTTACTCGCGGAGTTGGTTGTTTCGATCACCCCCTTGAAAAGCGGCAATGGTTTGTCAAAATCGACCTGTTGTAGTCGCTCGCCATTTTGCGACGCGGACGACGGCTTTTCGTATCGGCGTGCCAAGAGTGATGGTAGGGCGCCAGTGACCGCTACAACTGGGATAGCGGTCATCCCAAATCAATTTCGATGAAAATCCGCATTTTCGATTCGGGTGCCAGCCCGTTGGGATAGCGGCTTTATCGCGTAACCAACATTTGTGCGCCGGTATGCAGGCGAGAGCCTCCACCGAAGCAAGCACATCTGATGCGCTCACTCCTGATCGAGACAACTCGCCTGATACTGGAATGCTTGCTAGAGCTCGTTCACGCTGTAAGAGATGATGCCGGAGCGATTCGGCTCCGACTGCGCCGGAATGGAACACACAAAGTGGAAGTAGCCATTCGCGGCGGAACCGATCCCGACGTAGTTGAGCGTTGCCACGCCCGGTGCGCCGTCGGTCTCCTGTGGTTGGGAGGCGATTAGCACGCCGTCGGCTGTTCTCGAATTAAGCGTACACCGAACATCGAAAGTGCTGCCGACGCCAGGGTTTCTGTCCTCGACTACGACCGTGGCGCTCGCGATCCCAGTCGCGTTGGCGACGTCGCGCACGACTGGGCAAATCCAGGTCTGCTGTGTCGCGGCGGTTGAGTTGTACATACGGCTCCTTGCTCGTTGCGAAAAATGACTTGATCTTTAGTGGAATTTTCTCAGATGCGCCCGAGTAAAACTTCGCGTCTGGCGCGGCTCCGGCGTAGGCAGACACAAGCAGGGTAAGGGCGAATGCGGCGAATGAGGTCTTTGCGTTCATCGCTATTTGCTCCTGTAGGCTTAGTTAATGGATGATTGAAGCGGCTCGCGCTATCGGGAACTCCTGGCAAACTACATGACACGGCCGCTTCACTCCTATATGGCGCAAGGAGCGGGAAAAGCGGTCACCTGCAGGCCGAAAACAAACGCGACGTCATCGGTAAACCCAAGGTCCGCACGCGTTTCGCGCCGGCCGACGCCCTAGGTGAGAGTCAGCTCCGAGGTCAAAACGCTCAGAAATTCGACGCGTACTGATAACCTATAGATAATAAATATCGTGCAATTAATAACTTATGTGTTATAGTCACCAGGTGTAACGATAACCTATAGGTTCATCATGGAGCGTTCCGACCTTGCCCGTAAAAACCTGGACCGCAGACTTACCGGCCTGCGGCCCGCCGTCTTTCTCGCGCGGCCGCCGCGCGGATGGCTGCGCGCTATCCGCGAAGCGCTTGGCATGACCACAGGCCAAATGGCAAAGCGTCTTGGCGTATCGCAGCCCCGCGTCATCGCCCTGGAAAAGGACGAACAGCGTGGCGCGGTCACGCTCGAAACGTTAAGGCGCGCCGCCGAAGCCCTCGACTGCACGCTTGTCTACGCCCTGGCGCCCAACCAGCCCCTCGAAGACATGGTGCGAGAACGTGCCCATAAACGCGGTTGATCGCCTGGCCAGAGTCGGTCACACTATGCGTCTGGAAAACCAGGGCCTGGTGCAGGAAGACATCGACGCCCAGCTTGACCGAGTGGTGAAGGATCTGCTGCGGGGCAATTTGCGCCGCCTGTGGGATGACGCGCCGTGATTGATGTTTTGTTCGAAGCGAACGACGCGGCAACGCCCCTCACCGCTGATGAGAAACTGGGCCTCATCCCGAGCTATATCACGCTCCGGCGCGAGCTCAATGAAGCGGAACAGATCAATATTGCCGCCGCCGAACAAGCGGCCTTTGCCAGAAAGCGCAATGTGCTGGACGAGCGTTACCTGCGTCAGCTTCACCGCGGCATGTTCCGCAATGTGTGGAAATGGGCCGGCGCGCTTCGAAAGACGCCGCGGAATATCGGCGTCGAGCCGTGGAAGATCGCTGAAGACCTGCAACGGCTCATCGGCGATACACAGCACTGGATCGAGCACAAGATTTTCGCACCCGATGAAATCGCGGCCCGGTTCCATCACCGGCTGGTGTGGATCCATCCATTTCCGAATGGCAATGGACGGCACGCGCGGCTTGCAACAGACCTCTTGCTGGTCGCGCTTGGACGCCCCCCTTTTAGCTGGGGACGGACAAGTCTGGTCGACGCGAACGAAACGAGGACGCTTTACGTGGCGGCGCTTCGGGCTGCGGATGCCCATGACATCGGCCAATTACTTGAATTCGTGCGCTCGTAACGGCAGGGATTTTGTAGCGGCCCAACACCACGTCCCCGCTTGCGCGCGGCTGCAATGCCCGAATGCATCGCTCGCGCAGTAAAGCCATCAAAGATCAGTGCGCCAAACGGAAATTCGCCCGCTATAAAGGGTTCGACCCGGCCGAGCGTAACCCCAAGGATGTTTGGACTAATCGAGCTAAACGTAATCTACTGATTTACTGGTGCCGGCAGAAGGAATCGAACCCACGACCTTCTGATTACAAATTGCAAATTTGCTGCTTTTTTCCTTATCGTTTCTCGTTTCAGACAGTATCCCAATTTTTCTCTCGATTCCCGTAGGGCGACCAATTTACGGCGTTATCGAAGTAATAACTCGCCTCCGCTTCTGGATGGGTAAGTCGGCACGCAGCTTGCAAGCCCGTTCTACTCAGACGAATAAGGATCTCCGAGCGCGAAATTTGCGATTTGCTGATACCTACGTCGGAGAGAGAGGAAAATTGCCCGGCTCGCACGCTATCGCGATCGAAGCGAGCTTCGCCAATTGGCGTTGAAAGTCTTTCGACTTGGTTTTGTTGTTCTTCGCCCCAGCGTGACTTAACTCGGGAACTAGCGCATGCCCAGGGGGCTGGTTCTCACGGGGGTCCGGGACGACTGTCAAACCCAACTTCAGCAACTCGCACACTGCCAGCCGCGCGACGTAGTATCCGGCCGAACTACGTCCAGCAGACGCAATCCGTTCTGGGGTGATGAACAACTCTCGGAAAACGGAGATTCCGTCCGTATCCTTTTCATTCGGTGCAAACGCGACCCGTTGGACCGGAACGGAGAGCGAAACATCGTACTGACTTGGATGAATTCGCCGCAAGACATATTCGTCGGGCGTGACTGGATCGTATTGTGTTATCGCAACGACGGGCAAGGCGCTCCTTGTATTCCGAGTGCGCGGGTCGGAGTTACGAATATGCTTGTCGAAGGTGCCTGCGGGATGGCGATAGGTCTGCCGACGCCCTCCTCCACGTCATGCCGTAATGTTTTGGCGCCGCTCCCGAGTCTTCAAACATCCACTCGCCGACGAATGGTTCCAAAACTTCGAGCTCCAGATAGTTGCCCGCTCGCTGCCATTCAACCACGACCTCGCCAGCAGGGCCCGCGACCACGCGGGACGGAGCTGGCCCATCGCGTTGTTCGAGCTGATGGAGTAAATCAATGATACTTAGGATGCTACTACGCGCTGGCGCTTTGGCGCCTTCTCCGTCCCAGTCGTCGCGCAGGTTCAGCATTTTCCGGAGATTCTGTAATATTACCTCCCACTGGGCAACCGTTGTCTGGGCACCTTCGTCTTGGGAGGTGAGAAGACCCGACTCAGGGAGCGAACCACCCGGCGCAAAGTCTAAATCGCGAGCCCCATCATCCATTATCTGGTTTTCTTCCAGTGTTTGCGAGCGTCTGGCGAAATCATCGCATCGAATGATCGAACGATTGACTCATGGCCTTTATTCAACCCGGCCTCAAGACTCATGGTCTCGGTTACAGGTCCCCGCGCCGTTAGCTGAAGGGCCAATAGCTCCTGATTGGTCGCTGTATGGCGAGCGTGCTTAAGATCGATGTGGAGACGCCCGACATTGTCGTCGATGCTCAGAGACCACTCTCCCCGAAAACCGTCTGGCTGCTGCCCTTTGACGTCATTGGCCAGGGTCGAAAACCGAGGAAATATTGACGGCCAGTCGTGGGGCGATGCCCAAAGCTTACCTTTGGGAATGTGATTGACATACGTGACTTCCCACTGGTTGAAGATCAACTTATTGCCTATCTGTTGAGCGAATTGCTCGAAGGCTCCCAGCGACTTTTTAAATTCGGGGAGTAATTTTTCGTAGCTTGGATATGGTTGCGATGGACCACCTTTCTTCCAATTGTAGAGGAAGCGAGTACTCTGAATTTGAATCATCCTTTCATCGTCTCGGTGAATGAGTTGGGTGCGCTCACCGCCAGTGGAAGGCCTAATCATGAACAGTAGCTCGGGACCCCAAATCTTCTGGTCACCAAAACGCTCAAACTGATCTTCAAGGCGGGGGACTATCGCACTCTTTGTCCATTCCGCCGGAAGGTGCTTTTTCCAAAACCAGCCTGCATAGGCCTCGTTAAACTCTGGAATTGGGTTAAACTGCGCGCCGTGCACAGTTTCGACAACGGGCGGTGCATCATATGCAGGAAGGATAATGAGAGCTAAATGTAACGTGCTGGCAGGTGAATTGTCAATCTCTAGCCTCTTCTCCGTCGACGACTACGTCGTGCATCACCGGTCGATCTCCAATCTAATATTATTATCACTCCAGGTTGCCGTTAACGACCAATAACGACCTCTTCATACTTAACGTTGACGATTTTTTTGGCGGGTAGCGTAGCCTAACATTGACGATTGTCTGTTACATAGACAAAAATGTAACTTTTTGTTTCTTGGTGCCGGCAGCAGGAATCGAACCCGCGACCTTCTGATTACAAATCAACTGCTCTACCAACTGAGCTATGCCGGCGTTTGATGTGGCTTAGAGGCGCCACGAGTGGTTTGATTTTCTTGGGACATCTGCCCTGAGAGGCAATACCAGTGCGGCTTCCAGGTCATGCATTGCCACGATCCAGAATACATGCGGCTCGTGGCGGGACTGTTTTAGAATCGTAAAACTATTTTACTACTTTGAGATGATTGCGTTCGCGCGATGCGGCGGAGGTTTTGCTTTTTTCTTCCGCGGTGGGCTCCGCTGTCGTTACTTGCGGTTGGGCGGATTCGGTTTCGACTTTGAATAGCAAGCCTTCGCTGTTCTCGCGCGCGAAAATGCCGGCGATGGCTATTATGGGCACCGACACTTCGCGCGAGACGCCGTTGAAGCGGGCGGAGAAATGCAATCGATCGTTGTCGATCTTGATATTTCGCGTCGCCGATGGGCTGACGTTGAGGACGATTTCGTTGTTCTTCACATATTCCATCGGCACCCGGCACGCTTCGCTCACCACTACGCTGACATAGGGCGTGTAGCCGCAATCGACGCACCATTCGTAGATGGCGCGGATGAGATAGGGTTTGGTGCTGATTTCAGCGGTCACTTTCGCATTGCCTTTTCGGAAGGGGTCATGGCGTCGATGAAGCCCTGGCGGGTGAACATGCGCTCGGCATATTTCAGCAGCGGCGCCGCTTGCTTGGGCATGGTGATTTGATAATGCTCCAAGCGCCACAACAGCGGCGCGATGGCGACATCGAGCATGGAGAATTCATCTCCGAGCATAAATTTCTGCTTGGTGAAAACCGGCGCGATTTGCACCAGATTATCGCGGATGATCTGGCGCGCCTTGTCGGATTTTTGCTGGCTGGCGCTGTCGAGATTGTCGATCTGGCTGAACAGTTCTTTCTCGAAGCGATAGAGGAACAGCCGCGCCCGCGCGCGCATGATCGGGTCCGCCGGCATGAGTTGCGGATGCGGAAAACGCTCGTCGATGTATTCGTTGATGATGTTGGACTCATAGAGAACAAGATCGCGTTCCACCAAAATCGGCACTTGGTTGTAGGGATTCATCACCGCGATGTCTTCCGGCTTGTTATACATATCGACATCGATGATCTGAAAATCCATCCCCTTCTCGAACAGCACAAAGCGGCAACGATGGCTGAAAGGATCCGTGGTGCCTGAGTACAAAGTCATCATAATTTTTCTAGTCCCTTAATAGCTCCTGGCCACGCTCCCGCGGGCCTTGGCCGTTTAATGCACGTCTTTCCAATATTCTTTTTTCAGTACCACCGCCAACGGGAACAACAGTGCGAGGAAAAACATCACGATGATGCCCGTCTGCACACGCTTTGCTTTATGGGGTTCGCCCATGTAGCCCAAATAGTTTACTAAGTCGGCGACGAATTGATCGTACTGCAACGGCGTCAAACTACCGGCCTTGTCTAAATGCAATTTTTGATGCTCGCCGTGTTCGCTTTTTTCGCTAACAAGGGTTTGTACGCCTTGCAATTCGTACAACACATGGGGCATGCCGACTTGCGGAAACACCGTGTTGTTCCAGCCTGTCGGTTTGGAATCGTCACGGTAAAATCCGCGCAAATAGGAATAAAGCCAATCCACACCCCGCGAGCGGGCAATCACCGAGAGGTCCGGCGGCGGCGCGCCGAACCACGCTTTAGCATCGGCAGGTTTTAGCCCGATGGACATGGTCTCGCCGATTTTCACGCCGGTGAGTATGAGGTTGTCCTTGATCTGCTCTTCCGTGAGGCCCAAATCCTGCAAGCGGCTGTAGCGCATGTAGCTCGCGCTATGGCAGCTCAGGCAATAGTTCATGAAGTTTTTTGCACCGCGTTGCAGCGACACTTTGTCGCGCCAATTAATCGGCGCGTGATCCAACTCCACCGCAGTATTGGCGAACGCGAGCGCGGGAATCGTCAACAGGGCTAACAATAAATTACGCATCAGGTCACCCGCTCCGGCTCCGGTTTGCTTTTGTCTCGTTTGGTATACCACGGCATTAAGAAGAAAAATGCGAGGTAAACGACAGTGAAGATGCGTGCGACGACGGTCGCCACATCCACGCCTCCGACGACGGCCAAGCCTTTGCCGAACTGGCCCCAGACGCTGGTGGGCAACACGCCGCAGATGCCGAGAATAATAAAGGAGACGATAAACGCCGCGAGCCAACCCTTGTACAACGAGCCGCGATAGCGAATCGATCTCACGACGCCTTTATCCAGCCACGGCAAGGCAAAGAAGATCACCACCGCGACGCCCATCACCAGCACACCGGGGAACTGCGACCCGAACATCGGTGGCACGGCGCGCAACATGGCGTAAAACGGCGTGAAATACCACACCGGTGCGATGTGTTCCGGCGTCTTCAGCGGGTCGGCGGGGATGAAGTTGTTGTACTCCAAGAAATAGCCGCCCATCTCCGGCGCAAAGAATAGAATCGCGGAAAAGATCGCCAAGAAGCCGACCGTGCCGACTATATCCTTGACCGTGTAATAGGGATGGAACGCAATGCCGTCCAGGGGAATACCTGTCTTCGGATCTTTATGCTTTTTAATATCGATGCCGTCTGGGTTGTTCGAGCCGACTTGGTGCAAGGCGACGATGTGCAAGAACACCAGCCCCGCCAAAGCCAAAGGCAAGGCAATCACATGGAAGGCGAAGAAACGATTCAACGTCGCATCGGACACGACGAAATCGCCGCGTATCCACTGCGCCAAAGGCTCGCCGATACCGAACGGAATGGCGGCGAACAGGTTCACGATCACTTGCGCGCCCCAATAGGACATCTGACCCCAAGGCAAGAGATAACCGAAGAAGGCTTCCGCCATCAAGCAAATGTAAATGATTACCCCGAAAATCCACAGCAATTCGCGCGGCTTGCGATACGAGCCATACATGATGCCGCGCAACATGTGCAGATACACCACCGCGAAGAACATCGACGCGCCGGTGGAATGCAGGTAGCGGATCAACCAACCCCAATCCACGTCGCGCATGATGTACTCGACTGACGCAAAGGCCTGCTTCGCATCGGGCTTGTAATTCATAGTGAGGAAGATGCCGGTGACGATTTGCATTACCAACACCAGCAATGCGAGGGAGCCGAAGTAATACCAAAAGTTGAAATTCTTAGGCGCGTAGTATTCGGTGATGTGCTTCTTCAGCGTTTCCGTGAAGGGGAAACGCTCGTCTATCCAGGCCATGAAGCCGCTGCTGGGGGTGCTTGCCATGGCTTAGGCTCCTTTCGTCGCGCTGTCGAGCCCGACCACCAGAACCGTATCGCTCACGTAAGCATAAGGGGGCACGTTCAAATTCTTCGGCGCCGGCGCACCTTTAAACACACGCGCCGCTAAATCGAATTTGGAGCCGTGGCAGGGACAATAAAATCCGCCCGGCCAGTCGGCGCCCAAGTCGGCGGGACCGACTTCCTTGCGAAACGTGGGCGAGCAACCGAGGTGAGTACACACCCCTTCGACCACCAGGATATTGGCGTGTTCCATTCGCGCACGGATCGGGTTTTTAGCGTATTCCGGTTGATTACCCGCGTTTGAGTCGGGATCCGCGAGTAGGTCGACGTCTTTCTTTAGTTCATCCAGCATCGCTTTAGTGCGATTAACGATCCACACCGGTTTGCCGCGCCACTCAACCGTCAGCAACATGCCGGGTTCCAACTTGGAAATGTCGACTTCCACCGGCGCGCCGGCGGCTTTTGCCCGCTCGCTGGGGCGCATACTGAATACAAAAGGGGTGACGGCCGCCGCCGCGCCCACGGCGCCCAACGCCGCCGTCGCGGCGACCAAATTGCGTCTTATTTTGGAATTCGGTGAATCTCCAGCCATGCGTAAGTGACCTTAAAATTTGCAAAAAGACTTACATTTTAACCTATTGGCGCAACAAACTTAAAGCCCCTGTGCACAATCGGGTAGTTTTGATTGACTCTTAAGGATGATGCTGACTATATTGCTTGCGCTGTAGGCAGTCTCGGACGTGGGAACCTTTGATCAAGCCTCGGGTGGTCATACCAGACTCAATTAAAAGTTCCTCAGTACCGCAATATCAACAACTTAATAGGAGTTAGGACTATGGGGATGATGAGCGAGTTCAAGGAATTCGCATTAAAGGGCAATGTCATGGATTTGGCCGTGGGCGTCATTATCGGCGGCGCATTCGGCAAAATCGTTGATTCGCTAATTAAAGACATAATCATGCCGGTCGTCGGGAAAATTCTGGGTAATGTCGATTTTTCCAACATGTTTGTTAAGCTCGCCGATGGACCGCCCGGTATTCCTCAAACTTACGCGGAACTTAGCAAAGCCGCGGTTCCGCTATTCGCCTACGGTAACTTTATTACGGTCATCATCAATTTCTTGATACTGGCATTCGTGATCTTTTGGATGGTTAAAACCATGAACCGCCTTAAGAAAGAGGCCCCGGCAGCACCGCCGGCGGCGCCACCGGAAGACGTGATGCTGCTGCGGGAAATTCGCGACGCCCTGAAACGTTAATCCCCGATTTACCGCAAACCGAACGGCCCTGCGGGGCCGTTTTTTTTGTACTCGCTCATGGCATATTTTGCGATTTTGATTCACTCTAAAACGTGCTAAAGTTAGTAATAGTGACTGAATGGTCTCCAATTATTCTACATCGGCCGTACCCCTGAAATCTCACCCCCATGCGTAAACTTTGGCTCCTTTTCGCGCAGAGCGCGGCGATCACGCTCGGCATCCTGCTCGCCATCGGCGTGATCCACCCCGAATGGCTTAAGCGTTCCACGGCGGGTCGGGATGCGAGCCAGGTCGTCACTATTAATGAAACGCGAACCGAACCGGTTAAAGCGGCGACTGCGATTAGCTTCAGCCACGCGGCGAAACAGGCGATGCCCGCGGTTGTCAATATTTTTACCAGTAAAGCCATCCGCAATCGCCGCGAGCCCTTCATGGACGATCCCTTGTTACGGCGTTTTTTCGGCGACCGCTTCGACGAAGAGGAACAATCTCAATCCAGCTTGGGTTCGGGAGTAATCGTCAGCCAGCAGGGATTTATCCTTACCAACCACCACGTAGTCGAAGCGGCAGACGAGATCCAGGTTGCCCTAGCCGATGGTCGCGATATCCCCGCCAAGCTGGTGGGGGCGGACCCCGAAACCGATTTGGCCGTCTTAAAAGTGGATATGAAAAATCTGCCGGCCATGACCTTCGGCAGTTCCGACACCATTAAAATCGGCGACGTCGTGCTGGCAATCGGCAATCCCTTCGGCGTCGGACAAACTGTTACCATGGGCATCGTCAGCGCTGTGGGACGTAGCCATTTGGGTATCAACACGTTCGAGAATTTCATACAGACCGACGCGGCGATCAATCCGGGCAACTCCGGCGGTGCGCTGATCGATATTTCCGGTCATCTCATCGGAATCAACAGCGCCATTTACTCCCGCAGCGGTGGCAACCAGGGCATCGGCTTCACCATCCCGGTTAGCCTCGCCAAAAAGATCATGGAGCAGATCATCCAGACCGGCGCCGTCACCCGCGGCTGGATCGGCGTGGAAGTGCAAGACGTGACGCCGGAGCTGGCGGATTCTTTCAACTTAGGCACGCAACAAGGCGCCTTAATCGCGGGCGTGTTGCGCAACGCACCGGCGGACAAGGCGGACATCAATCCCGGCGATGTAGTGGTCGATATCGCCGGCAAGCCGGTGACGGACTCCTCGTCGCTGTTAAACCTGATTTCCGAGTTACCTCCCGGTCAACCGGCGAAAATCAAGGTCATCCGCGCTCAAAAACCCGTCATCGTCGAAGTTAAGATCGGCACCCGGCCGAAACAGCAGCTCGACCGCAACTAATGCTGGGCCTGGTGATTACGCTGTCGGCCTGATCGATTAAGAGCGGTGGAATACGCGCGGAGCCTGAAAAATCGTAGCAAAATGCAGGCAGCGGCAACAGATCAAGCAACAAATACGTTACGAAACGACTTGCGCTTACTCGCGCGATAAACCGCAAAATCCGCACGATCAACCGTAATGACGTCGGTAATATCGGTTTTGTTGGCGAGCTATACCAACGATGCAGCCGCCAGGTCCATTGGCCGGACGCCTAACTCAAACAACCCACCTTCTGTCGCTGTAGCGTCTGCCCGTGCAAGCGAGCGCAGCGCGCGCTTGACGATTTCAGACTTGCTCAAACCCGTTTGTTGATGCAAGCGTTGGATGACCTGCGCATCGTCCTTGGACAGCCTCACTGATAGAAACTCGGAATCCATATCCCTACCTTTGTCACACGAAGACCACACACTGTGATACAACGTGTTGAATCCCGGCGGCTGTCGCCCTCAAGGGCCAAAACAGCCGCCGGGCCGACGCTTACCATGACGGGCTTTGGACGCTCAGCGGCGCACCCTGCGCAGCCTTAGCTGTGCCGGCTCCGGCCGATGAGAGCGTGCTGGCTATACGGAAACCCAAGTAATTGTTGCGGTTTCTGGGCGTGTTCCTGTTGCGGTTGGCCGAGCGCACGTTCTGCGCTTTGTTGTTCCAGCCGCCGCCGCGGATTAGGCGGGAGAGAAAAGCCCGTCAGGCTCAAGCTGCGGATCAAACCATCCGCCGCGAAAGCTCAAGCGCCGGCCGATCAGGAATCGATTCAACTCGCACCGCCAATGTTCGATTTCTTCAGGATCGTTCCCGAATAAAGCAAAGTCGTCCACATAGCGTAGGTAACTCGGCACGCGCAGCACTTCCGTGACGTAATGATCGAGCCGATCCAGATAGAGACTAGCGAACAACTGGCTGGTGAGGTTGCCGATCGGCAGCCCGCGCGTCGCTCGAACGGCGTGAACAGATCGTCTCCGGGGAAATACTGATGCACGGGCTCTTGCGGATTCGAGCCATCGACAACGGCATCAATCAACGCCAGGGTTCGTTCGCAACGAATGCGGCGGCGAACGGAGGCTTTTAAGATCGCATGATCGATCGCCGGAAAGTAGCGATAAATGTCGCAACGTAGGCGCCAGGCATTGCGATTCCGATACCGCTCGTAGCGAGTGACGGCGCGATGCGAGCCCTTGCCGATTCGGTTGGCCTGGAAGTTAGCAATTTGGTCGAACATGCGGATTTAGTTAGTGTGATGCTTCCGAGTTAACAAGACTTTCCTCCCCTTCAAGGGGAGGATTAAGGTGGGGATGGGTTCGTCGTCCGCATCAAACCCATCCCCATCCCAGCCTTGAAGGGGAAGGAGCCGATTTATTCCCTCCCTTGCGCGAGGCGCGGGGGGGGTGAGGGGAGGATTTCGCGACGCATGCGTCGCGCTCATAGAACGGCTTCGGCTTGCAAGCCGGGGCGCGCCCTGCAAGGGAGGGCGTCACTCAGCTCATTCAGACATCGGTATTTATGCTGCAACGCAAGATTGCACCCGCCACCCTTCGGAGTACTATTTTCAAAGCACGATCTACTACTTTCGATATAGGTCGGGCGGAAATCTACTACTTTCGGCTTAAGCCGTTTGGCATATTGTTTCGGGGAGAAAACGATGGCTCAATGGACGACTTCATAACAAAGTTAATAGAGACTCGCTGCAATGAAACTGTGGAATTGCATCGAGCGGATTCCAAGATGGCTGGCTCGAACGATGCTGGCCTTAACCGGGCGGGAGGCCCAACAAAGCGCCATGTATCGCGGCAGTGCATCGACGGGCAATACCCATCAAGCCAGTAAGCCTGCTCGCCCATCCAGCTTTCATCCCATTGTCTTGTGCCTAATCGGTATCGGCGGTTTGCAGCCGATGGTGTTAGTGTTCGCCGCCGAGCGCTGCCTCGCCCCCGCCGCTACCCGGGTCGTCTCCGTCCAAGGCAATGTCACCTGGAGCCTAGTCGGCAGCACCAGCCTCTCCCCGGCCAAGCTAAACGACTTACTCTGTGTCGGCGACACCATCCGCGTCGGCACCAAGAGCCGCGCCGTACTACGCCTACCCAACGAGACCACCATCCCGCTGGATCAAAACACCGTCTTCCAGTTGAAAGAAGCCATCTCGGACAAAGAGCCGACCCTGATCGAGCTCCTCCAAGGCGCCATCCACGTCATTACAAGAACGCCGAAACCGTTCAAGGTCAACACCCCTTACATGAATGCGGCGGTGGAAGGCACCGAGTTCTACGTCGGCGTCGATAGCCAAGAAGCCAGGGTCGCCGTGATCGAAGGCAAGGTCAACGTTAGTAACGAGCAAGGCGCGTTGCTCCTCACCGACAACGAAGCCGCTACCGCCAGGCAAGGCCAAGCCCCGCAAAAGACCCTCACCATCAAACCTAGAGATGCGGTGCAGTGGGCGCTGTATTACCCGCCGCTGTTCGATCCAAGATCCCGTAGCGGGCGGCGAGACACTGTCGAAAGCTCTACGAGTTGTACAGCCAAGGCAAGATCACTGAAGCGATTGAAAGCTTAAACGCAATCAATGAATCCGACCGTAATGGCGACTATTACAGCTACCGAGCCGGATTGCTACTACTCGTTGGTCGTGCCGATGAAGCAGAACCGGACATTGAGACGGCGCTCAGGGAAAACCAAAACAATACCGATGCCTTAAGCCTCAAGGCCATTATTGCCATCGTCAGAAACGATAAGACTAAAGCACTGGAACTCGCTAACCAGGCTGTAAACATCGACGATAAATCGGCAACGGCAAGAATCGCGCTCTCTTACGCCCTGCAAGCTAACTTCAAGATTGAAGAAGCATTGAAAGAAGCCAGGCAAGCCACAGAACGAGACCAAACGAACGCACTCGCCTGGGCGAGGGTAGCTGAACTGGAGCTTTCAATCCCGAATTACGATAAATCGAAAGAAGCGGCCGAACGCGCAGTCAAGCTCAATCCGAACCTCGCACGCACGCAATCGGTCTTGGGATTTGCCAATCTCACTCGAATAGACACCAAAGCCGCGAAAGAAAGCTTTAACAAAGCAATCGAGTTGGATCAGGCGGATCCGTTGCCGCGGCTAGGGTTGGGGCTGGCAACGATCAGAGAAGGTAACTTTGCAGAAGGACGGGAAGAGATTGAAATTGCAGCGAGCCTCGATCCGAACAACTCCTTCATCCGAAGCTACCTGGGAAAAGCTTACTACGAAGAGAAGCGCGACATAGCGCGGGAGTCCAGTTTGAGTTGGCTAAGGAACGTGATCCGAAAGATCCAACGCCATATTTTTATGATTCGATCAGAAAGCTTGAGAACAATCAGCCCGTAGAGGCCTTGGGGGATATCGAAGATTCTGTAGCGCTAAACGAAAATCGCTTGATATCCCGTTCAACACTTCTAATTGATCAAGATTTAGCTTCACGGACCGTGGCGCAGGCGTGGATCTATCGTGATTTGCTGTTTGACCAACTAGCCTTAGTAGAAGGTGCTAGGACGTTGGCACTAGACCCTGGTAGTTACGTCGCTCACAGATTTCTTGCAGATAGTTACGTCTCACAGCCTCGACACGAGATTGCTCGAGTTAGCGAGGCGCTCCAAGCAAAAATTCGACAACCTCTAGGAGGTATTGCCGTTCAGCCGGAGCTTTCAGACGCTCGGACTGGTGTCGCGAAGGTTGGCTTCTTCAAAGATTTTGGGTTTACACCGAGTGGGTACAAAGAAACGACTAGTGTTTTCAGTCAACGCGGTACGGAACTCAGTGTTGATGCTTTTGGGGGGAGTCGAGGTACATGGGTAGAGCAGGTTACTGGCGCAATCAGCGGTAACCGTTACGCGGCAAGCGTTGGCCAAGTCAAATTTGAAACCCAAGGCTTTTTCGACAACAACGATATCCGAAGAAGTACTTCAAATGCTTTTCTTCAAGCAGCGCTTTCTCAAAGCTTAGATGTTCAAGCGGAATTGCGGCATCTTGATTTCGAACGAGATGAAGCCCCTTTCGCCTTCGACCCATTGCAGACTTATCGACAACGCACTAGAACAATATCAAAAAATATCCGATTGGGGGCGAGAAACAAGATCGCATCGAACTCTGAATTAATTTTCTCGGGAATTTATCAGCGAGAGGATGAAGCAACCACGTTTACGGATTTCGATGTAACGGAGGATATAGCCAGCAGGGGAATGACGGCGGAAATTCAAGGAATGACCAAAGATGATCGATACTCTCTTGTAGCCGGTGCTGGTGTATTTCGAGGGGAGGATCGGGCGCGATTGGCTGAAACGCATGATAAAACTTCTCATAACAATGCATATGTTTATTGGGAAGTTACGCCAGAGTGTCAAAAAATTACTTTCTCTATGGGGGTGAGTGCGAATTTTTGGCGACGAGGGGAGCTTAAACGCAATCGCGTAAACCCGAAGATTGGCGTTCTATGGAATGTGACATCATCACTCACGGTTAGATTCGCAGCGTTCGATTCCATGCGACGGCAGCTCATCGGCAATGAAAGTATTGAGCCCACTCAAGTTACAGGTTTTAACCAATTCTTTGATGATTTTGACGCAACGCTTGCACGACGAGTATCTTTTGCTCTCGATTCACGCCCTCGAACTGATTTGCACACGGGCTTCGAACTTAGCTCCCGAAGACTACGGGTCCCATTCCTAATTCCCGGTAATCCTGTGGACTTTGTCTGGCGGGAAAGAGGCGCCCGAGGGTACTTTTATTGGACTACTCGTGGCCGTCAGAAAGGTGATTTATGGACATCGTCATTCGCATTTTCCGCAAATTACTACTACGAACGGCTCGCGCGAGCTCAGGAGCTTACCGGTTTTGAAGGAATAAGAGACCTTACTACAAGCTATATTCCTCTCGGTGTTTCGGCATTCATGGGGCGACGCTTGTCTGGTCACCTAGTTGCAACATACGTTAAACAAAGTGGAACCCGATCAGTCTCGTCGTCAATAGATGAATTCGCTACCAAAGACCAATTTGTGCTCACCGACGCATGGATGCGATTCGGTTTTCCAAGACAGGCCGGAAGTTTCAACATAGGCATAAAGAATCTTTTTGATAAGCGTTTCGAATTCGTCGACACCGATCCATTGAGTTTACGCTTCGCGCCTCGCAGATTCGTATTCGCACGCCTGATTCTTATTTTTTGAAGGGCATTTGTTTTGTTAGTTTTTCTCGTTTATTTTAATTAACCGAGTACGTGTTACCTTGAGGGAGTTGATATGAAAATGAAATTTGCACTAAGTCTTACGGTTTTTAGTTTAGTTACTGGCTGCAGCACGCTTCAACCGGTCGTGGAGGATACAAGCGCTACCAGGCCCAAGCCGGATTATTTTCTAGTCATTTCCGCCCCGAAGAATGGACCCGTGGAGAAAATCGAATCAGACCTTAACAACGATCCGACATTTAAAGCGTTGTGTCCGCCACTTGAGCCATCTATTGCGTTTAGTCCCAAAGATCACAAATTCGGGTCCAAGGGAGGCTACCGCACTATTGGATATGGCTGTAAAAGTATCGGGAGCGATGCTGCTGAAGAAAACGTATTCAAATTCGTAACAAAAAAGACCGCGGAGTATGCCTCGCGGTATCCCCTAAATATGATCGAGCTACAGTTCTTTGCGATATCGGCGCATCAACCTGGCGTACCGGATTCAGACGGTGATAGCCACGGCGGCGCTTGCGTAACGCGATACTGTAAGAATAACCCAATATCCGGCCATCCAGTTCCCGCATCACAGTGCCAAGCGTGTCCGCCGAACTAAAGAATTGGGGTGTACGTCTTTAAGTTTATCTAAATTCACGTTAAGGGAAAGCCCTGGCAATGAGTGAAAATCCTGAGAAATTGTGGGAGATCGCTGGCTCAACTATTAAAAGTGTTTCCCATAAACTTGACCCTAGGTTGTCTTTTCTTCTGAGATTAACTTTCGAACAGGTTATC
>CAVQPB010000023.1:0-29348 GCA_963714525.1 uncultured Pseudomonadota bacterium
CTGGGCGGCGTAAGGCGAATAGAAATCATGCCCCGGACCGGCATGATCGCGGCCGACGATAAGATGGGTGCAGCCATAATTCTTGCGGATGATGGCGTGTAGCAGGGCTTCGCGCGGACCGGCCATGCGCATCGCGAGTGGGAGCGTTGAGAGCAGATCGTCTTCATCAGCAGCACGTAGCAATACTTGCTCGTAACATCGCATGCGGGTGTAGTAATGGATATAGTCAGCTTCGGTATCGCCCACCGCGGGTTGCAACAATAGATTCGCATCGACGGAGCGGGCCGCTCGCCGGGTGAGTTCGACATGGGCGCGATGCATGGGATTGCGCGTCTGAAACGCGACCACTCGTGACCAGCCGAGAGAAGAAAAAAGTTCGCGTAGTTGCGCGGGGCGTATGGCGCAGGTGCGGGAAATCGAAGTGTTGTGGTAACTCCAGGCCGAATACCGTCCCACCGACGTAAGTTCGGTGGCTTTGGGTCAGCAGTCGCGCAACGCCACTGTGACCCAGATCTTGGGTTTGATAGACTTCGAACGCTTCCCGCTGAAGGTCCGGTTGCCACAAATCTTCAATCTCGAGGGCTGCGAGTAGCTCGCCATCGTTATCGGTTAATCCGATGCAATCGCCGATCGCGAGTTTTTCAGCGAATGCATCGGCAACATCGAGAGTGATCGGTATCGGCCATAACGCTCCGTCTTTGACCGCATGCGACTCACCACGCCGTCGTAGTCGGCGCGCACCATGTATCCCTTGAGGGGAGAAAATCCGCCGTTCACGATCAACTCCAGATCGCACAATTGCCGCGTGGTTAACGGCCAGAGGCCTTTAAGCGTCTTTTGTTTTCGCCAAACGCTCGCCTCTGCCGGCGAAACTAAGCGCTCTGTTAACACCCCACCGTGTGGCAAATTTGATGCAGTCACTACTCGCTCCCGCTACAGTTGATACCCAATCATACGTTTGGAGTGTAGTAAGCGATTGTGACGAATCGATGAAAGATTTATGACACTGCGAAGTCAAGACCGTGGCTTCTATTTCATCGCTGGGACCTGCTTCGGAGTTATAATACGGCAAGCCCGAGAGCCGCATGGATAGTGCCTCTCCGGATAGGCATTGCCACGAGGCAAGCAGGATAAGGCTCCTGGCACAACAAAGAAATGTAGGGTGGATCAAGCGCAGCGGATCCACCAAACACTATTATCATTGTTAGGAAGTTCGGTGGATCCGCTCCGCTTGATCCACCCTACCCTTTTTCTTAAAGTCGCAAATCGAGACGTTATTCCGCCGGCGCGGTCTCCGGAGCAGGGTGCTCCAGCAGTGCTTTCGCGCTCAAACGCACGCGGCCTTTTTCATCCGCTTCCAGCACTTTCACGCGAACCTTTTGGCCTTCCTTCAAATAGTCTTCGACCTTGTTGACGCGCTCGTTGGCAATTTGCGAAATGTGCAGCAAGCCATCTTTGCCCGGCAGGATGCTGATGATGGCGCCGAAATCGAGTAGGCGAGTCACAGTGCCCTCGTAGATCTGGCCGACTTCGACTTCCGCGGTGATCGCGAGGATACGGCGTTTCGCTTCTTCGCCCGCTTCGCCGGAGACACAGGCGATGTTGACCGTGCCGTCATCGGTAATATCGATGGTGGTGCCGGTCTCTTCGGTGAGCGCGCGAATTACCGCGCCGCCCTTACCGATGACATCGCGTATCTTCTCGGGATTGATCTTAATGGTGATAATGCGCGGTGCGAAGCTGGACAGTTCTTGTTTCGAATGCGGCAGCGCTTGTTGCATCAAGCCGAGTATGTGCAGGCGGCCTTCTTTGGCTTGGTCCAGCGCGACCTTCATGATCTCTTTGGTGATGCCGTTGATCTTGATGTCCATCTGTAATGCGGTCACGCCGACGTCCGTGCCGGCGACTTTGAAGTCCATGTCGCCGAGGTGATCTTCGTCGCCGAGGATGTCGGTCAACACCGCGAAGCGATTGCCATCTTTGATCAGGCCCATGGCGATGCCGGCGACGTGATTTTTCATCGGCACGCCGGCATCCATCAACGCCAACGAACCACCGCATACGGAAGCCATCGAACTGGAACCGTTCGATTCCAAAATTTCGGAAACGACGCGTAGCGAATAACCGAATTCTTCTTGCGAAGGAATCATCGCCAACAAGCTGCGCTTGGCTAAACGGCCATGGCCGATTTCGCGGCGCTTGGGCGTACCGACTCGGCCGGTTTCGCCGGTGGAAAACGGCGGGAAGTTGTAATGCAGCATGAAGCGGTCTTTATATTCGCCGCCCAACGCATCGATGATCTGCTCGTCGCGCGCGGTGCCCAACGTGACCGTGACCAATGCTTGCGTTTCACCGCGGGTGAACAACGCGGAACCGTGGGTGCGCGGCAGCACGCCGGTGCGTATGGTGATGGGGCGGACGGTGCGCGTGTTGCGGCCGTCTATGCGTGGCTCGCCGTCAAGAATTTTGTTGCGGACGATTTTCGATTCAACGTCGGAAAACAGCGTCTTGACCATGTTGGCGTGATTCAGATCGGAATCCGAGGTGATGACTTCGCTCATCACTTTGCTACGTATCTCATCTACGCGGATGGTGCGCGCCTGCTTCTGGCGCATCGCATAGGCCAGTCTTAATTCGGCTTCCGCCAATTCGGTAATGCGCGCCACCAAGGTTTGATCTTTCTCCGGCGCCGTCCAATCCCAGGCGTCCTTGCCGGCTTCGTCGACCAAATCGTTGATCGCATTGATCGCGGCTTGCATTTGATCGTGACCGAATACAACCGCGCCTAACATGATCTCTTCGGATAACTCGTGCGCTTCCGATTCGACCATCAGCACAGCCACATCGGTGCCGGCGACGACTAAATTCAGCTTGGACGTGGTCAATTCGGTGGCCGACGGATTCAACACATACTGACCGTCGATGTAGCCGACGCGCGCGGCGCCGATCGGGCCGTCGAACGGGATGCCCGACAACGCCACGGCCGCCGACGCGCCGATCACGGCGGGAATATCGGGATCAATATCCGGATTGGCCGACAACACCGTGGCGATGATCTGCACTTCGTTATAGAAGCCTTCCGGAAACAGCGGACGCATCGGCCTATCGATCAAGCGCGAGGTCAGCGTTTCTTTTTCCGAGGGGCGGCCTTCGCGTTTGAAAAAGCCGCCGGGAATCTTGCCGGCGGCGTAGGTGCGCTCTTGATAGTCGCAGGTGAGCGGGAAAAAATCCTGGCCTTCTTTCGCGCCCTTGGCGCCGACGCAGGTGACCAACACAACCGTATCGTCCATGCTGACCAACACCGCGCCGTCTGCTTGACGCGCGAGTTCGCCGGTTTCCAAAGTGACGGTATGCTTGCCGTACTGAAATGATTTTTTAATGGGATTCACAATATCTTCCTTAATTATTGCGCGGCGCGTAGCCTGAACGGATTTTTCGCAAATCGAAATGGCGCGCCACGGATAGTGGTCTTAAATGCACGAGAGCCTGACTATGCAGGCTCTCGTGCTCGTGATTGCTATGGCCAACCGCGCTTACTTGCGGATGCCAAGACGTTCGATCAGGGCTTTGTAGCTATCGGCATTCTTGCGCTTCAAATAATCCAACAAACTACGGCGCTTGCTTACCAACATTAAGAGGCCACGGCGGGAATGGAAATCTTTGACGTGGGTTTTGAAATGCCCAGTCAATTCGTTAATGCGCCCAGTCATCAGCGCGACCTGCACTTCGGGCGAACCGGTATCGTTACCAGCTCGTTGAAAATCCTTGATAATCTGCGCTTTCTGCGCGGTTGTTGCCGTCATCGCACTTCTCCAGTTGTTTCCACACTATGCACTTTTTTCGCTAAGCCTTTGATTATAACTTAATGATACCGAGCAACTCAAGCGCTATGACAGCGGCTGCAAGGGCGTAGACATGCAATCCGAACGCACCACGCCAGGAGCAGCTTCCAGTCTCGCTCTCAGCCATGCCTATCCGGAGAGGCTTACCACGCTTAAGTCTTGGCAAGGCCAGTATCCGAGGGATCGGGCAAAAAGAAAGCTTTATAATACCGATCGTAAACTTGTCGTCAGCGCAGGCGTTAAAGACTGAGCGTCCGACAAATTTTTTGCTTGAGGAGATCACCCATGAATTTGTTACCCACCGTATCCCGCCACTTGATCGCAATTGCCCTCGCCTTTACCCTCGCCCCCGCGTTCGCCAACATGGGTGTGGAGGAAAGCGCCAGCGTGACCGAACCGAATTTTGTCGAAGGGCAAAAAGCGTTGGAGGCAAAGGACTACAAAAAAGCGCTCGACGCGCTGAAGAAAGCGCTCGAGGTCGACAAGAATAATCCCGATGTTCACAATTACTTGGGTTACTCCTATCGTAATCTCGGCGATTATGACAGCGCGTTCAAGCATTACGAGCAGGCGCTGGCGCTATCGCCCGGCCACAAAGCGGCTCACGAATACATCGGCGAGGCGTATCTGATGAAAAATGATCTCGCGAAAGCGGAAGATCATCTCAACAAACTACGCGCGATTTGCCTGACCGGCTGTTCGGAAATGAGTCTCTTAAAAGAAAAGATCGACGCGTTTAAGAAGAAGAAGGGTTAGTCTTTTTACCAACAACCTATCCCCTTGTCATTCCCGCGCAGGCGGGAATCCATAGGTCCGTCGCAAATTGATGTGCCGAATGGATTCCCGCCTGCGCGGGAATGACAAAGGTCTCATTTGCAAATGTTGCAATTGGTATTAAGCGCCTGCCCCTGCGGCGTTCCGTGAAAGCGTTCCGATTCTCGCTCGATGTTCTCCATGATTCTGCGCGTTTCCGCGTTCATGGCATCGTTGATTTCTTCCTTTAATTCACTCAAGGCGCCGCGCTCGGTGAAGCCGCACGCGGAATACCGGTGGGATTGCTTTACCCAGCGCTGATTCGCTTTCCACACTTCTAGATCGCAATGATAGACGTGTTGCTGCTCGTGGTTCAGCACTTGATCCAACCAAGAGCGCCGGTTCTCGGCACAGGATGGGTTTACCGCCGCGCCCGGCACCCAATCGACGATACGCACACACGCCGAGGCTACTTGGAACTGATTGGCATTACGCGGTAACTCTACCGAGAAACAGGTGCGTCCGAGAATTCCCTTGTCGCGTTTGGGGGTGAATTTGTAACCCGTCGCCGTGACGGTACAACGCGTCGCGCCTATCCAACCTGGGTGCAGGCGACCTGCGCAATCTTGCACGCCGGTTTGCGCAACATAATTTTCCCAAGAGCGGCAAGTGCCGGTGAACTTGTCGTATTGCACATCGCCTTTGGCTTGCGCGCGGCCCTCGGATGGCTTCTGCGGCGCACGGGTTGATGGCTTTGTTGCGCAGCCGACTAGTACCAATGCGATGGTAAGTAAGATCAAGCTTGCAGCGCTTGTTGTTCTCATTGGAGAAGCCTCGGTCGATATTTACTACAAACCGTTCCATTGTCATTCCCACGAAAGTGGGAATCCATTGCCTTCGTATTGCAAATTCCAAATGGATTCCCGCCTGCGCGGGAATGACAAATTAGAAAAATCCTGTTCCTTAACTAAACTCGTGCAATGCGATTCGATTCCTCGCAATGAAATCCCAATCGTAGGTGACCCCTAGCCCCGGTCCCGACGGAACGGACACACATCCATCGGCGCCGACGCAATCGATCCGATCAGAATAACCACAGGCATAAACCGGTGGAATCGCGTTGGGACAATCGGGGCCGACCAAGCCCACTTCGTAATAGTTGCTGTTGCGCATGGCGCTCATGCAGGCACGATGGGCTGGCCCGCAAACGTGGACTTCCGCGTCGATGCCGAACGCTTCCGCAAGATGGGCGATCTTCATGCAGCCGGTGATGCCCATGTCGTATTCGGGATCGACGCGCAGAAAATCCGTGCCGCCTTGTATCAGGAAATCCGCTTTCGGTTCAACGCCGCGCACATGCTCGGTTTGCAGCAGCGGCGTCGTTAAAAACTCGCGCAATTTCTTGTGGGCAAACGCCGACGTGCCGGAATCACGGAACGGATCTTCGTACCAAAAATATTTCGCCTCGTCGCAAGCGCGGCCCACATAGAGCGCATCGGCGAAAGTGCGCAGCTCGCAGGCGGGATCGAGCATGAGTTCCATTTTGTCGCCGATCATTTTTCGCACGTGCAACACGTTCTCGGCTTCTTCGCGTTTGTCACCTTCGTTCCAACCGTGTATTTTGAAGGCGCGGTAACCCAGGGCATAGCATTGCTGCGCGAAATCGGCGAAGGCCTCTTTGGAATGCAACCCACCGTTGCGATCGCCATGGTAGGTGCTCGCGTAAGCGGGTAAACGTTTGCGATAGCCGCCGAGCAATTCCGATACGGATGCACCTAGCTTTTTCCCCGCCAAATCCCACAGCGCGATATCGAGCGGGCCGTG
Organism: uncultured Pseudomonadota bacterium; assembly: GCA_963714525.1. GTDB lineage: Bacteria > Pseudomonadota > Gammaproteobacteria > Burkholderiales > JALYOK01 > JALYOK01. The sequence goes on from CAVQPB010000023.1 coordinate 6,420, forward strand.
GCCCATGTGATCGAACTGGCGCGCCTGGCGTTTCAGGTCGTCGTAGATGAATTCCCGTTCTTCCGCTTCGCGGCCGATTAAATACGGCGCGAGCATCAGGGTTTGGCCGAGGGACGATGTGGACGCCACCCACTGCGCGACATATTCGCCGCGCAGACCATTCTCAGTCAGGATCACGGTGGCGTACTTAGTGACGCGAATTTTAGATCCCTTTTTATAACCGAAGGCGCCGACGCCCTCCCCGCGCGTAAAGCCGAGGTTCTGCGCATCGAACTGAAACGCGTGCACTTCAACTTTGCTGATTTTGCTCATTGCCTAACCCAATAAAGATTTGATTCCCGCTTCGGCGATCTGCGCGTCTTCGCTCGATTTCACACCGGACACACCGACCGCGCCGATCACTTCACCGTCGACGATAATCGGAACGCCGCCTTCGAGGTGGGTTGCTTCCGGCATGGACAGCGCGCTGTAGCGACCGCCGTTGACCATGTCTTCGTAAATCTTAGTGTTGCGCCGGCCGATCGCCGCGGTGCGCGCTTTTTGCGGCGCGATGTGTGCACTGATGGGCGAAGCGCCGTCGAGGCGCTGATAAAACAACAAATGACCGCCATCGTCACAAATGGCGATGGAGACTTTCCAATTATTCTTATTCGCCTCGGCTTCGGCGCCGGCGGCGATTTTTTTCAAATCGTCGAGCATGAGTACGGCTTTGCTTTTCATGGTCTTTCCTATCGATTATTTATTTCAACAGTGAAATGAGCATAGCGCACATTACATGTGCCCATCATTCCTCCAGCTTAAACACCACTTCCTGATCGACAAAATATTTACTGCCGTCACCTTCGAATTTGTATTGTTTCACAGCCTTGGTCACCGCGTCGTCGAACACGCCGGGCGGACTCGATTCCAAGATTTCCACATCGATCACATCGCCGCCTTCGCCGACGGTCAAACGCGCTTTAACTTTGCCCATGGTTCCATTTTTCAACGCAGTGCGCGGATAGGTGGCGGCGACTTTGCGCAACGGTTTGGCGTTGCGCACTTGTTTCGGCGGCGCCGTCTGTTCCTTTTGTTCGACCTTGGGTTCTTCCGTTACCGGCTCCGGCGTTGGCGGCGGCTCAACCTGGGGCTCGGGTTCGGGAACGGGCTCCGGCACCGGTTCGGGGGGCGGCGGCTCGACTTTGGGTTCAGGAATCGGTTCCGGCTCCGGAATCACGATCTTAGGTTCGGGTTTAGGCTCCGGTTTGATCTCTACTTTCGGAGGTTCCACTTTGGGAATCGGTTTCGGCGGTTCGGGTTTTTTGATCGGTTCCGGCGGCGGTGGCTCCGGCGGTTTGATCGGCTCCGGTTTGGGCTCTTCCTTGGGCGGTTCGGGCTTCACCAATTCCACCGTCATCGGCGGCGGTTCCTGGATACCGTACTCATCGCTCCAATCGACGAAAAACACCGCGGCGAAAATCGCCAGCTCAAGTATCGCCGCGATCAAAAACGCCAGCGGCAAAGGAATGGTGTTCTCGCGTTCGCGCTTGATATCGGCCCACAATGGGCCGCGAGCGGCGTACTGTCCGGAACTCACCGGCGCTGACCTGCTAGATACAAAAGGAAAAAGACAAGCTGAGCGGCAATCAATTTGTTGAGGTAAAACTGGGGGTTGTTATTCGAATGACAAGATTATATCTGCTTTCGGCAACGCCCTAGACTTCCTTTCTAAGAATACCAAAGGATTGCCTGAAGAAGCTTATGGATATTACCTCTCAGGCAATGCTTGCCTGAAAGGTAATGCTAGAGCGGCTCCCAGCCATGCTTATTGGAAAATTATTTCTCACCTTACATTGCCACCGATTTAGCGAATTTTGTCCCACAACAAAGTGGCGCTAACGCTTTTGCCCAGGTATTGAAACGGCGGCGTGCGCAAGGTCAGTTTGCGGTCGGCAAAAACATAGGCGCGCACTTGTTTGCTGCCGGCCCAATTGGGAAACAGCGCTTGCTGTACCTCGTGGGTTACGGTGCGCTCGCGCTCATCGACGCGATAGCGGCCGTAATAGGCGACGTAGCTTTCAAACGCCGCTGTCTTTTCTTCCGCACTACCGGCCAGTCGTTCACTTGAACTAAATCGCGGCCGATCCTTGCGCGCGATTTGCACCGACATATTGCCTAGCGAATCGTACATGATCGTGCCTTCCGGCTCCGCGCCAAAGGGCGATTCGACGATCGCGCCATCGTCGCTGCGATACTCGATGGACAGCAAGCGCCATACGCCGACAAATTTGTCGGCTTCAGTCATGGCGCGTGCCGGCGCGATCGCGAGTATCGATAACAAGAGCATCCACAACGACCTGGTTTTCCATCCTTTAATCGTCATTTACAGCACCTGAATCGCAACGGGGTTGTGCGCACTCGCCGACGCCGCCAGCGTATTGCGCAATGGCCGGCCAAAATTCGGCGACGAAATCTCGAACACATCGCCGGGCTGAGTCGCGACATTCGCCGTGAAACTGCCGGTCGCCGCGCCGAAGAAATGCACGTGCACATCGCCGGGTCGGCGAAATCCCGAGTACTTAAAATGATGGTGTTCCAAATTCCAAACGGAGTGCGCCATATTGTCTTCGCCGGAAAGCCAATCGCCGGACCAAACGGCTTGGCCGTTGCGAACGAGCTTCGCTGAACCGGTTACGTTTTTCGGTAATTCGCCGGTCAACAACTCGGGACCATAGGAACATTGGCGCAGTTTCGAATGGGCAAGGTAAAGATAATTTTTTCGTTCCATCACGTGATCGGAATATTCGTTGCCGAGCGCGAAACCCACGCGCAACACTTGGCCGTGATCGCCGATGACATAAAGCCCGACCACTTCCACTTCTTCTCCGCCGTCATCGGCGTAAGCCGGCAGTTCTAATTCTTTCTCGGGTGGCGCCACCCAATGGCCATCACCTTTGTAGAACCATTCCGGCGCCGTGCCGATTTCGCCCGGCTTAGGTTTGCCGCCCTCCATGCCCCACTTGAACATTTTCATGGAGTCCGTGAGTTCGCTTTCCGCTTTTTGAATTTTCGCGTGCATGGAATCGCGCGCCGCCGCGCTACCCAAATGAGATAGTCCAGTACCCGTCACCAAACAACGATAAGGATCGGGATGGGTGAGCGGCGGCAGCAGACGCTGCTCGGCGATGATGGCGTCGTAGTCAGCGGTTTCGCCGCTCAACATCGATTGGACATGTTGGGTCAAAGTTTCCGATTTGCGCGCCGCGTCCATGGCCAGGCGATAGACGCTGTGGACTTCCGCCACGACGGTCAAGGCTGCGCCGGATTCCGGCACCACGCCGACTTTGTGTTTACCCGCTTGATCTAAAAATTGAACGAGCCGCATAAAACCCCCTCCTCCATATACACAGTGTCATTCCCGCGAAGGCGGGAATCCATGCTGAATCACATTTGCGATCGCCCATGGATTCCCGCCTTCGGGGAATCAACTATCGATGGATGATATCTTAAGCCACCTTCCACATCGCAACCGCAAATATTACCCAAGCCGCAATAAAAGCCATTCCACCAAACGGCGTAATAGCGCCTAATATCTTAATCTGCGTCAGCGCCAACGCGTACAAGCTGCCGGAAAACAAAATGATGCCCAGACCCATTAGCCATCCCGACCAGCGCAGCAAGCCGAGGTCGGGCCAGTGCAACAAAGTCATTCCAACGACAGCAAGCCCCAACGAATGCCACATATGATATTGCACGGCGGTTTGATACACCGCCATCATCTCCGGCGTGAGTTTGGCTTTCAATCCATGGGCGCCGAATGCGCCGAGCAATACCGCTAGCGCCGCCAGCCCACCTGCTAGCGATAGAAACATTTTTCCCATCGCGAGATCACGCGCTTGCGACAGATCCACTCATCGGCACGGCACACGCAGCGCGATACTCGCGCGCGATGCGCTGCGCTAGTTCGGCGACGGTGGGAACATCATGGATAGTTGCGATGCCGTGACCCGCGCTCCAAATATCTTTCCAGGCTTTGGCGTCGGTATCCGCCAAACCGCTGACGTCGGGCTTCTTCGGCGGCAAGGTGGCGGGATCGATACCGAAGCGCGTGATCGACGGCAACAGAAAATTCGCATGGACGCCGGAAAAGCGATCGGAATAAATCAAATCCTTGATGCTGCAATCGACGATCATTTGTTTGTATTCTTCTTGCGCATGGGATTCTTTCGACGCGATGAAACGCGTTCCCATGTAAGCGAAATCAGCGCCTAACATTTCCGCTGCGCGCACCTGCGCTCCATCGTTAATGCCGCCGCCGAGTATCAAACAGCCATCCCAGAATTCGCGTATCTCCCGCACCAATGAGAACGAGCTTTGGGTGGAAGCATGCCCGCCGGCACCGCTGCCGATGCAGATGATGCCGTCGACACCCGCGTTCATGGATTTACGCGCGTGGTCGGCGCTGATCACGTCGCAGAACACCAGTCCGCCATAGCCGTGCACGGCTTCGATCACTTTGCCGGGATGGCCGAGACTGGTGATGACCAACGGGATTTTATGTTTGACGACGATTTCCAAATCGGGCTCGAAGCGCGGATTGGTTCGATGCACGATCAGGTTCACGCCCAGCGGCGCGACGACGGCGTTGGGATTTGTCGCTTGGTAGTCGGCTAAGTCACTCTTGATTTCAGTGAGCCACTGGTCGAATTGTTCCGACGGCCGCGCGTTGACGTGGGGAAATGTACCGACGATGCCGGCTTTGCATAACGCCTTGACGAGCGGTGGAAATGAAACCAGAAACATGGGTGCGCCGATGACGGGGGCGGTGAGTTTGTTTTTGAATAACGATGGAATGGGCATGGTGATTTTTAAGGTGATTGAATTTTGTATAGCAAGTATATCTGGGTTGAGCGCGGTAGCATCGCTAGCCGTTTGCCCTCACCCTAACCCTCCCAGAGGGAGAGGGGATAAATTCCCTTCTCCCTCTGGGAGAAGGGTGGGGATGAGGGGCCGGCACTTCTTGGAAAGTTGGCGACTGGATTTACAAAGGCATGCCGAAGAACCGCACCCAGCTTACCTCCCGGCAATGGCATTGCCAGAAGCCGCACCCTTACTGCCCCGCAGCCGCACGCTATTTACGCGGCAATATCCCCATGTGTTTACAAATAATGCCGAGCATCACTTCATCCGCGCCGCCGCCGATGGACGCGAGCCGGCCATCGCGATAGGCGCGGGAAATGGGATTGTCCCAGGTGTAACCCATGCCGCCCCAATACTGCAAACACGCATCGGGTACTTCGCGCAGCAAACGCCCTGCCTTCAACTTCGCCATGGACGCGAGTTCGGTGACGTCTTGGCCGCTGACGTAGAGATCGACGGCGCGGTAGGTCAGCGCGCGCAAGGCTTCGACCTCGGTCTTGAGTTCCGCCAAGCGAAAATGCACCACTTGAAAATCAAGCACGGTCTGACCGAAAATTTTTCGCTCGCGTATGTAGTCGACGGTGTCGTTCAGATTGCGCAGCAAGGCTTCAATCGCGTTGGCCGCCGCCCACAGACGTTCTTCTTGGAATTGCTGCATCTGGTAAGTAAAACCCATGCCTTCTTCGCCGATGCGAAAGCGTTGCGGCACGCGCACGTCGTCGAAAAAAATCTGCGCCGTGTCGGACGCCATCATGCCGATCTTGCGGATTTTTTTCGCGATGCTGACGCCTGGGGTTTTCATCGGCAGGCAAATCAAGGTTTTACTTTTGTGCGGCGAACCTTCGGACGTATTGGCCAGCAGGCACATCCAATCGGCTTGGATGCCGTTGGTCGTCCACATTTTTCCGCCGTTGATGACATAGTCGTCGCCGTCTTTTTTCGCCCAAGTCTTGATCGACGCCACATCGGAACCGGCGCCGGCTTCCGACACGCCGAGACACGCAACAAACTCGCCGCTGATAGACGGCGCGAGAAACTGGCGTTTCACTTCGTCGCTGCCATAGCGCGCCAGCGCCGGCGTCGCCATGTCCGTATGCACGCCGATGCCCATGGGTATGGCGCCACAACGAATACGGCCCAAGGTTTCCGCCATCACCGCGGCGTAGGAATAATCCAACGCCATGCCGCCGTATTCTTCCGGCTTGGTCAGGCCGAGAAATCCCAACGCGCCCATTTTTTTGAATAGCTCATGGGCCGGAAAAATCTCCGCTTCTTCCCACGCATCGACATGGGGATTAATCTCGTTATCGATGAACTTGGCTAAATTGCGGCGCAGTTCTTCGTGCTCTTGAGTGAGTTGCATGGTCTATTCCGATTGAATTGTTTTAATCTTTTAGAATTTGTGGGGCTCTGGCTAAATGAAAACCGTTGAAGGCCGGCGGCGCAATACCAGAGCCGACTTCGGGCCACACGCGCTTGGCATTCGGCGCCGCGCCATCGACCCGCAGACATGCACCGGAAATAAATGCCGCAGCGGGCGACAACAAAAAAACAATCGCTGCGGAGATTTCGGATTCGGTACCCAATCGCCGCGCCGGCGTGTAGTCGGCGAGACGCTTAATGAGCGGCGCCATCTCGGGTGGATAATTATCCATGCCGCTGGAGGCGATCCAGCCGGGCGCGACGGCGTTCACGCGAATCGGCGCCCATTCCAGCGCCGCGGTCTCGGTGAAATTGAGCATGCCCGCCCGCGCCGCGCCCGAGTGGCCCATGCCGGGCATGCCGTGCCACATGTCGGCGATGATATTGACGATGGCGTGATCGCCCTCGCCTCGGTGCTCCTTCATCCACTGGCTGTAGCACTCGCGTGCGAACAAAAAACCACCGGTGAGATTATTGCGGACCACGATGTCCCAACCCTTGGCGCTGATTTGTTCCAAGGGTGCGGAGAACTGACCGCCGGCGTTGTTGACGAGGTAGTCGATGCGGCCGTGAATTTTGAGCATCGCCTCGACCGTTGCGCGCACTTGATCTTCTTCGCGGATATCGCAGACATGCGTCGATGCTACGCCGCCTGCATCGGCAATCTCCTGTTGAACGGCGCTTAACTTCTCTTGCTTGCGTCCGACCAGGGCAACTGCCGCACCTAACGCGGATAACTCGTGAGCGGTGCAGCGGCCGATGCCGGAGCCTCCGCCAGTGACGATTGCAATGCGGCCGGCGAATAGATTCGGCTTAAAAATGGAACTGTAAGCCACTAAGGGGCGATCTCACTCATGGGAAAGCAAAGCAATGGCGAGATTGCTTCGCGTTGCTCGCAATGACACGCGAGTGTCCGGAAGATTTCTTCTACGCTGCCAACCGATTCGTCATTTCGATCACCATGGCCGGCTCGTGATCGGTCTTGAATTCGAACGTTACCGTCTCGGCGCCGAAAGCACGGGCGATAGAACGCAAGGTAGATTCCGCCGATGCATGGAGATCGTTCTCCAGTTTCTTAATTTGGTCCTTCGCCCGCTCTTCCGCATGCTGGCGCGCGGCGGCGATCAGATTGTTCTTATCTTGTTCGCTAAAGCTGCCGGAGAAAAAGCCATTCAACAGATCCGGCAGCAGCCAGGGCAACACCCGCGCCTTTTGCTCGTCGTACACATTGATGTTACGGATGAACACCTCGTGCTGGCAGGGCGGCATCTTGATGTTGTAGGCGCCTTGGCCCAGCGGCTCGATTTGGAACGCGTTGTTACGCAAGTTGTAACGGAACTCAATCTCGAATTCGAACACCATGGCCATTTTCTTTTGCGTCAGGACCCAGGTCAGATACCGCTCGCCGAATTGCCCCCAGCTATGATCGGTTTCGGTGACAATCTCCTTGGTGAAGACTTTATAAACCGCCAACTCACCTATGGAACGCATATCCTCGATACTGCTGTGGATGGTAATTTGCTGCGATGGTTTGCGGTCTTTCCAGGTACGAAGGAACAACATCGCCGTGTAGACCAAGGCGATCAGCAACACCAGGACAACAACTAAAGACCAACTAAAGTCCATAGCAACCCCTCCTACACGGCAATCGAAGCCATAGTCTAAAACAAAAAAGGGCTGTCTCCAGCCCTTTTTTAAAAACTACAACCTGTTGGTTTTAACGGTCTAGCAGTTTGTTGAAAAACATAGCGAGCCTTCCTCAGTCGGGCGCGCCCGGCGCACAGGAACCGGAGCGTGCATGTCAGTACACGAGGATTCCGAGCACCGCGCAAGCCCGAATCAGGCCCGCGCAGTAGTTTTGCGACAAACTGCTAACTCTCACCCAGCACCGAAACCTTGATGGTTGTCGTAATGTCGCTGTGCAGCGCCAGAGTGACTTCATGGTCTCCCACCTGCTTTAACGGGCCATCGGGCATGCGGATCTCGGCTTTGGCGACTTCGAATCCCTGTGCTTTCAATGCGTCGGCGATATCGCTATTGGTGACGGAGCCGAACAATTTGCCGTCGACCCCGGCCTTTTGCGTGATCTGCACCATCAAGCCGTTGAGCTTTTCGGCACGGGATTGGGCTTGGGTCAAAATGTCCGCTTGCTGTTTCTCCAGGTCGGCGCGGCGTTTTTCGAACTCCGCCAAATTTTCCGGCGTGGCGCGCTTGGCTTTGCCGTGGGGAACGAGGTAATTGCGGGCATAGCCGGATTTAACCTTGACCACTTCACCCAACTGGCCGAGATTCACCACTTTTTCGAGTAGGATTACTTGCATGTCGGCCCCTTAGTGCAAATCGGTATAAGGCAACAGCGCGAGGTAACGCGCGCGCTTGATCGCCACGGACAATTGGCGCTGGAAGTGGGTCTTGGTGCCGGTAATCCGCGCCGGAATGATCTTGCCGTTTTCGTTGATGAAATCCTTCAGGATCTCGATGTCTTTGTAGTCGACTTCGGCAATCTTTTCCGCCGTGAAGCGGCAGAATTTCTTGCGGCGAAATAACGACCGCTCGGGATTACGTTTGTTCTTAGGATCGTTCTTCTTGCCGAAACGTCCTCTAGTGGGTAGTGCCATGATTAGCCTCTTTCAATAATTTGTAACTGTTTACGTGCAGCACGGGTGCGTCGGAACGCTGACTAGCTCGCGCTAAAAATCCCTTCACCACAATCTCCGTGCCGTCCGTGAAGCGCCCGATTTCCTGCGCCAACTCGCCTGCGGCCTGCACCCGCAAGTTCAGCGACACGTTGAGCGACGTACTCGCTTCGTCTTGGCGCGACTGGTGTTGTAACTCAAACATCAGCACCGCCACGCCCGCCGGGCTGTAGCGAATCGGTTGCAGGTTACGCATGACGCCGGATAGCACGATCTGGTTGCGGTTCAAATGGCAGCGTTACGCCGCGGCCACCGCCGCTTCCGGCACGGGGGTGTCATCTTTCACGACGTCCATCTGCTGGGTCGTCGACATGGACTTGGATTTCTCCTCCTTCATCATCGCTGAAGGCTCGGTCACGGCGCGTTCCATTTTGACGGTCAAATGACGCAACACGGCGTCGTTGAACTTGAACGCATCTTCGATCTCATCGAGCGTCTTCTGATCGCACTCGATGTTCATCAATACGTAGTGGGCTTTATGGATTTTTTGAATCGGATACGTCAGTTGGCGGCGGCCCCAATCTTCAAGGCGGTGAACATTGCCGCCGTTGTTGCTGACCATGCCTTTGTAACGCTCGACCATGGCGGGCACTTGCTCGCTCTGGTCAGGGTGAACGATGAAAACGATTTCATAATGTCGCATTAACTCTCCTTATGGGCTGGTTGGGCTTCCCGCGATGCGAGCGCGGTGGGAAGCCAAGGAAAACAATAATTATAACAGCACATTAGCAACTGGATCAAACGCAAGACTAGTGCAGCTTCAAGCACGATGTCTTAGCAGTTTGTTAGTGCCGCCTAAAGCGCAGCATCAGCCACGCGAGCACCCCGGCGAGCAATCCCCAAAAGGCCGAGCCGATACTCAGCAGGGTTACGCCCGAGACAGTAACGAGAAACGTCACCAAGGCCGGCTCGCGCTCTCTCTCGTTGCCTAGGGCCGCGGCGAGGCCGTTGCCGATGGTGCCGAATAGCGCCAACCCGGCGATGGCCAATACCAATTCTTTTGGAAATGCGGCGAACAGCGCGGTGACCGTCGCGCCGAACAGGCCGATCAGCACATAGAACACGCCCGCCGCGACCGCGGCAACGTAGCGTTTGTCGGGGTCTTCGTGGGCTTCGCGGCCCATGCAAATCGCCGCCGTGATCGCAGCGAGATTTAAGGCAAAGGCACCGAACGGCGCCAGCAATACGGTCGCCGCACCGGTCCAGCCGATCAGCGGCGAGATCGGAACGCCCGTGTATCCCGACGCGCGCAATGCGGCCACACCCGGCACGTTTTGCGAGGCCATGGTTACGATGAATAACGGCAGGGCAATACCGATTAACCCACTGAGGGAAAATACCGGCGCCGTGAAGATCGGTTGGGCGAGTGCTAAATTTACATCGCTTAAATGCAGTAAACCTCGCATCGCGGCGATCGATATCCCGGCCAACAAGGCGGCGACGATGGCGTAGCGCGGCAACGCACGGCGGCAGAGCAAATAGACGACGAACATCGCGAACACCATGATGAATTCCGTTTGCATAGCCACGAACACTTCGAGACCGAAGCGGAACAGCACGCCCGCCAACATCGCCGAGGCGATGGAAATCGGGATGCGTTGCAAGGATCGTTCGAACCAGCCGCTGAAGCCGGCCACGGTAATCAACACGCCGGAAACGAGAAAAGCGCCGATGGATTCCGGCAAGCTCACGCCGGCGGCGCTGGTGATCAACATCGCCGCGCCAGGCGTCGACCAGGCGGTCACCACCGGCTTGCGGTAGTAAAGCGACAGCGCGATGCAAGTTACGCCCATGCCTAGGCCCAACGCCCACATCCAGGAGCTGATCTCCGCTTGATTCGCGCCCGCGGCGCCCGCGGCTTGAAACACGATCGCCGCCGAACTGGTGAACCCCACCAGCACCGTGACGAAACCAGCGATAACGGCGGACAGGGAAAAATCGGCGCGCAGCGACATGGCGGCGATTGTAACGGTTAATATTGGTTTGTTGGCATCGCGCCAGGAGGCGCATGGATACTGGCTCTCAAGCCATGCCCTGCCAGGAGGCAAGCTGGATAAGGATGAGGGCATGGTAGGGTGGATCAAGCGCAGCGGATCCACCAATGGAACAATATCCTTCCGGCGCTTCGCAGCGCAGGCTGCGTGACTAAGGCCCGAGGTTTGCTGCGGCTATTTCAGCTTCAGCAACAGCTTAGCCCTAGCCAGGATCTTATCGGCTTCGGTAATTTGCCCAACTTCGTAAAGGCGTCTGCCATCGGCGCGCAGCTTCATGACCTCGGAAAGCTGCATCACCGACAAGGTGGCACCGGCCGCCAGCGCCGCGTCGATTTCCTGCATGGTGATAGGCGTGTGATGGGCGTGAGCCGCCGCGCTGACCAGCGCGCTTGCGAGAAGGAAATTGCGTAATTTCATTTCGACTCCAAAGAGAAAATGCTGTTTGTGGCTAACGTGTTAATAGTTGCTGCATTGCGATAGAATACCAGATAATTTTTCAGAACTTAACCCGTTAGGAACGGAATAGAATCATGGCCATAGTCGCAAAAGAGCAAGAGATCGCCATGCTACGCGGCGAGATGGAACTGTTGATGGGTGAACGGGATGGGCTGCTGAAAATTGCCGGCGCCGCGGCGGCCTTCGTCGCCAACGTCGACGTGAATGCGTTGCCCAAGGGCTGTTGGGACGCAGCCGATCTCCTGGGCGAAAGCTTAAACGAGGTGTCGGAAGATACCTTGAAAGACGCACTATCCGCGGTCAAAGCGGAGGTCGAGTTCGATATCATCGATCGGCGCAAGCAAGAACGCTTCGAGCGTACCGCGCAAAAGAAACCTAAAAGCTTTTAGCTATTTCCCGTGACACCAGCGCCTAGCTACGAGGATGTTGCAGCGGCGGCTGCGCGCCTTTCGGGTGTCGCCAATCGCACTCCTGTTCTAAGCTCTCGCACCGTGGATGCGCTTACGGGCGCGCAAGTATTTTTCAAGTGCGAGAATTTTCAACGCATCGGCGCGTTTAAATTTCGCGGCGCCTATAACGCCCTGTCGCAATTGACGGCGCAACAAAAACAACGCGGCGTCATTGCGTATTCCTCCGGTAACCATGCCCAGGCGGTCGCGCTCGCCGGACGATTGCTGGGAATCGCCGCCACTATCGTCATGCCGAAAAATGCGCCGTCGGTTAAAGTTGAAGCAACCCGGGGCTACGGCGCGGAGGTGGTGTTATACGATTTCGCGCACGAAGATCGCGAAGCGGTTGCGCAACGCATCGCCGCGGAGCGAGGGCTGGAAATCATCCCGCCGTTCAATCATCCCCATGTGATCGCCGGCCAGGGAACGGCGGCGAAGGAATTAATCGACCAAGTCGGCGAGCTGGATTATTTGCTCGTTTGCGTCGGCGGCGGCGGTTTGATTTCCGGCTGCGCCCTCGCGGCGAACGCCCTGTCGCCGCATTGCAAGGTCATCGGCGTCGAGCCGGACCTGGGCGACGATGCGACCCGTTCGTTCCATAGCAAAACGCTGCAAACCGCGCCGCGCGCCAACGAAACGATAGCCGATGGGGCACGTACACCTTCGCTTGGTTCCATCACCTTTCCGTTGGTGCTCGAGTACTGCCACGACTTCGTCACCGTCAGCGACGAAGCGCTGATGCATACGATGCGGTTTTTGTTCGAGCGCATGAAAATAGTCGTCGAGCCCACCGGCGCCCTCGCCGCAGCGGCGCTGCTAGAGCGAAAAATCACCGTGACGGAAAGAGCCAAGGTCGGCGTTTTGATCAGCGGCGGGAACACCGCACCGGAATTTTTTGCAGGTGTTTTGCTGGATAAGCCCAACAGAACTTAAAGGCTCGCCCGATGCGTCCTGCATCAGCGATATATTGGCGTTATTTCAGCTTAATCAACCGCTTTTTCGCGTTTTTTCAGGCGCGACATCACATTAATCGAGCAAATCGGCCATGCTTCGGCAGTATGTGCCCATTTTTGTCACATCTAATTTATTAGATATTTTTATTATGTTATTGTTTTATATATATATTTTAAATTGGCATAGTTGCTGCTTACTAGGTAAGTGATGGCAGGCTGCAAGGTCTGTAGAACGTTCCTCCTCCTCGTTCACCCATCATTTTCTCCTCCGAGAGCGGTTGGCCCCACCCAGAAATGGGTGGGGTTTTTTTTCGCCTATTTTCCGCCGCAGAAACTGCAAGTTTTGGGCCTTGACAGCTCTATGGTATCTTGCGGTTAGCAACGTAAATCTCAATCCCCATGACCTTTCTCTCTTTGTTGGCCGCGCTGCTGCTGGATCTGTATGTGATCTTTCCGGTGCGCGGCCAACTCGACGATCTATTACGCCGCTACGCGGAATTCGTTCGGCATAGTCTGGACGGCGGTGAGCACCGTTTGGGAATGATGGCCTGGCTTGCCGTCGTGGTCCCGCTGCTGTTGATCGCCGCGTTGCTCCACGGATTGCTGTTTTACGCGAGCCCCATTCTTGCGTGGCTGTTCAATGTCGCGGTTCTATTTGGTTTAGTTCATTTCAAACGCAATGCCGATCGCATGACCGCCATGGGCCGCGACCTTCGCAAAGACGACCTCGCCGAAGCCCGCGTCCTGCTTGCCTCGTGGCGCGGCATCCCCGCCGATGGGCTTGATACCTCGGCCCTGGCAAGGCTATCGATCGAGCATGCCTTTATCGACGTGCATCGCCATTGGTTTGGGTTGGTGTTTTGGTTTGTGCTATTGCCCGGCGTGACCGGTCCGGTTCTTTATTGGCTAGCAGCTAGCCTGCAGGAATTCTGGAGCAGCTCGAAACGGGATACGAGTCCGGTGTTCGGAGATTTCGCCCGCCGCATTTTTTATTGGATCGACTGGATTCCGCAGCGGCTGACGGCGATGACATTTGCCGTCGTCGGCAACTTCGAAGACGCGGCGTTCTGCTGGCGCTCTCAAGCGTCCGGCTGGCCCGATCGCAATACCGGCGTGTTGCTCGCAAGCGGCGCCGGCGCCATGGGCGTCAGGTTGGGCGAGCCGATCGCGAGCGATGACAAAGTCGAATTTAGGCCTGAACTCGGCACCGGCGAAGCGGCGGAAGCGGATCACCTCCACAGCGCGGAAGGTTTGATCTGGCGCGCCATGGTGGTGTGGGTGGGATTGATACTGTTGCTTACCCTAGCCAGTTGGGCCGATTAGGCGGCCGCCAGCAACCTTTCGATGCGCGCCGCCGCCGGCGGATGGGAATCGTAAAACGCCGAATGTAGCGGATCCGGCGTCAACGTCGACGCATTGTCTTTATACAACTTCACCAGCGCGCTGACTAAATCCCGCGCGTCCGCTTGCTGCGCCGCGTATTGATCCGCCTCGAATTCCTGCTTGCGCGAGTAGTAACTCATCAGCGGATGCAGTAAGTAGGTGAACACCGGCAAGGCGAGAAAGAACAAAATCAACGCCAGCGCCGTGCTCGAACGCTCGACGCCCAGTCCGTTAAAGAACCACGGCGCATTCATCAACTGCGCCAACAGCCATAGGAAAACGAAACTGCCGACGAAGGTCAAGACGATGCGCTTGATCACGTGGCGGCGTTTGAAATGGCCCAACTCGTGGGCGAGCACCGCTTCGATTTCGTTGCCGGTGAGGGAATTCAGCAAGGTGTCGAAAAACACCACGCGCTTATTTTTGCCGAAGCCGGTGAAGTAGGCGTTGCCGTGGCTGGAGCGCAGGCTGCCGTCCATCACGAATAGGCCCGACGATTGGAATCCGCATTTTTGCAGCAAGCGCTCGATGCGGCCCTTGAGTTCCGCGTTGTCCAGCGGCGTGAACTTGTTAAAGAGCGGCGCGATCCAGGTCGGATAAACGGCCAGCAAAAATAGATTAAAGGCCGACCACGCGAGCCAAGCATACAGCCACCAACGTTCGCCTAGGCGATCCATCATCCACAATGCGGCGAGAATAATCGGCAAGCCGATGGCGGCGGCGAGCAGTCCCTGTTTCAGCAAGTCGCTCAAAAACAGCTTCAGCGTCATCTTGTTAAAGCCAAAGCGCGCTTCGAGGTTAAACGTACGGTAGAGCGAAAATGGTAGATCGATCAGCCCACCGATAACCACAACGCTGGCGATGAGCGCCACGCCGCTCACCAAGCCATCTCCGAAGCGCGCCTGCCAGAACCCATCAAGCCAATTAATGCCGCCGCCCAAGGTGAAGGCGAGTAACACGATGACATCGAGCACGATGCCGAGGCTGTTGAGATTGACCTTGGCGTAGGTGTAGTCCGCCGCTTTTTGGTGGGATTCCAGTGGGATTTTTTCGGCGAACTGTTGCGGCACACGATCGCGGTTGGCGATCACGTGGGCGGCGTGCCGGCGCGCGAGCCACAGTTTCAGCACTGTCGTCAGGCCGAGCAATACGAGGAACAGCACGGTAAATTGATTCACTAGTTACGTTCTCCAATGGAATTCAGCGGCGACGGGCATTGCCTGGGAGCCAATGCTGGTGCGGCTTCCAGGGCATGCACTGCCATCAGGCAATCCCGATGCGCTCGCTGGCAATGCTTTATGTCAAAATAGATTGCTATTGTAAGTAATAATTCAATCATGAAAACCATGAAATGATGGCTCAAGACAAAAATCGACTGATTTGGATCGACATGGAAATGAGCGGCTTAGAACCGCTCACCGACAGGATACTCGAAGTGGCGCTGGTGGTGACGGACGGTGAACTCAACACCGTGGCCGAAGCGCCGGTGCTGGTGGTGCATCAAAGCGATGCCGTGCTGGACGGCATGGATAATTGGAACAAAGGCACTCACGCGCGTTCGGGTCTCATCGACAAAGTAAAAAATTCCACGCTGGATGAAGCTTCCGTCGCGGGCGCGATGATAGACTTTCTCAAGCCTCTGGTGCCCGCCAATGCCTCGCCGATGTGCGGCAACTCGATCTGCCAGGATCGACGCTTCCTTGCGGCGCATATGCCCCAATTTGAGGCATATTTTCATTACCGCAACCTCGATGTGAGCACGCTGAAGGAGCTGGCGAAACGCTGGTATCCCGTGGTGTATGATGGCTTTAAGAAAGAAAGCAAACACGAAGCGCTCGCCGATATCTACGAATCCATCGACGAACTCAAATACTACCGCGCCAACTTGTTCAAACAGTAACGCTTCCTGGCACGTTAATTGCACCCATTTTTCTGAATCGATTTCGCTTAGGAAGATATTCCGCTTATGAATAAAGGCACGCTCTTCAGTCTCGAAGTCAATCCAAAAATTCCAGCGCGGCTGCATCGGCTGGAAGAAATCGCCGATAACCTTTGGTACAGTTGGCATCGGCCTACGCGCAGCCTGTTCTCGCGCCTCGACCGCAACCTGTGGCGCGCCGTCAACAACAATCCCAAGGAATTTTTACGGCGGGTTGATGAAGACCGCTTGATCGCAGCGGCCAGCGATCAGGTGTTTCTTTCCAGCTTCAATCAAATCATTTCCGACTACGACACCTATCACAACGAGCCATTGCGCCGCGATGGTTCCGAATGGTTGCTGAAAAGCGATTTGATCGCGTATTTCTGCGCCGAGTTCGGCTTTCACGAAAGCTTTCCGATTTATTCCGGTGGCCTGGGAATTTTAGCGGGCGATCATTGCAAAGCCGCGAGCGATATGCGCTTGCCGTTCATCGCCGTGGGACTCATGTATCGGCAGGGTTACTTCCATCAACGCATCGACGGCGACGGTAATCAGATCGCGATTTATCAAGACGCCGATATGGACAAGCTGCCGGCCACGCCGGCGCTGCGTTCCGATGGTAGCGAAGTCTTGGTGCCCATCGATATGCCGGGCCGCACTGTGCTGGCGAAAGTTTGGCGCGCCCGCGCCGGTCACGTGATTCTGTATTTGTTGGATACCAACGTACCGGAAAACAGCGATGCCGATCGCGACATCACTCACCAACTCTACGGCGGCGACCGCGATATGCGCATCAAACAGGAAATGGTGCTCGGCGTGGGCGGTGTAAGCATGTTCCGCGAGTTGGGCATCAAGCCGACCGCCTGGCACATAAACGAGGGCCACGCGGCATTCCTGGTGATTTCGCGCATCCGCAAGCTGATGCAAGAAGGTCTCGACTACGGCGCCGCGCTGGAAGCGGTCGCCGCCAATACGGTATTCACCACTCATACGCCGGTGCCTGCGGGCCATGATCATTTCAGCCGCGACCAATTAATGCCTTATTTAGAGCCGCTGAGCCGCAACCCCATTATCCCGGTAGAGCAACTTTTCTCTCTCGGTTTAGTCAACGGTGCGCCGGAATTCAACATGACCGCGCTCGCGATCCGCGGCTCGCGTTTTCAGAATGGCGTGTCGCGCATCCACGGCGACGTATCGGCGGAAATCTGTGCGCCATTGTGGCCTGAAATTCAGCCAGAAGAAAATCCGCTGTCCTACGTCACCAACGGCGTGCACGTGCCGACTTTCCTCGCTTGGGAATGGACCGAAGTGTTCGATCGTTACCTCGGCCAGGAGTGGCGCTTTAGCTACGACCCGGCGTTTTGGGAACGCATCGACGAAATTCCCGACCACATTTTTTGGAGCGTCCGCCAAGCGCTGAAAGCGCGCATGCTGGATACTTTGCACAAACGCATTCGCCGTCAGCAATTGCGCATCCACGGCAGCGAAGCGCACCTGGATCGCCTGTTCCGCCACGCCGATCCGCTCGATCCCAATGTGCTCACCATCGGCTTCGCGCGCCGCTTCGCGAGTTACAAGCGCGCGACGTTGTTGTTCGAAAACCCGGATTGGCTGAAGAAGATCATTGCGGCAGAAGAGCGCCCGGTCCTGTTCATCTTCGCGGGTAAGGCCCATCCAGCAGACACACCGGGCCAGGACCTGATTCGCCACATCAGCTCGCTCTCACGCTCGCCGGACTTCGCTGGACATATCTTGCTGTGCGAAGGCTATGACCTCGGCCTCGCGCGGCGGCTGGTGTCCGGCGTCGACGTTTGGCTCAACACCCCGCTCTATCCGCTCGAGGCGAGCGGCACGTCCGGCATGAAGGCCGGCATCAACGGCGTGCTCAATTTCAGCGTGTTGGACGGCTGGTGGGGCGAAGGCTACAACGGCAAGAACGGGTGGGCCATCAAGGCGGCGCCAGAAAAATGGGAGGAATATCGCCGCAATCGGGAAGAAGCGCAGTCGCTATACGAAATCCTCGAAGATCAAATCGTGCCGCAGTACTACAACCGCGGCAAACTAGGCTATTCGGAGGCGTGGGTGAAAATGGCCAAGGAATCTATTTCCACCTTGCTGCCCCAATACAATTCCACCCGCATGGTCGGCGAATATCTCAGCAAGTTTTATCTCGCCGCGACCAAGCAATGGCGCCGCTTCTCGGACGATCACTACAGCAATGCCTCGCGGCTGTCGCAGTGGAAAACCCGTGTCCATCAAGCCTGGTCGGAAGTACGTTTAAATCGCCGCGATACGCCGGTTACTCGCATCGACTACGGCGGTGAACTAAAATTCGAGGTCGCACTGCAACTCAACGGACTGAAAC
The DNA here is from genome assembly GCA_963714525.1 of uncultured Pseudomonadota bacterium. Taxonomy (GTDB): domain Bacteria; phylum Pseudomonadota; class Gammaproteobacteria; order Burkholderiales; family JALYOK01; genus JALYOK01. The sequence goes on from CAVQPB010000023.1 coordinate 24,958, forward strand.
CGGAGGACGTCGTGGTCGAACTGTTGCTCGGCCGCCCTCTCCTCGGCCACGATCACAGTAAGAGCAAGCAGTTTCGTTTTACCTCGACCGGCACGCATGACGCCGGCGGCACCCATATCTACGCGCTGGAACTCAAGCCCGAACTTTGCGGCAGCTTGGATTACAAAATCCGCGCGTATCCCTGGCATGAATTGATGACGCATCCGCTGGAGATGGGCTTGATGGTGTGGTTGTAATCTAGTAATAAAAGTAGCCCGGATGAAATCCGGGAAGACTAAAAAACAACGAATGAAATTCCTCGACCATCTGGAAGAGCGGCTGATCGCCTCATTGATGGCGATCGCTACGCTGATTATTTTCGTCGCAGTGGTGCATCGTTATGCCGTCGGCATACCGCTGCTGCAAGACTACGCGCTCGCCATCAACATGAGTTGGGCGCAAGAACTTTGCATTTATCTATTCGTTTGGATGGCGAAGTTCGGCGCCGCCTACGGCGTGCGCACCGGTATTCACGTCGGCGTCGATGTGTTGATCAATCTTCTTAGCGCTCGTAATCGCGCTGTGTTTGTCTATTTCGGCCTGTTCGCCGGCGCCCTGTTCACCGGTGTCATCGGCTTTCTCGGCGCCAAGCTGGTGCTTGGCATCTACGAAACGGGACAAGTCTCTTCTGATCTCGAATTGCCGATGTGGCTGGTCTATCTCGCGATTCCGCTCGGGTCGATCTTGATGTGTTTTCGGTTTCTGCAGGTCGCGTGGAATTTCCATCGCACCGGTGAACTACCTCGCCACGAGGTCGCCCATGTCGAGGGTCTGGATCTAGAAAAAGCATGAGCGCCTACATCATATTCGGCTTGCTCATCGCCCTCATGCTCACCGGCATGCCGATTTCCATCGCCCTCGGACTGACGGTGCTCGCCTTTCTGTTTGGCCTCAGCGATATTCCAATCGAAACCGTCGCGTTGAAACTTTTCACCGGCATCGAAAAATTCGAGATCATGGCGATCCCATTTTTCATACTCGCTGGAAATTTCTTGACGCACGGCGGCGTAGCACGACGCATGATTCGTTTCGCCACCAGCATGGTGGGCCATTGGCATGGCGGGTTGGGGTTAGCTGCGGTGCTCGCGTGCGCCTTGTTCGCGGCGGTGTCGGGCTCGAGTCCCGCGACGGTCGTCGCCATCGGTTCGATCCTGTTACCCGCGATGGTGAAACAAGGTTTTCCCAAACGCTTCGGCGCCGGCGTGATTACTACGTCAGGCTCGTTGGGCATCCTCATTCCGCCCTCTATCGTCATGGTCATTTACGCCGTGTCGACCAATACCTCCGTCGGTAAATTGTTCATGGCAGGGGTGATCCCCGGCCTGGTGCTCGCGACCTTGCTTGGCCTTACCACTTGGTATCGTGCGCGCAAGAATAACTATCCACGCCTCGCTCGTGCCGCCTGGCGCGAACGCTTGATCGCGTTACGCGATAGCTTCTGGGGATTGTTGCTGATCGTGGTCGTCATCGGCGGCATCTACTCCGGCATCTTCACACCGACGGAGGCGGCCGCCATGAGCGCAGTGTATGCCTTCATCGTTGCGGTATTCGTCTACAAAGACTTGAATCTGAAACAAATCCCAAAAGTCCTGCTCGATTCCGCCAGCATGAGCGCGATGTTGCTCTACATCATCACCAACGCCGTGCTGTTTTCGTTCTTGATGACCTATGAAAATATTCCGCAGGCCATGGCGCAATGGCTGCTCGACATGGGTCTGGGCGCGGTGGGGTTTTTGCTGATGGTGAATCTGTTGTTGCTGCTCGCGGGCAATGTCATGGAGCCCTCCTCCATCGTGCTGATTCTCGCGCCGATCCTATTTCCCGTGGCCGTTCAACTCGGCATCGATCCGATCCATTTCGGCATACTGATCGTGGTCAACATGGAAGTCGGCATGTGCCATCCGCCGGTGGGATTGAATCTCTATGTTGCGAGCGGCATCACGAAAATGGGCATCACCGAATTGACGATTGCGGTGTGGCCGTGGTTATTGACGATGCTGTTATTTTTAATGTTGGTAACTTACTGGCCGCCGTTATCGCTGTGGTTGCCTACGCAGTTGGGAATGATGTAGCGAGTCCCCATCCCCATCCCAACCTCACTGCTGCGCGCCAGAGGCGCTTGCGCTCTGCGGCGGACAGCGATGCTGTCCGAAATCCCGCTTCGCCCCTTGAAGGGGAAGGAGTCGATTGGCTGCAAGGCAGCACCAGCGCGGCTTCCAGGAAATGCCTTGCCACCAGCCAGTATTCATCTGCCTTCTGGACGTGATTTTAAAATCACACAAAGTGATCGAGTATTTCGTGACTTAGGTAAACCGTGCCGATGCCTAAGCCTATGAGAACGACTTGTTGCGCCGTCGCCGCCAATTCCGAGCGCCGATGCAGTCCGGGAATAAGATCCGCCACGGCGACGTAAATCATGCTCGCCGCGGCGAAAGCTAACAACGTAGGCACCATGTCCTGCATCGATTGCAATGCGAAGTAAGCCAAGACACCGCCGACCAAAGTGGCGACACTAGACATCATGTTGAGCATGAACGCCTTAGCGCGGCTGTAGCCGGAATGTACAAGCACTAAGAGTCTCCTACCTCCTGCGGAATCTCGTGTGCGATCATGGCGAACGCAGTCACGACCCCGAGTTTCACGTCGGTCATGAAAGCCGCGGCGATCAGCACGCCATCGACAAAATTATAAACGTGTCGCCGACGATAAGCATCATGCCGCTGCGGCCGTGGTCGTGGCCATCGTGTAGATGATGTTCGCCGTGGCCGAAATCGTGGGCGTGGTTGTGACGCCAGACACGAATTTTTCCATGACGACGAACAACAGTCCAACATCACGGTGGTTGTCGCGGGTGAACGTCTTTGGCATGTTCGAAGGCGTGCGGCAAGGTTTCAAGAAACGCAGCGCCAAGCAATGTGCGCCGACCGTGTAAGTCGACCAGCACCGGCATTAAAGCGGGCCGCGCAGCGAAGGCGAATAGCGCAGCAGCAGCCACCGACAGCACGCCGCCCGGCGAGGCTCACGAGGACTATCGAGGAAAGCGGCGACATGGAGAAAGGGAATTTCTTGTCACGCACCAATCATACGGAGGATCGCTCAATCGCGGGAGCGAAGCGATCCGCGCGCGCGGTGCGCACCTGATCAACGACGACGAAGTCCGATTGTTGTTACGTCTAGCTCTCTAGCTCCCCATCCCGCGGTTTATTCCCGCGAAAGCGGGAAAACGAGGCCGTAATCCTATGTTTCGGAGGAACGGCTATTGATTACCTTCAAAACGCCAAATGGGATTCCCGCCTCCGGCGGGAATGACAAGATATCCGGTTCGGGTCGCAATCCACTTTCTAAACACTGAGCGCCACCACATCAAATAAAGAGGCCACCCCTTCGCGATATCGCTAAAACTCTCTACCCTTAAACTCCGTAATTTTTGCTGCTGAATCTCCTGGTCTTGATCATCTTTCATCGACCCGGGCATCTGTGACCATGTTTGAGCCAACTTCTTTCAATCGCGCACATCGATTTCCGGCCGCTGGCATAGTAACGTTTCCCAACTCCCGCCGACGAGGAGGTCACGGCGAACGACATACCGGAGCTCGCCGCCTGGCGGCTGATGCGACCGAAGATGCCGCCGACAAGTTTGCGCGTCGACCACTTCCAGATACTGCGATGTCATGCTGATGCCCAAGGTTCCGGCGAAATCCTTGATGTAACCTTGGTCGAGTTCGAAGCCTTAAGTTTGACCGATGCCATAGACGATGTGCATCTGCAACGGAAAGACGGTCGAGGTCGACAGGGTCTCGGGCACATCAGTTCCAATGCGGCATCACGATAGCCGCTTTGCGGATCATCTGATCCATTTCCGCTCCATTCAATTTGTTTGCCGCCGTTGCCGGCGCGCCCGAGGGCCTGGCAAATCGGAAAACTGCCTCAGCTTCCTTGCGGTATTTACCGAGGACGTCCGGAGCCAAGTTCAGCGATTGCGCCAAGGCGGCCAGCAATTTTTTCTGTAGTTCGTTGATCGCGCCATCGGCATTGCACGCGCCGACGGCCAACTCGTAGGCGGCCTCTTTCGCATCGGCGCTCTGCAATTGAATCTGCTGCTTCCGGCATGCTGATCTTGCGTAATAAGACATCGTGGCAAGTATTCTCATCCATGTTGAGCTTGGTGCCGGTAAACGATGCGGCGAGTGTATCCATCTTCGCCGCGTTCTCCCTCGGTGTGATTGCCATCGGCGAGAGCCGCCATCGACGGCTATTGATGATACCGTTTTTTGTTCCAGTTCGGTCATATTCATCTCCGAGAACAAACTGAGTTGTAAAGATTGCAATCGTTTGGTGGCATATGGGGGCAA
>CAVQPB010000024.1:0-73979 GCA_963714525.1 uncultured Pseudomonadota bacterium
TTAACGTCCGCCTTCGTATAAGCGGTTAGTCACTATCGACTAAACCCATTTTATCAGGAGGCGAGTATGTCAACTCAACTAGGTTCACCCTTTCTTTATGCCTTGTTCGCCGGCACCGTGCTGGCGGCAGGCAGCGCTTTAATCGCGTCGACCGCCCAGGCGGCGAGTCACCGCGAGGCGCCCTTTATTACGAGCGTGCCGAAGGTCGACGGTACAGACTTCTACATGTTTAGAAGTTACGAACCGGGCCGCGAGAACTATGTGACCCTCATCGCTGACTACGTGCCGTTTCAAACGCCCTATGGCGGGCCGAACTTTTTCCAGCTCGATCAAAACGCGTTGTATGAAATCCATGTCGATAATAACGGCGACGCGAAAGAAGACATCAGCTTTCAGTTTCGTTTCAAGAACAATACGCGCGACCTTTCTATTCCCGTCGGCGACAAGACCATCGCCGTTCCGCTGATCAATATCGGCGCGATAACCGGTGGAGCGGGAGATGCCGGCGTTCTGAATGTGGAAGAAACCTACTCGGTCACGGTATCGCGCAATGGCCGCCGCGGTGGGCAAAAAGGTGACTTTGCCAATGCGAGCAACGGCTCGAAGGTGTTCACTAAACCCACGGACAACATCGGCCAGAAATCGATTGCCGACTACAACGGCTATGCGAACCAATTCATTTACAGTGTCAATATTCCCGGCTGCAGTGCGCCCGGAAAAGTGTTCGTCGGCCAACGCAAGGAACCGTTTTTCGTAAACCTGGGCGAGGCCTTCGATCTGATTAATCTGAATCCGATCGGGCCGCGCAACAGCAAACCGAACGTGCTCGACGACGACAACATCACCTCGTTCGCCTTGGAAGTGCCGATTAGTTGCTTGACGGCGAGCGGTGAGCCGGTGATCGGGGCGTGGACGACCGCGAGCCTGCGTCAAGGTCGATTGCTCAACGCGGAAGGTAAGCGCAACGGTAAACATTTTGCCTCCCTGGAAGGCGGTCCATGGACGCAGGTCTCGCGCCTGGGTAACCCGCTGGTGAACGAATTGGTGATCGGCCTCAAGGACAAGGATAGATTCAATAGTTCCAAGCCTAAAGATGACACACAGTTCTTAGACTACGTTACGCATCCGACCTTGCCGGTGTTGATCAATATCTTGTTCCCGATCGATGCGACCAAACCGCCGGCAGTGCCGCGTAACGACTTGGTTCAGGTGTTTCTAACGGGTGTTCCCACGTTGAACCAACCCACTGTCTGCGGCAGCACCTGTGCGCCGGGTGAAATGCTGCGTTTGAATACCTCGATTGCCGCCACGCCTCGCGCCACGCAGAACGATCTGGGCGTGATCGGTGGCGATAACGCGGGCTTTCCCAACGGCCGCCGTCCCATCGATGACGTGACTGACATCGCGTTGCGCGCCGCGCTAGGAATATTAAACCCGGCCGGGCCTAACCATCCTGCCGCCGCGGATCTAGCGAACGATGGCGCCCAGTTGCCCGGCGCCGCGGCGGGCCAGGGCGCCGTGGATTTTGGCGCGAGCTTCCCGTATTTAAACGTACCACTCGCTAGTTCGCCCGCGAGCTAAGCCACTGAGACCAGGAGAATACTATTATGAAGTCAATTAGATTAGCCGCACTGATACTGCTGCTAGCCGCCGCTGGCTGCGGCGGTGGTAGTGGAGGGGGCGGATCAGGAACTTCCGGTTCCGATGCCTTTGTCGCTGGGGTGCAAACCGTCGTCAATAGTTCGGATGATGACGCCGAACCTGCGGACATCAGCAACACCATCGAAGCCAGCGACGACGACGCGGAACCATTGTCGATCTAACCCGCAAAAAAGTGGTGGCGCCACCCGGCGCCCCGTTCGTTAAAGGACCTTCCGATCGAGACCAATGCCGCTGCGCTGGGCACGATCGGAAATTCCTGTTTGATTTTCAGTTCCGGTGCGCCGGGTATCTCGCATACCGTAATCCTCAAAAATTTTCCGGCAAGTCACGGTTGACAGCATTTCACGTCAGGCGTAATGTTCCGTTGTTCCTAATAAGAACATCAGTTCGATATGCGAACACGTGATTTTGATTCGCTTTCCACCAATAACTATCGAGGAGACGACCATGAAGCAAACCCACGAGCCCAAACTTCCGCGCCGCGAGTTCCTGCGCACGGCAGGCGCAGGCGCCGCAGCGGCGGCTACGTTTGGAACGATTACCCTGAGCGCTAAAGAAGCCCAGGCGCAAAGCTTCGATGCCGAGTATGACATCGTCGTCTGTGGCGGTGGCGGCGCCGGTTTGCCGACGGCTTTGTTCTGCCGCTGGCTCGGCAACAAAGTATTGGTGCTGGAAAAAGCCGCGACGCTCGGTGGCACATCGTTCAAGGCAGCCTATTGGTATTGGGTGCCCAACAATGCTGCGATGCAGAAGGCCGGCATCCCCGATTCCAAAGAGCATTTTATGAAGTATGTCGCGCGCCTGAGCCAGCCGCAAAGTTTCGATCCGAATAATCCTAAGCTTGGCCTTTCCGATTGGGAATACGCGATGTGCGAAGCGATCTACGACAGCGCGTCCGTCGGCACGGAATTGCTGTCGGAAAAAGGCGCTTTGCCCTATCGGCATGTGGCGCCGGTACCGGACTATTTCGCCGAAATGGAAACCATCGGTGCAACGGGCCGGGTGCTGTTCCCGAAAGACGGTGCGCCGTCCATGTCCGACGGCGGGCAGGTAGCAACGCGCACGCTGACCCAAGCTTGCAGGCGCGACGGGGTCGACATCAAGACCAGTCAGCGGGTGCAAAAAGTGATCATGAATGACAAAGGCGAGGCAATCGGCGTCGAAGCCCAGGGCGCGACCGGCAAGACGATGAAGGTCAAAGCGAAGAAAGCCGTAATTTTCTGCACCGGCGGTTTTACCCACGATGTCGAACTGCGCAAGAATTTCCTTTCCATTCCAGCCTACGGCGGCTGTGCGGCCATGACTAACGAAGGCGATTTCGTGCGCATTTCCAGCACGCTCGGTGTGCAGTTACGCAACATGAATTACGCTTGGATGTGTCCAGTTTCCTTCGAGAAAGCGATCGCCAAAGATCCTTCTTTGATCGGCTGTTTCTCGGTGGCCGGCGATTCCATGATCTTTGTCGACAAAACCGGAAAACGGGTGGTCAACGAAAAACTCCACTACAACGAACTGGCGCAAAAGTTTTTCGAGTGGGACGGCGCGAACGCCGCTTTCCCGAACCTGATTTTGACTTCGATTTGGGATCAGCGCGCTCAAGACAATTCCGCCAGCCACGAGTACGGTCGCTTGATCGTGCCGCCGGGCAGCGACGACAAGCATGTGATCAAAGGCGCGACCTTGGAAGAACTGGCGCAAAACATCGACGCACGTTTCCAGAAATACGCTGGGCAAACCGGTGGTATGCGCACATCGGCTGATTTTGTCGCGAATCTTAAGGCGACTATCGCGCGCTACAACGAATTTGCCAAGAGCGGCAAGGACGGTGATTTTCATCGTGGCGAACGCGGTGTGGACCTGCTATTCAATGGCAATGTGAAAGAGGAGCCGGGCCGCAAGAACCCGACCATGTGGCCGCTCAGCGATCAAGGGCCTTACTACGCCGCTTTCGTCACCGGCGGTACGCTCGACACCAAAGGCGGACCAAAGACCAATCCCGAGGGTCAAATATTGAATTTAGCCGACAAGCCGATTCCGGGACTCTACGGCGTCGGCAACTGCGTCGCTTCCGCGTCCGGCCGCGCGTATTGGGCCGGCGGCAGCACGCTCGGCCCGATCATCGGCTTTGCCCATCGCGCAGCGAATCAAGCGAACAAAGAACCGGTGCGGGGATAAACTAAGATATTCCCTCCCCTTCAAGGGGAGGGTCGGGGTGGGGATGGGATGGGGTACAGGAATCGATGTGAGTTCGCTCTAGTACAAATAAATTATTGCTTATACATACGAGGAGGAGAAAATAAATGTTTCGATGGATCAACCGTGATCTGTTTAGGGCGTTTGCTATCAGCTTGGCGTGCGTGTTACCGATTCCGGCTGCAGCAGACCTCGCCGCCGCACGGCAGTTGACAGTAACGCAATGCAGCCAATGCCACACGTTCGACCAAGGCGAAAAGCATGGCCAAGGGCCTAATCTGTTTGGGCTCATGGGCCGAGAGGTCGCGGCGGTGCCCGGGTTTGTCTTCTCGTCGGGAATTAAGGAAGCGCTTCAGGGCAAGGTGTGGGACCGGGCGCTACTCGATAAATGGCTGGCCGATACGATTGCTGTAGCACCCAAAGCGCAGATGATTTACTTTCAGGACGATCCGGAAATCAGGGGGATGCTTATCGAATTCTTGGAATCGCTGAAATAGATGCTTGGCGAATTCATCGCCAAGCTTTAATGAAAGATTGCGCTTCGGGATTGCTGTTGTTCGTCGTACTGAACGGGGCTGGCATGATGTAATACCAGATGCCAGCCCCGCTTACTGTAGCGGTACGCGTTGGTGGCGAAAATCGGTGCGCGCGGCGCGTTTTCACCCGGAACCCAGAGATTCTCGTACAGCATGTGGACCGCAAGCGCCTGGTCGGTGAATGCGCGCAATTCCGTAATCTGAAATCTGACGCCGATGCTGGACTGCAATATTTCCCGCCAGCCGGCCTCGACGGCAGTCCGGCCGACCAGCCGCGCGCCCTGAGGGTGAACGCAAACGATGTCCTCATCGCGCGCCCATACGGACATCATGGCATCGATATCTCCTGCCTCAAAGGCTTCGTAGAATGCATGTTCGGCATCGCCTGGCTTTAAGAATTTCATAATTTCATCGAGTTGCGAAGTAATGTTAAAGCGAGAGTTGGGTGCATCGCTTGCCGGCCCGGTTTGCGAATCGGCTTTAAATAGCAAACTTCAAACCTTCAGGGGTCATGCTCGACGGCCGGATTTGGCCAATGATACCCACAAAAACAACGTCATGCGCTTGACACTAAAGCCGAGGTTCAGAGTATCATACCGGTTGAATCTTTCGATGTCCCATCCTCATCGGTGCGCCCTCCCAGAATTTATTTTCGGGGGTCATCTGTCGCAAGGTTGAACAAACTTAAGTCCGGGACGTCTGAAGGAGGAGAGCAGCAGCGTGACCTCAATCTATAAAATCGCGCCTGACTTCGAGGAATCATAACCCGTTTGTGTTGTGAGTCTTGTTTCACAAAGAGCAATAAAAGCAGTTCATTTCAAAGGAGAACTTAAATGGCAATTAGTCTCAAAGTGAATGGATCGTCGCAGAGCGTCGACGTATCGCCAGATACGCCGTTGCTGTGGGTGATTCGCGACACGCTAGGCATGACCGGAACCAAGTTCGGTTGTGGCATGGCGCAATGCGGCTCCTGCACCGTGCATATAGACGGCGTCGCAACTCGGTCTTGCGTGACACCCGTTTCCGCTGCCGCCGGTAAAGCCGTAACGACAATTGAAGGTCTGGGTGGTAATCATCCCGTGCAGAAAGCCTGGCTCGAATTGGATGTGGTGCAATGTGGTTATTGTCAATCCGGCCAAATCATGTCGGCCGCCGCTTTGCTGGCGCAAAACAAAAATCCCAGCGATGCGGACATTACCGCCGCAATGAACGGCAATCTCTGCCGTTGCGGTACCTATGACCGGATTCGCGCGGGCATCAAACGCGCCGCCCAACTCGCATAAGGATACCGATCATGAAAACTACAGTATCTAATCAAGGCCGCCGCGCATTCGTGCAAGGCAGCGCCGCCGTAGGTGGTGCATTCATTCTCGGTTTGCGTGTGCCGAATGCCGGCGCCGTCACCGTTTCCCACGGCTCCAGCCGCCTCGTCGACTTCCCCGGTGATGCGTTCGCGCCCAATGCGTGGATCCGCATCTCCAAGGATAACAAGGTCAGCATCTATGCTTCTCGTTCCGAAATGGGCCAAGGTGTTTACACCGCAATGCCCATGATGGTCGCGGAAGAGTTGGACATCGACCTCAACGATCTGCAAGTCGGTATTCCCCCTGCAGCCGCGCCCTATATTAATCGCATTTTCGGCGCCCAGTTGACCGGTGGTTCCACCTCTATTCGTGACGCATTCACGTACTTGCGCCAAGCCGGCGCCGGCGCCCGCGAGATGATCGTGGCCGCAGCCGCAGCCGAATGGGGCATCGACGCCAGCCAACTGACCACCAGCAAGGGCTATGTGATGGGCCCCGGCGGCAAGAAAGCAAGCTATGGGTCGTTAGCCGCCGGCGCGATGAAGCAAACCGAACCCAAAGAGCCGAAACTGAAAGATCCTTCCCAGTGGAAGATCATCGGACAGCCGCTCAAGCGTTTCGATTCCCCTTACAAGGTGAACGGCACTGCCGAATTTGGTATCGACGTTAAGGCTCCGGGCATGATGATCGCCGCGGTGGAAATGTCTCCGGTCATCGGTGGCGAAGTCGCGAGTTTCGACGAAGCTGCGATGATGGGCTCGCCGGGTGTGAAGAAAGTCGTTAAATTTAATGACACTTACACCAACGGTGTGGCCGCGATCGCGGACAGTTATTGGAATGCGAAACAAGCGCTGACCAAGGGCGCTATCAAGTGGAATGTGACGAAGAACGCAACCCTGAGCAGCGACGGCATCTCCAAGATGTTGGCAGACGGCATGGCGAAAGATGGTGTTGAAGTTAAGGCTCGCGGTGACGTTAACACCGCCCTAAGTGGCGCCGCCAAAACCTTGGAAGCCGAATACGAGCTTCAGTTTCTCGCGCACAGCGCGATGGAACCGCTCAATGCGACGGTTCTCGTCAAGGACGATAGCGCAGAAGTATGGGCGCCGACCCAGTTCCAAACCCTGGTGCCGCCGACTGTTGCTGCTGCGACCGGCCTTAAGCCCGAGCAGATCAACATTCACACCACTTACTTAGGCGGCGGTTTCGGTCGTAAGATTGAAATGGACTTTGTCGCCCAAGCAGCAGTGATCGCGAAAGCAATGCCTGGCGTGCCGGTCAAGACGATTTGGTCGCGCGAAAACGACATGATGAACGATTCCTATCGTCCGGTGAGCTTGCAGAAGATCACCGTTGCGTTGGATTCTAACGGCATGCCGTCCGCCTATAAGTACAAAATCGCGTCACCGTCCATTTCCTCGCGCCTGTTCCCGGGTGCGGTGCAAAAGGGCGTGGATCCGTTCATGTTGGAAGCCGCGGAAAACTTCCCGTACGACGTGCCGAATTGGCACCTATCGTCTTCCATGGTCGATACCGGACAGCGTGTGGGTTACTGGCGCGCCGTATCGAATAATTTGAACGCGTTCTCGCAAGAAGTCATGCTCGACGAAATGGCGCAAGCCGCAGGTATGGATCCGGTTGCTTACCGCCGCATTCTGCTGCGCGACAAGCCGCTGTATCTGGGCGTGATCGATCTAGCCGCTGATCGTGCTGGTTGGGGTAAACCCTTGCCCGCTGGTCACTTCCATGGCGTTGCAGCGATCGAGTGCTACGAGACCTACGGTTGCTTGATTTCCGAAATCGAAGTCAAGTCAGACGGTAAGATCAAAGTACACAAGATGACTTATGCAGTGGATGCGGGCATTCTGATTAACCCCAATATTGCTCACCAGCAAATTCAGTCTGGCGTGGTCAGCGGGTTCCAGAACGCCTTCAGCGAAATCACCATTAAGGACGGTGTGGTTCAAGAAACCAACTTCCATCAATACTACATCCCGCGCATGGCCGACATTCCGCCTATCGACATTCACTTTGTCGCTAGCAACCGGAATCCGGGCGGCCTGGGTGAAGTAGGCGTGCCGTTGGTATCGCCGTCCATCTCCAACGCTGTCTTCGCCGCCACCGGCAAGCGCGTACGCAAGATGCCGTTCAAACCCGGTATCACCGCGTAGGCGCATAAAGATGCACAGCGTCGACCTGGAAGTTCTGCGTCAGACTGTCACTTGGCTTGATCAAGGGCTTCCGGTCACGCTCGTAACCGTTGTAAAAACATTCGGCTCATCGCCCCGGCCACCCGGGGCGATGTTGGCCGTGTGTTCCGATGGCCGTCTTGCCGGTTCCGTTTCCGGCGGCTGTATCGAAGATGATTTAATCGATCGCTTACGCCGTGGCGAGGATGTGAAGCCCACGCCGGAAGTGGTTACCTATGGTGTTTCGTCCGAAGAGGCGCGCCGGTTTGGCCTGCCCTGCGGTGGAACCCTTCAACTCGTGCTGGAGCCTTTGCGTAAAGAGTCGCAAGGGAGCAGGAGTTGGAGCGAAGTCGTTGCAAAAATCGAACAGCGCGAAGTCGTAGCGCGCAAATTACACATCGCCACCGGCAACTCGGAGTTGGCCGATGCGAAGTTCACTCAAGACTTAGAGTTCGACGATAAGACGTTGACCACGATCCACGGCCCGCGTTGGCGTTTAGGTATCATCGGCGCGGGGCAATTGTCCGCGTACGTTGCGCAATTTGCCCAGGCGTTGGATTACAGCGTATTCGTCTGCGATCCGCGCGAAGAATATCAGCTCTCTTGGGACATGCCCGGCGTTGAAGTCTCTAAACAAATGCCCGACGATTTCGTCACCGCGCTGAAAGCCGACAACCATACTGCCGTTATCGCGCTCACCCACGACCCGAAGCAAGACGATCTGGCGTTGCTCGAGGCGTTGAAATCCGATTCGTTTTACGTCGGCGCGTTGGGCTCGAAAAAGAATCAACAAGCGCGTCGCGAACGGCTTTTAGAGTTTGATCTCACGCCCGCGCAAATCGCCCGCATGCGAGGCCCGGTGGGCCTGCAAATCGGCAGCAAGATTCCTTCGGAAATGGCCATCGCGATCCTCGCGGATATCACCTGCGTGCGCAACGGTATCGAACTCGTCCCCGCCAACAAAGCCGCATCGCCGGACAAACCTAAGCTCTCCGCCGTCGGTTGATCACCGGCATTCTTCTCGCTGCCGGCGCCGGTAAGCGCTACGGCGGCGGCAAACTCAAACAAGTTCTCCCCAACGGCCTCGCGATCTGCGTCGCGTCCGCGCGCAATCTCGCCGCTGCGGTCGATCAAGTCATCGCCGTAGTCCGCCCCGACGATGACGCAACTCACAAATTACTCGCCGCCGAATCCAACATCCAAATAGTCATCTGCGAACTTGCAGAACAAGGCATGGGCCACAGCCTCGCCGCTGCCGTCGCCGCGTCGCCCGAGCATACCAATTGGATCATTGCGTTGGGCGACATGCCACTCATCAAACCGGAAACCATTCGCGTAGTAGCGGACGCAATTAAGCAAGGCGCAGCCTTCGCCATGCCGCAACACAAAGGCCAACGCGGCCACCCGGTCGGCATTCATGCACGCTTTCGTAACGACTTACTCGTACTCGAAGGCGACACCGGTGCGCGCGCACTCATCGCTGAGAGTAAAAGCGCAGTTCAGTTAATTGAGACGGATGATCCCGGCGTTCTCGTCGATGTCGACACCGTTGCCGACTACCAAAAGCTATCTCGCTGACCTTCCGTCGAATCGAATCGAATCCTAAGAGATATAGGGGGGATCAAGTTCAGCAGAACCACCAATCATTCGCTGCCGCGCGGAGTCTGGGAAAGCAGATCCTTCATTGCATTCAGGATGACAAGCGTTTGGTGGATCCGCTGCGCTTGATCCGCCGCCACTTCTCTGCGTCATTACGAGTAAAGCGAAGCAATCTCGGTTTTTATAGCGTCGTAAAAAGCGAGATCGCCGCGTCGTAGCCCCAGGCCACCCCGCCCTTTGGTCTCCTCGCGATGACGCAATGGAAACTATTTCCCCATCAAAGAAGGAATAGATTTGAGAATGCGGTTCTCCATTTTTACGAAGTACGGGCCGGCTTTGGCGAGATACGCTTGCCATGCGGGGTCGGCTTGCATTTGCGCGCGCTTCTGTTCGCGCTCGGCCATGCTCTCGTATGCCCACATATGTACGATGTGATTGACGGGCCCGACTTCACCGATGAAATAACCGAACGGTTTTCCAAGGTGCTTTGATTGCACGGGGAAGCCTTCTTTTTCGTACAATGCCAACAATTCATTCATTTTTCCGCCGGCGATTTGGTAGGTGCGTTCGTCAATGATCATGGGTTTCTCCTTTTAAAAAATTAACAATTACCTTCGCGTTCCAGTTTTTTTACAGCTTCTGCTTGCTCGATATCTTGTAGCTTTTCCGCTTCTTCCAACAGCGCGCGATCGGCGAATTTCACTTCGAGCTGGTTGCCGGTTTTATCGCGGTATTCCGTCAGCACGATCGATGTGGCCGAGTCAGACCAAGTCGATGATTCTCCACCGGCGTAAATGCATCGTTTCGGAAACACGGCGCGTTTGTACTTGTTTCCCAAGCATGCGCTCGAACTCAGCCTTGACCGTGGTGTAGTGATATTTTTCAAGCGATATCAGGATAAATTCCAGTTTGTCTTTATAAAAAAATATCGTCGGTAGCGCATCGGTTTCTTTGCGGAATCGGGCGAGGGTGGTGAAGCTATCCAAAATGGGTTTCACTAGTTCAGGCTCGACGTCGCCGCCGTTTTGCTGCGCCAAGCAATCGGCGCAGCGGCCCGCCGGATCGACGCCGGTGACTTTCGCGAATTCCGCCGCGGACATGCCCAAGCTAAGGGGGCCGAATTTTCGCGGCAGCGCCTCTTGAGAAACAGCGCCGATGGCAACAGTGGCGAAGGCAATCGTCGCGATCAGGCGTTTACGCCACACGCGGATTTCTCCCCGTGAGCGGATATTGCGGATCGTTGTAGCCGGGCGTGGAAGGATGTCCTTCCGCGACTAAGCGATTTATCAACGCTTCGTCTTCCGCGGTGAATTCGTGCTTGAACACATCGAGGTATTCGTTCCATTGTTCCATGGTGCGCGGCCCGGCGATCACGGAGTTGACCAGCTTGTTATTCAACACCCACAGCACCGCGAATTGCGACGCCGTCATGCCGCGTTTTTCCGCATGGGCTTTGATTTCCTGCGCGAGCAACATCGACTCTTCGCGGAATTCCGTTTGCATGATGCGCTTATCGCCGCGTCCAGCGCGGGTTTCCGATGCAGGCGCCGCGCCGGGCTGATATTTTCCCGTCAACACACCGCGCGCCACGGGGCTATAGGGCACGACGCCGATGCCGAAGTGCTGGCAGGCCGGCAAAATTTCGACTTCCGGCATGCGGTTCATCGCGTTGTAATAGGGTTGGCAGACGACGGGCGGCGGCACGCCGAGTTCCTTGCAAGTTTGCATCACCAACGCGATGCGCCAACCGCGATAATTACTGATGCCCCAGTAACAAATTTTGCCGGCTCGGATGAGGTCGCCAAAGGCGCCGACGGTTTCGTGCATCGGCGTGTCGGCGAAGTCCAAATGGGCGTAGTAGATATCGATGTAGTCCGTGGAGAGCCGCGCCAGGCTTGCCTCGCAGGCTTGCAGTACCCAGCGGCGA
This sequence comes from uncultured Pseudomonadota bacterium, assembly GCA_963714525.1. GTDB lineage: Bacteria > Pseudomonadota > Gammaproteobacteria > Burkholderiales > JALYOK01 > JALYOK01. Next base: position 11,411 of record CAVQPB010000024.1, read on the forward strand.
TTAAGTCCGCGATCGTTGGGATCGGGCGACATGATGTTGCCAACCTTGGTCGCGAGCACCCAGCGGCTGCGTTTTTCCGCGATGAGTTTTCCGGTGACGCGCTCCGCTTCACCATTGACGTAAGCGTCCGCAGAATCGATGAAATTGACACCAGCATCAAAACCGGAATCGACGATGCGCTGCGCTTCGCTGACGTCGGTTCGATCGCCGAATAACATGGTGCCGATGCATAGAGGTGAAACTCTGAGGCCACTAGTGCCAAGTCGACGGTAATGCATTTTCGCTCCTTTTCGCTATTTTACTCGATCGTGCGAAAATCACGTTTTTGATCAGTCGAGTCGAAATGTAGGGTGGATCAAGCGAAGCGGATCCACCGTGGCGAACATCGTTCGCCGATGTTTTTGCTGCTTGGTGGATCCGCTTCGCTTGATCCACCCTACATGAGAATTGTAGTTGTGTACTTTGTTTCAATTTTGCGTGCCGCTTTCAACGACAGAAATAATAGAAATTCGCAACGAATGACAAAGCATCATCCGCAATGGAAAAAGTAGATTGCATCGTAATAGGTGCCGGCGTTATCGGCCTCGCAGTTGCACGGCGCTTGGCGCTCGCCGGGCGCGAGGTCATCGTCATTGAAAAAGCCGAAGGCATCGGCACAGAAACCAGTTCGCGTAATTCCGAAGTGATCCACGCCGGCCATTACTATGCGACCGGCTCGCTGAAGGCTAAGCTCTGCGTTGCCGGCAATCGCGCGCTGTATCGCTACTGCGCGGAGCGCCATGTGCCGCATAAGCGCCTAAGCAAGATCATCGTCGCGACCAGCCAAGACGAAATCGCGACGCTGGAAAAATACGTCAAGCAAGGCGCGATCAACGGCGTGAATGATTTGGTATGGCTCACGCCCGCGCAGGTGCGCGAGATGGAACCGAACGTCCACTGCGTCGCAGCGATCCATTCGCCGTCGACCGGGCTGGTCGATAGTCACGCCTTGATGCTCGCCTATCAAGGCGATTTGGAAAGTGCCGGTGGTACCGTGGTGTTTTATAGTCCGGTCGAGTCGGGCGAAGTCACGAGCGATGGCGTGATACTTAATGTCGGCGGCAAAGAGCCGATGACGATTCAGTGCAACTTCGTCGTTAATTGCGCCGGCTTGTACGCGCAAGACATCGCAAAGAAAATTAAAGGCATTCCACCGGAAACCATCCCGCCGATTTTCTACGCCATCGGCCATTACTTCACCGTGAGCGGCAAGCCCGCGTTCACGCGGCTGATCTATCCCGTCGCTGTCGCTGGTAGCCTTGGCCTGCATGTCGCGCTCGATCTCGCAGGCCAGGTTCGCTTCGGCCCGGACATCGAATACATCGACCGCATCGACTACAGTTTCCGCACTAGCCTGTCGACGAAATTTTACGAATCGATCCGGCGTTACTATCCCGATCTCAAGGACGATTCCTTGCAGCCCGGCTACACCGGCATAAGGCCCAAGCTTCACGGCCTCGGCACACCCGCCGCGGACTTCGTCATTCAAGGCAAGCGCGATCACGGCATCGATGGCCTCATCAATCTTTACGGCATCGAATCGCCGGGCCTTACCTCATCGTTGGCCATCGCCGACTACGTTCATCAACAATTGGAAAATCAATAATGGATTTCGAACAAGCCATCAAAGCCCGCTACAGTTGCCGCAAGTTTCAAGAGCGCGAAATCCCGCGCGCGACCATCGAAAAAATTTTGGAGGTGTCGCAACACACCGCGTCGTGGAATAACGTGCAGCCATGGCGAGTGTTGATCGCGAGCGGCGAAGCAGCGCGCAAGTTCAGCGCCGCGTTAGTCGCTCACGTCGAAAGCCGGTGGCAAACCCAACCCCGATTTCACGTTTCCCACCGACTACCAAGGCATCGAACGCGAACGCCGCAGGACCTGTGGTTTGCAACTCTATCAAGCGGTGAAAATCACCCGCGAAGACGAAGCAGGAAAGCGCAATCAGTTCCTGGAAAACTTTCGCCTGTTCGGCGCGCCCCACGTCGCGCTAATTACCGCGCCGGCATATCTAGGTTTCTACGCCGCTCTCGATTGTGGTCTTTACGTAAACAACTTCATGCTCGCGGCGAAAAGTTTGGGCATCGACACCATTGCCCAAGCGGCGATCGCGCATTACAGCGATTTCGTGCGCGAGTATTTTGGAATCGGCTGAAGATCGAAAGTTGGTTTGCGGAATTTCGTTTGGGTACGAGGATAAGGAGCATCCGATCAATCGATATCGTACCGAGCGCGCAAAGCTGGATGAGGTCGTGACGTGGCGATAGAGGTAGGTGCGTTATGCACTCGACGTGCACGCCAAAGCCGCATGGATATTGGCTCGCAGGCGATGCATCGCCACGCGGCAAACTGGATGTGGCCCGTGGCAATGCCCAATAAAAAAATGTAGGTTGGGTTAGCGAAGCGTAACCCGACGAACCTTATGTTTTTTCATCGCTGACATACGGCAGAAGGCGCTACGCTTTTCTGCCCTACGACCTGAGTTTCACGAGTCAGGGCAAAGATACGCTTGGCCAACGACCGTAGTGTTATTTGTACCCACATTCAAGACCGAAGTTGAATTATTTGTGTTTTCAATGACCACCACATTCCCTCCCATTTTGTGGGTTTGGTTCCGCAAGTCGTTGCGTGCGCCAGTCATTAAATTCTTATTTGATGTGTAGTCACCTGTGAACCAGCTTCCTTGGGTTCCGACTACGTCACCCAGTTTTTTACAATTTTTTGGAGTCTCCTGGGCTATTTCGACTTTTTCGGCGCCTGCCGTTAACGGGATTGCTGCACAACCACCGATAAGCGCAACAGCAAAAAAAATTGTCCATTTCATTGAGTTTCTCCTCCATAAGTCCTACAACCATTCGTTAAATGGTGTTGCTCGTGAGCGACCTCCGAGTAGGGCGCAATAACCGAAGGGCATTGCGCCGAATGTCAGTCATCATATCCCAACGCGGATTCTTTTCCACCGACCCAATCGGACGGGTAAATTCCTTGCTTCACCAGCCGATGAAAAGTTGAAAACGGTCAATCGACCACGCGATCCACCAAGCCGTGCTTCACCGGATTGAAATGCAAATAATCCATGTGTGCCTGGAAATCGGCGTCGTCGCGGATGAGATGTTCCCAATAACGCCGTTGCCAAATGCCACGCTCGCCGCGATCAACTCTAACTTTGGATAATCGTTCGGTTTTGGGTAAGGTTTTGGAAAATTCCATTTTAATAAGTCGCCATCGATTTGCGAAATCAGCATCGGCTTCGGGAAATTCAATTACGCAATGCATGTGTTCGGGCAAAATCACCCAACCATGAATTTTGAATTGATGACGAAATTGTACTGAGCGGACAATCTCACGCAGTGTGTCGATATGGCGAACAAGCAAATCATTACGATGGCGTTGCAGTAAATTGACGGTGAAAAAATAAGTGCCGCCTGGCTGCCAGGCGCGGCGATAGTTGGGCATGGTTTTAGTATTACGCCGGTTTTCATGCGGCGCAATGCCCTTCGGTTATTGCGCCCTACGGTTTTGTGGGTTCGCTGAAAGCCGCACGGATACTGGCTTCCAGGGCATGCATTGCCACCAAGCAAGCTGGACGCGCCTCCTGGCGCGGTCGTACGCTAAATCAAACGCTGTTTGATTTCGAGTGCCGACGCTAACGCGCTTTCAATATCGCGACCGAGCACCGTGTAATGTCCCATCTTGCGGCCATCGCGTGCTTCGCGTTTTCCGTAAAGATGTAATTTCGCGTTTGGCTCTTGAAGAATTTTGTCGGAAGCTAGCACGTTGTTTTTCCAAGCATCGCCAAGTAAATTAACCATCACCGCGGGCGTGTGTTGTGTCGTCGGGCCTAACGGCAAGTCGCATAACGCGCGCACCTGTTGCTCGAACTGGCTGGTGACACATGCGTCGATGGTGTAGTGGCCGCTGTTGTGAGGGCGGGGCGCGATTTCGTTGATGAGTAGTTTTTCTTTTCCGTCTTCGTCTTCGACTACGAAAAATTCTACGGCTAGGACGCCGCAATAATCAAGTTTGGCGACGAGGTGTTCGGCAATCTGTTGAGCTTGTGAGGCAAGTTGAGGAGAAATTCTTGCGGGGGCAATGCTGATGTCGAGGATGCCATTTTCGTGGCGATTTTCGGCGACGGGGAAGGTGGCAATTGCGCCATCTTCCCCGCGTGCCAGCACCACCGACACTTCGAGCTTGAGTGGCAGCAATTGCTCTAACACGCAGGGAACAGCATGCCAGGATAGAAAGGTTACTCGCGCGTCTTCAATGCTTGAAACGCGCGCTTGGCCTTTGCCGTCGTAACCGAAGCGCGCGGTTTTTAGGATCGCTGGGAATTGGACGGCGCGATCTACCGTTTCGAAATCCGTTTCAGTTCGAATGATCGCAAACGGCCCAACCGGGAAATCCATTTTCTGCGAAAAAAGTTTTCTCACGCATGCGATCTTGCGCGATGGCGACGGCATTTGCGCTGGGACGCACGGGAATGCGTTCCGCGAGCCAGGCTAGGCTATCGGCGGGAGGGTTTTCGAATTCTGTGGTCACCGCCGCGCAACGATTCGCCAATTGTTCGAGCGCTGATCTGATCATGATAATCGGCACATAAATGCTCGGTCGCAAAATGCGCGGCGGGGCTGGCGGGATCGGGATCGAGGACGATAACGTCGTATCCCATGGTGCGCGCGGCGCTGGTGAACATTCGCCCGAGTTGCCCGCCGCCGAGCAAGCCGAGCGTGCTGCCGGGCAGGATCACTTTTTGTTCGGGTCGGGTGGAAGGGTCATCGCGTGGACCGCGTCGACTTGCTGCGCGCGGAACGCCGCTAGTTTTTTCGCTAGTTCCGGATCGTGCAACGCTAGCAGCGCGACGGCAAATAATCCCGCGTTCGCCGCACCTGCTTCACCGATGGCGAAGGTCGCGACCGGCACGCCCTTGGGCATTTGCACGATGGAGTAGAGCGAGTCTTCGCCGCGCAGATACTTTGACGGCACCGGCACGCCGAGCACGGGTAGCGTGGTTTTCGCAGCAAGCATGCCTGGAAGGTGCGCCGCGCCTCCCGCTCCGGCAATGATGGCCTGGAGGCCGCGCTGGGCGGCGCTCTCGGCGTAGGCAAACATATCGTCCGGCGTGCGATGGGCGGACACGACTTTTGCTTCGAACGCAACACCGAAGGCTTCGAGCTGTTGGGCGGCGTGTTGCATGACCTCCCAGTCGCTGCTGCTGCCCATGACGAGTCCGACTTTTATGTTGGCCATGTGGTTATTGAGTTAGCGCAAAAATTCGAGCGGCGATTGTAACCGCAAACCCGGTTTACAGCACGTATTGTCATTCTGAGGCCCCTTCGCTGCGCTCGAGGGTAAACTCCGGTCGAAGAATCTGCTTTGCGGAGCGAATAAAAGCAGATCCTTCGCGTTGCTCAGGATGACATGCCTGTTTTTTGCGGTACACATTAAACCCATCACTCGTCGAACTCGTGTCCTTGCGGACTGGGATTTTTTGATTTCAACAACACCACCACCGCGCCGCTGCCACCTTGCGCCGGCGCGGCTTCTGCGAAGGCGAGAATCTCGTCGCGTTGCGTGAGCCAGTGGCGAACTTTTTGTTTCAACACCGGTTCGCCGGTCGACGAGCGCAAACCTTTGCCGTGAATGATGCGCACGCAGCGTTCGCCGTCGCGGCGGGCGCGATTGAGGAACGCGACAAATTCCGTGCGCGCTTCGTCGCCGGTGTAACCGTGCAAATCCAATTCATAGCGCACGGACCAATGGCCATTGCGCAAGCGGCGCACGACATTTTTCGGCAGACCCGGGCGCACGAATACCGATGTTTCCGACGTTTCGAATTCGTCGGCGCCGGGTTGTGGATCGCTGAGGGCTTCTTTTAAAACCTCGATATCGTCGCGCAACAACTGGCTGGGGATCGGCTTGGGGCGCGGCTTTTCGTGCAGGGCTTTGTCCGGCACGCGCACCGGCTGGACGTCGGCTACGGCGTCGCGGAATAGGGCGAATTCGTCGTCTTTTTCGTTGGGCATGGGTATTGGGCTCTATGTCATGGCTTGCCCCTCACCCTGCACCCTCTCCCCAGCGGGGAGAGGGGAATCTACTCCCTCTCCCGCGTCGGCGGGAGAGGGTTGGGGGTGAGGGTTGCGCGCATCGATCGATCAGTCAAGCAGAGCTCATTGCAGCTTCAATTCCCGAAGGAACTCAGTGGTGCAAATCTTCCAAATACTTCTGCGCGTCGAGCGCCGCCATGCAGCCGGAACCGGCGCTGGTCACCGCTTGGCGATAGACGTGATCCTGCACGTCGCCCGCGGCGAACACGCCGGGAATATTGGTCGCGGTGGCGTTGCCGTTGTTGCCGCTCTTGGTTTTGATGTAGCCGTTGGCCATGTCCAACTGGCCTTCAAAAATCTGCGTGTTGGGCGTGTGGCCGATGGCGATGAACACGCCTTTCAACGGCATTTCCTTGGTGTTCGAATCCGTTGTGCCCTTGATGCGTATACCGGTGACGCCGCTCTGATCGCCTAGGACTTCGTCCAGATTTTGGTTCCATTCGACTTTCAGGTTACCGCTCTTAACTCGATCCATGAGTTTATCGACCATGATCGCTTCGGCGCGCAGCTTATCGCGGCGATGCACCAACGTGACGCTCTTGGCGATATTGCTGAGATAGAGCGCTTCTTCGACGGCGGTGTTGCCGCCGCCGATCACGGCGACATCTTCACCTTTGTAGAAAAACCCATCGCAGGTCGCGCAAGCCGATACGCCTTTGCCCATGAAGGCGCTTTCCGAGGGCAGGCCCAGATAACGCGCCGACGCGCCGGTGGCGATGACGAGGGCATCGCAGGTATACGTCGCGGAATCGCCTTCCAAGGTAAACGGCTTCTCCTTGAGCTGCACGCGGTTGATGTGGTCGAACACTATTTCGGTGCCGAAGCGCTCGGCATGCTTTAAAAAACGTTCCATCAATTCTGGACCTTGGACACCGTCGGCGTCGGCGGGCCAGTTGTCGACATCGGTGGTGGTCATGAGTTGGCCGCCCTGGGCTAGGCCGGTGATCAACACGGGTTTCAAATTGGCTCGGGCAGCGTAGACGGCGGCGGAATAGCCGGCGGGGCCGGAGCCTAGGATGATGAGACTGTGGTGTTTTGTGTTCATGACATTGAATTTGTTAGTTTAAGTTTCGATTTTCCAGGTATTTCCGAGCGTTGTCGAGATCGATGACGTTATAATTTAACGTCGCGTTTGTTTTAGATGGTCACAATGTCAGGAATGTTCAAGTCCACCATGGCGCGCCCCGCCGAGCCCATGTCGCCCAAGCTGACGCGCTTGCTGCGCGAAGCTTCGTGGCTGTTTTTGGCGGCGCTGGGTTGTTACCTTGCGCTGATTCTAGTGACTTACCATCGCGGCGATGCCGGCTGGTCCCACACGGCCAGTAGCGACATCGTTCACAACACCGGCGGGCCATTCGGCGCGTGGTTGTCGGATATTTTGCTATCGATATTCGGTGTGTCGGCTTGGTGGTGGGCCGTGTTGGCGTTTATCGCCGTGCTGCACAGTTACCGCCGCTTGGATTTTGCCGGGCTGATCGATCGCCATTCCGCCGCCGTAACATCGCTCGGATTTGTGTTGCTGATGATGGCGAGCGCTGGAATCGAATCGCTGCGTTTCCAAAGCGTTTCGACGGAACTGCCGGGGGTGCCCGGTGGCATGTTGGGCGCGCTTGTTTCCCGCGGTCTTGCTGCGGGGTTTGGCTTTACCGGCGCGACCTTGTTGATGCTGGTGGTGTTCGCCATCGGCTTTAGTTTATTCACCGGCCTGTCCTGGATACGATTGGCCGAAAAAACCGGCCATGCCATGGAATTATTATTCCTGACCACGCTGCAGCGCTATCAGGCTTGGCGAGATCGTAGGGCTGGCGAAGAAGCCCAGATCGAGCGTGAAGAAAGCGTGGGCGAACTGACGCGCATTTTCGAACAACGCGAGCCGGTGCTGATCGCACCGCCCGCGCCGGAGGTGGTGAAATCGTCACGCATGGCGCAGGAAAAACAAGCGCCGTTATTCTCCGATTTACCCGATTCCGAATTGCCACCGCTATCGTTGCTGGATGCGCCCGCCCCGCAAGTGGAAACCATGGGCACGGACGCGCTGGAATTCACGTCGCGTTTGATCGAGAAGAAGCTGCTCGAATTCAACGTTCAGGTGAAAGTGCTGGCGGCCTATCCCGGCCCGGTGGTGACGCGCTATGAAATCGAACCGGCCGTCGGTGTCAAAGGCAGCCAGATCGTAAATTTGGTGAAGGATCTGGCGCGATCGCTGTCGGTGGCGTCGATCCGCGTGGTGGAAACCATACCGGGCAAGAGCTGCATGGGCTTGGAAATTCCCAATCCCAAACGCCAAGTGGTGCGCCTGTCGGAAATATTAAGTTCCAAGGTCTATGCCGACATGGCGTCTCCGATCACCTTGGCGCTCGGTAAAGACATCGCCGGTTATCCAGTCGTCGCGGACCTCGCGCGTATGCCGCATTTGCTCGTCGCGGGCACCACGGGCTCCGGCAAATCCGTGGCGATCAACGCCATGATCTTGAGTTTGCTTTACAAGGCCTCGCCGAAGCAGATACGGGTAATTTTGATCGATCCGAAAATGTTGGAGTTATCAGTCTACGAAGGCATCCCGCATTTGCTCGCGCCGGTGGTGACGGACATGCGCCAGGCGGGCGCGGCGCTGAACTGGTGTATCGCCGAAATGGAGCGCCGCTATAAGCTCATGTCAGCGTTGGGTGTGCGGAATCTCACCGGCTACAACAACAAGGTCGCCGAAGCGGAGAAGGCGGGCAGCCCGCTCAAAAATCCCTTTAGCTTGACGCCAGACGCGCCCGAGGCGTTGGAATCATTGCCGCTTATCGTTGTCGTGATCGACGAGTTGGCCGACCTCATGATGGTGGTCGGCAAAAAAGTCGAAGAGCTGATCGCCCGCTTGGCGCAAAAGGCGCGGGCATCGGGCATCAATTTGATTCTGGCAACCCAGCGTCCGTCGGTCGATGTGATTACCGGCCTGATCAAAGCTAACATTCCCACGCGAATTGCATTTCAAGTGTCGAGCAAAATCGATTCGCGTACGATTCTCGACCAAATGGGCGCCGAAGCTTTGTTGGGCCAGGGCGATATGCTGTATTTGCCGCCGGGCTCCGGCTATCCGCAGCGGGTTCATGGCGCCTTTGTCGCCGATCAAGAAGTTCACACCGTGGTCGAGTACTTGAAGGAGCAGGGAGAGCCCAATTACGTGGAGGGTATTCTGGATGGCCCAGATAGCGTCGAGGGCGGCGACGATTTGCTGAGCGGTGGTTCCGGCGGTGGTGAGAAGGATCCGCTCTACGACCAAGCCGTCGAAGTGGTTCTGAAATCTCGCCGCGCGTCGATTTCCTTGGTGCAGCGCCATTTACGCATCGGCTACAACCGCGCGGCGCGGCTGATCGAAGACATGGAGCGGGCCGGCATGGTGTCGCCGATGCAAACCAATGGCAACCGCGAGATCCTGGTGCCCGGCGCCAGTGCCGAGCGGTAGGCCGATTTCGCCGCGGCGCGTTATTCCTCCATGTGCTTCTTTATGGCGACGATTACCATGTATTTTAGATTCTTTAGCGGCTTAGTTTTAATCGTGCTTCTGGCCGGAAAAGTCCAGGCTGGAGGCATCGATCGATTGCACGAGTTCGTGGAGGGCGCCAAAACATTGCGGGCACAGTTCAGCCAATCCGTGGTCGATCGCAGCGGCAAAGTCACCAGCGAATCCGGCGGGACGATGCAGTTCTCCCGGCCGGGAAAATTTCGCTGGGAGTATTTGAAACCTTATCCGCAACTCATCGTCGGCGATGGCCAAAAGCTTTGGATATGGGATAACGATCTCAACCAAGTGACGGTCAAACGCTTGACCGATTCGTTGGGCTCCAGCCCCGCCGCCTTGCTCGCGGGCAGCAACGAAATCGAACGCAGCTTTATCTTGGTCGATGGCGGCAGCAGCGAAGGCATCGATTGGCTGCAGGCGAAGCCTAAGGATAAGGATACAACCTTCGAAAGCATACGCATGGGTTTCAGCGGGACGGGTTTGCAAGTGATGGAATTGATCGATAACTTTGGCCAGAAAACCATTATCCGATTCGCCAAAGTCGAAAAGAATCCCAAGCTTGCCGGGGATTTATTTAAGTTTACGCCGCCGAAAGGCGCGGACGTGGTTGGTGAGTAACGCGTGTTAGGTTTCTGTTCTCAAGGTTTTTCGATGAATCAATTTAGATCGATCACGATCGCGGCGCTGGGGATATTTATAGCCGCCCAAAACGTTTGGGCTGACACCAAAGCCAACTCGCCGACCATTACCATGCACCAACAACTCGCCGGCGAGTTGGATGAAAACGGATGGACCACGGCGGTATCGACCGAGGGCGGATACATGTTGCGAATTCCGACCAAATATAACGATATCACGGCGGTTCATGACCAGCTTAGTTCAGCCGTCGACCGTAGCCACACCATCTCCGCTTTGACCGTGCAGGGTATTAAATTCACCGCTACCCGGATCCACTATAAGCCAGACAATAAAGGCGCCCGCGCCCAGTTCGAAAAGTTTAAAGTTTCCGCCGGTAAGCTTCGCTACAAGAGCGTCAAGCCGATGAAAATGAACGGCAATGAAGCGATGGAAGGCGAAGTGGTGACGGCGCGGTCGACGATGATACAGCGGGTGATTTTGCTCGGCGACGATCTATTCATGATGATCGTTGAATATCCCAAGGCCCAGGAAGCCGTGGCGAAACGTCAGATACCTACTTTTTTCGATTCCTTGAAATTTGACTGAGCGGGTCACTCTATTGCATGGCACCGCCTGCTCCGCCGCTCGCCGAACTATTACGTCCCAAGAAACTCGATGAAGTAATCGGCCAGACGCATTTGCTCGGGCCGGGCAAGCCGTTGCGCGTCGCCTTTGCGGCGAAAAAACTCCATTCGATGATTTTGTGGGGGCCGCCCGGCGTCGGCAAAACCACGTTAGCGCGGTTGATGGCTGAGTCTTTCGATGCGGATTTCATACCCTTATCGGCGGTGTTGTCCGGCGTTAAAGATATCCGTGAAGCCATCGAGCAAGCGAAGCTTAATCGCGAACAGTTCGGCCGCGCGACCATTTTGTTCGTCGACGAGGTGCATCATTTCAACAAATCCCAGCAAGACGCATTTCTTCCCCACGTCGAATCGGGCTTGATCACCTTTATCGGCGCCACTACGGAAAATCCATCGTTCGAAGTCAATGGGGCTTTGTTGTCCCGTGCTGCGGTTTACGTGTTGCATACTTTGTCTACGGATGAACTGGGAACCTTGCTGAGACGCGCTCTGGATGCGGTTCTTCAGGGCATTGCGATTGCCGACGAGGCAGCGAAATTATTGATCGAATCGGCCGACGGCGACGCCCGGCGCTTGCTTAACTCGGTGGAACAGCTCAACGTTGCCGTCGAGCAAAGCGACGTGACAAATATCGATGTTGAGTTGGTGCAAAATACCTTAACGCGCAGCGGCCGCCGCTTCGACAAAGGCGGCGATCAGTTCTACGATCAGATTTCGGCGTTGCATAAATCCGTGCGCGGCTCCAATCCCGATGGCGCGCTGTATTGGCTGGTGCGCATGCTCGATGGCGGCGCCGATCCGCGCTACTTGGGGCGGCGCTTGGTGCGCATGGCGAGCGAGGACATCGGCCTCGCCGACCCACGGGCGCTGAATCTGACCCTCGACGCAGTCGCGACCTTCGAGCGGCTCGGTTCGCCGGAGGGCGAGTTGGCGCTGGCCCAGGCGGCGCTGTATTTGGCTTGCGCGCCTAAAAGTAATGCCACTTACGTCGCGTATAATGCGGTACGCGCATTCGTGGCGGAAGACGAGTCGCGACCGGTGCCGGTTCACCTGCGTAATGCGCCGACCAAACTTATGAAAAATTTGGGTTACGGCAAGGAATATCGCTACGCCCACGACGAAGAAAACGCTTATGCAGCCGGCGAGCAATATTTACCGGACGGTATTGAAGGTCAGCGCTGGTACGAGCCGACCGATCGCGGTTTAGAAGCGAAAATACGCGACAAGCTTAACGCCTTGCGCGCATTGGATGCGGCTAAAAGACGTGAAAAGTGAAGAGTGAACCTGCATACCTCGACATGTTTTTCCTTTTCACCTTTCACCTTTCACTTTTCACGCAATAAATCTGAGCCATGTTAGACATTCAATTACTCCGAACTGATCTGGAAGGCATCGCCAAGCGCCTTGCTGGGCGCGGCTTCCAGCTCGATATCGAAACGTTTCGCGGGTTGGAAAACGAGCGCAAGGCAATTCAAGTTAAGACCCAAGAACTACAGGCGAAACGCAATCAATCGTCGAAGTTGATCGGCCAGGCCAAGGCTAAAGGCGAAGATACAGCGGCGATCATGGCCGAAGTGGCCACGCTAGGTGACGAGTTGAGAGCAGGTGAAGCGCAACTCGAAAGCGTTCAGACGAAGTTGCAAGATATGTTGCTAGGCGTGCCGAACCTGCCGCACGACAGCGTCCCGTCGGGAAAATCCGCCGATGACAACGTCGAAGTCCGCCGCTGGGGAACGCCGAAAAAGTTCGATTTCGAAGTAAAAGATCACGTCGATATCGGCACGAATCTCGGCGGCTTGGATTTCGAGACCGCAGCTAAGCTTGCCGGTGCACGCTTTACTTTGATGCGAGGCGCGATCGCCCGGCTGCATCGAGCCATAGCGCAATTCATGCTCGACACGCAGACGCAAGTTCACGGTTATGTCGAACACTACACGCCGTACATCGTCAACAGCGAAACCTTGCTCGGGACCGGGCAATTGCCGAAATTCAAAGATGATATGTTCGCCGTGCGCAAGGGTGGGGCGGACGCGACGGAAGAACTTTATCTGATTTCCACTTCGGAAATTTCGCTCACCAACACGGTGCGCGGCGACATCGTTCCCCTCGATCGACTGCCCATGAAACTGACGGCCCACACACCGTGTTTTCGCTCGGAAGCGGGGAGTTACGGCAAGGACACGCGCGGTATGATACGCCAGCATCAGTTCGACAAAGTCGAGATGGTGCAGATCGTGCACCCGGACAAATCTTACGACGCGTTAGAAGAAATGGTCGGCCATGCCGAGGCGATTTTGCAGAAGCTGGATTTGCCCTATCGGGTGATGTCCTTGTGTACCGGCGACATGGGTTTCGGCGCGGCGAAGACCTACGATTTAGAAGTGTGGCTGCCGGCGCAAAATGCCTATCGCGAGATTTCGTCTTGCTCGAACTGCGAAGCGTTTCAGGCGCGGCGCATGCAAGCGCGTTTTCGCAATGCGCAGGGCAAACCGGAGCTGGTTCATACGTTGAATGGTTCAGGTCTCGCTGTCGGCCGGACCCTGGTCGCGATCCTGGAAAACTACCAGGAGGCCGATGGTAGCGTGTTGATACCATCGGTGTTGCGGCCTTACATGGGTGGTCTGGAAAAAATCGCCTAGCCCAATGCCGCGATATTTTGCCTTGATTCCCGCTGCGGGAAGCGGAACGCGAATCGGTGGCGAAACACCGAAGCAATATCTGGAAATCGGCGGTAAATGTCTGCTCGCCCATGCGGCAGCGACTCTAATTGCTGATTCGTGCATAGGTAAAGTTTTCATAGTAGTGCTGCCTGGAGACCCTTATGGGGAGCGGCTCTCAAGCATGCCTGGCCTGGAAGCCGCTCTGGTATTGCCTTGTGGCGGTGCCTCTCGAGCAGAAACCGTGTTGAATGGATTGCTTGCCATGGAACGTCACGGCGTACTCGATAACGATTGGGTGCTGGTGCACGATGCGGCGCGCCCGTGTTTGTCGGCGGCAGCGTTGCATCGCTTGATCGACGAGATCGGCAACGATGTCGTCGGTGGTCTATTGGCGGTGCCGGTTTCGGATACCATTAAGCGCAGCGATGAAAACGAGCGCGTAACATCGACCGCGCCGCGTGCGGGACTATGGCAAGCGCAGACGCCGCAGATGTTTCGCGTTGGTACGTTGCGCAGCGCGTTACAAAATACCCAACTTAAAACCATCACCGATGAAGCGAGCGCCATCGAAGCGGCCGGGATGCGCCCAAAGCTGGTGATGGGCGATCGCAGTAACATTAAAGTAACTTACGCCGAAGACCTGGCCCTCGCAGAATGGCTGCTGATGAGGGGCGGAGGCCAAGGTGGGGTGACATGACCACTTTGCGAGTCGGGCAGGGCTTCGACGTCCATGCGTTTGCACCAGGCCGCAAGCTGATTATCGGCGGCGTGGAAATTCGCCATCATCTGGGCTTGCTGGGCCACTCCGATGCCGATGTGTTGCTGCACGCGATTTGCGATGCACTGCTAGGCGCCGCTGCGCTTGGGGACATCGGCCGGCATTTTTCCGATCGCGATCCGGCGTATAAGGATATCGATAGCCGGGTGTTACTGCGCGCCGTCGATCAGAAAATTCGCGGCCGAGGCTTGCACATTGTGAATATCGACGCCACGATCATCGCCCAAGCGCCGCGCATGGCGCCGCATATTCCCGCCATGGTCGCTAATATCGCCGCCGACCTGGACCTGGCGGCCGATTCGATTAACGTGAAAGCGACCACGACGGAACAATTGGGTTTCACCGGCCGCGGTGAGGGGATTGCCGCCCAAGCAATATGTTTATTGGCGGGGTGACGCTACTGACTAAAGATCGGCGTCGGTGCTCGTTTGGGAAAGACGGCTGACGAGATTGCGCAGGAAAATCTTATTGAACTGCAATTGCGTGCTCTCGGACATGAGGTCCATTTGCGGTACGTGCAAGCGGATGATCTGCACGTCGTCGAGGGCGGTCACGGCGGTGGTGCGTTCCTGATTCGTCGGGTTGAGGAACGAGATCTCGCCGAAGCAGTCGCCGGGTTTCAGGGCATTTAACATGCGCCCGCCCTTGGTGACTTTCACTTTGCCTTTGACGATGACGTAAAACGCCTGGTCGATATCGCCTTCTTGCAGGACGTTTTCGTTTTTCTTCCGACTCACCCAGTCGGCGTTGCGCACGACTTCTTTTAGTTGTTCTTCTTTGAAAAACTTGAAGAAATTGAGATCGCGCAGTAGGTTCACTTTCTCCGCGTGGCTCAGTTCATTGACGATCTGTTCCCATTCTTTCAGGCTGTCCGCCAGATCGCGGGAGAATTCGTACCAATTTGGATAGCGTACCGACAAATCCTTGTTCATGGCTTTTTGCACGATATTCACCAGCCGGTCCGGCAGTTCGGGACGGAAATCGGTGATCGGCGTTGCCGGCTCGTTCAGGATTTTGTTCAGCATGGACGGAAAATTCTGCGCCGTGAACGGCAACCGGCCCGTCAGCAATTCATACAGGACGATCCCCATCGAATAGATATCGGACTGGACGGACGGATTTTCTTCGTTGATCTGTTCCGGCGACATGTAGGCCGGCGAGCCCAGGAACCCCTGTACCTGGGTAGTTTGCGTGGTCGAAATGTGGGCGGTGCCGAAGTCGCTGATTTTTATATCTTCTTGCTCGCTGAGCAGGATATTGGCGGGTTTGATGTCGCGGTGGATAACGCCGTTTTGGTAAGCGTAGTCCAGAGCGCGGCAGCATTTGAACACCAACATCGCGACTTTGCGTATCGGCAGCAGGTTATCGTCGGTGCAAAACTGCTTGAGGTTGCCGCCCGGTACGTACTCCATGACCAGATAACTCATGTCCGACTCGGTGGACGCGTCGAACACTTTGACGATATTCGGATGAACCAGCTTGCCGGCCAGGGAGGCTTCGTTCAGGAATAGCTTGCGGCGGCGGGCGGCCTCCGGATCATTAAAGTCGTCGGTCTTGTCCGGCAGCTTGATGGCGACCTTGCGCTGGTTGAACGGGTCATCGGCTAAATACACCGTCGCCGACGCACCGCGTCCGATTTCGCGAATGATGATGTATTTTCCAATTCGTTCTATAGCCGCGGCGTCGTTCATGATTCTGATAGGGCTCTAAAAGTGGCGAAAGGTTTAAATAAAATGTTTAGAAATAACGCAAAAGCTGCTGTAATTTATGTATTATGATATCGCGATCCTCAAGTAAAAGATTAATTTAATTGAGATAGCCGCCGATCGCATAGTTCAACTCTAACTGATTAAAAACTAATTAAAGCAATGCAATAAAGTTTAAATATCATATTTATATATAAGTATACAGTATAAATATTTAATATATATGATAATATTACGCATAATTTTACGAGTGCGCTGATTGATGCTGCAAATAAGTGTGATCGACAACCTGCAAACGGGGCCCGCGCGATGTTAGAGATACACGAGACAGATCGCGTCGCGACATTAAACTTGCTGGAGCGAGCGGATGTAACCACGGCTCTAGCCATGCATGAGTTAATGATACGCGCCGACCTTGAAACGGTCGATTCGGTCGAAATCGACGCCTCGGCGGCAATGAAGCTCGATGCATCGGTACTGCAACTGTTGGTCGCATGGTTCAATCTGCTCGATTCCCACCATATTCCATGGCGTTGGCGAGGCATGTCGGAGGCATTTTCCGCTGCGGCCGGTCACGCGGGTTTGCGTCAAATTTTTCGATTGGCGGACGGTTGACCTGATGAAGAGCCCTACGGTTAACCGGCAACAAGTCTTAGTTTTCACCGCCGTGGCATTTCTGCCGTGGCTTTGGGCGGTGTTTTTCATCCCCACTTGGATTAGCGCTAGCGCACTGATCGTTTCGCTTATCGGGATTTTCTTAGGTCTTCGACTGACGGTGGGGGGCAGAGTGGATGGGAAACCCGCAGCCGGGCCGGCCACCAAGCCTGAAGAGGCTCAACGCGCCGTACGGCGAGCGTCTCGTCCACTCCGGCGACTACTCGCACGATGGGCAGGCATCACTCAAGCCAGCACTACCGATCTCGGCGAAACTCAAGGGGCGCTACAAGAAGTGATCGAGGAATCGGAAACGGCTGTGCTGAACATCAGTAAGAGTTTTCGCAACATCACCAGCCGCTCCACTCAGCAGATCGAGTACGCGATGGGGCTGTTGCAAACCACCCGCGGCCCTGGTGACGTCGGTAGCGGCGACAGCGCTGAGGCAGAGATGTCGCTACCCGAATATATTCGCGCCTACGAAGTGCTTTTGAATTTAACCGTGGATCGGCTCAGCGATTTCGCGAAGGACTGCTTGCAGGTGGTGGACAAAGTTGCAGAATTCGGGGCTGACGAATCGCAAATCGCTGAGTTGCGCACGCGGTTGCGAAAACTCGCTGAAGAAAATCATGCCGATGCGGACCAAGTCCGTTCCGACGCGGTGCACCTCAGCGGTGGGATGGTATTGAAGAACCAACAGGTCACGGATGTTTTAAAGCATATCAACACCACCGCGCAAGAGATACGCAGAGACGTAAACAAGCTCATCGTCGCGATGCAATTTCAGGACATTACACAGCAGAAACTGGAGCGTCTGCGTGGTCCTTTACTTAGTGAGATTATCAAGTCCCTGAGCAGCATATCCGACGAAACTCGGGTACTGAGCAAGCAACTGAAAATGGGTGTGTTGCCGCTTCCGAGCGCAAAGGACCAGGGTCGCACTCCAGCGTCGGATAGCCACGAAGAAGCGTCGCCAAATGCGGACGACGCGGAACCGCCGAAGAGAAAATCCGATCTGGGGTCGAAGCCGAAACCGATTTCCGGCGACGGCGAAGGAAATTCTGTAGAACTATTCTAGGACTTAACTTATGGCTTTTATCCTAATTGTCGATGATTCAAATACCATGCGCCAGATGGTGCAATTTACCTTGACTGACGCGGGCCACGAAGTGGTGGAAGCGCGTGACGCCGCGGAAGCGATGCAACATCTGCAGTTGAATAAATTCGACTTGGTCATTTCCGACGTCAACATGCCGGGCATGAACGGAATTGATCTGGTGAAAGAAATTCGCGCGATGCCCGAATATAAATTTACCCCTGTGCTGGTGTTGACCACGGAATCGGAACAAGAGATCAAGCAGCGCGGCCGCGCCGCCGGTGCGACGGGTTGGATCGTCAAGCCTTTCAATCCCGAAGTGTTATTGTCGGTGCTCGGCAAAGTGCTGGGCTGACGAAGATTTAACGAGATATGGCGATCGATCTCGCACGTTTTAATGCGACGTTTTTAGCGGAGAGCCTGTCCGGACTGGACGCAATGGAAGCCGATTTGCTTAAGCTTGAGCGCGGCAACAAAGATCCGGAGTTGTTGCAAGGAATTTTTCGAGTCATCCATTCCATCAAGGGCGGTAGCGGCAGTCTTGGATTCGAGGCGATAGCCGACTTCTCCCATCACCTGGAATCCCTGTTGGATGGTTTACGCACGGGCGAGATCGAACCGAGCCGCGGGATCATCGATATACTCCTGCGTTCTGTCGACGCCGAGCGCAGCTTGTTGGGCGAAGTGCAAAGCGGCATAGGTGTCGATCTCGCGCCAATCGAGGAACTGAAGTCCGACCTCATGCTCATGCAAACGAGCGTGGCGCCCATGCAAAAGATGCCGATTACGGACGACAAAAGAGAACTGTCCACTTATTTCATTCATTTCAAACCCTATCGAGGATTTTTTCTTTCCGGTAACGATCCCTTGCGGATTTTGCGCGAGTTGGCAACCCTGGGTGAGTTCGAGTCCCGCTGCGACATTAGCGATTTGCCGGTCCTATCGGACATCGATCCCGAGGCGAGCTATTTGAGTTGGACGGGCCGGTTGAGATCCAACCACACGATCGAGGCCGTGCGCGACGTATTCGCTTGGGTGACTGAGGATTGCGACCTAAGTATTCAGGCATTGCCGGAACTCGATGAGATACCGACGCTAGTCCAAAACGATCATCCTGGCCCTCAATCCCACGAGCGACGCAACAACGACCCCACGCCAGGACGCCGCGCTTCCGACCGGGTCAACATGGACCTCGCATCCGGCGATCTGCCGAGTACCGTCCGTGCGCAAACTCTGCAGGTGGGTGCGGACAAAGTCGACAGCCTGGTGAATCTAGTCGGCGAGTTGGTGATCACCCAGACGATGCTCAAACAGAGCGTCGATCACTTCGATATGGATCGCTTGCAACAATTACAGTCCACCCTTGCAACGCTTGAACGTAATACGCGCGAACTGCAACAAGCGGTCTTGGCGATACGTATGTTGCCGGTCAGCTTCGTATTCGGACGCTTTCATCGCATGGTCCGGGACATCGGCATGTCCCTGGGTAAGAAAGTGGAACTTAAAATATCGGGCGAAAGCAGCGAACTTGACAAAAGCGTAATTGAAAAATTGTTCGATCCGCTGACTCACCTGGTGCGAAATGCCTTGGATCACGGCCTTGAGACGGCTGAGGAGCGGCTCTTAGCAGGTAAGTCCGAGATCGGCACCATCAGCTTGCATGCGCAGCATCGCGGCGGTCATATTGAAATCGAGGTTCGTGACGATGGCCGCGGCATCGATCCGCATAAGATCAAAGTCAAGGCCCAAGAGTTGGGGCTGATTGGCGCGACCGAAGAACTCGATGGGCAGAGCATACAGCAACTGATATTCCGTTCAGGTTTCTCGACCGCGAATAGAGTGACCGACCTGTCGGGTCGCGGTGTCGGACTCGATGTGGTTCGCGAGAACATCACTTCTCTCGGCGGGAGAGTAGAAATCTCGTCGTTGCCAGGTATCGGCTCGACCTTCAATATTCGGCTGCCCCTGACCTTGGCGATCGTGGAGGGAATGTTCGTTCAAGTTGGAAGCGATACGTTTGTGCTGCCGCTGGCTTTTATCACCGAATGCATGCAGTCCAGCGGTCGAGCGGTCAAGCGGATCGCCGGCCAGGGGATGGTGGTGGAAGTCCGAGGCGAATATCTTCCGGTCGTAGAGCTTCGGCGCGTGTGTAACATTGCCAGCGGGTTTGATGTCGGCAAGGGGGTATTCGTATTGATGGAGGCCGATAGCAAACGCGTTGCGCTGTTAGTCGATACCTTGCTGGGGCAAGACCAAGTAGTGATCAAGAGCTTAGAAGCCAACTATCGTAAAGTCGATCATCTAGCCGGCGCGACCATACTCGGGGATGGCCGCGTTGCATTGATACTCGATGCGAATTCCATCGTGCGTGGACAAATGCACTGATTTTGGTATTGCACCGGTTGAGAACTAGGAGTCCTAGCATGTATGAGTTGAGCCACAAGAACCAAACGGCAACGGCGAAGAAGGAGTTTCTCGCCTTTACCCTCGGTAATGAAGAGTATTGCATCGATATCCTGAAAGTGCAGGAGATTCGGGGCTATGAAATCGTCACGCCCATTCCGAACACGCCGGCATTCATGAAGGGTGTCGTCAACCTTCGCGGGATCATCGTTCCGATCATCGATCTGCGCATCAAGCTCGATTTGGAGAAAGTTGAATACAACCAATTTACGGTCGTCATTATCCTTAGTATTCGAGGACGTGTGGTCGGCGTGGTGGTGGATAGTGTCTCCGATGTGGTGGCGCTGGGTGTTGAGGAAATTAAAGAAGCGCCACAGATGGGAGCCGCAATCAAGACGGATTACATCGATGGCTTAGTCACCATGGATGAACGCTTGCTGATCATCATCGACATCGAGAAGCTCGCCACCATGGAGGAGATCGTTCAGGTAGAACAGGTCCTCGAGCGGGCCTAATGTAGTGCTGGAAGCTAGGGTAGTACAAGACGAGAAGCGAGCGGCACGCTAGACGATCTCGTCGCGGCATAGTTTAACGCAGTCACCGAAACGATCTGCTATTGATGGACCATGATAAAGCCGGCATCCAACCATAAAGAACTCGTGCTGCTTATCGACGACGACGTCGGTTTGCGGGATCTCGCGCGCCACGTTCTCGAAGCACAAGGGTTTTTTGTCGTCACGGCCGATAACGGTGTTCAAGGCCTGCGCCTGTTCGATGAGCGCAAGCCCGATATAGTCATGCTGGACGTAATGATGCCGGATCAGAATGGCTTTGATGTCTGCCTCGCGCTGCGCCGGCTTCCACTAGGGAAACACACCCCCATCCTCATGATCACCAGTCTGGACGACGTTGAATCGATTAATCGCGCCTACGAGGCGGGGGCGACGGATTTCGTCACCAAGCCGCTGAATTGGCCGCTGTTGGGTCACCGGTTGCGTTACATGCTGCGCTCGAGCCATGCGATGGAAGATCTGGCGAAAAGCCGAGAGAACCTGGCCGATGCTCAACGACTCGCAGGTTTATCGAGTTGGGAATGGGACCTGGAAAAGAATATTGTGTACTGGTCCAAAGAAATCTATCACACCTTCGGTATGAGCGAAGACTCCGTCAATTCGAGTTCTGAGAGCTTTTGGAATTTGATTCATCCGGAAGATCGCGAGGCAGTCAAAGAAGCATTCGTTGCCGCGATCAAGGCGGAGAAGCCTTACAATCAAGACTATCGCATCGTTCTGCCAAACGGTGTAACGCAGATCATTCATGTTCAAGGCCGCACCGAATACGACGGCGACGGCCGGGCGTTGCGCATGCGCGGCACCATCCAGGACATCACGGAACGCAAGCGCACGGAAGAGCAAATTCGTCATCTTGCGTTTTACGATAGCCTGACCAGCCTGCCGAACCGCATGTTGTTCAAGGAGCAACTGGGTCAAGCGTTGCAGTCGGCCCGCAGAGAAGATCGCTACGTTGCCATTCTGTTCCTCGATCTCGATAACTTCAAACGCGTCAACGACACGTTGGGCCACACCATCGGCGATCTGTTGCTGCAAGACGTGGGCGCACGTCTTGCTCAATGCGTACGCGGCGAAGACAGCGTTGCGCGCAACCCCAGTGCCCAGCCCAGCTCGACCGTCGCGCGGTTAGGCGGCGATGAGTTCACCGTCCTGCTGAGCCGCATCGCGCAAACTCAAGACGCCGCTAAGGTCGCGCAGCGAATCCAGGATAGCTTAGCGGCGCCCATCTTGGTTGGTGGGCACGAATTATTCGTATCCGCCAGCCTCGGGATCGCCATTTATCCTTTCGACGGCGAAGAGATCGAAACCTTGCTAAAGAATGCCGATGCGGCGATGTATCACGCCAAAAGCGATGGCCGCGGCCGCTATCATTTCTACAGTCCATCCATGAACGCGACGGCGCTGGAGAAGCTCAATCTCGAACGAAGTCTGCGCAAAGCGCTAGAGCGAGGCGAGTTCGTGCTGTATTACCAGCCGATGGTGCATGGTATAACCGGCGAGGTCATCGGCAACGAAGCTTTGCTGCGGTGGCAGCATCCGGAACGCGGCCTGATTCCCCCTAACGAATTTATTCCGTTAGCGGAAGAAACAGGATTGATCACGCCGATAGGGGAGTGGGTGATCGAAGCAGCGTGTCGCCAAAATTGCGAATGGCAACGCGCCGGGCTGCCGCCCGTGCCGGTGACGGTCAACCTGTCGAGTTTACAGTTTCACGACCCACAACTCGCGATCAAAGTCGCGGCCATCCTGGAGCGTAGCGGTCTTGATCCATGCTATCTCATGCTGGAATTGACCGAAAGTATGTTGATGCAGGATTCCGAGCGCAATGTGGCTACCCTGCTAGAGTTGCGGCGCCTCGGTGTACGCATGGCGATCGACGATTTTGGCACCGGATTTTCCTCCCTAAATTACCTCAAGCGTTTCCCGGTCGATCATTTAAAGATCGATCAATCCTTCGTGCGCGACATTACTCACGACCAAGGGAATGCGGCCATCGCCATGGCGGTTATCGCCTTGGCCCGCAGTCTTAAACTGGGTGTGGTCGCCGAGGGTGTGGAGACGCTCGAAGAGAGGGATTTCTTACGCGCTAACGGATCACCGGACATGCAGGGTTATCTTTTTTGTCAGCCGCAACCCGCGGAATCGATTACTGCGTTGTGGAAGCGCTCACGCAGCCACGCGACTCCGCCGATGCTCGCGGACTCCGCGCCGCAATAATCGCAACGCCATGGATCGACAATCGGTGGACATGGCATCCCCCAGCCCGGTTGAACGCCGCAGGGAATTCGAATTTGCCGAACGGGATTTTCAAACCGTCCGCAAGCTCATTTATGCGCGTGCTGGCATCAATCTCAAGCCCGGCAAACAGGAGATGGTCTATAGCCGCCTGGCGCGCCGCTTGCGCGCGCTGAAGCTCGATTCTTTCCGCAGTTATCTAGTGTTGCTTGAGGACGATAGAGCGCCGGAGTGGGAGGCGTTTATTAACGCGATTACAACCAACCTAACGCATTTCTTTCGCGAGCCTCACCATTTCGAAATACTAGCGCGGCAATATCGTGACAGCGAGGCGAACCGCCCTTTTCGGGTATGGAGTTCCGCTTCTTCCACCGGCGAGGAGGTCTACTCCATCGCCATGGCGCTCGCTGAAGCAGACGATGGCGCTAGGCCGCAGCCCAGTATTCTTGCGTCGGACCTCGATACGAATGTTCTGGAGCAGGCGCGCCGGGGAATTTACAGCGTGGATCGGCTGGAGAACGTGAGCCTGGAGCGGCGTAAACAGTTTTTTCTGCGCGGAACCAGCCAGCACGAAGGTTACGTCAAAGTCAGGGAAGAAATCCGGCATGCGATTCGCTTCGAACACATTAATCTAATGAGTGTGAACTGGGGAATAAAAGACCTGTTCGACGCAATCTTTTGCCGCAATGTCATGATATATTTCGACAAGGAAACCCAGTACTCGATCTTAAAAAGGCTGAGTCAAGTGCTGCGGCCGACCGGCTATCTTTACGTCGGCCATTCAGAGAATTTATTTCACGCTAAGGATTTGTATCAACTTTGCGATAAGACCGTTTATCGCCTGGCGCAAAACGGCCTATCGAGCGATACCTGACGATGAAATCGGAAGACTTTACCAATATTACCCAGCCGAACGTTTATCACGATCGCTCTTTCGATATGATGGCGGCCAAGATACTACCTGGCGAGTTTTACGTCACAAAGCGCAGCATGATGATCGTAACGGTGTTGGGATCTTGCGTTTCGACGTGCATGCGTGATCCGGATAATCTGATCGGCGGAATGAATCATTTCATGTTGCCGCAACACGGTGGCGATCCGAAGAGCCCGGTTAGTATGTCTGCCCGTTACGGCGCCTATGCCATGGAGGTGCTGATTAACCAGTTGTTGAGTCTGGGAGCGAAGCGGGATCGCTTGGAAGCTAAGGTGTTCGGCGGCGGCCGCGTGTTGGCCGGCATGACCGATGTCGGTCAGCGCAACGCCGAGTTTGTGCGCGAATATCTCCGCCATGAGCGCATCAGGATTTCCGCCGAGGATCTCGGCAATACGTTTCCGCGCAAAGTGTATTTTTTCCCTCAGACCGGAAAAGTAATGGTGAAGCAACTGCGCACCTTGCACAACGACACCATCTACACCCGCGAGAAAAACTATGCGGCGCAACTCGAGGTGGTATCCGTCACCGGCGCCGCTGATCTCTTCAAATAAGCGGTCCACGAATGCCGATTCGCGTATTGATCGTCGATGATTCCCCGGCCATTCGCCACATTCTACAAGAGATACTGGAGGTCTACGAAGATCTAAAAGTCGTCGGCACGGCATCGGATCCTTACCTGGCGCGGGAAAAAATCAAACAACTGCGCCCCGATGTATTGACGCTCGATATTGAAATGCCGCGCATGAGTGGACTCACGTTCCTCGAACGCTTGATGCGGCTGCGGCCAATGCCGGTGGTGATGGTATCCAGCCTCACGGAAAAATATGCCGAGACCACATTGCGGGCGCTGGAGCTTGGCGCCGTGGACTACATTGCAAAACCTAGAGCGGGCACCAAGCAGTTGCTGACCGACTATGGCGAGGAATTAGCCAACAAGATTCGCGCCGCTGCCGCGACCGACGTCAGCTATATTCGATCTCTGGATAAGACGTGGTTATCGCGCGCAAAAACGCCGCCGGCGGGCAGCCTGCGGCTCACGCAGGGGCTCGATAAGCGAGTAATCGTGATCGGCGCGTCGACCGGTGGAACCGAAGCGATTCGCGAAGTGCTTACGCAGTTTCCCGAAAGCATGCCGCCGGTGCTGATCGTGCAACACATGCCGGAATTCTTCACCGGCATGTTCGCGCGACGGCTGGACCAAAGCTGTCAGCTTAACGTGAGCGAGGCGCAACATGACGAGCCGGCGTTGATGGGGCATGCCTACGTTGCGCCGGGGCATTCCCATATGGAACTTGCGAAGATCGGCTCGCAATACCGTATTCGCCTGAATCAAAGCGCCTTGGTGAATCGGCATCGCCCGTCGGTGGATGTGTTATTTCGGTCGGCGGCAACGGTCGCCGCCAATCACGTAATCGGCATAATCTTAACCGGCATGGGGCAAGATGGCGCGGCTGGGTTGGTCGACCTGCGCGAGGCGGGTGGCCACACTATCGCACAAGACGAAAAGAGCAGTGTCATATTCGGCATGCCGCGCGCGGCAATCGAGATGAACGGCGCGGCCGAGGTGCTGCCGTTGCGGGATATCGGCAGACGCATTCTGACCTACCTCAATTCGGCACCATCCATAGCCGCAGCGCCCGATTGAACGCGGCTTAAGTTCTTAGCAAATCGCTTGCCAGTTGGCCGATCGAATCTTCGCAGATCTTGTTTGCCTTGAGCACGGGCGCCGCACTTAGCGTCGGATAGTGAGTTAGCGTAGAGCGTTGATAGGCTGGGTCGTAGTGCTGCGTCAGTAATTCCTCGACGAGCGTATTCCAATCCTCGCGTCTTGCATGATCGAGCCAAGTAGCGATTTTTTTTTCCCCATGCAGTGAGTTGAGGCAATTCAGTTTTTCTTCGAGATCGGCAAAGTCCGACAAAAAGTGGGAATATTCCTGCTTCAGGAAATCGATTCGGGCATCGATGGGCACATCGACTTTGACGCACGCGCTTTGCCACATACGATTGATCAACACTTCCGGCACGCGCAATACCCCTATTTTCTTGCTCTCTGCTTCGATGAAGACCGGCCGTTTGGGATCGAATCCACGCAGGATGTGCCACAAGCGGCTCTCGAACAGTTTCTGGGCAGGCTGGGGACGATCCGGGAGATTGCCCAATACCGAGCCGCGATGGGCCGCCAATTCCTCCAAATCGAGCACTTGGCCGCCTTGCCGGGCAAGTTCTTCCAGCAGCCTGCTTTTACCCGAGCCCGTCGGACCGCAAACAATACGATATTGAAACAGCGGCGCCAGATTTTCGATTTCGGCGACCACGTGGCGGCGATAGGCTTTGTAGCCGCCGTCCAAGGTATGGGCATCCCAGCCTATCTTCTGCAGCACATGGGCCAAGGCGGCGCTGCGATTGCCGCCACGCCAGCAATACACCAGCGGCCGCCAGTACTTGGGGCGCGTAATGAGTTTGGTTTCGATGTGATTGGCGATGTTGCGGGCGACCAGGGCCGCGCCGATTTTCTTGGCCTCGAAGCTCGATACCTGTTTATAGAGCGTGCCGATGCGTGCCCGCTCGTCGTCATCCAGCATCGGTAAACTGACCGCGCTGGGAACGTGATCGATCGCGAACTCCGAGGGCGAGCGCACGTCGATGACCTCGTCAAATTCCGACAGTTGTGTTACGGTAGCCAGTGACGCAAACTTCAATGAATAGACCTCGACATGAATGATCCGAAAGAACACCAATTTATTCGGCTAACGGAATTGTCGCACGGCGGCGGCTGCGGCTGCAAAATCGCCCCGGCGGTGCTGTCGGCCATTTTGGCGGAATCACCAGCAACTAAGGCTTTTCCAAATTTATTGGTGGGCACCGAAAGTTCCGACGACGCCGCCGTTTATAAGCTCAACGCTACCCAGGCCTTGGTGGCGACGACGGATTTCTTCATGCCCATCGTCGACGACCCTTACGATTTCGGCCGCATTGCCGCGACCAACGCGTTGTCGGATATCTACGCCATGGGCGGCACGCCCATCATGGCGCTCGCCATCGTCGGCATGCCGATCAATAAACTTCCCGTCGAGACGATCCAGCGCATTATCGCCGGCGGCGATGCAGTCTGTGCGGCGGCGGGTATTCCCATCGCCGGCGGCCACTCGATCGATTCGCCTGAGCCGATCTACGGTCTGGTCGGGCTGGGGCTGGTTCATCCCGATCAAGTGAAACGCAACGACCGCGCGCAAGCCGGCGACGTGCTGATTCTCGGCAAGCCAATCGGTGTCGGCATCCTGAGCGCCGCGCTGAAGAAGGGCAGCCTGTCGGATGAGGGTTACGCCGCCATGCTACATAGCACCACGCAGTTAAACACGCCGGGCACCCAACTCGCGGCGATGGCCGGGGTGCACGCGCTGACCGATGTCACCGGTTTTGGTCTGCTCGGCCATTTGCTGGAGATTTGCCGTGGTTCTGGCTTAACGGCAGAAGTCGACTACGCTCGCTTACCGATCTTGCCGTTAGCGAGCCAACTCGCCGAGCAGGGCTTCATCACCGGCGCGTCCGACCGTAATTGGCTGTCCTACGGCGAACACATCGTCTTGCCCGACGGCATGGCCGATTGGCAGCGTAAGTTACTCGCCGACCCGCAAACCAGCGGAGGACTATTGGTCGCCTGCGCGCCCGATATCGCCGGCGAAGTACTCGCCTTGTTCCACCGATCGGGCTTTTCCGCTGCGGTAGAAATCGGTGAGTTAAGGTCCGGTGAACGGAAAATCGTTATTAGGTAATTATTAATAACCACGCCAGGAAGCCCATGGATCTTGCCTCGTGGCAGTGCCTGCCCTGACAACCGCGCTGCGCTTGGCTCCTGGCGCGATGGGTGGCGGTTTTGGCCAGATCGATCTAAGATTTACAAAAGTTCACACACGGTTTCTTGCAATTCCTGAATAATCCGCGCTATTGGGCTTGACTGCCCTGAGTTCGGATTTTTCAATGAGCGGTAAACTGTTAACGTCGGGTGAATCGATACACCTGCCCGGATGGGGCAGGAACGATTACCTTGCTCGGACGATTGCGAGGCTGTACCTCGAAAGCGCGCCGGCGTTGCTTGAGGCGATGCGCGATGCGGCCGATCGCGGGAATATGCGCCAACTGTGCCGTGCCGCGCAATCTCTCGCATCGAGCAGCGCCAATCTCGGGGCGCTACGGCTCGCCGGGCTATGCCGTCAAATCGCTGAATTGCCGTCGAAAGCGGCGCTGCAATCGGCCCCGGCATTGTTGCAGGAAATCGATGCAGCCACAGCGGCAGTCTGTGCTAAATTGACTGAATTCATCAAAACCTCGGCCGCGGAACTATCGGCCCAATAGCCCACACTTAGCGAGCAGCAAGCAACGGCTCGAGCTTGCGCCAAACATTCTCCAGCATCATGGTCTGTGCCGCCTGCGCGGGATGAATGCCATCCGGTTGAAACAGTTGGCGTTTAGTTTCGAAGCCCGTCATCAACGAAGCTAGCAACGGCACCCGGTGATGTCGCGCCAGTTCGCCGTACATGCCGTGGAACTTTTCCGTGTAGCTTTTGCCATAATTAGTCGGCAATCGAATACCGATCAGCAAAACTTGAACTTTACGCGCGAGGCAAAGACGAATCATGGCGTCCAGATTGTTGCGGACGGAAGCCAAGGCAAGCCCACGTAAACCGTCATTGCCGCCTAACTCCAAAACAACCAGATTGGGTTTGTATTGTTTGAGGGTAGATTCCAGCCGTACTCTGCCGCCCGCCGTGGTTTCGCCACTGACGCTGGCGTTGATCACCCGATAGGCCGATTTTTTTTCTCGCAGACGCCGTTGCAGCAAATCGACCCAACCGGTATTCTGCGGAAGCCCATAACCAGCCGACAGGCTGTCACCGAAAATCACTATCGTCTGCTGCTGCGGCGCTGCTGCGAAGCTTAAGCTTGACGATAAAATAAATGCGATAAATACGATGGATCGAGCGATCGAACTTCCCATACTAGTTGCCGAGCGGTTAGGCAAGCAAGTCTCCACGGATGAGGGCAAGCTGGACATCCTCCATGACGTGAGTTTTGCTGTCAAGGCGGGCGAGGCCGTCGCCATCGTCGGCGCATCGGGTTCCGGGAAATCGACCTTGCTCGGCTTGCTCGCAGGGCTAGACCTGCCGACGTCCGGGCGCGTGATCTTGGACGGCCAGGAACTCGCGAGCATGGACGAGGACAACCGTGCGATGTTTCGCGGTCAATATTTAGGTTTTGTGTTTCAGTCGTTTCAATTGTTACCTGCACTCAACGCCCTGGAAAACGTGATGCTGCCGTTGGAATTGTCCGGCGCCCCGAACCCCCGGCAGCGCGCTCGAAGCCTGCTCGAAAGAGTCGGCCTCGGCGCGCGGCTGGAACACTACCCGCGCACCTTGTCCGGCGGCGAGCAACAGCGGGTTGCGATCGCCCGCGCCTTCGTGACAGAACCGAAACTGTTATTCGCCGATGAGCCGACCGGTAATCTCGATACCGGTACAGGCGCGTCGATCATCGATCTATTGTTTTCCTTGAACCAAGAACGCGGCACCACGCTGATTCTGGTCACCCACGATGCCGCGCTCGGCAGCCGCTGTACGCGCTGGCTGGAAATTGTCGCCGGGCGATTGCAAAGCGACCGCGTCGCAATCGACACAGCATGAGTTTGATCCGGCTCGCGCTATTGTTGTTATGGCGCGAATGGCGTGCTGGTGAATTTCGTTCACTGGCTGCGGCGCTGGCGATTGCGGTTGCCGGCGTCACGACGGTTGGATTCTTTTCCGATCGAGTCGCGCGTACTTTGGATCGTGAGGCGAATCAATTGCTGGGCGCCGATTTAGTGATCATCGCCGATCATAAAATACCCGATCAATTTGGCGCTGGTGCCACTGCACAGCGCTTGCAGAGTGCAGTGGCAACGAGTTTTCCCAGCATGGCGGTGCGCGGCGAGTCGACGCAACTGGTCAACGTCAAAGCCGTCAGCGAAGGCTATCCGTTACGCGGGAAGTTGCGTATCATCGCCGCCGGTTCCACCGAGGAACAGGAAACTTCGGCCATCCCCACACCCGGAACCTTGTGGGTCGCGCCGCGATTGCTCGATATCCTCGGCGTCGCTCTCGGCGATAAATTAGAGCTCGGTGCGGTGGAGTTCAGCATCGCGGCGAGCATTGTGCAAGAGTCCGACAATGCGCTGGATTTCATGAACGTCGCGCCGCGTGTGCTGATCAACCAGCGCGATTTGCAAGCCACCGGTTTACTCGGTGTCGGCAGCCGAGTGTCCCATCGTTTGTTACTTGCCGGTAGCAATGAGAGCGTTGCCAGCTATCGCAAATGGGCCGAACCTAAACTCGGCGCCGGTGAGCGTCTCGAGGGCGTACGCGATGCGCGGCCCGAAGTGCGCACCATGTTGGAACGGGCAGGGCGATTTCTAGGACTGTGCTCGCTCATGGCGACCATACTCGCCGCCGTCGCCGCGGCGCTGGCCGCCCGGCGGTTCGCCGTGCGCCAATTGGATCAAGCGGCCATCATGCGTTGTTTGGGCGCCACCCAGTCGCGCTTGCTTGCGATCTATTTGGTGCAATTGC
The DNA here is from genome assembly GCA_963714525.1 of uncultured Pseudomonadota bacterium. GTDB lineage: Bacteria > Pseudomonadota > Gammaproteobacteria > Burkholderiales > JALYOK01 > JALYOK01. The sequence continues at coordinate 41,964 of CAVQPB010000024.1, forward strand.
TGGTGCTCGGATGTGCCGCGAGTGTGGTGGGCATCGCCTTCGGTTGGGCGGCACAGTTCGGCTTAACGCGGCTGCTCGGTAACTTCGCCACGGTATCGCTCGATTTGCCCGGCCCGATTCCCGCGCTGCAAGGATTGCTCATCGGCCTCATCGTGGTGTTCGGGTTTACTTTCCCGATGATCCTACGCCTGCGCGGTGTGCCGACCTTGCGTGTGATCCGGCGCGAATACGGCGCGATCGAACCCGTCAGCGCCGTTGCCTATATTGCCGGACTCATTGCGCTGGCGGTGATTTTGTATTGGCGCGCCGGCGACGTTAAACTTGCTAGCTATGTGTTCTTTGGTTTTCTCGGCGGTGTCGCCGCTTGCGGTGCGGTCGCGTTCGGATTAGTCGCAATGGTCGCGCGGCTACGCCATTCGGCGCGAGGCCCGTGGCGTTATGGTTTGGCGAATTTGAAACGCCGCGCCGTCAACAGCGTGGTGCAAATCATCGCCTTGGGATTGGGCATCATGGCCTTGTTGTTGCTCACCTTGGTGCAAGGCGATTTGCTCGACGGTTGGCGCCAGAAGCTGCCGCCGGATGCACCTAATCGTTTCGTCGTCGGTATCCAATCCAACCAAGTGGCCGATGTGCAGCGCTTTACCGTCAGTCGCGGGCTGGACGACTTCGCACTGTATCCCATGGTGCGCGGCCGCTTGGTCGCAATCAATGAACGCGCTATCGAAAGCCGCAATATGGCCGATGAGCGCACCAAGCGCCTGGTCGATCGCGAGTTCAATCTTTCTTACAGCGATACCATGCGAGCCGACAACATCATCGTCGCCGGTGAGGGGTGGAACGGCACGCCGCCTAAGCTGCCGGAATTCTCCGTCGAAGAGTGGATCGCCAAGGAACTCAATATCAAGGTGAACGATCAGTTGACCTTTAACGTCGCCGGCACAAAGGTCAGCGCTAAGGTCAGTAACTTACGCAAAGTCGACTGGGATTCGTTCAAGGTGAATTTCTACGTTATCGCCAGTCCGGGATTGCTGGAGACGATGCCGACGAGTTTCGTCACTAGTTTTTATTTAAGCTCGAGCCAAGAAAAATTATTGAACGACTTGGTGCGCGCATTTCCAAACTTGTCCGTGATCGATGTCGCCGCCATCATGACACGCTTTCGCACTATGACCGAACAAGTCGCCAAGGCGGTGCAGTTCGTTTTCTTGTTTACCGTGCTGGCGGGGTTGGTGGTTTTATACGCGGCGATCGGGACCACCTTAGACGAACGCATCTATGAAAGCGCCATCATGCGCACCGTCGGCGCCCGGCGAAGGCAACTGCAGATCGCCCAATTGGCGGAGTTCAGCGCGCTCGGGTTGGCGTCCGGATTGCTCGGCGGTATCGGCGCCAGCGCGCTTGCCTATGCGTTGAGCGAAAAAGTATTGAGCTTGCCGTATACCTTCAACCCGTGGATTATTTTGCTCGGCGTATTGGGTGGAACCATAGGCGTTAGCATCGCGGGTATGCTGGGTATGCGCGGTACGCTCGAAAAACCGCCGTTGGAAGTGATTCGAGCGCTCTCGTAAGGAAGCTCTGATTTATTCCGATTTCGTCGCAATCCTGCGTTACTCAGGAAAAATGGTTCCTTACCTATCACATATAGGCTGCGTCACCATTTTTCCTTCGCGCCTTGTCTTGCTTAGAACTCGAAATAAATCAGAGCTTCCTTCGTTTTCTCTCATTGTCGGAGCAATGCCCGGAGAGCCGCGCTGGTATTGCCTCGCAGGCCGATGACCAAGCAATGAGTGCGCGCGTACGTATGACTACGCCGCTTGACCTACCGGGGAGCTTGTTTCGCCGCGCGCTTCTTGCTCTTGTTGCAACGTCCACATACGTGAATAAGATCCGTCGAGCGCCAGTAGTTCGCGATGGGTGCCGCGTTCGACGATGCGGCCGTGATCGATGACCAAGATCTGATCCGCATCGACGATGGTCGAAAGGCGATGGGCGATCACCAGCGTGGTGCGATCGCGCGAGATTTCCCGCAGTTCCCCTTGAATGATTTTCTCGGTTTTGGAATCGAGCGCCGACGTCGCTTCATCGAAAACCAAAATGCTCGGATTCTTGAGTATGGTGCGGGCGATGGCGACGCGCTGTTTCTCGCCGCCGGATAATTTCAAACCGCGCTCGCCCACCATGCTGTCGTATTTATCGGGTAGCGTTTCAATGAAATCGTGAATGTGCGCGTGCTTCGCCGCTTGGATAATTTCTTCGCGCGTCGCATCCGGCTTGCCGTAGGCGATGTTGTAATAAATCGTGTCGTTAAACAACACCGTATCCTGCGGCACGATGCCGATGGCACGGCGTAGACTTTTTTGTGTGACATGGCGTATGTCCTGGCCGTCGATGGAAATCCCGCCACCATTCACGTCGTAAAAGCGAAACAGTAACCGCGACAGCGTGGATTTTCCCGCACCGCTCGATCCGACCACCGCTACTTTGCTTCCCGGCGCGATTTGAAAATCCACCGCGCTCAAAATCTGACGTCGTTGATCGTAGGCGAAGTCCACATGATCGAAGCGTACCGCTCCACTGGTGACGACCAGTTCCTTGGCATCCGCAGCGTCTTTAATTTCGGCATTGACGCGCAGCAGGGTGAACATCTTGTCCATATCGACCAAAGCCTGCTTGATCTCGCGATAAATCATACCCAAAAAATTGAGCGGAATATAAAGTTGGATCAGCAAGGTGTTAACCAGCACCAAGTCGCCCAAGGTCATCGAGCCCTGGGCAACACCACTGGCGGCACGATGCATGAGCAAGGTCAAGCCGAAGGCGATCAGCAAGCTCTGGGTGACGTTGAGCCCGGACAACGAGGTGGCGCTGCGCACCGATGCCTGTTCCCACTGCTTGAGATTCTGGTCATAGCGCTTGACTTCGAATTCTTCGTTACCGAAATATTTGACGGTTTCGTAGTTGAGCAAACTATCGATGGCCTTAGTGCTGGCGCGCGAGTCCATTTCGTTCATGGCGCGGCGAAACTTGGTGCGCCATTCGGTGATGATGATGGTCGAAGCGATATAAGCGATCAACGTTCCTAGCGTGATAATCGCAAACCAGACATCGTATTTTGTTACCATGATAATGCCGACCAGCGTCATTTCGAGCAAGGTCGGCAAGATGCTGAAAATGGCGAAGCGCAGCAATGTCTCGATGCCGCGGGAGCCGCGTTCGATGTCGCGCGTCATGCCGCCGGTCTGGCGTTCTAAGTGAAAGCGCAGGCTCAGCGCGTGCAGATGTTGGAACACCTCCAGCGCCACGCGGCGAATCGCTTGCTGCGCGACTTTAGCAAACACGGTATCGCGCAGTTCGGTAAAGAGCGTGGTCGAGAATCGCAGCAGGCCATAACCGATCAGTAAAAACACCGGCACCATCAACATGGCTTGGGGTTGATTTAGGGTATCGACAATCTGTTTCAACACCAGCGGTACACCGACGTTCGCGAGCTTGGCAATCACCAAGCAAAGCAGAGCAAGCCCAACGCGTCCCCGATAATCCCACAAGTAGGGGAAAAGCGAGCGCAGCACCGCGAATCCACCGGGCGTCTTGTCGGAGGAAGGCGTGAGCAAAACAGTAGAATGGGACCGAGCGTGATCGGGCATTATCGGATTCTACATGGCGGCGACCGGAAGCAAAAACAAGCAGGACTTACTGTGTAAATATAATTTTCGATGAGAAGTATCGATTGACTCGATCGGTTGAGCGTCAAAACTACAATGGTTATCGGTCCATGCAATGCTTTTGGCCTATGGTTATGAGCGCGCTGGGTTGGTGATCCACACTCGCGGCCAAGTTATTCCATTTCCAAATCAAACTAACTTTGTCGGCTTCGCCTTGCCAGCGCTACAGCGCTGTCTGCGGCTCGCTTTCGCGTCCTTTTTGATTTGAAAATGGAATTAGACCCGACGTGAACGGGCTAAGAATGCGGCGACGTGTTGCATCCAGACACCGATGCCGGCGCCGAGAGTGCCCGCGCGCGGAACAGCGCCGATTTGCCGCGCGAGATCGAGCATGTTCAATATGACCGCGTGGTGGGCCAACAGGCCATCCTTGAAATGCGAGAACTCCGCTGTCTCGAACGCCAGACGGCCGCCGGTGGGAGCGAAGCCTGGCGGCGTCAGAGGGCCAGTCATTGTGCCGCTGATGCGCAGACGGGCGGCGACGCCGGAGCCGTCCAGCGCGAGATAAGGGCCGTCAATCAGTTCGATGCGCGTGTCGGGCAGAGCGGGGAACATGATGTCGCGGTGGAACCGGAGCACGGCGTCGCGGCCATGTAGCGTCTGGGGCGCCGCCGGGTCCTCCCAAACGACATCGTCGCAGCACAGGGCCGCAACGGCCTGCGCGTCATGAGCGTTCACCGCTTCGTGCAGGCGGTGAAGAAACTGACGCGCGAACGGCGCATTGACCAACTGATTTGTCGTCGTATCGAGCTTTGTCATGGCTTGGTGGTTGTGGTGAGCAATCGAACGATTTCGGCGCGCACCGTTTCGTCATGCCCGACAAGGGCATGACCTCCATCGTCGAAGCCGACGAACTTCGCGCCGGCGATTTTACTCGCCGTGTATTGCGCGCTGGCATAGGTTCCATATCCGTCGTCACGTGCGCTGATGATCAGTGTCGGCGCGCGGATCGAGTCCAGCGCATAGGGCCCCAGGCTTTTACCCAGCACCGAATCGTCGCGCAAACCCTGCGCGCGCATGGATACGGGCAGGATATGGTCGGCGATCGCATTCACCCGCGCGCGTTCGTCTGGGCTCGCGGCCGCCACTAATTCGGGCGGTGTGGCCAGCACTACCTTGATGATCTGGTCGCGCGCGACTTGTAGTCCAGCCCAGAACAGGAAGTCCGATCCAATCAGCCGCATCAACATGCTTTCAGCCCAGGGAGACAACGGCGCCGCGGAGTCGGCTAGGGTGGTCGGCTTGTAGGCGAGCGCGACCACCAACACTAACGCGCTGACACGATCGGGGTGGCGAATCGCCGTCTGCATGGCCGAGGGGCCGCCGGCGGAAAGGCCTAAGACCGCTGCGTGACGTATGCCCAGCGCGTCGAGCAAACAGGCATTGGTATCGGCCTGTGCAGCCGGCGAGGCGTCAATGGGCATAGGCGTGCGCAGGTAGCCGAAGCGCGATATTGCGATCACCCGAATGCCTTGCTGCGCCAGTGCGCTTGCGAAGGCCATGCCCTGGTCGTGCCCGCCGCCACTACCGTGAATCACTAACAGTGGCGCGCCTATGCCCGCTTCTTGGTATTCGATCGGGCCACAGCGTGTGGCTACCACCACGCTGCCTTGCGTTGCGCGCTCGGTGGCGCGGGCCAGGTCGCTGGCGAAGCGAGAGTAGATGATCGACGCCAAAGCCAGCACAGTCACGGCGAGGATGAACGCAAGGCCTAGTGAACGATTCACAGTTGCTCACTGCGCGAGGGAGAACGGTGTGCCGATCTGCCGGCGTACGGACCAAGGTGCGCGCTATGCGATGAGTGCAAGGAGTCTAATGAGTAGGGTTCGATTTCAGAGGATTGGTGTCGCACTTGGCTAGTCATCCATCGCTCCGATTGGCTGTAGTCCATCCGCAAAAAACATGATAATTATCGGTCAAGCAGTCAGCTTGACATACGTCAAGAATTGGACGCGATATAGCGCACCACAACAGTGCAGCCTTCATTATGTTCAACGGTGGTTCCGTGTCACTCATCAACGACCGCTCATAGAAAGTGCTATATGGTCAGGCCGCCAAGTTTCGCCAAATGAGAGTCAACATCAAAAAGAGTTTGTCGGAACGAATTTTGTTGATGCTACACTAAGTGATATATTAAGCGAATGATTTGAACCTTTAAAACACGTCAGTTTGCTCGTTGGGCGCGAAAGGCAGGGTTAAACAATGACGCGCTTTGCGTCGCCGTCGATGAAATGGCCAATGGGCTCATTGATGCGGATTTGGGTGGCGGAGTGATTAAAAAACGCGTTGCGTTGCCGGGCCGCGGTAAGCGTGGTGGAAGCCGCACACTGGTCGCAACGAACAAGGCTGATCGTTGGTTCTTTGTCTTTGGTTTTGAAAAGAATGAACGAGCCAACATCAACGACAAAGAGTTGGAAGCACTGCAGGCGACCGCAGCCGATCTGTTGAAGCTTAGGGAAGCTCTGAATAAGTTCGAGTTCTAAGTGAGACAAGGCGCGAACAAAAAATATCGACGCAGCATATGGGTGATATGTAAGGAGATATTTTTTGTGAGCAACGCAGTACCACGACGAAATCGGACTTATTCAGAGCTTCCCTTAGTTCAGATCAGTTAGACGATGCCGTAACCCAGGAAATATTGCAGGAGATTTGTAATGACGAGTAAAACAGCAGTTAAGAGCCGCATTCTGACCGCCGTTCACGAGACGGCGAGCGATCTACACAAAGCAGGATTTATCGACCTGCGTCGCATGCGTGAATACGATGCCCTGTGTCTCGCACCGGTCCCAGACTATTCGAGCAAGAAGATCCGGGCACTACGTACTCGGCACAAGCTCAGCCAGGCGGTTCTTGCGGCCGTGCTCAATACAAGCTTGTCGACCGTGCGTCAGTGGGAGATCGGCGATAAGCATCCGAGTGGCCCATCGCTGAAGCTACTGAACTTATTGGAACGCAAAGGTCTTGAGGCGTTGATTTAACAATATCTGACAGCATCGGGCGTTTGCGCCGTAATCTCAAACTGGACTGGGCGTTAAGTCTTTTGCCGCATACCGTTCGACTCGGGGGAGAAGGATAGGGTAAGGGGGCAGGCCCCAATCGTACTACCAGCGGTCAATTCGAGTTCAAAAGCAGAAGCAGAGCGACGACTCAATCTCGATTGTCCATGCCGAAATGCTAGATTGCTTCGTCGCTTCGATCCTCGCAACGACGACGCTGAAACCAATTCTGTGGGTTGCCCTCAATTAGAATCAAGAGTGGATTTCTTGCAACGAACGGATTGTAACCAGCCGCTTCCACGCGCTGACTAATGCCTCAGACGCGCGAGTAATTTCTTCAAGCGTCGAATAGCGACCCAGCGAAAAACGAACTGCGCCCATGGCGCGCGCTGGGCCTATCCGCATCGCTGCCAACACGCCGCTTACGTTATCGCTTTCCGAATGGCACGCCGAACCCACTGACGCAGCGACTTCATCGTTGACCGCGTGTAACAGATCGCGTCCGCTTACATTTGGAAACGACACGTTAAGTGTGTTGGGTAGCCGCATCGATGCATGGCCGTTGAGCGTGAGTTCTGGAATTTCTTGCTGTAGAAGTCGATATAATTCATCGCGCAAGTGTTGTACGCGTTCGATATCCTGTGCTACCTCGGTAGTCACTAAGCGCGCCGCCGCACCCAATCCGACAATCGCCGGAACGTTTTCCGTTCCGGGGCGCAAGCCATACTCCTGTCCCGCGCCTTGCAAATCGGACACGATGGTTGTGCCGCGTCGAACGTAGAGCGCGCCCACGCCCTTGGTCGCGTAGAACTTGTGCCCGGCAAGCGACAGCAAATCGACTTGCAGTTGGTCGATATTAACCGGAATTTTTCCGGGCGACTGCGCAGCGTCCGTGTGCATCAGCGCGCCACGTGCATGGGCGAGGGTCGCAATTTCGGCGATCGGCTGAATCGTGCCGACTTCATTGTTGGCATGCATGATGGAGACCAGCGCCGTATCTTCGCGCAACGCCTTGCCGACATCGGTGGGGTCGACCAACCCGTATTTATCGACGGCAACAACGCTGATTTCCCAACCCTGCGTACGCAGCCAATACGCCGGTTCGAGTACGGCCGGATGCTCGACTGCCGACACGACGATATGTTTTTTGCGCGTTCGCAAAGCATAGGCGACACCGCGCAATGCAAGATTATTTGCTTCAGTGGCGCAGCCGGTAAAAATGATTTCGTCTGGCCGTGCGCCGATGAGCGCCGCAACATTTCCTCGCGCGTTTTCGATAGCCTCATGCGCACGGCGGCCATAATGATGCGATGAAGACGGATTGCCGAACGCTTCGCGTAAAAACGGCTGCATCGCGTCCGCTGCCTCTGGCGCGACCGGCGTGGTGGCGTTGTAGTCGAGATAGATCGGGAGCTTCATCAAACTCTTAAGAAGCTTTCAGTTGAGCAATTCCCGTTCTACGGGAAGTCCGCGCAGCCGCCATTCCGGCAGGCCATCCTCGAGCCGCCGCGCTTTGCGGCCTTTCTTGCGCAGCAGCGCAACGGCTTCAAACGCCATCAGGCAGTAAGGCCCACGGCAATAGGCGACGACTTCTCGATTCGCCGGCAGTTCGTGCAGACGTTTGTTGATCTCCGGCAGCGGGATATTGATGGCGCCGGGAACGTGCCCGGCAGCGTATTCCTGCGCCGGCCGCACATCCAGCACCGTTACCAATCCCTTGCGCGCACGCTCCAGCACTACGTCGGCGGGCACGGGTTCGAGGGCGTCCTTGTCGGCTAGGAAGGTTTTCATCAATCGCTCGACGTCAGCCGAATAGGTTTCAGCCACGGTGCCAAGTGCGTACAGCAGACGGACCACTTCGTCGCCGGTAAGGCGATAGTGGACGAATTGGCTTTCCTTGCGCGCAGTGACCAGACCCGCCTGGCGCAACTGCTGCAAGTGGCGCGACGTGTTGGCCACGCTGAGGCCCGTCAACTGCGCGAGCGCATCCACGCTGCGCTCGCTCTGAGCGAGTAATTCCAGCAACTCCAGCCGCGGACCGCTGCTCAGCGCTTGGCCGATGCGAGCGAATTGTTCAAACAACAGCGCTTTAGGCGTTTCTCTTGACATGGTCGTAGTGAAGATTATAATTTCAAGTATTCAATTAATCAATTGAATAAAGTATCGTTAACTTATCTTCAGATTTGGATTGCTTATCATGCTAACCGATTTTGCGCTCGCCCATGAACCGATCCTGCGCGTAGCGGTATTTCTCGTGGTGTTGGCGTGCATGGCGATATGGGAAATACGCGCACCACGCCGTGCGCCAACGGTGGTCAAGGTGAAGCGTTGGGCAAATAACCTGGCGTTGCTGCTCATCAATTCGTTCCTCGTGCGCATATTATTCCCGGCCGCGGCCGTAGGCTTCGCCGCATTTGCCGAGGCCCGTGGAATGGGGCTACTGCGAATTCTCGCGATACCCGAGGTGGTAGCCGTTGCCGCTGCCGTCGTTTTGCTAGACCTCGCCATCTATTTTCAACATTTGGTCTTCCATGGCGTGCCGCTGTTATGGCGGCTGCACCGGGTACATCACGCCGATCTCGATTTCGACGTGACGACCGGCGTTCGTTTTCATCCGATCGAAATCTTGCTTTCCATGAGCATTAAATTCTTGATCATCGTCACACTGGGCCCGCCGGTGCTGGCGGTGTTCATTTTCGAAACGTTGCTGAATGTCACGGCGATGTTCAGCCATTCGAACGCCGCAATGCCTTGTTGGATAGATCGAATTTTACGCTTTGTGCTGGTAACCCCAGACATGCATCGAGTGCACCATTCGATCGAACGGGGCGAGACCAATTCGAACTTCGGGTTCTGCTTTTCGCTATGGGATCGGCTAATGGGCACCTACAACGAGGCGCCGGCGCTTGGGCACCTGGCAATGACCATCGGTGTGTCCGGGCTGCGCGACCCGGACAAAGTAATTGACCTCAAGGGCATGCTCGCGATGCCGTTTCGCCCTATTGTGCGTCCCGATCCGCTTGTAATTCGATCCAGCGAGTCGATTTAGGCGCGACGGTAAGGGCCTTAATCAGAGGTTCCTAGTACAACCGCGTTACCTTATCGTTCTCGAGTAGCGCATGTGTTTCTTCGACCGATTCGCGCAGTCGTCCTTGCTCGACCAGCGCTTGTGCTAGTGACGGTAGATCGCTTTGATCAGGCCACGCGCTGGGTTCCCACAGCTTGGATCGAATCATGCATTTCGCACAATGCATAAACGTTTGCTCGACGCTGACGACAATGGCGAGATCCGGCAATTTCCCCTTCACAGCTAACGGCTCTCGCACACTGACATCGCGAACAACGATTGCTTGGCCGTTGACGCGTAATGTTTCCTGCTTGCCGGGTATTAGGAACAACAAACCCACGCCTGGATTACTCAGAAACGTTCAACAGAGTATCGGCGCGGCGATTGCCTAAACGGTCGGGAATGACGAGCGTCTGATCATTAAGCACATGCACGAACCCAGCGGGATCGCCCTTCGGGGAGACGTCGAGCCTGCCTTCGCTGTCGCTGGATGCGATCAACACGAATGGCGATTTGGCTATGAACCGTCGACAGTGGCCATCGAGGTATGAAAGCTCCTTCTTCAGCGCCCGTTCGTTAGGACTGCCTAGTAAAGCGCGTATTTGCTCCGGCGCCGTGACGACATCCTGGAATTTCAATTGCTCTTTCATTACAAAATCCTTTTTTCGATCGGATAGGGGTTATCGCACTGCTAGTCCGCGACTGGCGACATTGACGAAATCATACCCCCTCATTCCCCTTTTTTTGCCCGCAAGATTTCCGGCCGCTCGGAATCGCTCTTCGCCGTCAACTCCAGCAATTGTTGATCGTAGCGGCGCGACTTTACTTGATCGCCGCTCGCCTCGGCGGCGCGCGCCGCGCCATAGATTGCACGCAGACGATTTGGTTCGCTGGCTTGCACCTGCTCATATTCGATCAGAGCTTCGGCCGGCTTGCCGAGCGCGAGTAGCATGTCGGCCAGTTGTTCACGGGTGGGCATCAGCGGCCCCGGCGTGACAGGATGCTTATCGGTCGCCGCTTCTAGCGCGACCGCCTGCCGCATCGACCGTAGCGCCTCATCGCCATTGTTCTCGGCAAACGCCAGCCAAGCGGTCGCAGCGGTGATTTGAATTTGCGCCTGCTGTGGCCAGTAGTTAGCCTTATTCTTAAGCATCGTTTCGTGCAACTCCCGTAGGCGCGTCAATTCCTGCTTCGCGCCACTGGCGTCACCCAAGCGCGCTTTGCCGAGGGCGCGTGCGTAAACCGTGATTGCCTCGCACTGTGGAAATTGCCCCCAGGGCAAACTCTCCGGATGAAGCTTCAAGCTCGCGGCCGTTTTCCAATCGTGGTGCTCTAGGGCGTAGCGCGCCGGCATCGCCGCCAGCGCATAGGCGCCCGGGAAGTTGCCGATATCGATGCGTTGCATCGCTCCGATCTCATCGAGGAGCTTGCGCGCCGCCGCGTCTTGGCCCAGTTGCAAGTGCGCGTACATCATGTAATCCATCGCATGCAGCGCGTTGTACGAGCCGATGGTCATGCTGGTGTCGTTCAGCTCTTTGCGTGCCGCCATGGCGGAGGCACGATTGGTCTCGATCGATTCTTCCCACATGCCAAGACGCGAGAAGATATGCGCGGGCATGTGCAGCGCATGGGGCGCCGAGGGAGCGATCGACGCGTAACGCCGCGCAGCCGGCAAACCGCGCTGCACCAGTTCCGTGTAATCGTAGCCGTGAATCAAATAGTGTGCGGCGCCTGGATGATCCGGATGTTTCGCAAAAAATGGCTCCAGGATTTCTGCCGCTTTGAGTTGATTTTTGAAAGTCTTGTCGGTGGGCAGCGCATTTGCGATCAATGACAGCGCGTAAAACACTTGCGCTTCGTCGTCGTCCGGATAACGGCCCGCCAGTTGCTGCATCGCCGCCTCCCATGCCAACGCACGCGAGCGGTGCTCGGCCTTGTCCCACTCCTCATAAAACTTCGCCAGCGCCGCGATGTAGTCGCGTTCACGCTCGTTACGTGCGCCGATTTGCTTTGCCTTGTCCATGGACGCAGCGCCCGCTTGCCAAGCTTTCACCGGCGCCGGCCAAGCGAACGGATTGCCCAGTGCACTAAGCGCTCGTCCCCAGTGGGCGAGCCCGCAGCCCGGATCGAGTTGCGCGACCTTGTCGAACGATTCGTTTGCCGGCGCGAACCAGAACGAGTGGTAGAGCGCGATGGCGCGATTAAACTCTTTCTGCGCCTCGGCGTTGCACTCCACACGAAATTCCACCAAGCCAAGTTTTTCGCCGGGTGTGCCGGCCGGCTCGTCGTCTTCGTGAGCAAAGGTCTGTCTAGCGAGCAAAGCTGTGAACATTATGAGACACACAACACTCAGCTTCACGTTCATCATGGACTCCTTTCTTAATGCATTTTGACATTGGACGGGTTCATCCTACTCCTGCCTAGACAGAGTACTCAACTGCATTATTTGATCACTAATGGTTTCATTGTTTTCGGCGGACACTAGATCCCTGTGAGTAGGCCAACGGGTCTGCGATTTAACAGCGCGATATCCGACCGGCATGAGCGACATTAGCTCCACAATTCGCTGGGGCAAGGTGCAATTGATCGCCAATTGAAAGATGTCAGGCCGCGAATAATGACCGCCGACATCGCAAGCGATCTTAGCGGCCGATACCGTTTCCATCGACCCATCGGCGATAAGAATCTCCTCTCCATTTGCGGGCCCGGCAATAATTTCACCACGCGGATCGATGATGTAACTATCGCCGGTATGATCAAAACAGTGCAGGTGGCGATATCTCTCCGGGACATGTTCGCGTAGCCGTATGCCGCCGGCAAGCACAACATAACAAGCCGCTTGTGAAGCAAACGCGCGGGAGAGCAATAATTGCCTAGGCCATACCGCGATAGGAGCCTGTGGCGCGGACAACGGCTCACGCCCGGGCCACGCAGCAACATGAATCTGCGTACCCTGCGCCATCAAGGAATATCCCGGCAAGACCATGTTATGTTCCCAACAGTTCAAGCCGCTGATTCGAGCGTATGGACGTTGATACGTATGCAAACCTGATGCGTCGCCATCCCCCAAATCGCTCGCTCCGCGTTTGTGGGCTTAAGCTTACGATGACGCCCAAGTATCAGGCCCTCGCGACCGATGAAGAGCAACGTGCAGTAGAGCGTCCCTTGGGTGGTTTGATCGCGCTCGACGACGCTAATCACAACATCGAGTGTTGCGCGCTTTGCCGCTTGGCACAGCTTATCGGTGGTCGAACTCGGGATCTCAATGGCATTTACTAAATAGTCAGAAGCGGCACGTCGATAGTCGGGCGATGGGGCATTGAAGGCAAAAAATGGGTAGCCGGGTAACCACGCTTCTCCAAATGCGGCAAGTACGGTGCCTTTTTCCGCGGCGGCTTCGATGAGTATGCAGGCTTTTTCGACGCAGGCGTCGCGATCAAACTCGCGTTCTCGTGAAGTAAGGTCGTCGAAGTTAGCTGAGTCTCGCTGTTTAGGTAATTCCGGTGCAGCGTCAAGAAAGTTACACATTTCCGTGAGGAAATGTTGGAAGGCAGGTTCGGTTTCGAGTGGTATGTGATTTTTGCTTTCAAGCGGCACGAAACGAGCCCCTGGGATCATACTCGCAACAAATCTGCCCTCCTCAAAAGGGATGCGTGCGTCGTTCCGGCAGTGCAACACTAACGTTGGGCATTTGACTCTAGGAGCGAGTGCAGTCACATCAACGTTGTCGAATTCTTGCATAATGCGTGCGGCATTTTGTGGCGACGCGCAACGTCGTTGCAGTTCGTTAAATGACTCATGCAGTTCTATGGCGCCGCCGGGGAAGAGTTGCATGGTAAAGACTTCGCGGAATGCCGAGTTCTCCTGGCCCCAACCCAGTTCGGCCAGTTTCCACATCGTTTGTGCTTGTTCCAATTGTTGTGGCGATGGATTGCGTTTCAGACGGCCTCGCGCAAATGCACCATGTAGCACTAAATGGCTTACCCGCTCGGGATGACGCACGGCGTAGGCAATCGCAACGCTTGCGCCTTGAGACATTCCTAGAATCGCTACTCGTTTGAGGTTGCAAGCCTTCATCACAGCATCAAAGTCATTTACCCATCCCTCAAACGAGATATCGTTCACGTCCCAATCCGATAAACCACATGCGCGCTGATCGTACCGAATCAGCGTATTGTGCTTGGACCACGCACTGAGCCATGGGCGCCAAATCGGGCTTTCCCAGTCGAACTCCAGGTGTGACAAATAACTAGACGTCTTAATCAGCGTGGGGCCATCGCCGGACGCGGCGTACGCTATGCGACAGCCGTCGCTGAGACAAAAGCGAATTGCGCTTTGGAGAGGGATGGTCATAATCAACCTAGTTTCCCTTTCATAGAGGACTCCTTTCTCGCTGCGTTTTTGCGGTGCAGGAAACATCCTACCCTCGTGCCGGTAGAAAGCTCAACCGGTTTGTTTGATCGCTGATGGTCCATCGGTTTCGGTAGAATTGAAATCGCTTTGAAAAGACAACGCGTCGCTGGTCGAACCGTCCCGACAAAGTAATTGTTGATTTGAAAATGGATTTAGTTCAAATGGCATGCCGGAGAGGCAGCACCAGCGCGGCTCTCCGGCCATGCACGGCTGCGAGCCAATATCCGAGCGGCTGTTGGCTTGCCACTTGGGAAGCTTACGCAAGCGTTACGGCAGAGTGTAGGCAATGATGTAGTCGCCTAGCTTCGAATCCATATCGTTTGTGTCCGCCCGGCGCGACGACCAAATACTGTTTCCCGCTCGGCCGCAATTTGTACGTGATCGGCCCGGCGTGTAGTCCGGCGGGAATGTCGAACGACGCCAGCACCGCGCCCGTTCTTTGTGTCGTGTGCGCGCAGCGTCAGTTCTTTCGTTCCCGCATGAAAAACTAATCCACCGGCAGTTACAAGCGGCGGGCCAAAATTGGGTAAGCCGCGCACTTTTAGATGTTTGTCCTCGCCGATCGGCACCTGCCAACGAATCTCGCCGGTATTGAGATCGACCGCATGCAACATTCCCCACGGAGGTTTGTGACACGGCAGGTCATTAATGGTGAACGCATCGCGTAGTTGTCCGTAACGCAAGCCGGTGCCCTCACGGGTTCGTGCCCACTTCAGCGCCGCGAATGTGCTGCTCATAATCTTGCCGTCTGTCTTCGCGAAATTCTCGTCCGGCAGCTTATTGAGCCGAACCAGATGCACATCATTGCGCGTTGGTACGAAATAGACGCCGCTCGCCGGATCGAATGCACCACCGGACCAATTGATACCCCCGGCGGTGCCGGGGTACAAGATAGTCCAATCCTGACTTGGCGGCGTATACAGCCCCGTATTACGAAATTCCCGGAAACGCTTTAGACATTTAGCATGATGCTTAGGGTCGGCATCCCATAGATCTTTTTCACTCAACTGTTGCGGGATTAAAGCCGGGGGCCTGCTCGGCACCGGCTGGGTCGGTGAAATGGCTTCACCGGGGATATCGCTAACCGGCATCGGTTTTTCTTTCACTGGAAACAAAGGTTCACCGGTATCTCGATTCAACACAAAAACAAAACCGGGCTTGGTGCCTTGCACTACTACATCGATATCCTTACCCTCGTGCCGCACTCGCGCGAGCAGCGGTGGTGCAGCGAGATCATAGTCCCAGAGATCGTGGTGCGTGGTTTGAAAATGCCAAACGCGCTCACCCGTAGTCGCCTTGAGCGCCACAACCGAATCGACAAACAAGTTCGCGCCAGGCCGATCCACACCGATAAAGTCGGGCCCGGCGGTACTGACAGGCAAAAACACTAAGCCGCGTTTCTCGTCAGCGGTAATGGTCGACCAGACGTTAGCACCGCCATGAATATCGGAGCTGTTATTCTCCCAGGTATTGACGCCGAACTCGCCCGGCTTCGGGATGGTGTTGAAACGCCACAATAACTTGCCGCTGCGCGCATCGAACGCACGCACCGCACCGGACGGTTGGATGCGACGCACTTCGTCGGCGAGCGAAGAACCCATCACGACGACGTTACCGATGACCGTAGGCGGTGAGGTAACGTTGTATTCCCAGTCATCGATCAAGTGTTCGATGCCGTCGAGCAGATTGACTTCGCCGCGCGCACCGAAGTCTGCGCAGCGCTGGCCGGTGGCGAAATCCAGCGCAATTAACCGAGCATCCAAGGTCGCAAGGAAAACGCGTCTTGCACAAACACCTACACGCCCACCGGCGTGCCAAAACGCCACGCCGCGATTAACCATCAAGTTGGCGAATCGACGCGATTTGTCGATCTTCGGATCGAATGCCCACAATTCTCGCCCCGTCTCCGGATCGAGCGCGATCACGCGGTTAAACGGTGTGGAGAAAACCAGTTGGTTATCGACAACGATCGGCGATGCTTGAAAAGCGGTGCCCTTGAACGGGTCCGGCCAACCCGATCGATAATCACCGTGGCGGTAAGTCCACGCCACTTTAAGCTGCGCGACATTGCTAAGATTGATATCGGTGAGCGGTGAGTAGCGCTGTGCACCGGCGTCGCCTGCCGGGATCGGCCATTCGCTGGATGGGGAAACTTCGATAGGCTGTGCACTGAGCGCAAGGCATGAAAACAGGACCAGCGTGCTGAACGCAAAGACTATTCGGACAAAACTGATAACGGGTTGCATACGATACCTCTATCTTGTTTTGGTCTCCTTTTTCCATTACATAATTAAGGAGGCCGGCGGTTGAGAAATGCATGGCACAACCGTAAGATACGACAATATGATTGTAATATCTGGTTTAGGTAGCATCTAATCCGCGAATGTCGTCAGACTCGATTCTTACGTTCGCTTTGCGCCGTTCCTTAGGTAGCAGCGCGGCTCGACCGTTTTCCGAAATGTTACCTCTGACCATAATATTCCTGTTTACCAACACACATAGGTGGTCGCGATGTTGAAGAAGACCAAATTGTTTCCCGGTATTTTCCCTTGCATATTGGCGCTTGGCCCGATAGCACCGGCCTTGGCTGGCGAGGTCAAGTTGGTTTCAGATACTATCGATATGATCTGTCGTGTGGAAGTGACTACAGATCCCAATGCCCCGAACGCGAAAGTCGAAACCTACACCGACGTAGCAATGGGTTGGTCGATCACCAAACCGGAGAAGCTCTGCTACCGCCGGGCAAGCACTCCCGACAACTGCGAATCGGGGATGACGCAATGGAATACCCAATGGAAATGCGCCGAAAAGGCTGACTCGGGGGTTGTGGAACTATCCTTGAAATAAAGCGCACGAAAACTCGACCTAGCCTGGACTAGGCTCAAGTCCCTGACACGTGCGGTACGAATTGGCCTCCCTTCTCTCCATCCTGCACGAGGCCGCACTAATGAATCCGAAAGTCAGCGCTTTCCTCTGCACTCAAGTCATGCTTGCGCAATAAATAGGGCAAGTTCCTCGCATCGATTTGTAGCATTTCTGCAGCGCGCTTCTTAACTCCATTGGCCCGAAGCAACGCATCTACCAACGTCTGTTTTTCGAAAGCAGTTAATCGGTCACGCAAGCTCGGCTCGACGACTTCGGTGCAGTTTTGTCGATCGCGCCTAAGGTCGACCGGAAGGCTAGTTGGCAAAATCTCTGGGCCGCTCTCTACGATAATCGCGTGTTCGATCGCATTTTCCAACTCGCGAACATTACCTGGCCAGTTGTGTCTGACCAGCAAGTCCAACGTTTCTTGAGCGAACGCACGGATTGGTTTACCAATAGATTTGGTGTACGAGGAAAGAAAGTAGTGTGCAAGCATTAAAACATCTTCTTTCCGCTCTCTCAGGGGCGGCAGCACGATCTGAAAACGTTCAATCGATAGTACAAGTCTTCACGGAATTTTCCTTCTGTCACTGCCCGCGTTAAATCGGCGTTTGTCGCCGCAATCACACGCACGTCAACCGGTATCGTCACTGAACTTCCGACAGGTTCAAACTCATGTTCCTGGAGGACGCGGAGAAGTTTAGCTTGCCCAGCGAGAGACATGCTGCCGATTTCATCCAACAATATCGTGCCTCCGTGCGCTTGTTTGAATCGCCCCTGACGATCGCGCAGCGCGCCAGTAAAAGCTCCTTTGACGTGTCCGAACAGTTCACTCTCCAGAAGCGTCTCGGTCAAGGCCGCACAATTTACTTTCACGAACTGACCACGAAGCCGATTGCTGTGGGCATGTATGGCATTTGCAACAATCTCTTTACCGGTTCCGCTGTCTCCTTGAATCAGCACTGTGACGCCTGTCTTAGCGCAGGAGCCAATAAGGCGGCACACGTCGCGAATCTTGATGCTTCGCCCAATGATGGTCGGGAAGTCGTTCGGCGCCGCGGCCGCAGAACATACGGTCGGCTCTTCTTCCTCATACCTCTGCGTGATCAACAAGACCAAATCCGCCATCCCCTTCCTGAAGCGAGTGGCACTCGCAGCCACCAACACACTTCCCCCGCCGCGCTTCAAAAGCCGAAGGCACTGCAAGCGATGGTCGCCTGCGCACTCATTTACGCTACAAATGGGGCTTCCATCTTCGTGTTGGAACACCTCGCCAATCGTGTGTCGGCGCAGCTCTTCGTATGGAAAGCGGGCGTACTCCGCCGCCGCTGAATTTGCTTCCACAATCGACTGGGTGTTGCTGTCGACAACGAAGATAGGCTCCGAGGTCGTTTCCATAAGAGCACCAAACAAATCAGAAAAATCGCTCATGGGATTTCCTTCCCTGAATTTGCACTTAAATCATCGAGAGGTATGTATCCTTAACTTACTGGAGGTTTCTTATTGTGTGCCTGCTTAAGCCATTCCGGCAATACCGAAAAGGCATGTTCCCGCGTTACAAAATCTCCTGTCGAATCGTTTGCATCCGAAGCATCATCGGCGTTCACAAGGAACAGTACTCGTGCGTGCGGTTGGCGCTGTTGTACGACCGCGAGAAACCGCTGTTGATTGTAGGGCGGTCGCCAAACGCCAACGATAATGCAACGATACCGCTCGCGTCGCATCTTCGCTAGGGCTTCGCGAAGCGTGGTAGCGATCTCAATCTGGTGATAACCGGCAGCGAGCAAGAAGTTCCGAAGTGCTTCTCGGAATAAGGCGTCGCGGTCACAGATCAGAATGGCGTGCGAAGTCATCGATCGCCTTCGGATGCCTGGCCAGGGAAGGAATTAAGTTCCATACGCAGCCGATTCAATCGCGTTGGGGTCGAAAGCATATTTCACATTTGTCGCCACGGCTCGCAATATGTCCGCATCGCTTCACGACTCAAATGCCTTGAGCCGCAGATTCGACTGACGCGAGTCAGGCGGAGTCGTCCAGGGACTTTCTTTTCGGGCTCGAAATGCCGGTTGATCACGAAATCGCCTCCTTTGTGTCCGATGACTCTCGCGCCCTTAGGCAGGCGTTTGGCCAGATTCGGTGTGAACTTGTTCGAAACCGAATCGCATCCAAGGATGGTGATGTTCGTGTACCCCAAGGGTGCGATCGCATCGGCGAACTTATCGTCCTTGATCCAATCCGCTTTGGTGCCCGCCGCAGAACTGCCCAGGTCAACACCAATAGCTGGACCGTTCGCCGCACTGTGTACGATGAGCAAGAGGTTGGCGAACCGCTTACTGCCGAGCTTCGCGATATCCGTGCTGCTAGCCAGCGGCTCGTAGACCACATCGTCCGACACGACCTTCTTGGCTTTAAGGTGCTTGTGGAGGGCGGTTTCGTATTCTCCCCGTCCTTCGGCGGTGTCGAATGACCACTGGTATGTAATCTTGCCTTTCTTCCAAGGTTTTGGCGGGGTCGGGCGGACATAAAGGACTTGCGTGCCCTTGCGTGTTTCGGTTTTGTCCTGATCATCCGATAGATTATGCTGAAGCGGATCTTGAACAGAAAATCGGCCTGAACCATCGTTCACCCATGAGAGTACAGTGCTCCCGCCGAGACTGACAGAGCTGCCCATAGTTCGATCAGGATGGTAGAAGTCGCGCTGCACAGGCCGCGAGATCATGGACTGTTCCATCGGCAATGGCGCAATTGGAAATCTTCGGTCATAGATATACATAGGGCGTGCCTTCTTCAGTTCTCAGCGCACTACCCGCATAGACTCTCGTCACGGTTGGGTGCGCGAAAACGCTGGCAAGAAAGTGAATCATTAACCGGGAGCGAACTTTGTGCATACGCTCACCCCTCTCGATGTGAGCAAGGCCGGCATACGATCTCGCGGCAGGTCGCAGTGGCTGAGCAAACAGCGATGAAAGTCCTCGACCTTGACGTTACCGAGTCCGGCCTTCGCTGCCTCGTCGCGGATGCACTCAGCCACCGCCGCGGTATCGCTATCTCGTCGGTAGCAAATGCGTAGGTGAACGCCGCTCTTCCCTTTTGCCCAACCTATCCAGTTGGCGCAGTGGGTTTTCTTGTTGTTCTTCCCGTAGGTGGTATCGAACAGCCAAATGTCGGACAGCCTCGCAAGGGCGCCTTTCGACCACTCCTCTTTCTCTTTTTTGTTCGCTCTTGCATCGCTAATTACTTTGGCCAAAGCGTTGAGCACGACGTACGCCCGCGAGTGCCCGGCAGGATCAAGCGACCCATCGGTGGCGCCTTTGACCAGCCCGCGTTCGTCAAGCCAGCACGCACCTCGTCGAGAAATGCGTTTATCATCTTGGGTGACCCAAGCGGGTGCCATGTCTTGTTGTTCCCCGCCCACCAATTCATGGTGGGCGCGACCAGCACGAATGGTCGCTTACTGTCAGCGAGTTGCCGGGCAAGCGGGAACTGTGTGCTCTGGATGTATGAGACCGCGTCTGTGCCTTCGTCGCAACACGGGATGATGTCGCCGTGAATCCACACCAACAGGCACACTGGGTTGCTGCCGCGCGCGGCGTTGGGAACGTACACCGCGGCCTTGCCCCCGCCATTCTTGCTCATGAACCAGCACAACGTTCCCTTCGTAGCCGCGTCGGCTCGGCATTCGCCCGCTTGGCCCAGGCCGGATTGCAGCGATCCCAAAAACCCTTCGCTTGTTCGCAAGTACATTGTGAGTCCTCAACCTCGTCACGGCTCGATGCAAGGATCGCTGTTTCCCTTGCGGCAATTCCGAATCCGAAACAGCAGGCGCCTGAATTCGCACGAGATGGAAGGCCCCCTGGCGCGCGATATCGCTAGCGCGATCTCAGCGATGCTCCTCGTGAGACATGTCCACGCGTCAGTTGCACCCCCGAATTTACTGGCTTGTTTATAACGCGACACAGGTCGGTTATCGTCCAAATTCATCGCAATTCCCTCGAGGGCGCATATGTCGATTCAAGGTCGCCTTCGTTTACGATGAACGAAATGGTAAGCATCGTAATGCTCCGATAATTTAGCGTATTCCCAAAATAAATTGACACCGACCGCATTGTCTTTTGCGAACTTAGCCCAATGAATTCATGACGCCACGTGGCGCGAAGTCACTGACACTTTCCGGTCAGTCAAATTACAACACAACGCACCTGACCCGTTATTCATGACCTCTCGTTTCCTTATCCCCGCAATTGAGAAAGCTCTTTATAACTACCACTTACATTACGAGCATTTTGACGGATCGTATTTCAACTCTCTACTGCCCTTGCTATTCCTATCCGTAAAAGCTTTTTTAAATACATTCTCTGCAAAACTAACCCAGTTTGAGGCCGGTTGAATCATCTCTCCTCTAATCGCATCTCCATGGGTTACACTTCCTCTGGCTTCGAATCTCACTTTATCCGTTCTCGTCTTTGCATCAAATCTACCCATTGCTTCGGAGCCGTTGAATCCCCCGGCGTTACGGCTATCAGGCGAGAACGATAGTCGATCTTTAGCTTTAATCGGTTTCAATATGCTTTTGAGCCAGTTGGAAACAGTAGGTTTGGTTTTACTTGTTCCATGTCCATGAATGAAGAACTGACTGGTGTCAGTAAGCCGCAATTCATTAAGGATTATTTTTTTATCAACAATTTGTCGAAACAGTTCTTGTTCTACCCGGCTCAATAACGAAAGAAATATGGAGGAAAAACTGGTTCTGCACGTTAGCCGAAATGCAAACTTTGCAGGATTTCTAAAAATTCTAACCGGTTGCTTGCTCTTGTCGTATCGAAGTTGGCAAAGTTGGTCCTTTTCTATACCTTTCTTAGGATCAGCGGGGTCGCGTTCGATAAATGGGGCATGACAGAGGTTAACCTCTTGCCCTCTGATGATATAGTTGACAATTATTTGTAAGAAGCTAAGAAGATTGACAAGACTGGATGCTGGTAAATTTGCAGCGTTTGCTACCGTCAATATTTTTTGAGCACTTGTTAATGTAGAAATTACCCGAGACGGAATTTCGTGTTCCCTCAATAAAGATTCATATTGTGTAAGCTCTATCGCCTCGGACACTTGTATTTTTGCTTTCCAGCTAGAATCAACAATTGCCACTTCCAAATATTCTTTGTTAGAAAGTCCAAGATGTTTAGTGTCAAATGGAAACCTTACGATTCTAGCTTTCTTGGGTGTGCCGTTGCTCCATTGTTTATCAATTAGATATTCATCATATCCGGGTAGGGCATTGATCCTGTTGACGATATCCGCAGCCTCCTGAATTCGCTCCTTTAGTTCACACCAATTGCGAAACCATTTCGGTGTTTCAAATTCAATAAATCCGTCGGTTTCTGATTGCAGTTCCACTGCAGTTCCTTCTTTTCCGGCTTGCGCAGGCTTGCCCTTTAAACCCTTGTACAAGAATTTTTGAGGTCCAAATTTTCGGGGCAGCCATCTTTTGTTCTTACCGTCTGTTCTCCTTACATAATTTGCTGTTTGTAGCTCAAACTTCATTTCTCGTTCGTCAAGCTTAGCTACCCAAGATTTTTTTACCCAACCTTCCAGCTTGACGACGATATTTTTCTCCGCATAAACGCGTTCAAACCCTTTCTCCTGATAGGATGCTTCGCCTTTCACAAGAAGCCAACCGTTGTCCTCACCCAGAATCTCAATCATCTGTTTATTTTTGAAGTAAAGTTCTTTTCCGTTAAAGGTTTGCTTTGTTTTGAGATCTTTTTTTCGGAGAAAGGATTTTTCTTTTAAAGAACCATAGCACTTTCCCGCTGGATATGATTTGAACTTACCATCTGACAATTCCCCTACGCCTTCATTTGCCCATACGTACGAGCCACTGTTCCCTCCACGGCTCGTAAACCCGCTTACGCTTCGATCAGGATAATAAATGTTGCGCTGGACGGATGTGGAGGTAACGGACTGATCCTCAAGTAGTGGCTGGACATCTGACAATTTACGATTGTAGATATACATGAAATTCATCCTTCTCGGCTAAGCGGCGGAGAATCTCTCCGGCCCCATCTTGTTTGTCAGTAGAATGGCGCGGCCTTTCTTCACCAGATATCCCGCTGGTCTAGGCATGTCGCTTCACAGTTCGATACAAGGATCGCTGTTTCCCCTGCGGCAATTGCGAATACGAAACTGGAGGCGCCGGATTTTGCACTGGTTTGAAGACATCCAGGCTAAGTGATACCGCCCTTATGCCGTAACTGATGATTCTCATGAGACACGTCCATGCACTCAACCCTTCAAACACCGGCGCTGTACAGACCTTGATCTTCGGGCCAAAAACAGAGGCGACGGCATCAGTAATTTGAATCCCGAAGCGATCGCGGGCTCCTTTCGATTGCTCGATTTGAATACCGTTGACACCCAAGCGGTTCGCGATGTTTTTCGAATCATCGCCGTTGAAGACTTCGGGACAGGTCCCATCGTCATTGGTGGCCACGGTAATTCCCTAACCCGCGACGGCGCCCACAATGGCCATCTTGATTTGCAGTTTTAGATCAGAAGGCGCCGATCTCCCGATGCAAGTGGAATCGTGCCCCCATCCGTGGAAAGCGACCGCGTACTCGAAGTGACGCTCGATCACCGCTTTCAGTTTTGGAAATAACTCTTCGCTGATATCCGTCGCGGGGATGTGCCAAAGATCGAAGGCACCGCCGTTTTTCTTAAACCCCTTGCACAGCCATACGGAAACGCATTTTGGTGCCAAGCGTTCGCGCACACGCCGCGCTTGTTCGTCTGTGTGTATCTCGATATCGCCACCGTGCGGGGCAATCACAACCAAGCCGCGATGGCGGCCGTTGTCAGTCAAGCGTTCGACGAATTCGCTGTTCTGTTTTGCCTTGTCGTCTTCCAAGGTCGGGGCCGAGACCTGAGAATTTATCCTACCGGTAAACGGGTCGGTGCCGGACAGTCCCAAGCGGTCATGCAGATCGTCTAGGTTTTTGTGACCCACAAAGACAACATCGGGTTCGTCATCATGCACATCGATTACGGTATAGAGCGCAAAAGGCGGGGGGTCTTCCTCACCGAGCGCCTGCAGTTCAATACGAACTTGCTGACCTTGATTTCGCCTAATGGTGGTAACCCGGCTACGGTGTGCCGAACAATGCTCGCGCCGATTCCCGTTGGAAATTCGATCAATATCTGGTATCAATCGAGCATCGTAGGATGGCATAGCACGATTCTTTTCAGAGCCGATTGGGTGCGCCGCCGTAGTCTGCGTTGTACCAATACCGGCCCATCAACCGCCCGCCTACGGTTGACAACGTAATTCCCTGCCCTGCCGGTAGAGCAACCTTTCTCACCACGAATCTCAGCGTGCAACCCTCTTCCAATCTCAAATGCACCGGAAAGGCGGTGTAGCCCCACGGGTTTAGGATGATGCTTGTCGGAAGATAAGGCGATCGCGGTTGGTTGTTGCAGAGGATGAGCCATTCATAGCCAAGGGTTTCTGACAGCACTTGCGGGTTGGGCGATCGTTGTGGGTCTTCTGCGTACTGCGCGAAGTAGAGCAATGAGCCGCAATACTGTGAGTGCAGCGCGTAACTTGCCAACTCGACTTCCTCTCCTACATTTCCAGGCGCTTTCTTAAAACCTGCAACATCAAAGTGGCCAGCATCAGCAGGAACACCGCATATCTGACAAGTGTTGAAGTAGCCTGCGTCTCGTGGAATCTCACAGGCGTGATTCATGTTCATGGCAACGCCGTCCCGTACCCCAACACTTTGTAGCCGTGCAACACGATCTGCAGTTCTGCGCCGGCGTAAAGCGATCCCTCGGAGATTTCCTCCACTTCTATGCGTATGGTCGAGCGGGGGAGGAAAGTCATTGGTTTAGGAAAAGGTCGGAAGGGTCGATCACCATCTGCACTCCCGAGTCCAGCGATGTTGTGAATCGGTTGGTTTTGAAGCTCGCGTCCGGTAGCGCTGTCGACGATGCTGTACTTAAAATCGATTCCACAGAATCGCTTAAATAAGCACACGAGGCCGCTTGCTATCTCATTTCTGGTGTCGTCGGAATTAGCGCTTGTTCCTCCAATAAGTTGAGTTTTGGCAAATGCCTCAGCAACAACGTGGGCTAGAGTGGCTGGGAACTGAAGGGCTGCGGCTGGGGCCGGTGCTGGGGCAGCCGCTATTGATGTTCTGTTGATTTGACCCTTCTGAAAAGCAAGTGGTCTTGGCAAAAAACCGTAGCCAATCGATGTAGCAACGAACGCTCCTTCGACGCTAATGTTGATAACAGCCGGGACACGATGCCCTCGATTTCCCGTGAGTTCGAATTTCGCGACGTAGTCATCGGGGAGCTCTTCGCGTTCGGTACAGTAGTTGGAGCTAGAGTGCCTTCCTGTATTCGCGAAGTAACAGTACGCTCCTGTGTCTCAGCAAGTCCTGATCTCATGATCGCTAGACCTTCATCTCATGGTTCGAGTAATACGTTTGTTTCCACTTTGTTGACAGTTGACCGCTACTGGGCAGCGGGCATTGGCCACGTCACCAAAGCGGCTTACACAATGGAGGCGGTTGATTAGGCTCGGCGAACCAACGCGTAGCAGCGGTTCTGCGGCACATAGGCATCGATTCCCTTCATACCGTCGTCGCGAACATAACCTTGCTCGAGTCCCTGCAGGTCTTCGGCTTCCGAGAATTCGCTCAATTCTTCATCCGCGCCAACACCCTGGAGTTCGTCGTCAGCGTCGATGCCGCGCCGTTCATCCTCTTCCGCGAGACCTTGCAGCTCCTGCTCTTCGTCTATGCCGCGTAACTCATCATCCTCGGAAAGACCTTGAAGTTCATCGTCGGCATCGATGCCGCTCAAATCGGGATCCTCATCAATACCTTGAAGTTCGTGGTCCGCGGCGAAGAACTGCAATACGGCCTCTGCCAAATAGCCGTTGAGCGTCGTCTCAACTTACGGCAAGATTTGATAAAATGTGCCGTGGAAGCCTCATAAAGCTCTCCCAAACCGTATCCGGCCACACCTGCCTTTTGAAGTAGGGGAGAGGCCGCCGTCAGAGCGGCGGCCGCAGCCGGGCCAAACCCTGGTACGAAGGGTGCGATTCTTCGTGCTATCGGAAGCGCACGACGCAGGAAAGGGCGCGCCGCTCTGAGTGCGGCAAATGGCCGGTATATCTCGCTGCGCGACTTAGAACCAGGCAGTCCTAGAAGCAGATCCAAGCCGTCAACACCTCGACCACTCTACAGGGTGGGTCGGGAGCTGAGCTATGTCGCCGACATAGCCAATCCCCGCCATCGTTTCATCTTCACCTAGATATCTCATAGTTTCCTCCGGTTGGCAGAGCGTTGGTTATTGAACGTCTCGGGTTAGATAACCATCTAGGACAACCCATATGTGTAGGGGACCCACCGCTGCTGCAAGTCCGAGGTTTGACGCTGCGCCCGGTGGTACGCCTCTTGGGAACAACATTTCCACCGAAAGTTTTGTTGCGGCTCGATGGTTACGGGCTCAGCAAAGCGAAAAGTGGCCATTGGGTCCGGCTCCCCGTGATTGGCAACCGTGGGAACGCCGGCTCCCGCGGGAAACCAATAGGTTGGCATTTCAATCATAACTTTTTCTCCAACGATGAGTGTCGTCACGGAGTTATAGATGAGATCACTCAGAACCTTCTGGGCATTAGGTGTACTGTTGCCGTCCTTTACCACATCAGATACCACCACCCGTAGAGCACGTGCTTCGAATGTGTTAAGACTAGGAAGGACGCCAGACGCCTGCAAATTTGTCTCGAGTCTTGTCTTTTCCTGAATATGGACGAAGAAACGAATTACACGTGGATCGGTCATAAAGTCCGTGAACTTCTTCTTCGTTGCTGGGGTCACTCCAAGTTTATCCTCGTCCTTCACGAAGAAAGCGTCGTACAGTGGCGCATGAAGTTTTTCCTTAACGCCTTGAACCTTTGCCATGTTTAGTCTCCGTTACTAAATAAATAGTGGAAGAATGTTTACTTCGAAATCTCGTAAAGCGTGCCGTCCGCGCTTAGCACATATCGGCCAATTTAATTTGTTCGGCTTTACCGAGTGCTGAACTCGAGACTGGATCCTGCTGCATCTTGGTTCTATCGAGGGCCTTCGAACTTTCGGCCCGATATAAGGAACCATCATCGCCTAAGAAGAGTTGACCCAATTCCTCGGCCTCTTCGCTCACGCCCTGCAGTTGATATACTGCTCCGTCGGGTCCCTCGAACAATCCACCGATACCCGATGCCGCAGGATTCACGATCATTAATTCATCCAGCCCGAGTTGCGTCGAATGCTTAGAGGGTTTCCCTTGCCCCTCCTTGCAGCCAGATTCGGATGTGATTTCGAGATCCACCGCTGTCCGCTCATAGACTGCGGCGAAACCCCAAGCGTTTCAGCCAACGAAGTAGAGTTGCGTTCCAAGGGCATTGCTCACCAGCCGAGGGGGATTTTCCATGAAGTGAATGTAGGTGCGAGGCGTCCGCGACAGTCCTTTTTCGGAACGATAGATCAAGCCGACTAGCTCGCCCAACTGCACAACGACCGGTGGCATAACGCGCGAGTGATGCACCTTTATCATCTGTGAGGGCTTGAACGCGTTGAACCTTTTGTATAAATCGATGCCTGAGCCGATCTCTTCCGACAGCGCGTTCGGTTGTGCTTCGGTAGGCGATTTGCGGGTTGAGTCATAGCACTTCATCACCCACGAACTTCTCGATAAACCGGTTGCTGCACGACTTGCACGGGCATCATCTCGCAGGCCGCGCCGCCGCCGACACGACGAAGTAAAAGGTTGAACTTTGCGAAGCCGGTGGTAAGTTCGATCTTTGGACAGGGAGCCATCACCCTCAAGTTGCGCGAAGGCAAGATGCCCCAGCGGCGCAACCGCCATACGAGATTCCGAGTTGTGTTCGGGCGTCGGCGTGCCGGAAGCCCTTGCCAAATGCGCAGCAGGGCGCCTCTCATCCATGGGCTACGACGCAATAGTTGGCGTTGCCGCAGCAAGTTCCAGAGCGATCTGACGCGCGGGTCTTTCGGTTGGATTGCTTCGCGGCTTACCGCGCGAATTAGTCCTTTCAACCACACCGGAGCCACCGCGACGGCGTCTATGCCCTGGAGCTCAATATCGTCAGCCAGCATATTCGGCATGATATGGAAGGAGATATTTTTTGTGAGCAATGCCCGAGGCGCCCAGCCCATCGCATAGGGCATGGTGCCATCCAGCGGGATCCATCGACCCTTGCAGAACACTTCCACGTAAACGTGACTGAAAAGTCTTGGCTTGAGCGGGTCGGGTCCGGTAAGCACCAACCGTATGGGATGCCCAATCGATTGCAGCATTGCCCCGAGAAGAATCGCGAAGTCGTCGAAATCGGACTTATTCAGAGCTTCCCTAGAACGTTGGTGACTCAACGGCGCGCATGTTTTTCGCGAATGTTCCGCTGCACCATTTTAATCGCGTTATCTTTTACGTTGTAGAACTCGGCTGGACATTGCTCTGAAGAAGGATGTGATGCGTTTGGCGAACGAGAAATCTTTCGCCCCTCATTAACGAGGGTCGAATGTGCTGCGCGGTCTAAGCGTTCCGCATAGCCTTGCGGAATCTTGTGTAACGAAACCTTGGGATGATCCGATTGCGTATCTCATATCACAGCCTGCTTCCAGAAAAAGGACGTTGTGGTTTATACAGATATCACTAACAAGTCTCGTGCCAATAGCGGGGTCGAGCCGGGGCCCGATACCCAGGTGCTTGTTGCGATAAGAATTAAAAAATGAGAATGAAGAAGGGAGAGGGAGAACGCGGACGAGAAGGATCGTAAAATGTATGAGGCAGTTAACCATCGGAATGAAAGCGAGTCGAGCATACAAATACTTGACTACGGTAATAAAATTATGAGCAGCATCGCAAAATCTATGTCTTTGCATGTGGCCGAACAAACGCTTCCCCCGCGCCGCTCAACATCTGACATCCAATGATACTGACGTCTGGTCAGTGCCGCTCCGGCGCTGGTCGGGTAAACCCATACGCTTAAGCGAAAGACGATAGGCGAAGTGAGTGCGCAACTAGACAAATTCACTTGCCCTATGGATCCCGCTCGCGGGCGAAATTAGGACATGTGTTGGGTTGATCATCGATGTGCATCTAGCGCCGCAAATAGCAACGCATGACGGGCTAAATAAATCGATACTTTAAAATCGCTCGTCTGCTCGCAGATACCGCCATTGCCCGACCGGCAGATCCCCAAGTTTGACGTTGCCGATGCTGATGCGTTTGAGTCCGACGACTACTATTCCGACCAATTCGCACATGCGGCGTATCTGGCGTTTCTTGCCTTCCCTTAGCACGAAGCGTAGTTGGTCTTCATTTTGCCAAGTGACTTTGGCGGGTTTGAGCGCTTCGCCGTCGAGGGATAGGCCGTGATTGAGGGATTGCAATCCGCTTTCCGATAGTTTTCCCTCGACGCGCACGAGATAGGTTTTTTCGATCTCGGAATCTTGGCCGATCAGTTGTTTGGCGATGCGTCCATCTTGCGTTAAAACTAACAGCCCCGTCGAATCGATGTCTAACCGTCCGGCGGGAGCGAGGCCTTTGAGATGATTGCGATCAAATTGCGCTTGTGTGGCGTCGCCGCGAAACTGGGTGGTAGGCAATACGAGTGTGATTGCCGGCTTGTAGCCTTGTTCCGCTTGGCCGGAGACATAGCCGATAGGTTTGTTGAGCAGCACCGTGACTTGCGCGCTTTGCTGTTTTTGCGCCGCTTGATTGAGCGTGATTTTTTGGTTGGGGAAGGCGCGGGTGCCGAGTTCGGTGACTTGTTCGCCATCGACGAACACCCAGCCGCGCTCGATATAGCTATCGGCTTCGCGCCGCGAGCAAATGCCTTGCTCCGACATGAGCTTGGAGACGCGAACTTTCTCCATCAAGCAATGGGGTTAACCGGCGTATCGCCCATCACGTACCCAGCAGATTTTTCTTGAGATCCGCATCGATGGGCTTTTCGCCGAGCCAAACCTTGAGCAACGAACGGAAGAAATCTTCACCGCTGATGGTGCCCTTGGTCTCGCCGTTAATCACGACGCGGGTGCCGGCGACGGGCAGGTAATCGAGCTGCACGATGTCGCCTTTCTTTACACCGCCGAAACCATTGATGATGCCGTTGAACTCGTTAATCTTGTCGGCGATTTTGGCAAGGTCCGCCGCGCTGTTGTTGGCTTTCAAACCATCTTGCAGTGCGCCGGAAAATACGTCGGCCTTAAGATCGCGCATGATGTGTAACGCCATGCGCTTCACGCCTTTGTTAGCTAATAACCGCATCGGCTGCATTCATTTTTTGTTCTAAGTACAACGCCCCGACATAGACTTTGATGAACATGCGGGTGCGAATACCCGCGCCATTGAGCTTGAGTTCCTGGCCCTCGACTTTTGCCGAATCGGGAATCTTCATGCCGGAAATTTCCACGGCGAACGCGGGCAGTGAAAATAAGAATGTGAACAGCAGTGCGAGTATGTATCTCATGTTAAATTTCCTCATTCGGTCGATGAGTGCATTGCCTGTGAGGCAATACCAGTGCGCCTATCAGGCAATGCATGCCTGGGGGCCGCATGGGTATTGGCTTGCAGGCATGCTCATAAAAAAATATCAAAGCGATTCGAATATCCCCGCCGCGCCCATGCCGGTGCCGACGCACATGGTGACCATGCCATATTTTTGTTTGCGGCGTTTCAATCCGTGGACCAAAGTTGCGGTTCGAATCGCGCCGGTCGCGCCGAGCGGATGGCCCAGCGCAATGGCGCCGCCGAGCGGATTCACTTTGCCGCCATCTAGATTCAACTCGCGGATGACGGCGAGTGACTGCGCTGCGAAGGCTTCGTTCAACTCGATCCAGTCCAGATCGGCCGCGTTCAATCCCGTTTGCTTCAGCACTTTCGGAATCGCTTCGATCGGGCCGATGCCCATAATTTCCGGCGGCACGCCGGCGACACTGTATCCGACGAAACGCGCAAGCGGCGTGAGACCAAATTCCTTCAAGGCTTTTTCACTGACGAGAATCACCGCGCCTGCGCCATCACTGGTTTGCGAACTGTTACCGGCGGTAACGGAACCCTTCGCGGCGAACACCGGGCGAAGTTTCGCGAGACCTTCCAAAGTCGTATCCGGCCGCGGACCTTCGTCTTTGGAAACGGTTTTACTTTTTGTGACGATGGTGTCGGTTGCAAGATCAGCCACTTGCTCGTTAATGGGGTAGGGCAATATCTCGCTGAATTCGCCCGTCTCCGTGGCCTTGATGGCTTTCTGGTGACTCGCAAGCGCGAAGGCGTCTTGATCTTCGCGGCTCACCTTCCAGCGTTCCGCGACTTTCTCCGCCGTTAAACCCATACCGTAGGCGATGCCGACATTTTCGTCTTTCGCGAAAGCAGCAATGTTGATCGCCATCTTGTGACCGCCCATGGGAATCATGCTCATAGTCTCCGCGCCCGCGCCGATCATGATGTCGGCAGCGCCGGTGCGAATCCGGTCGGCGGCAATGGCGACCGCCTCCAAGCCCGAAGCGCAAAAGCGATTCACGGTCAGTCCCGCGACCGATTGCGGAAAGCCAGCAAGCAACAAACCGATACGCGCGACGTTCATGCCCTGTTCCGCTTCGGGAATAGCACAACCGACAATCACATCGGTCATCTGCTTGGCATCGAGGCTAGGCGCCTGCGCCAACACACCACGCAACACGTGCGCAAGCAAATCATCGGGCCGCGTATTGCGGAACATACCGCGCGGCGCCTTGCCCACCGGAGTGCGGCAGGCGGCGACGATGTAGGCGTCTTGAAGTTGTCTCATTGTTAAAATCTCCGATTTTTTCAGGGGCTAGGGGTTAGAGGCTAGGGACTAGCGAATACCTTTCTTACTAGCCTCTAGTCCCTAGCCCCTGCCGTCAGT
>CAVQPB010000025.1:0-93797 GCA_963714525.1 uncultured Pseudomonadota bacterium
AGCGAGGTTGGCTTGACAGCAAGCCAAGTCAACACGATTGAAATGTTGCAACACGAAGCGCAGAACTTGCGATGGGCGGTGTACTCGGCGTTTGGTCATAGCAGCGAAATCCTGACCGATCAAGGCGGCAACTTGAAGCAAGCGCTGGGGATAACGCAAGATACGGTCTGTCTGATTCGTCCCGACATGCATCTTGTTGCGCGGCTAATGCAACCCTCTGCCAAGACCATTCGCAAAGCGTTACAAAAAGCACTAGGACAATC
Source organism: uncultured Pseudomonadota bacterium (assembly GCA_963714525.1). Classification (GTDB taxonomy): domain Bacteria; phylum Pseudomonadota; class Gammaproteobacteria; order Burkholderiales; family JALYOK01; genus JALYOK01. Next base: position 264 of record CAVQPB010000025.1, read on the forward strand.
GCTATGAAACTCGATCCGAATATCGCTAACCCCGATGGTTTCTACGAAGCCTTAGTCCAAGCCCACGAGGGCTTGAGCGACAAAGACAGCACCGCGTTGAACGCGCGTTTGGTGTTCTTGTTCGCCAATCAAATCGGCGAGGAAAACGTCCTCCTAGATTGCATTAACGCCGCGCGCAAATCGTTGCGCAAGGAGTGAGAATGCCTTAATAGTTTGCGGTTCTAAGGGAGATTTTCACATTTGAGTAAAAGCTTGTTTACTGTTTCACGTTTACCCTACCCTCTCCCGCGTATGGGAGAGGGCGCGGGTGAGGGGATGCGACTAATTTACGCGAACGTCAGCTGGTGAGAAAAGATGTAAGGAACGCTAAGTCCATCGGTGTAATCGGCGTAGGCGCAATGGGTATGGGGGTCGCGGAATCGTTGCTGCGCGCCGGCTACTCGACTTACGTGCGCGATATCGTCGCCGAGCGGATGAGCCAAGCGGAAAAGCTGGGCGCGATTCCTTGTGCGTCGCCTGCGGCGATGGCGCGAGACGTCGACGCCGTAGTTATTCTGGTAGTCAATGCCGCACAAGTTGAAGAAGTGTTATTCGGGATCGATGGCGCGGCGGCCGCCCTGGCTGCGGGGAGCACGGTAATCGTTAGCAGCACATTGGCGCCAGACTTTGTAGAAGCGTTGGCATCGCGGCTGGCCGAAAGCCAACTCGGGATGCTGGATGCGCCCGTCTCCGGCGGCCCTATGCGGGCAAAGACTGGAACCATGACGGCTATGGTTGCCGGAGAAACCGATATCTATCAGCGTTACACCGATCTTCTTACAAAAATAACCGGTAAGGTTTTCTATTTGGGTACTGCAGCGGGAACCGCGTCCAAAGTAAAGCTTGTCAATAACTTAATAGCCGGTGTGAACTTGGTCGCCGCCGCGGAAGCGATGGCGCTGGCAATACGGATAGGGTTGAACCCTCGAACGGTATTTGATGTGGTGAATGAGAGTTCCGGCACAAGTTGGGTTTTTCGCGATCGTATTACTCGTGTGCTGGAAGGCGACTACGAGCCACGAGCTGCGTTGCCGATATTGACCAAGGACCTAAGCCTGTCACTGGATTTGGCTCGCGCGAACGGCTTTCCGTTGCCGCTCGGTGAACAGGCATATCAAGTATTTGCGGCGTCGGCGGCAGCGCCGTTTGGCACGGAGGATGATGCGGCCATCATCAAATACTACCAGTCCCTAACCGGGATACATTTGCCGACAACAGAGTAATTGAGGCGTCGAGTTGACGGCGATTCAAGGCGACAGCAAAATGAGCAATATTCTGAACTTATAGTTTATTCAATGCGAGGCTGACATGGTGCAAACGATTTTATCCCCAGAACAACGAGTGGCTTTCGAGCGCGATGGTTTTGTGCTGGTGCGCGGATTGTTCGATGCCGAAGAAGCAACGTTGCTACAACAGGCGATGGAAACCGATCCTCAAGTACGCGCGAACCTTTACGATCGTTTCGATGCCGCGGGTAAGGCAACCAAAATGGTGACGTGGAATCAGCCGGGCGACAGCGTTTACGGCCTGGCGGCGCGTTCTCATCGCATCGTCGACACCATGGAAGATTTACTCGGTGGCGAGGTGTATCACTACCATTCCAAGCTCACCGCGAAGGAGCCGTTCGAAGGCGGCGCATGGGAATGGCATCAAGACTATGGCTATTGGTACAACAACGGTTGTTTGTTTCCGCTGATGGCGAGCGTGATGGTCGCGCTGGATAAATGCACCAAAGAAAATGGTTGCCTGCAAGTGCTGCGTGGCTCACACCACATGGGCCGCATCGACCACGGCTTGATGGAAGGCCAACAAGTCGGCGCCGATCCGGCGCGCTTGGAACACGCCCTCAAGCAAATGGAAATTGTCTACGCGGAAATGGAGCCGGGCGATGGCTTATTTTTCCATTGCAACACTTTGCATCGCTCGGATCAAAACCGCTCGCCGAACCGGCGCTGGACGGTTTTATTTTGCTACAACGCCGCACGCAACAATCCTTATCGCGAACATCACCACCCTTTCTACACTCCACTAGTAAAGGTCGCCGATGACGCAATCAAACAAGCGGGACTTAAATTCGCGTCGGGTGCGAACGAAAAGTTTCTCAATAAGCCCTACGCGCCGCCGGACTTGAAGAAAAAAATCAGCGCGTAGTTCTCGCGATCTGCGTAATCCGATGGGTTTTAAAACAAATTAAAGCCGATAACCCTCCGGCTTTGCCAGAGGTCATTCAATACCGGCAACGTGGCACATTCCCGATACTCCTCCACCATAGGATTGTGACGCGAATTCGTCCAGCGCAATTTATTTGGTCGATGTACGTACTGAAGCCGACTATTAGCAAAACTCGGCATTGGAATTTATCGACCTTAGCAGTCGTTGGAAGTCTGAGACACCAACGGCGGTAATGTGCAGGTCAGCAGACGTCGGGGAAGAGGACGCTCTTTACTGCGGATTAAATCGAATATCGCGTGCGAGCTTGCCCCACTTTTCGATATCGTTGCGTATGGTTCGCGCGAAATATTCCGGCGATTCGGTGTAGGTACAATAACCAATGCGAGTTGCAAAGTGGATCATTTAGATGTACAACCTCAAGTGCATGGGGTGGCACCCGTCCTATAAACAACGGGTTGGCAAGAAATAACAGTCAATCGGTCCCTGCTTTGGATGTTTCGCGGTTTTTCCGTTCGGCGCCTTCAGAGTCAGTCCTTTTGGAAGTTTGCGGAGGTGAGAGCCTCGTATCGACCTTGCTTCCCCATGCACCCCCTCCTTCTGTTTCTCTTCTAAGGAAAATCTAGTGGCTAGAAATGCGGATTTTTCGGTAGTCGCCTCTCTGAGAGGGGACGACGTGAATCTTAGACTCGCTGCGGCGATTGCGAACACTGATCCGTCTTTCTTTCCTTAACCGCAAACAATTATGGTTCGAGGCGTTCCGGTTTCCTTCGGCGGACTTGTCCGTTTTGCTGCCCCGATCCTTGAATTTCATCCCAACCCGCAAGATCTCATCACCGCTCATTTCGCGTTCTTCAGTACTTTTAACGCAAACATTGGCGGGGGAGCCAATAGATGGCAGGTTCGCCTGGACGTCACCGTCAGCATGAGTGTCATTCTTGCTCCTCAGAATAATCGGATTGTCCTGAGCGCAATTCTTTCGACCGTTACGTTCCAGCCCCTGAAAGTAACATTTCTTCAGGGACCCAAACCACCGCCCGAAATTATTGACGCTTTACAATCACTGGAACTGGCCGCGATTGCGACATCTTTCGTGCACACGCTCGGGATTATCCCAATTGCCGATCTGGCTCCGGCACAGTTGGTCTATACGCAGCCTGCCACATTTAAAGAGTCAAATTATTCGATCTTTAATTGGTTCACGGTCGTTCTCAATGTGAAGCGAACAGAACTGCGGGTTTTTGAAGACGCCGTGACGATTGCAGTAGATTTTGCGGGGATCACCAACGGCGATCGTAATGCTCTAGTGGATCTGACTAGGACTCACGGCGGCGGACGGATCTATATCAAGGAACGCGTATTCGATGATCGATATCCAAACGGAATAGCACCCACCATCCCAGATCCGACCTGGTATGGGGCTGATGCTGATTTTGCGCTTACCGTGAACATGGAACTCTTGAGCAGCATCATCGAGCATCAAGTCTCGACACAGGTCTCTGGGACACCGATCAGCGATCGAGCGGTGCTGAACAGCATTCGCGTTCATTATGGACAGTTCGATCCTTACAAGGATATAGCGGGACCGACTGTCCGAAGTGATGATTCTCTCTGGTTCGAAATTCACGTCACTGCCTTTGGAGTTCGTGGGGATGTGAACATTTATGTCCAGCCCTTTTGGGAGGCAGGGGTTTGGTCACTGCGGGTTGGAAGGGTCGATGTCGACTTTCCGTGGTGGGCTGACCTGATCATCGTGATCGCGAAGGCGGTGGCATTATTCATTGGACTTGTTATTGGCGTGCCCTTGTCGGCCCTTGCCCAGGCTGGATTCCCCAAGCTGTTGGAAGCTTACGATAGTATTGGGAAGACATTCGACTCCGCTAATCCGTCGAATCTCGAGAATGAGGCGATGAAAACCCTTCAGGAAGGCGCCGGCACTACCAAACTCCCACAGTTCCGATATATCTCAATCACTCCCGCGGGAATCGATGCCGGTGCCGGGAGAGGTATTAAGACACTGGGGCCCCTTCCGGTAGCTCCAGGTGGCGGCGCCTCGATTTCCATCGTCATGCCAACCGGCAGAGATGGGACACCCATTACCCGCATCAACTCGATCAACGGCCTTTCAGCGGCGGGCACATGGTTAGGCCTGACGCCAAATGGCGGCTGGTCGGTCTATGATAGACGGCTCATTCGCACTACTGTCAAACTCGATCCATCCTGGGAGAAACTCAATCGACCGAGTCTCATGGCTGTGTGGGAGATCCGCCGTGCGGATACGAACGCCGTGGTTGTGACGGGGGTAAAACCATACAATGCACCTGCCGGCAACGGTATAGACATTCCTCATCACACGAAAGATCTTTACTATGTGACCGAGTTTATCATTCGCTGCACCCTGACCATGATCGTGAACAACCAGGCAGGTGAAATATGGTCGGATGTAACCACGATCAAAATCGATGACGATATTGATCGGTCATTGTCTTTCGTGGAATGGGGTCCAAAGGAAGTCCATTTCAATAATGCAGGCACCAACAATGAGTGGCAGGTAAGGATCAGCCGCTCGAGAATCCATCGCACCGCGGTTGTCGCGCGCTGCAAATACCTGCGAGTTGCCGCTCAGATACGCGCTGAGGAAGCCAAAATAAGCTTAAGAGACCGTTCACCGCCATTTCGTTATAAGGAGTCGCTGCCATTCTCCCGGGAAAACTTGAATGCGCACCGCAAAGAACTCTGCGAATACTGTTTTTTCGGTGGGCCAATTCGGATAGAACCGTATCCTGTAGACGATTGGTTCGTGCTCGATGGGCTTATAAAAGATAAGGTAAAGGTTTTTCCCAATCCCTTGGCGTCTAACGGCTGATACCCGATTCGCCGATCGACACGCGTTTGAGTTCGGATTCGCTGCCATCGATGAAATACAGCCACACGGTCGCCCGAATTCGTCGGCCCAGGCTTTGCGACAGCCCATGATCGAAGGGCGGCAATGCGAAGCAAAGCCGACGCTCAAGGCAACGATGCCCAACTACGGCAATTGGCCGTTCTCACAATGTCACGCAGCTCATCCCATCGTCCCGAATAAGATATATACCCCTCGTACGCGAGTGCGGTTCAATGTATCCATCGATGCCTGGAGATCCGCATGGATATTGGCTTCTGGCTCTATCACCCAGGCAATGAATTGAACTAAATGGTTTATTGATCGTAGTTCACAGTGACTTTATCGGTTACCGGATAACTCTGACAGGTTAAGATATAACCGCGCGCAATTTCGTAATCTTCGAGCGCGAAGTTCTGATCCATATCGACCTCACCCTTCCACCAGCATCGCGCGACAGGTCGAGCACACGCCGCTCTTGCACGCATGCGGTAATTCCATTCCCTCGCGCATACCTGCTTCCAATAGGGTCTCGAACTTTTTCTTCATGGTAAAGGTTCGTGCGCGGCCTTCGATGATGACTGTCGCCTCACAGGTCTCCGGTACCGCTTCTGCGATTTTCGTGTCGGGAAGGTGTTTGCGTTTCGCCATTTCCGGGGTCGCGAATAACTCGATCTTGATCTGCTGTTGGCTCAAGCCATGGGCACGCAGCGCGGCGTTGACGGTCATCATCATCGGCTGTGGGCCGCAAATGAATACCGTGTCCACGGTTTTAAGATCGAGCCAGTGCTTGAACAGCAGGTCGCATTTTTCCGCGGTGATCAGGCCATTGAATAATTCGACCTCTTGGTGCTCTCGATTCAAAATGTGAACCAGATTAAGCCGCCCCATGAATTCGTTCTTGAGGTCTTCGAGTTCCTCGCGAAACATAATCGTGCTCGATGCCTCGTTCGCGTAAAACAGCGTAAAGCGGCTGCTAATTTCCGTGAGCAATGTAGTTTTCAGTATGCCCAGAACCGGTGTGATGCCGCTGCCGCCGGCAAACGCCACATAGTGTTTCCGATTCGCCCCATCGAGCGGCACGAAGAAGTGACCGATCGGCGGCATGACGTCCAGTATTTGACCGACTGCGATATGTTCGTTCGCCCAGGTCGAAAATAGGCCGCCCTTGGTTCGCTTAATTCCGACGCGCAGCTTTTGATCTTGCACCGCCGAACAAATGGAATAGGTGCGTCTGACTTCGCTGCCGTCCAGCGTTACGCGAAAGGTCAGGTATTGTCCCTGGATGTACTGAAAGAATGCTTCGTGCTCAGCCTGCGGCGCGAGCGTCAACACCACCGCGTCGCGGGTTTCGCGGTGCACATCGGTCACCGTCAGCGGATAAAAATTCGCCATTTATTTTTCTCAAATGCACTTAAAGTAATCAAACGGTTCCAGGCAATCGCTACATCGGTATTGAGCCTTGCATGGCGTGGAACCGAATTCGCTGATTTTTGTGACGTGCGGCGAGGCGCATTGTGGGCAAGCGATCGCGTCGCTGCGCGGGGAGGGTGGTGCGATGCCGAACTCGCGCAACTTTTGTTTTCCGCTTTCGGAAATCCAATCGGTGGTCCACGGTGGCGATAATTTAGTTTCCAGTTTTAAATTATTCAGGCCGTGGGAACGCAACGCGCTGCGAATGTCGTCGGCGATCACAGCCGTTGCTGGACAACCGGAATAGGTCGGTGTGACGCTGACGATGAGTTGATCGTTGTGCCAGCGCACGTCGCGGATGATGCCTAAGTCGACGATGGAAATGACGGGAATTTCCGGGTCGGGCACTTCGCGTAGCCACGACCAAATTTCTTCGATACCGATTTGGGGAGTCATTTCATTTTCGCAGAACTGCCATAACGAGTCGTTCGCATGACGAAGGCGGGAATCCATTTGGCCGCTGCAAAGCTGGGCGAGTGGAAACTTGGTGCGCCCGAATTGGCGGGAGATTGGGCCCGCGTTCGCGGGAATGACATGTCGAGACAAACGCGCTTTCGCAACAAACATTACCACGTCGCATTCGGATAGGCCCGCTGCAAAAATTGCATCTCAGCAAGCAAGAAACCGAGGTGTTCGCTATGAACGCCGCGCTTGCCGCCCCGTTGCGCCCAACCATCAGGCGGGATCATTAGCGTTGCTTCGCGAAAAGCTTTTGCGATTTGCGTCCGCCATGGGTCGTGTAACGATGCGAGATCGGGTGCGATGTATAGTTCGAGCAAGGCCTGATCGACACCGTCCATCTCGAATAGCTCACCCGTGTAGCTCCATAAATCCGCAACCGCCGCATTCATACGGCTGTGGCTTTCCTCGGTGCCATCGCCGAGTATGACGATCCAGTCGCGGCTGCGTCTTAGGTGATACTGCGCTTCTTTTTGCGATTTCGCTGCGATCTCCGCGATGCGGCCATTGCTGCTTTTGGCCAATTCAGCCAGCAATCCGACGTGCCACACGTCGAAAAAAAATTGCCGGACGATGGTGTGAGCAAAATCGCCATTGGGCTGTTCCACCAGCAGCACATTTCGATAACCGCCCGCGTCGCGCAGATAAACCAGCTTGTCGGCATCGCGCCCCTTGTTCTCAAGTTCGGCCGCAAGGCTCAGCCACAGTTGCGCTTGACCGAGCAGGTCCAGCGCGACATTGCCCAACGCGAGTTCCTCTTCGATGGCGGGCGCATGCCCAACCCATTCCGACAGGCGATGGCTAAGGACCAAACCGTTATCGCCTAGCCTTAGCAGATATTCGAATAACGGATCCGCCGTCACATATGCCCCACTTCCTCCGGCACTTCATAGAAGGTCGGGTGGCGATAGACTTTACTGTTCGCCGGCTCGAACAGCGGTTCCTTATCGCTGGGCGCGCTCGCCGCGATATCGGTGGATTTCACCACCCAAATGCTCACGCCTTCGTTGCGCCGGGTGTAAACGTCGCGCGCGTTGCAAATCGCCATTTCCGCATCGGCGGCGTGCAGGCTACCGACGTGGCGATGGGACAAGCCGTTTTGACTACGGATGAAAACTTCCCAGAGGGGCCATTCTTGCATTCAAACTCCGTTGAGTACGTGAAAGGTGAAGGGTGAAAGGTGAAAAAATCTAGTTATCGGTTGATTCGCCGAATATCTTGCAGTTTCCGGCAACCGAGAGTTCTGGTCAAGGTCGCCCTGTGAGCCAAGCGGGGTGCGGCTCCTGGCGTAGGCATTGCCAGCAGGCGCATCCCATATGGCTCGTGGCGCGGTGGTGTGGGAAGCTGCTACTGTTTGGCGGGCGCGGCGGGGCGCCAACCGCCGCCCAACGCTTTATATAAATTGATACGGTTCGTCTGCTCGGCAAGCCGCAGGGTGATCAAGGACTGCTGCGCCGCGTAGAGCGTGCGCTGCGCATCGAGCACCTCCAGGTAACTGTTCCTGCCGGCTTTGAATAGCTCATTGGAAAGATTGAAGATGCGCGTCGGTCGCGGCCGTGAGCGATTGCTGGGCGGTGAGTTGCTCGCCCAACGTGCTGCGTTGGGCGAGCGCGTCGGCGACTTCGCGAAACGCGACCTGCAAGGTTTTTTCGTAGGTGGCGATATCGATATCGCGCTGTGCCTCGGTCGCCTGCAACGTAGCGCGGTTTCCGCCGGCGTTGAAGATAGGCTGAGCGATTTGTGAAACGAAGCTCCATGCGCCGTTGCCGCCGCGGAACAGATTGGAGAGACTGGAACTGGAAACACCGGCGGCGGCGGTCAATTGAATGCTCGGAAAAAACGCCGCGCGCGCCGCGCCGATGTTCGCGTTCGATGCGCGCAGCACGCGCTCGGCCGCCAGCACATCGGGGCGAGTCTGCAGCACAGCCGATGGCAGGCCCGGCGGGCACGGCGACCAGTATGCTGGCCGTTTCAAGTCTGGCGCTAGGCAGTAGATCGTCGCGTAGCGCGGTTCCGGCGAGTAGCTCCAGAGCATTGCGGTCTAGCGCAACTTGACTGATAAAGCGCGCCACCTCGACTCGCGCCGCCTCAACGGTGGTCAGCGCCTGGGCGACGGTCAGCCCCGACGTGCCGCCGAGCTCATAGGTGCGGCGGCTCAACTCGTAGGATGCCTGCTGGCTGCGCAACGTCTCTCGTGCGAGCCTCAGCCGCTCGCCATCGGCCGCCAGCGTGAGCCAAGCGGTGGCCACTTCCGCGATCAAGCTGATCTGCGTGCTGCGCCGGTTCTCGTCAAAAGCGAAAAAGTTTTCCAGCGCCGCTTGACTCAGATTTTTCACGCGCCCGAATAGATCCAACTCGTAGCTGGCGAAACCGAGTTCGACGTTGTATTGCGACGTGGTCGATGCGCCGCCATCTTCGCCCGCGGCATTGCGCTGCCGGGCCGCCGACGCGCTTGCGCCTATGGCGGGAAACCGCGCGGAACGTTCGATGCGGTACTGCGCCCGCGCGCGTTCGATGTTGAGCACGGCGATGCGCAAATCGCGATTGTTGCGCAGTGTGATTTCGATCGCTTTGCGCAGGCGCGCGTCGCTGATAAATGTCGCCCAGTCGATGCTGGCGGCCGGCGTTGTGCCGCTTACGCCGGCATTCATCGGCCACGCGGCCGGGATCGGCGCCGCCGGGCGGGTGTAGTCAGGCGCCAGATTGACGCAGCCCGCAAGCGCCGCTGCGGCGATGAGCGCAGCGATAATCGCTGCTCGCATCAACGCTCTTCCACGGCTTGCACTGCGGTCGGCGGATTAGCGGAAGGCTTCATGCCGGCGCGGGTGCCGAAAAAGCCACGGATCAGCACGAAGAAAAGCGGTACGAAAAATATGCCGAGCGCGGTGGCGGAAAATACGCCGCCCAATACGCCCACGCCAATCGCGCGTTGACTGCCGGAACCGGCGCCGCTGCTGAACGCCAGCGGCATCACACCGAACATGAACGCCAGCGACGTCATCAAAATGGGCCGTAAGCGCTGGCGCGCGGCTTTCAACGTCGCATCGACCAAGCTCATGCCGGTCTCCTGCAACGACTTCGCGAACTCAACGATCAGGATCGCATTTTTCGCCGAAAGTCCGACGGTGGTGAGCAGTCCGACTTGGAAATAAACATCATTCAATTGGCCGGCTGCCGACGTGGCCGCCAGCGCGCCGAGCAGGCCAACGGGCACCACCAAGATTACCGAGAATGGAACCGACCAACTTTCGTACAGCGCAGCCAAGCACAGAAACACAAACAAAATGGAGATGGCGTAAAGCATCGGCGCTTGCGAACCCGATAGGCGCTCCTGATAGGATCTCCCCGTCCATTCGTAGCCGATGCCGCGAGGCAGTTGTTTCATGATGTCTTCCACCGCGTCCATCGCCGTACCCGAACTAACGCCTTGCGCGGCATCGCCGATCAATTCGAACGAAGACATGCCGTTGTAGCGCGTAAGCTGCGGCGAGCCGAAGGTCCATTCGGTGCTGGTAAACGCCGAGAACTGAACCATCTCGTTCCGGCTGTTGCGCACATACCAATTATTGATGCTTTCCGGGTTGGCGCGGTAAGGCGCGTCGCCTTGCATGTATACCCGTTTGATGCGGCCGTTGTTGATGAAATCGTTGATATAGCTGCCACCCATGGCGCTCGCAAGGGTATCGTTGATGCTGGTGGTTGCGAGGCCCAGCGCGCCGGCCTTGCGGTCATCGATATGGATGGCGAACTGCGGCGTTTCGACCAGGTTGTTGTTGCGAACTCGATATAGCGACGGATTGTCGGCGGCGAGCGCTAGGAACTGGTCCCGCGCTCGCGTCAGGGCGTCGCGGCCGAGGCTGCCCACGTCCTGCAGTTGAACTGCAAATCCCGCGTTTGCGCCGAGGCCGCGCACCGCCGGCGGCAGCAGAATGAAAATCGTCGCGTCGCGAATTTGATTTTGCAGTTCGCTGGAAAAGCGCCGCGCGAGGGATGCCGCGCTATTCGCGTCATCCGGCCGCTGCGACCAATCCTTGAGGCGGACATAACCGAAGCCGCTGCCTTGGTCGCCACCTTGACCGGTGACGAGGTTATAGAAGGCGACATCTTGCTGTTTGGCGAGGTAAACTTCGACGAGATTCATGACCAATTTCAGGCGCTCGTTGGTCGCGCCCGCAGGCATTTTGACTTGCACTTGCAACGTGCCCTGGTCTTCATCCGGCAGGAACGAAGTGGGCAGGCGGGCGTACAGCAGAGCGGCCACGCCGATCAGCAAAATGTAAACCAGCAAGAAACGTTTGCCACGTTGCAAGATGCCACCCACGCCGGCACGATAACTGTCGGCAGTGCGGTCAAACACTCGATTAAAGGCGTTGAAAAAGCGCCCGAGCAACCCGGTGCGTTTGCCGTGGCTACCCTGCGACGCAGGCTGAAGCAATGTGGCGCAAAGCGCCGGCGTCAGCGTAACCGCAACCAAAACCGACAGCAGCATCGCCGAGACAATGGTGATAGAGAATTGGCGGTAGATCACACCGGTCGAGCCGCCAAAAAATGCCATGGGTATGAACACGGCCGACAGCACCGTTGCGATGCCGACCAACGCACCGGTGACCTCGCGCATGGTTTTACGTGTCGCTTCGAGTGGCGACAGGCCTTCCTCGTGCATCAGTCGCTCGACGTTTTCCACCACCACGATGGCGTCGTCCACCAGCAGTCCGATGGCGAGCACCACGCCGAACAAAGTCAGCGTGTTGATCGAATAGCCGAATGCCGCAAGGGCGCCGAAGGTGCCGAGCAGCACGACCGGCACGGCGATCGCCGGAACCAGCGTCGCGCGCAAGTTCTGCAGAAAAAGATACATGATGAGTACGACCAGCAGCATCGCCTCGGCCAACGTGTAGATCACTCCCTCGATCGACACCTTCACAAAAGGCGTGGTGTCGTAGCTCACCATGGCTTTCAGACCGCCGGGGAAGAATGGTTGCAACTCCGTCAGCTTGGATTGCACCGCTTCGGCCACGCCGAGTGCATTGGCGCCACTCGCCAGAAAAACCTGCATGCCGGCGGCGGTGCGGCCGTTGAAGCGTGCGCGGGTGTTATAGTTTTCGCTGCCGAGTTCGATGCGCGCCACATCGCCTAGCCGCACCACGGCGCCATCGTCCGTGGCCTTCAGTACGATGTCGCGAAATTCCTCCACCGTCCGCAGTTTGCTGCGCGCGGTGATGGTCGCGGTGAGGCGCTGGTCCGGTGGCGCCGGCAGCGCGCCGATCTGGCCTGCGGAAACTTCGGTATTTTGTGACTGGATCGCGGTGCGCACGTCCGACGGCATCAGCGCGTATTGATTCAACCGCGACGGATTGAGCCAGATGCGCATGGCATACCCGGTGCCTTGCACTTGCACATCGCCCACGCCGTCGATGCGGCTGATGGCATCGACCAGATTGCTGGAAACGTAGTCGCCGATATCGACAGCGGATGCGCTGCCATTTTCCGAATACAGCGAGACCAGCATCAGCAGATCGGTGCCCGCCTTGGTGACGGACACGCCCTGGCTCTGCACCGGCTGCGGAAGCTGCGACATGGCCTGCTGCAATTTATTTTGCACCTGCATTTGCGCCACGTCGGGGTCGGTGCCGGCGTCGAAGCTGAGTTGGATGCGCGCACTGCCTGAGGAGTTACTGGTCGATGACATATACGTCAATTTGTCGAGACCCTTTAGGCGCTGCTCGATCACTTGGGTGACGGAATCTTCGATGGTTTGTGCCGACGCGCCGGGATAAGTCGCATTGATCGAAATGCGGGTCGGTGCGATATCGGGATACTGCTCGAGCGGTAGTTGGGTGATTGATAGCAAACCCGCGAGCATCACCACGATGGCGATTACCCACGCGAAGATCGGGCGGTCGATAAAAAAGCCGGCCAAGTTAAATCCTCAGCGCGCAGCGGCAGGCGCCGCTGCCGGCGCGCTCGCCACGGGCGTGGCGGTGACCACCTGCACCATATCGCCAACCTTGACGCGCTGCACCCCTTCGACGATCACCTGGTCGCCGACCTTGAGCCCGGCGGTGACGTGCCAGCGGCTGCCGATAGCGCGATCGACCGTTATCGTGCGTTGCTCGACTTTGCCATCCCCGCCGATCACCAGCGCCGATGCATCACCGGCAGCGGTGCGGGTCACCCCTTCCTGCGGCACCAGGAGCGCTTGTTCGACCACGCCGGCCTCGAGCAACGCGCGCACATACATGCCCGGCATCAATAGACCATCGGGATTCGGCACCAGCGCGCGAAGTTTCACCGCGCCGGTGCCGGGATTGACGGTTACGCCGCTGAATTGCAACCGGCCTTCGTGCGCGTAGGTGCTGCCGTCTTCGAGTATGAGCTTAACTGGCGCTTCATTTTCGCCGGCGCGGGTGAGGGTTCCATTGGCTAACTCGCGCTTGAGATGCAACAGTTCGGCGCTCGACTGCGTGATGTCCACATATAAAGGATCGAGTTGCTGTACGGTCGTTAACGCCGTTTCTTGATTGGCCGTGACCAGCGCTCCCGGCAGTCACCGTCGACGTATCGACTCGGCCCGAGATGGGCGCGGTGATGCGGGTACGCGCGAGATCGATGCGCGCGGTTTCCAGCGCGGCCCTGGCGATGCCGGCGTCGGCTTGCGCCTGTTTTAACGCCGCGCGGCTTTCATCGTTGGTCTGTTCGCTGATCGCGTCGATTTTGACCAGTTGCGCATTGCGCCTGGCGATGGTCGCCAGCGAATTGACCGCGGCATCGGCCTTGACGACGTTTGCCTTGGCGCTGGCGAAACTCGCTTGAAAGCTAGCCGGATCGATTTCGTACAGCACCTGTCCCGCCTTGACCTGCGCCCCTTCCTCGAACAGCCGCCGTTGCACGATGCCGCCCACTTGCGGCCGGATCTCGGCTATCAGTCGTGCGCTGGTGCGGCCGGCGAGTTCGATGGTGATGACCTGACGCTGCGCTTGCACGCTAACGACGCCAACCCGTTCCAACGCACGTGGTTTCGCCGCCTGGGGCTCCTTGGAGCATCCGGCTACGGCGATCAAAACGGACGACAGGACTAGGGCAATTGCGTTAGTACGAAAGGGACTAGGCACTAGGCGGTTTGCGCTCGCATAAAGGAGGCTTTCTTCTGCGCGTGGACCAGCGCCGCTTCCCTGACCCATGCGCCTTCGTCGTAGGCGCGTTTGCGGGTGGCGATGCGTTCGCGGTTGCAAGGGCCATTGCCTTTGATGACTTGAAAAAATTCTTCCCAGTCGATGGCGCCAAAATCGTAGTGGCCGCGTTCTTCGTTCCATTTGAGATCGGGATCGGGGACTTTTAAGTTCAAGTAATCCGCTTGTTTCACCGCCTCGTCGATGAATTTTTGCCGCAGCTCGTCGTTGCTGTTGAGCTTGATTTTCCAGCGCATGGATTGCGCGCTGTGCACTGACGCATCGTCCGGCGGGCCGAACATCATCACCGCCGGCCACCACCAGCGATTGAGTGCATCTTGCGCCATGGCTATTTGCTCTGCCGTTCCCTTAGCCAAGGTCATCATGATCTCGAATCCTTGGCGCTGATGGAAGCTTTCTTCTTTACACACACGCACCATAGCGCGAGCGTAGGGGCCGTAGGAACAGCGCTGCAGCGGCACTTGATTCATGATCGCCGCGCCGTCCACCAGCCAGCCGATGGCGCCGATGTCGGCCCAAGTGAGGGTAGGGTAATTGAAGATGCTGGAATACTTCGCCTTGCCGGTGTGCAGCGCTTCGATCAACTCGCCGCGCGACACGCCCAGGGTTTCCGCCGCGCAGTAGATATAGAGTCCGTGACCCGCTTCGTCCTGCACTTTCGCGAGCAATATGGCTTTGCGTTTTAAGGTCGGCGCGCGGGTGATCCAATTCCCTTCCGGCAACATCCCGACGATTTCCGAATGGGCATGCTGGGAGATTTGACGGATCAGCGTCTTGCGGTATTCCTCCGGCATCCAGTCCTTAGGCTCGATACGGATATCGGCATCGATGCGCTGCTGAAAAGCGCGCTCCTCGGGACTCATGTCTTCCAGCGCGCGGATGCCCTTTTTTTCGTCGATTACTTGTGAGTACATTCTAAATTCTCCTTACATCGATTAGTTTCCCGTAACTGTAAGCGGTGGTCAAGGTAAACCATGCACCACGCCACGAGGCACGCGTGGTGCGGCTTCTGGCGTATGCCTTGCTAGCGGCCGCACTGGATATGGCTTGTGGCCGTATGTCTAACGCCGTTCGACAGTTTCCACGGTTGCCCTCATCCCCGCCCTTCTCCCCCAGGGAGAAGGGAGTACTTCCCCTCTCCCTCGGGGAGAGGGATGAGGGTGAGGGAACGACGCATCGCATTTTCCACAGACCTAATAATCCAAAGCCACATTACTAAAACGAAGCTTTTCAGCCCCATCCCAAAAGCCCTATCATGTAGTCTTAGTCCATCGTCGGATCAAATAATTCTATGGGCACCTATTTAAGGCCGCTCGAACTTAAGGAGGCACTCGCCGCCATGGCCGCGCAGCCGCTGACGGTCCTCGCGGGCGGCACGGACTTTTATCCCGCTCGAGTCGGCCAGCCGATCCGCGAGGATGTACTCGATGTAACGCGTATCGTGTCCTTGCGCGGTATCCGCGAGGAAAGTGAATCGTGGCGCATCGGCGCTGCGACCACCTGGACGGATCTCATTCAACGCCCACTTCCGGATTATTTTCAAACGCTAAAGCTTGCCGCGCGCGAGGTGGGTGGCGTGCAAATTCAGAACGCCGGCACCGTAATCGGTAATATTTGCAACGCGTCGCCGGCCGCCGATGGCGTGCCGCCTTTGATCGCCCTCGGCGCGGAAGTCGAGTTATCCGCCGCCAAGGGATCGCGAACGCTTAGGTTAGACGAGTTCATACTCGGCAATCGACATACCCAGCGTCAGTCACATGAACTGGTTACGGCGATCATCGTGCCAAAATGGCAACCCCATGCCCGGTCGACGTTTCTTAAATTAGGTGCGCGCAAGTATTTGCTGATTTCCATCGCCATGGTTGCCGCGTGCATCGAGACCGATGGCAATGGCATCATCACGCGGGCGGGTATCAGCGTCGGCGCTTGTTCCCCGGTGGCGCGGCGCTTGGTTGCGCTCGAACAAAAGTTAGTCGGAAAACGCTATTCGCGAGCGTTAGCGAATTGCGTACAACCCGACGACCTGGAATCTCTCGCGCCGATTGCGGACGTTCGCTCATCCGCAGAGTATCGGCTCGATGCGGCGCTGACGTTGGTTAAGCGCGCGTTGCTCGAATTGGCCGATGAATAAGCCTTACCACCCGGAAATTGCTACTGTGGTCGAGCGAACCATCGCCTTTGATTTGAACGGTCGCGCGTGCGAGGTCGCCAGCGAACCCAGTGCGCGTTTGTCCGACGTGTTGCGCGATAACTTAGGTTTAACGGGAACCAAAATCGGTTGTAATGCCGGTGACTGCGGCGCATGCACCGTGTTGCTGGACGGTGAACAAGTATGCGCCTGCCTGACGGCGGTTGCGCAAGTCGAAGGGCGTGCGGTGACGACAGTCGAAGGCTTGGCGGAGAACGGCGTCTTAGCGCCGATCCAACAAGCGTTTCACCGCCACGGCGGCGCCCAGTGCGGCATCTGCACGCCCGGTATGTTGATGGCGGCGACCAGTCTGTTGCGCAAAAACCCGCAACCAAACGAAAGCGAAGTGTTGGATGCACTCGCCGGCGTGCTGTGCCGTTGTACCGGCTACCGTAAGATTGTCGAGGCGGTGCTAGACGTAGCCAATAGTCGGCAACTTCCCTCTCTGCCATTGGCTGGAGAAGCAGTAGGGGCGCGGGTTTCCAAGGTGGATGGAATTGCGAAACTGACGGGCGTTGAGCGCTTCGGCGCCGATGCCATTCCCGCCGACGCGTTGTGGTTGCGCGTGGTGCGGTCGCGACATGCCCGGGCGAAGTTCACGCTCGGCGACCTCGCGCCACTGCACAAAAACTATCCCGGCCTTGCGCGCGTACTGACGGCGCGAGACGTCCCGAGCAACGGCTTCGGCATTTATCCGACGGTGAAGGACCAGCCGGTTTTGGCACAAGATGTGGTGCGTTTTCCCGGCGAGGCGATCCTCGCGCTGGTCGGTGAACGCGCGGCGGTGGAAGCGATTTCCGACGACGAAATACTAATCGATTATTCTCTGGAGCAGCCGGTTCTTACGCTGCAAGATGCGATGGCGGAAAACGCATCGCTTGTGCAAAACGACAAGCCGGGAAATTTTTTGATCGAAGGTAGGGTTCGTCGCGGCGATGTTGCGTCGGCGCTAGAACAATGCGCCGTAGTAGCCGAGGGCGAATTCAACACCAGCTTCGTCGAGCACGCCTACATTGAACCGGAAGCGGGCTGGGCTCGGCGAGTCGGCGATCGGTTGGAAATTCACGTAACGACGCAAACGCCTTACATGGATCGCGACGAAATGGCCGTCGTGATGAAATTGAAAGCGGAGCAGATACGCATCGTGCCGACCGCTTGTGGCGGCGGCTTCGGCGGCAAGCTCGATATGTCGGTGCAACCTTTGATCGGGCTTGCCGCATGGCTGTTGGATCGTCCTGTTGCCTGCGTTTACCAACGGCCCGAAAGCATGGCATCGACGACCAAGCGCCATCCTGCGCGGATCAACGTGCGCTTTGGCGCCGATGCGAATGGCAAACTTGTTTCGGCGGAAAGCGATGCGGTGTTCAACACCGGCGCCTACGCGAGTTGGGGGCCGACGGTCGCGAACCGCGTGCCGGTGCATGCTACCGGGCCTTATTTCGTTCCGAATGCGCGCACCACGGGTAAAGCGATCTTCACCAACAACCCGCCGGCCGGCGCATTCCGCGGCTTCGGTGTGCCGCAAGCGGCTATTGCGCATGAAGCGATGATGGATGACCTGGCGGAAAAATTGAAACTGGATCGCTGGGAGATACGAAAACGTAACGCGATCAAAGTAGGCGACACGACTCATTGCGGGCAGTTGCTCACGGCAAGCTGCGGTTTGCCGGCCTGCCTCGATGCGATTAAATCGCAATGGGATCGTCTCAATGCGGAAGTCAATGCATTCAACGCAAATTCATCAATCAAAACGCGCGGCGTCGGCATCGGCTGCATGTGGTACGGCATCGGCAACACGTCCATGTCGAATCCATCGACCATCCGCGTCGGCATCAGCAACACCGGGTATGCTTACTTTGTATAACGGCGCCGCCGACATCGGTCAGGGAACCAACACCACGCTGATGCAAGTGTGCGCCGACGCGCTGGGCGTACCGATGGCAAAGTTTAGCTATGTCATGGGCGACACGGATCGCACCGCGGACGCGGGCAAGTCGTCGGCTTCGCGCCAAGCATTCGTGTCGGGAAAAGCCGCGATGTTGGCGGGGCAGGATTTGCGCCGCAAGATTTTAAGTTTGGCCGGCGCTGAAGACAGCGCACGTATCGATATCGATGGGACGTTATTGAAAGTGGGCGAAGGGAATATCGACACAAATGATCGATCTCGCCGCGCTACCTGTAGATAAAAACGGCGACGTGTTGCTCGGCGAAGGCACCTTCGATCCGCCGACTAAACCGCTAGACAAAGATGGCCAAGGCGTTCCCTATGCGACCTATGGTTTCGCCGCGCAGATCGCGGTGGTCGAAGTCGACTTGGAACTCGGCACGACCAAGGTGCTGAAAATTATCGCTGCCCACGATGTCGGCAAAGCGATCAATCCGCAACAAGTCGAAGGCCAGATCCACGGCGGCATCGCCCAGGGATTGGGCATGACTTTGATGGAGGAATATATTCCGGGGCAGACCGATAACTTGCACGATTATCTGATCCCGACCATAGGCGATGTGCCGCCTATCGATGTGATCCTCATAGAGGATCCCGAGCCCCTCGGACCTTACGGCGCGAAAGGAGTCGGCGAACCGGCGCTGATTCCCACACCGCCGGCGATACTCGGCGCGATCCGGCATGCAACCGGCGTGCAAATGAAATTCGTTCCTGTTACGCCCCATCGGCTGCGAGCGGCCATCAAACAAAAAATGTAGGGTGCGTTCACGCACCGATCCGCAAAGATGAGAGAAGACACCTACGAAGGCGAAATCGTCGAATCGCCAAAAGCCAAATCCAAAGACGGCATCCGCTGCGACGCCTGTCCCGTGTTGTGTTTGGTGAAGCCCAATAGCTTTGGTGCCTGCGACCGCTACACCAATATCGACGGCGTGTTGACCCGCACCAATCCATTGCTGATCATGCAGCAGCCCGAAACCAAGGTGGTGAAATTTCTCGATGGCGGTGACGCATGGAACGGCGTAGTCCTGAACGATGCGGCAGTGTTCGTGACGGGGATAGGCGCGACGACCACCTATCCCGATTACAAACCGGCGCCGTTTATCGTGTCGAGCAAGCACGCTGGAGTCGACATGGTGACCGTCGTCACCGAGGGCATCTTCAGTTACTGCGGCGTCAAGGTAAAGATCGACACCGATCGCTTTCTCGGCCCGGAGCAGGCGGCGGTTCGGGTCGATGGCGAGCAGATCGGCCATGTGACCACGGCGGAATACGGTTCGCAAATGCTGGCACTTGGCGGCGTGCGGCATTTCACCGGCGGCGGCAAGAAAGAAGGCCGGGTCACCTGCGACTCGCTGCTGAAACTATGCAACAAACACGCCGTGGCGTTGAGTGTCGATGACGGCGCCACCGTGATAGTGCAAGCGGGCAAAGCACCCATCGTCAATGGCTCGCCGGAAGTGCGCATGCGGGTCGGCTGCGGCAGCGCGACCATCGGCATCTTCGCCCAGCAATGGTTCGGTGAAGCGGACGAAGTCATCGTCGTCGACGATCACATCACCGGTGTGCTCACAGAACATCAAGCAGGCCGCTTCCTCGACATGAAACCGGCAGGGATCAAGGTCAAAGGTAAGCGCTCAACACCGGGCCGCTATTTCCAAGTGGCGGAACCGGGCTTGGGTTGGGGTGGTACGAATCTGACCGACCCGCTTTCGATTATCGAAAAAATCGATCCGAAGTTGGCGTGGCCGGGATTGAAACTACTGATGGTGTCGACCACCGGCGAACACGCAGAGTGGTTCGAGCTCGATGCAAAATTGCGGCCACAAAAACAAGAGATGCCGCAGGCAATCAAAACCGTGGTCGAACGCATCGCGGAAAATTGCGAACCAGCGCTTTGTACCGTGTTGTTCATGGGCGGCGCCGGCGGCAGCTTGCGCGCCGGGGTGACTGAAAATCCTGTACGGCTCACGCGCTCGGTGAAAGATTTGTTAACACGAGTAACCTGTGGCGGCGCACCGGTATACGTGTGGCCCGGCGGCGGGATCACATTGATGGTCGATGTCGCGCGCATGCCCGACAACGCCTTCGGCTATGTGCCGACCCCGGCGCTGGTCGCGCCGATTGAATTTACCATGTCGAAAGATCATTATGCAGCGTTGGGCGGCCACATGGATCAGGCCGTTAAATTGGCCGACGTATTGCGCGGTGTTCGCCACGAAACGCAGCAGTCTGTTTCCTGATAATCCCTGGCCATTAGCGGCGCCGCAATGAAGTTAAACACGCCTGCTTGCGCACTGCTGAACGACGGCCGGATTGCATCTGCAACACGGGCCCATCGATCTCATCATCGAGGCATTTGCCGCTGACCGCCGAGAAATTACGATGGCCTACGAGCAAGCATCCATGGGCTTCTCCAGCCTGCTTGCGAGTCTCGTGATGGAGTTGCCGCAACTTCGCACCGCGTTGCCGAAAAGTTTTCCGATCTTTGCCGATCCGGTCGCGCAGCGCATGGCCGTCGCTGTTTGGCCCTATCGCGAACAATTCATCACGCCCATGGCGGCGGTGGCCGGCGCGGTGGCTGACGAAATTTTGCAAGCGTTGACGGCAGGCCGCGATTTACATCGGGCCTATGTGAATAATGGCGGTGACATCGCGTTGCATCTCGCGCCCGGTGAAAATTTTGAAATCGGCATTGCCGGCATAGAAGATACAGCGCTCCATGGACAGTTCGTCGTTCGCTCGATCGATAACGTTCGCGGCGTCGCGACGAGCGGTTGGCGCGGGCGCAGTTTCAGTCTCGGCATCGCCGATAGCGTCACCGTGCTCGCGGCTAATGCTGCGCAAGCGGATGCTGCGGCGACGATGATCGCCAATGCGGTGAATGTCGAGGATCCGGACATCGATCGTGTTCCAGCATGTGATATTGTTGCCGAATCGGATTTAGGCAAGATACTTGTCACGCGTGGTGTTCCGGTTTTGCCTGGGGAAAGCATTTGCTGTGCGTTAGATGCGGGCGCACTCGCAGCGGAAGCGTACTTAAGCAATAAGCTGATCGCGCAAGTGGCGATTCGATTACAAGGTCAAATACGCGTCCTTCCCACTCCGTCATTCCCGCCCCCGACTAAAGCGCTCGAGGGCAGGCTACGGCGGGAATCCAGTGGCGTTTCAAACAGCACACAATCTTTTTCCACAGCTTAACTATGATCGATATCCGAAAAATCGTCGTACAAGTGGATGAAACGCTCACCGAAATGGGCCAGCCCATCGACCCGCCTACGCGCCGCGCGCTCGCCATGGCGGTGATCAAAAATCCTTACGCAAACCGTTATTCGGAAAACCTTGACGAGTTAATTGCCATCGGCGAAACCTTAGGCGGGTTGTTGGGCGAACGCTGTGTGCTCGCGTTAGGAATTTCTCCGAGCCAAGCCGAAAGTTATGGCAAAGCAGCCATCGTCGGCGAAGCCGGCGAATTGGAACACGCTGCCGCGATCTTGCATCCTAAACTCGGCGCTCCATTACGCAAAGCCGTGGAAAAAGGTGCGGCGCTGGTGCCGTCAGCAAAAAAAATGGGCACGCTGGGAACTGCGATCGACGTGCCGCTCGGCCACAAAGATGCGGCGTTTGTGCGCAGCCATTTCGATGCTATTGAAGCGCGAGTAAGCGATGCGCCACGAGCGGACGAGATCGTTGTCGCCGTGGCGGTGACCGATAGCGGCCGGCCGTTAGCGCGTATCGGTGGTTTGCAAAAACACGAGATCAAAGGCGAAGATGGATTACGTTAGGCGCCGGCCTGGGAGCGAGAACTGATGCGGCTCCTGGCAATGCCTGCGCTGGGAGGCAAGCTGGAAGCGGGTTGTGGCATAGGTGCTGAGTTTAAGCCGAATGTCTTGGATTGATATCGGGTCGCCCTCACCCTAACCCTCTCCCGGAGGGAGAGGGGGCAAACTCCCTTCTCCCTTGGGGAGAAGGGTGGGGATGAGGGAAGACCGTGTTATGTAACCTGAAACGGATAAGTGAATGATGATGCGAGTGCTGCATGGCAGTTGAATCAAATACATCGGTCAAGGGCAAACTAGTCATCAAGAACATTGGTTTGCTTTTGTCCGGCGACATCAACGAACCGATACTCGACGCCGACACGGTGGTTGCCGTTGACGGAAAAATTGCGGCCGTCGGCAAGGAAAAAGATTGCGACATCCACCTGCCGACTACGCTGATCGACGCCAGAGGCACTACGCTCGCCCCGGGCTTGATCGACAGCCACGTTCACCCTGTATTCGGCGATTGGACGCCGAGGCAAAACCAAATCGGCTGGATCGATTCCACATTAAACGGCGGCGTGACGACGATGATTTCCGCCGGCGAAGTGCATTTGCCCGGGCGGCCTAAGGATATCGTTGGACTCAAGGCGCTGGCAATCACGGCGCAGCGTGCATATCAAAATTTTCAACCGGGCGGCGTCAAGGTTTTGGCCGGTGCGCCGGTGATCGAACAAGGCATGGTCGAAGCGGATTTCAAAGAGCTTGCGGAGGCCGGCGTGACCTTGCTCGGCGAAGTAGGTCTCGGTTCGGTGAAGGCGGGCGCCGAAGCGCGGCAAATGGTTGCCTGGGCACGCAAGTATGGCATCCAGAGCACCATACACACCGGTGGGCCATCGATCCCCGGATCAGGTTTGATCGATAAAGATGTCGTGCTCGAAGCCGATGCCGACATCATCGGGCACATCAACGGCGGCCACACGGCGCTACCTGAAAGCCATGTGTGCGAACTGTGCGAGCGCTCGAAACGCGGCATCGAGATCGTGCACAATGGCAATGAGAAAATCGGTCTTGCGGCGGCGCGCGCCGCGCAAGAATTAAACTGCTTGGATCGCGTCATCCTCGGCACCGATGGACCCGCCGGTTCGGGCGTGCAGCCCCTCGGGATCTTGCGCATGGTGGCGTTGCTTGCGAGCCTGGGCGATACCCCGAGCGAGATTGCCTTCTGTTTCGCCACCGGCAACACCGCGCGCATGCGTAAACTGAATTGCGGGTTGATCGAAGTCGGGCGGGCCGCGGATTTCGTATTCATGGATCGCGCTCAGCATACGGCTGGGCGGAATTTGTTGGAAAGCGTAGCATTGGGTGATATTCCCGGCGTCGGCATGGTGATCATCGATGGCATCGTGCGCTGTCAGCGCAGCCGCAATACACCGCCGGCGACGGAGATTCCTCGCATTGAGTTAATGTAATTGTCGTCAATGAATATAAAAGGAGAAAAGCATGAGTAATCGGAGACAATTTCTATCGACGGCGGGCGGGTTGGCGCTGGCGACCTTGGGCGCATCAAGCCATGCTGCGGACAAGATCGCGATCAACAAAGACACCGATGTGTTCCTCATTATCGATGTGCAAAATTGCTTCATGCCCGGTGGAACCTTGCCCGTGCCCGATGGCAATAATATCGTGGGACTGGTTAACGGCCTCGCGGGAAAATTCAAAAACGTGGTGATGACGCAGGACTGGCATCCCGGCGGACACATCTCCTTCGCCAGCTCCCACAAGAAAGAAGTCTTCTCCACCATGGAAATGGTCTACGGCACCCAGGTGATGTGGCCCGATCACTGTATCCAAGGCACATCGGATGGCGCTTTGCACAAGGACCTCAACATTCCCCACGCCCAGCTCGTGATCAGGAAAGGCTATAACGCCAACGTGGACGGCTATTCCGCGTTCCTCGATCTCGATGGCAAGACGCACACGGGTTTGGAAGGCTATCTGCGCGGCCGCGGCATCAAGCGCGTTTTCTTGGCAGGACTGGCAACGGACTTTTGCGTGATGTGGTCCGCTACCGATGCGCGTAAGCTCGGCTTTGAAGCCGCGGTGATCGAAGACGCTTGCCGGCACATTGACGTAGGTGGATCGCTTGCTGCCGCTTGGAAGAAGATGGAAGGAGCGGGAGTGCAGCGGATTCAATCGACGGATATCGCTTAGGGAAGAGAAACTTTAGAGCGAATAGTATCGGGTTGTCATTCCCGCGAAAGCGGGAATCCATGCTGACTTGCAGTAGCCAAATGGGTCCCCGCTTTCGCGGGG
Organism: uncultured Pseudomonadota bacterium; assembly: GCA_963714525.1. Lineage (GTDB taxonomy): Bacteria > Pseudomonadota > Gammaproteobacteria > Burkholderiales > JALYOK01 > JALYOK01. The sequence continues at coordinate 24,685 of CAVQPB010000025.1, forward strand.
ACGACAGGATTTTTGTATTTTGAACTTTACTTGTTGCTCACGTAAAAACCCCAACAGCAACTCCGTCACCTTCTCCGGCTGTTCCTGCTGCACCCAATGCCCTGCGCCATCGAGCAAGTGACAACCCCACATTCGTGTAAGCAGTGATTGCTGCATCTTTTCGAAGGCGCCGGGATTTTGATACGTACCCCAATCGCTTTTCCCGGCGATGAAACACGACGGCACATCGATCGTACGGCCGGAAAATAACAGCAATTCGGCGGCGATTTTTTCGCTGGTAAAGCAACGATACCATTGCAGCCCACCTTGGAATCCGTTCCGCTTGTACTCGGCAACATAGACCGCAAGCTCATCGTCCGGCAGCCACTGATTTGCGGCGATCTCAGATGCCGAAGGCATCGCGTGCGCGACAGTCTGCGGCATATCCTCGTCGCGATCCATGATGTAATAAGTGGGCATCTTAGCCAACTCAGCAGCGCTCCAGGCGGCGAGCGGATACGGCCGATTCTGTTTCCAGTCGGCGCTTTTGTGGTGGTAATAAGCGCGGAGAAAATCGTGCAGGCCCTGCGGACATTCAGTTATTTGGCGATTGGCCTCGCGGGTGGAAAAATACCATTGATAATGTTTGCGCGGACGGGGGAGGGCGGCCAACGCTTGATGGATATCGGGGCTCGAGGTCTTCACCATCGCATCGTTCGCGGTGTTGAAGGGAAGAGGAGGCGGGCCGGAAAACGGCGCACTCATCAATACCACGGAGCGGAACACGTCGGGACGTATCAGCGCACACCAAGCTGCGACGATGGAGCCGGAGTCATGTCCAAACAGCGCCGCAACGCTGCGATAGCCGAGCGCCGAAACTAAACCCAAAGCATCTTTGACGACGTTGACAATACGGAACGATTCGACATCGCCATCATAGTTAGCGTCCCATCCCGTGGTGCGCCCAAAACCACGTTGATCGGGCGCGACGACGTGATATCCCGCCGCGGCCAGAGGCAACATCAGCTTGCGCCAACTGTAGGCAATTTCAGGAAAACCGTGGAGCAAGAGTATCAAAGGTCGGTCTGGCGCTTCAAACCCCGCTTCGAGGAAATGCATCGTTAAGCCATTGCTGTTGTCCGCAAAACGGGAGCGGATACCCCCCTGTAGCGATGCTTCGCCATATGCAACAGATTCGTTCATGTTCATCCCCGTCAATTCTTGAAAAAATTAAAATGTGGTTTTCAATGAGACGCCCATTATTGCTTTTTACGTGGAAATTAACCAATAGCAGTTAAAGCGCGTCGGCGAAAACTTGTCGGCGGCGAAGTTCTAACTCGCGCTGGGGTTCTGTCAGGAAACACCGACAACCTCAACGAACTATCCTTACTCAGAATCCAGTTTGTGCTGATTCATCGCGTGACCTGTACGGATTAATCTATCACTTTAACGGCATTGAACGAATTTTCGTTTAGATGTGAATCTCCTAATTTTGATTCAAAGGAATCCAATGAATACCGCTGCGCAAGTTGAGTTAAGAAAGCCCGAGCCATCCAAGCCGGCGATGAAGCGCGACGCTCTTGACCTAGCACCGTCGAGCTTCCGCGATTGGGTGCGCGATAAACCCGGCGCCCGCTTTCAGCCCGAGGCCGGCCGCTATCATCTCTACGTCATGTATGGTTGCCCTTGGGCGCAGCGTACGCTTATCGTGCGCGCCCTAAAAGGGCTTGAGCGCGCCATCGATTTCACCGCCCTCCATTATCATTTGAACGATCAGGAAGGCTGGGTCTTTTCATCCGCGGCGCCCGACCCGCTTTACGGGCTGCACCGGCTGCGTGAGTTATACACGATGGCCGATCCCGATTACAGCAGCCGTATCACCGTGCCGGTGCTGTGGGACAAGCGCGAGCGAACCATCGTCAATAACGAGTCGTCCGAAATCATACGCATGTTCAACGATGCGTTTAACGCTTACGCCGCCCATCCCGAGCTCGATTTTTACCCAAAAGCATTGCGACCCGAGATCGACCGTTGGAACGAGCGCATTTACAGCGCAATCAATCTCGGCGCGTATTGCGGCGGATTCGCCCCGACCCAAGCGGTCTACGACGCGGCTGTACATGAGTTCTTCGAAGCGCTCGACGAACTCGAAGCTCATCTGGAATCGCACCGATATCTGGTGGGCGATCAGCCGACCGAGGCTGACTGGCGACTTTTTCCGACGTTGATCCGTTTCGAATGGGTTTATCACGGCCTGTTCAAATGCAACTTGAGGCGCTTGGTCGACTACCCCAACTTGTTTGCCTACACCCGCGAGCTTTACCAGTGGCCGGGCATCGTAGCCACCGTCAACGAGCGCCACATCCGGGACGGCTACTACCGCAGTATGCTAAAGCTCAATCCAACCGGCATTGTGCCCGCCGGTCCGCTGGTCGATTTCAGCGCGCCGCATGGCCGCGGCTAAGCGTGGTTGACTACAGGGTCCCACCCACTCGATGCATTGTGAGACCTGCCACGAGCCGCATCCAGCTTGCCTCGTGGCAATGCATACCAGGAAAGGCAATATCCATGCGCCTTTCAGGCATCTGCGTAGTGGATTTCAGAATACACGATCAAACGATCAGGGTCGTAGATTGAGATACCCGACTAGTCGCCTGCGGATGGAATGAGGTAACCATTGGGATGCCGAGCGCGTTGCGGGAAGAAGCTTGTCCGCGCATAGGTTCAAAGCCACATAACCTGTCGCGTTGAACGGCATGCTGAACGCATGCAGCCTTTTCGTGCGCTCGGTCCACGTTAACTTGTAAGCGCTCGCCGGTGGCATTAATTCCAGAACGTCGATGTCGCGGGCCTTGCAGGCCTCGATCACCATGCCCAGATGTAACCGGCCCGGGCTAAATTCGTCGAAGCGTAAATTTCTGGCGGATAGATACGCATAGTACCTCCCTAGGTAGCTAAACCCCCATTGCGTGGCGATGCTTTCGTTGTTGCTGGCGAGGGAGAATCCCAGTAGATCGATCTCTTCGCATTTGTTCAGCGACTCGAGCAGATGACGAAAGTCGCGATCGCGGAACGCGGGGCTGGAGTGACCATACTCATGCATCCATTCCAGCCGTTCAGCAAATGTGGTTGAAATGAGCTTGCTAATTTGGACCTTGTCGTGCGTGACCAGGGATTGGACATCGATGCGGCGCTTTAATCGACTCATCGCGTTCCGGAGGTTCTTGCGGGTTTTTTTGTTGACGGTTTCGGCGTAGTCAGCGAACGACGGGTGAGGGCGCAGATCAACATAGACTGCCTGGTTCACGCACTTGCTGATGGCGCGCGTGCGCCTAAGCGCGATGTGTAACGGTGTCTGTTCTACGACGGCATCGATTTTTAGTCCGTCGGCATAGCGGCTGGTTTTTAGATTTTGTATAACGGCTAGCACACCGGGCTCGATGTCAACTTGATGTTCGAAAACGACGCCGGCAAATTGACCAAATGGATCGTCCAGATTCTTTACGATCCATCCCCCGAACATTTTTTGCAACGAAAGCGGCCACAGTCCGATTAAGCAGTCGTTTCGCCAAACCGTCGCGACACAGAGACGAAAATGGCCGGAGGATCCCGCAAGCCTAACGGTCGCGACGTGCGCACACCACGCGTAGGATTGAAAGAACGGCGACTCATGATCGTTGGTCCGGCGATTAATGTTTTCCCAACGCTCTTTAAGGGATGCAAGGCCCACAAGATCGGTCACGAAGTTCACCCGCAATAATTGCGCTGCGGAACTCCCGAGTGACACATTGATCTCTGCACGAGCGTTCACCTTCGAAATTCGTACGCGGGTATGGTGCGCACTCCCCTGGGCGCGCTCGGATCGACGCGGAAGTCTACGTTCAGAATCTTGCGTCGTTTGTGCTGATGACTGCTGAGTTTATAAGCGGCGGCTATTGCGAATTTCGCCCAGTAACTCAGCCCGGTGGTTTTTTGTGAGCGCGGATTCCATCCCATGCGGTGGCGTAGAACACCGTTGGCATAGTTGGTGTAGTAAGTGCGGCGAATCGACCGAGTGAAGTGTTCGGTCGTGAACGATACGTTCACGCAATCGCCGTTAACGATGCGATGGGGTGCATTCAGCGGCCAGTGTAACCATTGGCCCGGTTGAAGATCGTAAACCACAGCGTGGTCGTCGAAGCTCGGCTGATAAGGCAAGGAGATTTCATGGGCTTCGCCGAGCGCAATGCGTTCGAGTGACGCCTGATCGAGGAACGGCTCGCGGTTGGGGTAGATATAAACTTTTTTATTGCCGCGTACTTGCCAAAGAGTTTGACCCGGTATGTCGCAGTGGTAATAAACCTGAATATTCGGCGACGAAATCAACAGGGTCATTTTTTCCAGGTAAGGATAAAAGCCCGGCTGCCTGCGTGCGATCTCATGGTAAATTTCGCCCAGCAGTTCGCGGTACTGCGGCCCAGCTTTTTCCGGATGCAGTAACAGTATCCATATCTGACCGTTCTTTACCGCTTCCAAAACCTCGGTACCGGATAAGCCATGGATTTCGCCTTCGCGCCGGCTGCGGACGTTATGCGCGGTGACGTCCATGGTATTCACGTAATAGTCTTTACGATCCAAGCGATCGAAAATGCGCGCCAAAGACTGTTCCGAAAACAGGGCATGCTGATGAAGGTTGTGGTCGAATTGCAGCGGGACCACGCCGAAGTCCGTGTGCTTTGAGCCGTTCCAGCCGATGTTCAATCGATCATCCACGCGGTCGTTCCTTTTATTGGCGAGATTAGATTCGATGTTTACGTTGTCTGAGTAACTGCCTTGCAATCCCCAATACAAAGACGGTGTTGGTAACAAGGTAACGGCGCGAAAGGCGGCGTGGCTCTTGTCCCAAGCGATACAACCATTCCAGTCCATTTCGTTGCATCCAGTTCGGCGCACGGCGCAAGGTGCCGGCGTGATAATCGAACGCAGCGCCGACGCCGAGCATCACCGCGTGGATCTTGCCGCGCTGGGCTGCCATCCATTTTTCTTGTTTCGGACAGCCTAAACCGACAAACACCAGTTCAGCTTTCGATTGGTTGATTTGTTCGACTATTACTTCTTCTTCTGCCGCGCTCAGCTTATGGTAGGGTGGAGAAACCATCCCGGCGATTTGCACCGTGGGAAACGCGGCCTTAATTTTGTTTTCCAACAGCGCGAGAGTCTGCTCCGAGCTGCCGAAGAAAAATAGCCTTGTTCCGCTGCGCGCCGCGTGATCGCACATTCGCCACATCAGATCGGGCCCATTGATGCGCGGCTGCTTTGGGAAACCCATACGCGCCAGGGACCAAGCGACCGGCATACCGTCGGGCGTTGCCATGTCGGCGTTGTTTATGACATTGCGAAATTCGATATCGACATTGGCGGTAACCACCGAATGCACATTGCATAGACACACATAACGGGATTCGCGCCGCCGTGCCCACGACGCGATTTGCATCACCGTGCGATCCCAACTCAGCGCATCGATTTTAGCCCCGAGTATGGTTGCTCGAGTTCGCGTATCAGCCTGTTCCATAGCTCAAAGAGAGTTGCATTTTGTTAGTGGATATCGCTTCGGCGTAAATCCCCATAAGCTGTTGATAATTCTGTCGGGGGGTATATTTCAGTTCGTATTCAGCTCGCGCATTCTCACCCATTTCCCGCATGATTTGCGGCCGAGCTTCCGCGAAACGAAGTTTGTTCGAAAGATCTTCTGCTGAACCAGGATCGAACAACAGCCCCGTTTTCCCGTCTTCGACTAATTCGGCAAGCGGCCCGAGCCGGCTGGCGATAATCGGTAATCTACAAGCGAACGCTTCCACGAGTGTGCGAGGGAATTGCTCATAACAAATGCTCGGCATGACCAAATACGCAGCCTGGCGCATCTGAGCGTAGACCCTTTCCGGTTCACGGGCGCCGAGAAAGTGAATTTGTTCACCGGTACTGACTAGTTTGCGCTGCGGGCCATCGCCAACCACCGTGCAGGTAATATTCGGCGACATCCGCAATGCTTCCAGCAATAGATGTAAACCCTTTTCCTGCGACAAACGGCCGACGAACAAAGCGCCGCTCCGTGGACCTTCAATGGGAGGCGAAATGTCGGCGAAGTTTGGCTTGACTGCGACTTTTGCCTGAGAAAGCCCACCCTCGACAAATTTTTGCTTGGAAAATTCGCTCAGGGCGATGTAACGAGTGACTTTATTGCGATAGCTGCCCAATAAGCGGTGCAGCCCCAACATGCCGACCAGTGCGGCCGATTTCGCGGCTGAATCGCGATAACATTTCCGCGTGACGCCGCGCCACGGTAAGCTTGCCCAGACAATCTTCACACACCGCGCCATTGCGCAAGAACATTGCCTGCGCGCAAAGTAGCCGATAGTTATGCAGCGTCTGCACTACGGGCACGCCCGCACTTGCCGCTGCCCCAGTAGATAGCGGGGGACAGTAGCGGGAATGTATTGTGGGCATGGAGCACATCGACTTTACGCTCTTGTACTAGATTGAGAATCGCGTCCAGCGGACGAAGACGACCATAGGGTCTCGCGCAACAAATTGACAGACTTCGCCGATTCGATAGTCGTATTGTCGCGGCGGTATTCCACCACTTCATGACCGAAGGACCGAAGCAATTCAACTTCCGCCTCCACGGCAACATCTTCCCCACCACGCTGTTGGTAGCTCGTGTGAGCCACAAGTATTTTTAGATTCACGGTGAGAGGCATGATCGGTTCTGACATCGCACGCTTGGATCAACGCTGCATCCACATCTGCATCCGACGCGTGAATTCTTCACCATTCCAATCGCGCACCATGAATCGCGGTAACTGAAAGCGATCACTATTAGGCCGCACTACATCGGCAAAAGTGGAGCACGCACAATCGAACGCCATCCCTTTGACCAACTTGACGGTATCACCGCCATAATCGGTCAATGACCCGTATGGGTAGGCGAAGCTGGTAATTGTTTGACCCAACAGTTCTGCGAGGCGCTGTTTACTTTGCCGTATCTCAGCCTCCTGCACGTTCGCGCTCAACATCGATAGGGCCGGATGATTAGCGGTGTGAGCGCCGATATCAATGAGCCCACCAGACGCTAACACTAATGCTTCAGCTTTTGTGACCGTGCGGTGCGATGCGCGACCGGCGCGCCCTTTGCCTGCCCAGACGCGCAGCGAATCCAGAATACTCTCGCGTTGCGCAATATCCAGTAGTCCCAGTAGTCCGTGGAGCGTGCGGTAGAGCTGATGTCGGCGCGTAACGGGTTCCGGTTTTGTTACCGTCCAAGTACGATGGTTTTCGAAATGGGTTTCACTGTAACGTGCATCGTCGCCCAGGTCCCATGCGTAGTCGCGGTCTCCAACTCGCATGTGCAACGTGCGAGGAAGCGTGCCTGGCTGGAGCAGCAATCGTTCTAATTCATCCCACCAGAACTCGGTCGGTGCATCGATGTGATTCGATGCAATGAATATCGTCGCGGGTGCGGCGTAACGCTCGAGCAGCGGTTTAGCTTCAAATAAGTTATCGGCGTAACCGTCATCAAAAGTGAGCGCGACGGCGCCTGACAGCGATTCTCCCGCGATGAGACGCCGAGTTAATTCCGTTAGCGGTATGACATTGAAGTGGCGCCGCAGCGCCGCTAACTGTGCGGAAAAATTCGATGGCGTCACCGCAAGCATCTGCGGATCCGTATTCAGCTTGGTAACACGGTGATAAGCGAGAATGACGCAGCCGGTGGCGACATCCGTTGTGGAACGAGTCAAACGATGTGCCGCGGTTGCGGCCCAGCGGCGACCGAGCATGCCAAGCGCGTTGGGTCGCAGTAATACAGGTAATTTCTTACGCCAGCGGTGCAATTTCAAATCGGAATTATCAGGCGACGTATAGCGCCCTCCGGATAGTCCGATTGCTGCGGGTCGCTGGGGGATCATGGCTTGAATGGGGGATGCATGAGTTTGGGTCAAAGCAGGTGATTAGTACGCCATCTTGTCCTTGAAGATGATCCCCACCGTTCGCACCATGATCCGCAAATCGAGCCAGAGGGACCAGCGGCGCAGGTAGTCGAGATCGTATTCGACCCGGGCTTTCATTTCGTCGAGTGTGCGGATTTCCCCGCGTAGACCGTGAACTTGGGCCCACCCGGTTATCCCGGGCCTGACTTTGTGGCGCACCATATAGCCTTGGATTAAGTTGCGGTAGGCTTCGTTGTGGGCAACGGCATGGGGCCGCGGTCCGACGATGCTCATTTCGCCAAGGATCACGTTTAATAGTTGCGGTATCTCGTCCAACGACGTGCGACGTAAAAAACTACCGAACCGCGTTGTTCGAGGATCTTCGCGGGTCGCTTGCCGTATGCATTCCCCATCCTCCCAAACGGTCATGGATCGGAATTTGAATACCCGAATCTCTTTGCCGTTGATACCGTAGCGCCGCTGACGAAAAAATACCGGCCCGGGAGAACTTAGTTTCACCCCGAGTGCAAGCAGCACCATTACGGGCCATAGCAATAGCAGGCCTATGCTAGCCAAAAATAGATCGCTCGCGCGTTTTATCACACCGTCAGCGCCTTGGAACGGCGTTTCGCACACGGCGATTATCGGTATGGAGCCGATGTTATCGATTTTCGGTTGCACCGACTCGAAGGCAAACAAGTCTGGGACGAAGTAGACCGACGCGGTCGTATCCTGCAGTTCTTTTACGATTTGTACGATGCGAGGGTTGGACGTCATGGGCAGGGCGATGAATACCGTGGTGATATGTTGTTTTCGGACGAAGTCCGGTATGCCGTTCAAGCTCCCCATGAGGGTATCGTTTGGTCCGAGGGACAGCCGTTCGCTGTTGCGCGCATCGAAAAATCCGCGAATCTCCATGGCGAGATTCGGGTCTTTGCGGATCGCATGGGCGAGATTGAGCCCGAGATCGTTGGCGCCGATGATTAAGGCCTTACGCGCATCGCGACGCGATATCGCGCGGATGATGCGGGTATGCGCGAAGGCGTTACTCAGCAACAACAGCATGATCGGGACAACGAAAAACCAGGTGAGAAGAACACGCCGCGAGTACTCGCTGGAAAATTTAGTGACGTACCCGAGGAACAACAAAATCGCAATGATGATGCACCAACCGAAGATTAATCCTTGTCTGTAGCGACCAAATTGAGCTTCCGGCCACGATCTAAATAAGCCCAGTTCGTCGAATACTCTTCCCGAAACGAAATGAGCAACGATCAGCAGTGCCCAATAGTGGCCAGTGAATGCTTGGTCATATGCGAAAGAAATGACGAGTAGCGAGCCGGCAATGGCGGCAAGATCGAATTGCCGCTTCAACGACAAGATTAAGGGAATGCTTGGGCGAAAGCCCAGCAATGATTCTCCTAGCCCGAGCGCGTTCATTATTAAAGCTGGTCGGTGAACGAGAAGTGTTGACTTGCGGTCACATCACGTCAATTGGCGACGACGGGCATCGGTTGAGGGAGAACAAGAAACATTCCATAATGCTGGGTCTAGTCGAGACCATAAAATCCTTCGCTGGCGTGATGAGTACTTCTAGCAAGGATCCGCAATATTTCTGTTCTTTTAGGAATCCAGAACATTCGTAATGGCGAACGGATTATGACATAAATATTTCTAGTATTTTTCAATATGTGAAATTTTATTGCAATAAAATTCAATTTGGATGCGTAGTGGGTGCCCGTGCGCGAACGGCAATTGCCAAAAAAATCTTAAGCTATTGTTAAAACGAAAAAATATCGTTAGGCTAAGGTTCCATGCGCGAACTGGTATAACCAATTAAACAGGCAATGCTGTAAGAAAAAACAATGTTAATGGCGATTTTGCATTGAATATCGTTTAGTGCAATTAATTTTCACCAAAAAATTTTGGTTCTGGATGCACCAAACAACGATTTGTGAGAGGAATTGATGAAGAAAGCCTTGATTACCGGAGTTACCGGGCAAGATGGGTCTTACCTGGCCGAATTCCTGCTCGCGAAGGGTTACGAAGTCCACGGCATTAAACGACGCGCGTCGAGCTTTAACACCGAACGCATCGACCACATTTATGTCGAGCCCCACGCGGCGGATCGACGCTTTATTCTTCACTACGGCGATTTGACGGACTCGACTAACTTGATTCGCATTATCCAAGAGGTTCAACCCGACGAGCTTTATAATCTCGCCGCGCAATCCCATGTCGCGGTCTCATTCGAGGAGCCGGAGTACAGTGCGAACGCCGATGCACTGGGACCTTTGCGTTTATTGGAAGCGATTCGTATATTAGGCCTGGAAAAGAAAACTCGTTTTTACCAAGCGTCCTCCTCGGAAATGTATGGCCTAGTGCAAGAAACGCCGCAACGCGAGACGACACCGTTTTATCCGCGCAGCCCTTATGCGGTCGCCAAGCTCTACGCCTACTGGATTACCGTTAACTATCGCGAGGCCTATGGCATCTATGCCTGCAATGGCATACTGTTCAATCATGAATCGCAGCGCCGCGGAGAAACGTTCGTAACACGCAAGATTACTCGCGCCCTCAGCCGCATCAGGTTAGGAATGCAAGATTGTATGTATCTTGGCAATCTCGATGCGAAGCGCGACTGGGGTCACGCCGAAGACTATGTGGAAATGCAGTGGTTGATGTTGCAACAAGATACGCCCGACGATTACGTTATCGCCACGGGCATTCAACACAGCGTGCGGGAATTTGTAACGGCGGCCGCGTTGGAGATCGGACTCTGTTTGAAATGGGAAGGAAAAGGATTGACTGAAACCGGCGTCGTTGTCGCCGTCGATGACCTAAAAATGCATCGTAACCTGGTTGATCAAACCCTAGTACGAGTTGATCCACGCTACTTTCGCCCGACTGAAGTCGACTCGTTATTGGGCGACGCCAGCAAGGCACACGATAAGCTGGGCTGGCGGCCGCGCAGAAACTTTACTGAATTGGTCAGGGAAATGATGCAAGAAGATTGCGCGTTAGCAGAGCGCGATCACCTGGTTAAGCGCCATGGCTACCGTACTTTGAATCAGCACGAATGACGACGTCACTCCCAGCTCTGGATAAAGCTGCGAAAATATACGTTGCCGGGCATCGCGGCATGGTTGGCTCTGCCTTGGTTCGCTGTCTTCTTGCGAAAGGCTACCATAACCTTTTGACGCGTACGCGTGAGGAGTTAGACTTACTCGATCAAGCAGCCGTGCGAGCGTTCCTAGGGGCTGAAAAGCCCGATTATGTGTTTCTCGCCGCGGCCAAAGTCGGTGGTATCCACGCCAACAATACCTACCGTGCGGATTTCATCTATCAGAATCTAACGATCGAAGCGAACGCTATTCACGCCGCTCATCAGGCAGGCGTGCAACGGTTGATGTTTTTGGGCTCCAGTTGCATTTATCCGCGCGAATGTCCGCAGCCGATCAAAGAAGAATATTTGCTGACGGGGCCGCTGGAGCCGACTAACGAGCCCTACGCGATCGCCAAAATCGCGGGACTAAAACTCTGCGAGTCCTTTAACCGGCAATACGGCACGTCTTATTTGTCTGTGATGCCGACGAATTTGTACGGGCCCCATGACAATTTTGATCTCGCCACGAGCCACGTTATTCCAGCGCTAATGCGCAAAGCCCATGAGGCGATGTTAGATGATGGAAAAAATTTAGTGATCTGGGGCACCGGTAGTGCTCGGCGGGAGTTTTTGCACGTCGATGACATGGCCGATGCCTGCGTTTTTTTGATGGAAAAAAATATCGCCGACGGCATTTACAACGTCGGAGTAGGGCAGGACGTAACGATACGGGAGCTGGTGGATACCATAGTCCGTGTGGTTGGTTACAAGGGTGCGCTGGAATACGACGTAACCAAGCCCAACGGCGCGCCGCGCAAGTTGCTGGAAATGAGCCGACTTCACACGATGGGATGGCGCGCGCGTTATTCCTTGGAAGAAGGGATACGAAATGCCTATCGCTGGTATGTTGGGCAGAACAATTCGACTACAGTTTCAAAAGCACATTAACCTGCTAGCGATGGCGTCCGGTGATGTGCCTGAACGAGAGCAGAATCTTGCTCATATTCAGTCTGTGATGCGACGGCATGGCGCATAGACGCTACGTACGCTAGCACGGCCAAAAACAGCATCAGATTATCTTGATGCAAAGCCAAGCCGGAGCTAGTGGAAGCTCGTACCAGAATCAACACGGCGACACCCATCATTTCCGCTTGCAGGCTGCGGCCGATTAGTCCAGCGAACCATGGATGGCCGTTAAGCGAAAGACGGGCGAGGCGTAGAAAAGTCCAAAGGATGGCGGCTGCCCACGGGATAAAACCTAACAGCCCAGTTCCAACTAGGACATCAAACACCGCGCCATGCATGCTGGACATGCCGGTGGTTCCCAGGATGTTGGCGCGCGCGAAAGCAGCGAACCCTTGCCCAGCGATGGGGGATTGCAGAAAAGCTTGCCACGCTTTTTCCCAGCCTTCGGTACGGCCGGAGAGCGTTGTTACCAATTGCACATCCTGTCCCCTCAGGAGGTATTGGTAAGAAGCGTCGTATACCGATGTAAAAAAACTACCGACTAGAGTTACAACAATCACTACACCAAGCAATGCGTATCGGCGATCGAAGATCAAATACACCAGCAACGCAAGCACGAGAGCGATAACTGAAGTTCGCGACTGAGCCAAAACCAATGTAAGCAATGCTGGAATAAGCATCAGCGCGTATGCCAGCTTGATCCCAGCTTGGCCGGGACGTTGCAAGCGGCAGATGATGGCGAATGCGCAAACCGCGCTGAGGAAGGCTAGCGCATTTTGCGTCATCACCGGCAGCACACCTAGCATATAAATCGATAAATACCCTCGTGACTCCCGAAACGCGAGCGTAGGCATGGCTAGCGCTTCGAGTAAATAGATCACGATCAATAAACCATATAAGCCAACGAGCATTCGATAGGCGGCGCGCGCAATGTTTTGCGGATTTTGATAACTAAGCACAGCGGCGATAACTAGAGCGTCGACTAGGATTTCGAAACTTTTCCACATCGAGTAAAACGCATGGGTTGGAACAAATACGGACGAACATAAGGCGACGAGTCCGTAGACGAGCAAAAGCAGGAGCGGTGCTGGAAATGCCTGCGACCATCGGCGGTAATTTGAAACGAGGGCGATCGCGGATGCGACAGCAGCGAACAGGACTAAGACGATCCGATAATAATTGTTGGAATCACCCAGCTCTCCCTCGCGAAGGCTGCTTTGATTCCAAATCAGAATACTGCAGAACATGGCAAACCACGCAGCGAGACCTAGATTGATACGATTGTCGAGGGAAACGAGTGAGTTGCTATCTGCGATTTGATTTTTCATTTTTTTTCGCGGTGACTACATCGTTTAAACGAAATCGAATTCCCTCGACCTTACGGTTCGTTTCGTGGAATGGGAATGACCTCTACACCGGCCGCTTCATACCACTCCCTAATGGCGAGATGGCGTTTCTCCCATAGGTAATTTTCTTGAACATGCTGTCGCGCTGAGGCGCTCATGCGTTGACAAGTCTGCCTATCGCCCGCAAGCGTCTTAAGTGCATTCCCTAGCCGTTCAATAATTTGCTGTAACGGACCGATTTCCACCGCAAAACCGCAGGCCGATGTCACCATTTCGCCGGGCCCACCGTAGTTCATGCAAACTACCGGCAAACCCTGCGCTAATGCTTCCAGTACGACCATACCCGCAGCTTCGTAACTCGGAAAAAGAAAAACATGGGAGCGACGCATAAGAGCCATGACCTCGGTTCGCGGTAATTGTCCAACAAACTCTACTTTTTCGCGGATACCTAAATCCTGAGCTAGTTGCTCCAGGGACGGCCTTAACGGCCCTTTACCAGCGATTGTGAGTCGTGCCGATGGCACGTTTTGGCACAAAAGGGCAAATGCTCGTATCGTCATATCGAAATTCTTCAGGCGAGTAAGGTTACCCACGCTGATCACCTGGAACGGTTCATCCAGGCTGTCGTCCCGTGAAGATATATCAGCCAACGCCTGTTCGACGCCGATTGCCGCATGGTGAACAAATTTTCGCTTGGTAAGGAATGATATGGGGAACCGTTCGCCGATTTCACTGTTTATACCGATCACGAGCTTAGCCCGAATCGCGCTCAGCCAGAGCAAAGGATCCATGGCGCGCACGCAATTCTTGAAATAGTATTCGCGTCGTTCAAACAGGAGTTTGACGACACTGTTCCAGACCTGCTCTGGCCGCTTGCCCGGGCTGCCGATGGGCCCCCATACAAACGGGATCGGCAGCAGCGCCAAGAATGTTCCCATGTAGTCGTTCACAAAGGTAACCTGGTGAGCGAGGTCGAATTTAACACTACGCATGAGTTTGCGCGCTTCCCATAACGCAGCGAACTGCCACAGGTAGTAGTAAATTCGGACTCCGCTCTCGCCTTTCTTCCAAAATCTTGCCCACGGCGGCAAGTCAACGTAACTGAAATGCAAATAGGGGTAGAAATTTTTTGCCATTTCCTCCTCGACCGGCCCTCGGTTATTTTTTCGGGTGATGACCCAAGCATCGCATTCCCGGCTGATCGCTTCCGACATACGCCACCCCACCCCAGGCTCGGAGCCAACACCTGGCTCGCAGGCGTAGGCGCTTACCAGGACCTTTTTCCGAGGGACATCACTACCCGCTCGTACGGTCGCATATTGTATTGACTGCAGGAAAAAACTATCTTCTTCGGCGCCTTGGCGCCTACTGGCGAGTTGACCTAACAGATACAAAAGTACGTAAACCGGTACTTCGGCCTTGGAAACGCCGGATGCTGTGATAGTCGAACTTAGTGTAGGGTTGGTAGCAAGCCCTAGTAATTTATTCACTATCTCGCGAGGCGGAAGATGTCGAGCGTAGCGAGCCGGCATGAATATGCAATGGAACAAATCGGTCAACGCCGGTGCTCGCTGGTTAGCGTATTCCCAATCGATTATGAATAGATTCCCATCGTCTAGTTCCAAGGTGTTCCAAGGGGCGTAGTCCCCGTGGCACGGCGTCATTGCCACTTTGTGCTTTGCGAAATGCTCAGCGCCAAATGCCATCGCTTGTTGCAATATGGCGGCACCGGTCGCATTGTTCACCCGTACTAGGCTAAGGTAGGTGTTAAGCCCGATCTCATCGAACACCTGGGCAATACTAACTTTACTTGCGCCGAGTGCGGCAAGCGTCGATAGAAACTGGTCGTCTTTCGAATCGGCGTGATGGAACCGCTTTTTAGCCGGTTTGGCTGGGCAGCTTAAAGAGAGCAGTACGTCTTCCTGGTCTTGCTCCAGCGCGATGACTTTTGGCACGTGGGCTGCCAACGATGGGTGACGACGTAGCCCGTTCAATACGTCCGCCTCGTGACGGAGTAGATTGCCAACGATCCCGTCCTTACCGATCTTGACATAGCCAACGATGCTGCTTCCATCACTTACCTGCGCCGTGAGCTTCTGATGAGGCCCTGGTGTTCCGGAAAGAAAACTGACGAGGAGGTTTTCATCGCGCAGACTCCGGCGAATCGCTTGAGTCAAACGGACCAGCCGCTGCTCCATATCGGGATTGGGGCGATCACGGAAAAGTTGGCGTTGTAGCGCGCTTGGCAGTAGATTTATTACGTGTTTCGCAGTCCGTAAAGTTCCGGAATAAGGATGATAAAGGCCGGATGAATTACGTAGCGTATCCTTTTCGTTAACCCAAACTTTGACAGACTTCGCCGATGGGAATGCTCGCCATTGCAACGATGAGTTCCACGGTGCAAGCCGATGTTGGGTACGACGAGCGCATTCTTTCAAGATCAAATCGGAAACGCGAGATTGTACGGACTCGGCGCCGCCAAATGTTTCGACGACCGCAGTCTTGCCCCAGTACGGCAACTCCTGTTCGTAGGCGGCGAACTGTGCCGCAATTTTGGCGGGTGACAACTCTGATTTACGGGCGTGAATAACCTCCGGTTTATCTTTGAGCAAGATCAGAAGATCGGGGGAGGGTACCCATTTAGCCGCAACACGCATTAACCAATTCGGCACATCGAAGCCATAGCGTTCCGGATGCACAAGCACATCGGGAAAGTAGCGTTCACCCACAATCAGCGTCGTCTGTGCTTTTTTAGGGTAGATGACCAACCAATACCCGATGACGAAATCTAGCCAGTAGTAAAAAAAGCGAATAAGGGAAATCACGCTCCCATATTTGGATACTTCCGCCGGCACGCTGTCAGCTAAATAAGTTTCTTCAGTTGACCGGCGCAGCCTAGGTAGTAGGTTTGGCCGCCAGTGAAATCGCCAGGTTCTGCGAAAAGCGGACTCGAGTTGGCCTAAAACTAGCCCCGCAACCGTCGACTTTCCACTACCGTCAGGACCGAGGAGCACGACGAAGAATCCGGTTGGCTGAATAAATCGGCGAGCCTTACGCCACAGGTCAAGCAACAACGCAACGCTGTAGCGCAGGGGGTGATGGCGGCGAAACCGTGCGCTTGCTTTTTTGGACAACGCAGCCAATTGAGATTCCGCTTGAATGGGGCTGTCCGACCTTAACAATCGTTCGATCTGTGGCCTAGCGTCTGGTCCAAACCAGTTTTCTAACTCAGGCCATAGGTTATCCGACACATCGTTAAACTGATTGCGCAGAACCACCAGCCCCTGCTCCGAAATCTTGCCTTTAATGGCTCGCTTTAACAGCAAATAAATCGCTTTTTCGTGCTTACCGGTATGCCTTCCGAATTCGCTTGCGGCGGCATCTTTGAGTAGCATGGATGTCGGTAATCTGTAGCGGTTGATGCCTAGTGGGTCATACAAACAATCCAGATGCAGGAAATGTGTCGGTTGACCGAAAATTTGTAAGGTGTAGTAATAGGCGTGCGGCACGTCGTAATGCAGTCGATGAATGATCGATAACATTCCCGCCTGGGACATTTTCTGCAGTATCGGTTCGATTACCGCAGGCGGGGGGGCGCCAAACGCAATGTCGACATCTGAAGCGACACTGGGCCACTCGCCATCTTCTCCGTGTATTAGGGCAAATTCAACGCCATCGCGTTCCAGCTCGGCGAATATTTGAAACAGTACCCTCAAACGCGGGTCAAAGTGTTGCACGTCAGAACGCATGCGAGACTTCTCCGGGATTTCCGCTAAGGGTAGCGACCGCTATCAACGTTCCAGCCAAAACCGGAGCGAGCCTGAAAAGTGGGCTGGCGACGGAAAATTCAAGCCGTCGCTTCCAGTTGTAAGCCGGCTCGGTATAGCAGCCTTGCATTTCCAGTACACCGTAACCATGCCGCTCCAATAGATGATAAAGGGTCTCCGGGGAATAAAAACACACGTGCTCCGGATGTTCGGTGTATTTTCCCAACCAACGCCGCATTTGAAAGTGCAAACCAAAGGCATTGGGCGTCGAAACGACGAACTGCCCAGTACGTGGATTCATAAACCGCTTAATGCCGTCCAGCATCGCGCCCGGACGGGTTATGTGTTCGATTAAATCGCCGGCTAAAACGATGTCGAAGGTTTCGTCCAACCTTAGTTCATCGAGCCGTTCGGCGTTACCTTCGTATAAATTATCGAAGCCTAATCCGCGCATAAACGCGAGACTTTCAATATCGAGATCGATGCCATAAATAGTTTGCGCTTCCTTTTGCAACATTCCATGCAACAGGCTGCCGCGATCTATTCGGTCCTGTATGAACTGCCCGGAACTGCACCCCAGGTGTAATACACGCTTACCACGACAGATTTCGCACAGAAAATCGACGCGTGATGAAAAGCGTTCGAGATGCACATTGCCGTTCGTTTCCAGCGTCAAGTTATCGCACTCCGCAACCCGCTCATGTCATTGTTCATACGATCACCAACGATAATCGGGGACATTAGCGAGCAAGCTTTAACAGAGTTTGCCTGAGCCTGAAATATCGATCTTCGCCGAGATATTTTTTAATCAACTCTTTGCTTTGGAAACCGAATTGCCGTACGTAGTAGTTACGTAACCGAACCAAAGCCGCGAATTGTTCTATGTCGACATTGTTTAGCAGAGACGTTCTGCGAAACACTTGGTTTTTGAACTGAGAGTGCGTATTGATACCCCAGTCGGATGTAAAGAAGTGCTGATAACCCGCATCGATAGCTAATTTCAAAATTTTAGTATCGTACGAGCCTCCCGGAAAGGAAATATGCGTTATTGGGGTTTGGATAATGTCCTCAAGCAAGCGTTTTGATGTCGATAACTCATCCGCGACTCGCTTAGCGCTAAGTGGTGTCAACTGCACGTGGTAGTGCGAATGGGAGCCGATTCCCATGCCGAGGCGCTGAAGTTCTATAATATCCGCTCGATCGACGAAGTCGCTTTTTCCAATATCGTTAGTAGGAATAAAGAACAATGCGCTGTAGCCTAGAGAGTGCAATAAAGTTGCACTTTCGAGGTCGCTTTTTCGGCCGTCGTCAAAGGTAAATCCTAGCCTTAGTCCGCCTTCTATCTCATTGGTCATTTGCGACCAGGGGGTTGCGGAATAATTGTGTTGCTTTAAGTGATGCATTTGTTCGCGAAAGCGCGTGAACGGTAAGCAGTGCAGATTAGTATTTCCGCCGCCGTTCTCGGTCATGCCGTGGTAATTCAGTATGAGCAGGCTCACGATTCCACTCTTACAATTTTCTTCGGGAACAAGCACGCAAGCTTATCGTCATCCCTGTGAAGACTATACCGCACTGACCAGCAAACCGAGTCGGTCCACCGGTAAAGGTATCTGAATTTTCCATATCGATCGGAACGGCTGACGCTATCCAAGTAAGACAACTACAGAAAATGAGTAGCGGTAATCGGAGTAAATATGATATCCATCGGCGAGGCATCGCATTTGTTCCTGTACATCCCCCATCCATGGGCTGAAAGTCGCATGGATATTAGGCGGTAGGCCAGGCTACGCCAGGAGGCAAGCTAGACGCGGCTTCTGGCGCAGTGGCCTCATGTTCCCTAAGGTACTTATCGAACGATTCATTATTCTCGAACAGCGACGATGCACCAGGGCTGAACTTCGTCAGGATAACAACGAAATCCACGAGAGGTCAGTGTGCGATCGAAATCGTCGTACTCGAGGTGATGAAGCTCAATTTTCATTGCGTTCACGCGGGCGAGCCACGCAGGGTCCGCTTTCAAAATCAGCTCAGCCTCACCGCCTTCAATATCCATCTTTAGATAATCGATATGATCGATATCGAAATCCTTCATAAGGGTTTCCATGGATATGGATCGGGCATTCCGATTTGTCGTGGCATTGTCGGCATCATCCGCTGCGTCTGCCGATGCAACCACATGAAACGCGTCTTCGCCACGGCCTTCGAAGTTAACGTAGCCATCACTCGACCAAATGGCGGCGTTAATCAATGTCACGCGATCTTTGCACCAATCGGTATTCTGTTGCGCCATCATAAAATTATTAGTATCGAGTTCCAGGCCGATGATCCGCGCCGCCGGATAGAGCACGGCAAAATGCGCAACCGTGTACCCGACATTTACGCCAAGGTCGACGATGACCTTGGGATTGTTTAGCGGTTTTGGGGGTAGATAGGCTCTGTTGAATAGTAGATCCTCTAGTGAAGAGCGATCCCGCGTGCCCGGTCTACACAACAGCGCCTTGCCGCCTAGACAAGAGGGATGAAACATCACGGCGGGATGATTACCATGATCCTCGGGCATTGCGATAATCTGACGATATAGCCCCTTTTCGCTCTGAGACGTGAACGGTTCACCAAACAACATTCCGCTTTTCGATCGAACTCGCAGCGCGACCCGTTTTGCTAGTGTAGACAATTGACTCGACATGCACACTCCCGTTGCTTAATTCCCGAGACCGCAGCGAGGTGTAAGGGAAAAGAAAGACAAATACGTTTCTTATTAGGTATTAAAGTATCGAGGATGGGTCAAATTGTCAATGATATGATTACGATCACCTGCAACGCATCCCTCGCCGGTTCACCCATCTATTACACGGATGCACCTAATAAACTGCATTGCAACTAACAGCCGCTGGCGGTTAATGCGACGCATGGAAAGGATTCGTCCCGATGCAATCGAAATGAAATTTTTGGCCTTGCCGGCAGATTCAATCTTTTTGCAACGAGTATCGAAAACGCAGGCCGAGAATGAGTAGCGTACACGCGTGCACTAGGCAAACGGCGATCATTGCTCCGGTAGCACCTCCCATTCGAATGATGGGATAGCTTAGGCAGATGGCAACAAGCGCACCGCAGAAGCTTGCTAGAAATAAGTCTCTAGTATTTCCCAGAACCCTTAATCCAATAGACAGTGGGCGCTGGAGAAAGCTTATCAAGTAATAGGCAGACCACCAGGCTATCATCCAGCCGTAACCCTGATAAGCAGAGCCATAGAATAACTTTAACCAATACTCGGACCACAACGACGCGATGATCACGATGGCCAAGATGGTTACGCTGCCTATGAGTGCTACTCGCTTAAGGTAGCGCGTGAGCGAGGCTTTTCCACCTTTAGCGTAAATCGCCGCGGCACGGGTTGGAACGAGATTCTCGAGGGCTAAAAATAGAATGTTGACCATGCCGACCACATTGGCCGCCGCACTCATCGCCCCTACCAGAGAGGTGGAAACGACTTGCCCAGCGACGTAGATCACTAACTGACTACTGCACCAATACACCAAATTTTCTGCAAGCAGCCATTTGCCGAAGGTCCAATGCTTATGAGTAACTTGTGACAGCTTGGCGCTATCAACGGAGGGCGCATTTTTTTGAAAGCCCGAACTGAATGCCGCCAGAACGATGCCTAACGCCGAAGCACCTCCCATGACCCAAAGTGCATTGGTCACATTTAGTTGCGCCGCGAGTCCGAGCCCAACCAGCAATACGAATTTCCCGCCATGAGTCACGAGATCATTCAGCGCTGCAGCCCCGGCATGATCATTTACAAAAAAATATCGACGGAAGAAATCCTGAAAAAGAACACTCACGGTCGCAAAGAGCAATGCCCAGAGTAGTTCGTCCAAGCCCCAATGAGGATACAGAGGGCTTAGGATTTTCACAGCGGCAAAGATCACGATCGCGAGAATAACGCAGAACAAAACCTGTTGCAGTGTTACGGTTCGAAGATACTGCGATCGTTGATCTATCGGCAGTGTGCCGCTGTTCACCATCATCGGCGCTATGATCAGGGCCGCTTGAACACCGGCGATGAACAATATGATGTTGTAGGTGAGGACGAATTGTCCGTATCCGGCTGGGCCGAGGAATCTAGCAAGTACTAGCCCGATAACAAAGTTCGCACCGCTAACAATGGCCTGATCGAGTAAAACTAGTTTAGTTTTCCGGCGGCCTGAATTTAATTCGGGAACGGTGCTCAATTTTGTCCTCGTTGTTAGTGTTCTTTGGAAGTACGAATGCGAACCGGAGATTTAGTTTCGAGGTAAATCTAGCCAGGCAGATATCCTAACTACATTAACTCGCTACAGATTATGCAAGAATTTCAGCGGAATACCGAAACTTCAGTTAATCGCAGGCGTGAAATCGCACTTCTTAATATTAGCGCATAGCCTTATCGAGTTATTACGCTACAATGCGAATTGAACCATTGTTACGATAACCAGAAATTGGTAGGTACGAAGTAACCGTTTGTAATCTACTGGCGATTTCTGGGAATGCGCCGCGATGGACGCGCCTGTGGACGGTATGCCCGATCCGAAGGCTTCTCAAAAAAACTACAACTAAGATCACACCCCCAACCGTTTAACAAGCGGCTTTCCTTTTGTTCCAAGGCTGAAATGTGAAATCGTGGGTAGATATATGTGCCCATCGTAGGGAGATTTGGTATGATTTTTTTTGTTAATCAGCGCTTACAGGACGTCTATCTCAGTTTTCGAAGCCGCCTATTTACCAATCGCAACGACTCCACTAAGACACTGCACGGTGCTAATATTCTGATTAAGGCGACGTTGCTGCTAGCTTTGGCGATTGCATTCGTTAGTTCCACATACGCAGCGACGGCGAATTTGTCGGTTGCGGCGACCAATGCGACCAGTGGTGCATCGATCCGGATGTATCCGGCTGATACCGCGGGAAGAGCGAGCGGAGCGGCGTCGTTAGCGCGAACCTACAACACCGGTACGCGGGTTTGGGTTACGGCGCCTTTACGTTCGGGACGCAACTATTTCACCAAATGGCAGAAGAACGGTTTGGATTTTGACACCGCCGCGACCACGAGTTTATTGATGGACGCCAGTCATGCGCTGACCGCCATTTACGAAACCCCATCCTGTGCGGGTATTGCAGTTTACGCGGGGGTAGACAGCATCAAGAAAGCCGTTGCCGTTTCTCCGGCCGGCAGCACGTTTTGTATTAAGAGCGGAATTCATCGCTTTACCAGTTCCGTTGTAGCTCGCCGTAATGACAAATTTATCGGTGAAGGTGGCGCAATACTCAATGGCTCAAAGGTACTAACAAGTTTTATTCGCGAGGAATCGTATTGGGTCGCAACGGGGCAAACCCAACAAGAACCCGCATCGCCGACCACAGTCGGCGGTTACCCGATGTGTAGTGCGACATCTCCTGCCTGCATTTACCCGGAGAAAGTGTTTCGTAGCGGCACTGAATTGATTCAAGTAGCGACGAAATCGGCGCTTACGTCAGGAAAATTCTACTTCGACTACGCCAACGACAAGATTTATTTGGTCGACGATCCGACCGGTCGAGTCATCGAGGCGACCACGGGAAGTGGCGGCATCATCGGCTATACCAATGCCAATCAAGGCTTTGTGACGATCAAGAATCTGACGTTCGAAAAATTCGGTGGCGGCGAAGTTTCAGGCTCGGCGCACCTTGCACTCAAAGCGGTTGAAGGCTGGACTGTCGAGAACAACGAATTTAGGCGAATTAGCGAAGTAGCGGTTGCCTTGTTTGGCCCAGCCGTTTTGCGCAACAATTACATTCATCACAACGGCAAATACCAGTTTCTGGGGACAGGTAACGTCGAAGGGAATACAGTTTCTTACAACAATCTCGATGGGTTTCATAACGACAACGATGCGGGCGTCACGAAATTTCACGGATCGGTCGGAGTGAAGATTCGTGGCAATACAGTTTCAAACAATAACACCTATGCACTGTGGGCGGATTACGATAACCGCGATATGCTGTACGAAAACAATTGGATCGAAAATAACCTTGGCCCAGGCATTTTCCACGAAGTCAGTTGTGCTGCCATCATCAGAAACAATATCGTGCGCGGAAACAATAGCGAGTCGACCGGAAAATCGCTATGGTGGGGAGCGCAGATTTTCACGCGTTCTTCGAAAGACGTACAGATCTACGGCAATGACGTCACCGCAACAGGAATCGGCGTGCACGGCATCAGCATACGCGGTGGTGATCCGCTGCGAAGCGGACCAAACTGTGGGACGATCGAGTCGCGCAACGTTAGCGTGCGCGATAATGTTATCCGAATGGATGCTGCTGATTTCAACGGTGTGGTGGGCGGGGAGGCCCCGGGCTATGGCGCTCAGAAGAATATTCATTTCACCGGCAACACTTATTACCTGACCGATCTAGCGGGGACTTACTTTTGGTACGACGCCGCGAGAACGGGTATGAGGAAAGAGGAGTGGCAGGGCGCCGGAGAAGACCTTAGCGGTAAGTTCATTAAGTACTAAGCTTTCGCCAGGCGGGTCTTTCCCGCCTGGTTGACTTGTTTGTCGGCATATCCAGCGCCGCATGCTCAGGCCCACCCAACTAAACCTGGATTACCGGCTCTAACTTAACCTCCGACCAAGTCAATTTCGTGATGGCGTAAGTTTTCGCCCGCCACTCTTGTCAAAGCGATTGACGCTCCGTCACCTTAACGATAGATTGTTGTGTGGAAAGAATGAGGACTCAAAAACTTAAGCGCTACGGTGCAATTTCTCGTTTTACTCTTTTTAAGATCTTATGGGAGATCGTTTTGCTCCGGCGCGGCTACTGGAATTGTGACGAAAGAACTATGGCAAAAGATGGGATGAAAGCTGAGTGGAAGCCGATTCGTGGAACTGAGCAGATCGGTTCCGCGGGCGGTGGACTGACTCGGTGAAAGCGCAGCTAAAAAGCATCCTGCAGGCGACAGTGCGTAGGGTAGTGCCGGCTGGCGCCAAGGGCAGTCCGCAACCCATTTCTCGGATATTCGGTCTCGAACGTGGCCAACCGATAGACCGGTACTATATCGAGAAATTCATCGCCGCTAACCGAGATTGCCTGCGCGGCGTCGCACTCGAGATCGCTGAGCCGCAGTATGCGCAAGTTTATCGTGGGCAACTGGAAAAGATCGAGATCTTGCATGTGTCGCCCGACGCAAAGGGCGCGACCATTATCGGCGATCTCACCCGCAGTTCGGAGCTGCCGAGCGATGTAGCCGACTGTTTTATCTGTACCCAGACCTACCAGTTTATCTTTGACGTCGCGGCCGCATTGCGCGGCTCGGTGCGATTGCTCCGTCCCGGTGGAACATTGCTCGCGACCTTCTCGGGAATCTCGCAAGTGAGCCGTTACGATATGGATCGCTGGGGTGACTTCTGGCGTTTTACCGACGCGTCTGTTCGACGCTTGCTACAAGAGGTGTTTCCTCCCGACGCGATCGAGGTGGTGAGTTACGGTAACGTCTTGGCGGCGAAAGCGTTGCTGGACGGCCTTAGCGTCGAGGATATCGAGCAAAGGAGCTGGTTGGACGCAATGGATGCCGACTATCCGGTTATCATAGGTGCAAGGGCGCAAAAAGCGCTGTCGGTGTAGCGGCCCCGAAATCGAGCGCATCATTCGCGCAAAACCAAATAACTCTCGCGACACCACTTCAACACTGTTAAATGTCTATGCCGGTTCATTACGAAATCACCCATATTACTCACTACCGATATAACTCCCCGGTAACCTTCGGCGAGCACCGGGTGATGTTCCGCCCGCGTGACAGTCATGATCAACGGGTGTTAGCTACCGACCTCGAGGTGAGCCCCGAAGCTGCTATACGAATGATCCAGGATCCTCACTCTAATTCGGTTGCGCTGGTCACGCCGCTGGGCCCAGCCGAAGAATTAAGAATCGTCTGCTCTTTCACAATCGAGCACGCTCAAAGTCCCTACCCGGAACTGCAGTTGTCGCCAAGCGCGCTGATCTTTCCGTTTGCGTACTCGGTGGAAGAGCGTTTCGACTTAGAGCACTACATGCGTCCGCACCATGACGATCCCGAGGGCGTGTTAACCCATTGGGCGCGCCAGTTCATTCGCACCGACGGACCCACCGGCACCCGCAACCTGTTGCTGACCATGAACCAGTTTATCCGCAACAATTTTGGCTATACTCAGCGCCATCAGGAAGGCACCCAGACACCGCTGCAGACGATACAGTTCGGGACCGGCACCTGCCGTGATTTTGCCCTGCTGATGATGGAAGCGGCACGCCGCTTGGGGATGGCCGCGCGTTTCGTTTCAGGTTATCTGTATGACCCGGCGCTGGACAATGGCGGCGCCAACGGCATGGTCGGCGCCGGCGTCACCCATGCATGGTTACAAGTTTATCTCCCGGGTGCGGGCTGGGTCGCGTTCGATCCTACCAATAACCTGCTCGGCGGTAATCAGTTGATCCGGGTAGGGGTATCGCGCGATCCGAGCCAGGCATCGCCGATATCGGGGAGTTGGTTCGGTGCGGTGAACGCCTACCTCGGCATGACGGCGACGGTTGAGGTGCGGCGTATGATTATCGGCGGCTGAAGCACAAGGACGCCATGTCTCCAGTGCGTTTCCTTGCCAGCCTGTTGCTCGGTAGCTTTGTCGCCGGAGCGACGGTTGCTGCCCCGACTAAGCTTTCTGCGTATGGCGCAGATGCGCAACAAATCTCGGTGTCCGGGCTTTCTTCCGGCGCCTTCATGGCGGTGCAATTGCAGGTGGCCTATTCGCGTTCCATCATCGGCAGCGGTGTGATCGCCGGCGGACCCTACTATTGTGCAGCGAATAACGTGCTGTTTGCCGGCATCTGCATGGGGCAGGTAAACTTTTTTCCACCCAATCCGAAGTTGATGGCCGATGCCGCCAAATCCTTTGCCGCGGCGCAAAAAATTGACCCACTCAGCAACCTGCGTAAACGGCGTATCTATATTTTTAGCGGCACCGACGACAGCATCGTGCGGCAACCGGCAGTCGATGCGGCAGTGTCGTTCTTTCAGCGGCTGGGAGTCAAAGGTGAAAAGCTAAAATACGTGAACGATATTCCTGCGGGCCACGCGCTCATCACGCCGAATCACGGTAACGAATGCTCGGCCAACGCCGCGCCCTATATCAGCCATTGCAGCATCGGCGGCGAAACCTATGACCAGGCCGGCGAGGTCTTGCGGCACATTTATGGTTCTCTCAAGCCACGGGTCGATGCACTCACGGGAGAGATCGTCGCCTTCAACCAGCGAACCTACGCCACCGCCACTACCGGCATGGCCGACACGGGTTATTTATATGTGCCTCGAAGTTGCGTCGCCGGCACTTCCTGTCGAATTCATGTGGCACTCCACGGCTGTGCACAGTCGGCTGAGTCCGTGGGCGATCAGTTCTACACGGCTACGGGCTACAACAACTGGGCCGACAGCAACGGCATGCTGATTCTCTATCCACAGGTCAATAAATCGAATGCCCCATTCAACCCGCAGGGCTGTTGGGATTGGTGGGGTTATACTGGGAAAAATTATGCCTTCAAATCAAGCGCCCAAATGAAGGCGATCGTAGCGATGGTGAAACGGCTTACCCAGTAGCGCAAAACTCATCGGTCTGCGTTGCAGTCTATGGCGGCTAGTTGTTTTACAATCCTGTAAATAAATTCCTAAACTCATAACCAGGGGAGGGCGCCATGGGGCCGTTTCAGCAAATGCTGTGCAAGGTAGTTCGTGCCCAAGGGCAGGCGCACTCTGCACGCACGGTGGAGATTTTCGGCTGGATCATGGTCGTGGAATCCGCGGGACTATTGTTCGCTCCGCACTTCGCCGCGTGGCTCTTACATCTTCCTTCGCTTAGCGAGCAGGCCGCGAATTATCTGCGTTTGGTCGGTCTGCTGGTGGGCGGTCTGGGCATGCTTTATATCGTCAGCGGACGCCTCAACGCCCAAGGTTTTGTGTTCGCCACTTTGTTGGATCGCCCGCTGGTGCCCCCGATCATGGGAATACTCTGGTGGTTGGGCGTCATTCCCGGAAGCTTGGCGATCCTATTCGCGCTTTCCGATGGGCTGAGTTCATTGTGGACTTATAGCGCGTGGCGGCAAGAAAATGCCATAAGCTAGCGGACTTGTTCTACCAACAGCTTTGAACAACGACTGTAAGGAGAATCACGATGGCAGTTTATGAAATGCGGACCTACACGCTTTATGTCGGCAAAATGGGCGAGGCGGTGAAGCTTTACACCGAGCTCGGGTACCCGGCGCTGCAACGCGGTGGATTTGACACTAAACTCGTCGGCTACTTCCAAGCCGATACCGGCACGATCAATCAATTAATCCATATGTGGAAATTCAACGATGATAACGAACGCCGCGCTCACTGGAGTTCGTTATATGCCAACAAGGATTTCATCGAAGGCTTTGCGGCGAAGTTCCGGCCGCTGGTGATGACACAGGAAGTCAAATTGCTCACGGCGGCTCCGTGGGGGCCCCATCCATGATTGCTAAAATCAACTATTCCTAATTCGATTGGCCTGCAAGGCTTATGAATACTGGCTTCTACGGCATGCCACCGTGGGAGCCAAGCGGGGTGCGGTTTCTGGCAAGGCGGAACGACGCCGGCGCGACTATGTCGGGAATTCGCGACACTTCATGGCAATACAAAATAGAATGATAAAAAATGAAAAAAGTTTTCACCAAAATGGAACCATTGCGCGCGACGCTTGTTCAAAAGAGCGATGACTAGTAGATCGGTTACGAAGTCATCAGGTTATTTAGCCGATGAGTTGTGTCAGCAAGTCATCGCGATCTGTTTCGGTTTGCGCTATCAGGCGGCGAATACGCCTTACGCAAAGCGAATGTTGCTGCCTCGCAAGCTCTGCCGAATAGGCTGGGCCGGATGCTCGCGGAGTAGACGGCGTACGAACATAAGTTCGTGCGAAGTTGAAACTCACGCGTGGAGGAAGCACTGTCATGTTTGGCAATCCTGTCAAAGTAGAAATCGCAGCCGAGTACAATTTGGTCACGCTCGAGCGCGAATGGCGTGCGCTTGAGCGTTACGGCAACGCGTCGGTGTTCCAATCGTGGGCGTGGATCAATTGTTGGCTCGCATCGTTGCCGGCGGAAATTCATCCGCTGTTAGTGCGCGTAACTCGCGGCCGCGAAATCATGGCATTAGGTATGGTATGCCGCGCGAAGGTGCAATGTAAATTTGGCAAAGCCCATGCGCTATTACTCAATGAAACGGGCGCGGCGGATCTAGACTGTGTGACCATCGAGCACAATGGCTTGTTATGCGATCCTGCGAACGCCGCCGACGTGGTCGAACAGGTTGCAATTACCTTGAAAGAGCGTAGCGATTGGGACGAGTGGGTGTTAAGCGGCGTCGACCGCAGCGTTGCCGAAGAGCACTACGAAAATCTTGCGGCGCGCATGGGTTGGTCCATACACGAATTCGGCGATAAGCCGTGGTACTTTGTCGAACTGGATAAAGTTCGTGCCGGCGACAAAGACTACCTCGAATGGTTGAGTGTGAACACCCGATCTCAGGTGCGACGCGCACTCAAAGAATACGGCAAACGCGGTGAGATCAAGTTTGAACTGGCGCGTTCCGTCGATGAAGCGCTTGCCTTCTTCGAACGCCTCAAGTTTTTCCATCAGCGTTACTGGCAGGCCCGCGGTAAACCCGGCGCATTCGGGCCCGAATTCTTCGAAATTTTTCATCGCCGTTTTATCGAGCAAGGCTGGGTCAACGGCGGCGTTCAACTGGCGCGCGTGTCCACCGGCGAGCATGAGATCGGTTACTTGTATAACCTGGTTCACGAGCACACCATCTATTCCTATCAAAGCGGTTTTAACTACGAGAACGACGCGAAAATCAAACCCGGGTTGGTTAGTCACGTGTTGGCGATTGAGCGAGCGATCGCCGACGGATTCGACTATTACGATTTGCTCGCCGGCGATGGGCAATACAAACGCAGTTTGGCGACCAATTCGGAAACCATGCGCTGGATCCGGCTACGGCGGCCGCGATTCGCGTTTCGCTTGGAAGCGTTGGCGCGCAAGGTGCGCGATCGCTCGCGGGAACGGTTCGAGGCGGTGTTCAATCGAGCGCACTTACGTGGCGTTAGAGAGTAAGCAAATACGGCCCCGTTCATGTTCGATAAAGCCTTACGTAACGTTTTAGTCTTACCGCGCCCGATTCGAGAGCTCACGCAAAGTCTCGGTTTCGGCACCGCGTTGCTGTACGGCATGCATCGAGTATTCCACGGCATAAGCCCGAAGGCATCGCTCAACAGCTACTACGTTGTCGCCCAGCCGATTCCGGAACAACCCCTATTACCCGGTAGTCGTGGTGCTTCGATTACGGTGCGCTTTGCTGGGCCGGGCGACCCTGCCCTTGAGTTGATGGGACGACCGGCGCAAGAAATCGCGGCGCGGTTTGCCGCTGACGGCGTGTGTTTAGTGGCGGAAAAACAAGGACAGATGGCGGGGTTTCTTTGGTTGTTGCTCGAGGGCTATCGCGAACCCGAAGATCGCTGTATCTTTGTCGTCGATTCGCCCCATGCCGCTTGGGACCTCGACGTTTATGTCAAACCATCGCTCAGGTTAAGCCCGGTGTTTGCAAAACTCTGGAGTGAAGCGAACGGCTGGTTGCGGGCTAAGGGAATCGAGTGGACGCTGAGCCGTATCTCCTGCTACAACGAGCGCTCGCTGCTGTCCCATGCCAGGCTGGGGTCCATTAAGCTAGGTCGCATGACCTTTCTTAACTTAGGTTCATTGCAAATCGTGTTTTCGAGCTTAAGCCCCTACGTCCACTTCACGCTGGGAAACGCCAGCGGGCCCATCATTCGGCTTCAGCCGCCAAGTGGACCGTGAACACGTTTAGCACATTGCAATCGTATTCCAAAACACAGCCACGCCACGAGGCCCATCCAGCTTGCCTCTCAGGACAGGGTACCTGCAGAGCCGCGCTGGGATTGCCTGTCAGGCTACAACTGCGCGAAATCCCAAGCCGGGTCTGGCAACTGGGCGAATAAACTCCGTAGGCCTTCGCCCCATTGCGTATGGATCATGCCGAAATACGGATCGTTTTCTAGAATGCGCCGCTTCATACCGGCACGCAGGCTGTCGTTGCGGTAGACCAGCACATCGATCGGCAAGCCGACGGAAATATTGCTGCGCATGGTTGAATCGAACGACACGAGTAAACATTTAGCCGCTTCGACCAGATTGGTCGACGGCTTGATCACGCGATCGATAATAGGACGGCCGTATTTGGTTTCACCGATTTGGAAGAACGGCGTTTCCGTCGTCGCTTCGATGAAGTTGCCCTCGCTGTAAATGAGAAACAAACGCTGTCGCTCGCCGTTAACTTGGCCGCCGAGGACGAACGATGCGCTGGAATCGACGTTGGACTGCGACAAATGGCTGACGTCCCGCTGCCGCACTTGGCGCAGGCAATCGCCGAGCAAGGTGGCGATTTCGAATAGCGATTGCGCGTTCCAGATGGTGGGTCCGCCATCGGTGCGCCGCCCTTGATTTTCCAAGTGATTGACAGCGCTTTGGGTGATGGCGAGGTTGCCGGAGCTCATGATCACGACGACGCGATCGCCTTCGCGCTCAAACACCTTCATCTTGCGGAAACTGGAGACCTGATCGACCCCCGCGTTGGTGCGCGAATCCGAAGCGAACACCATGCCGGCATCCAGGATTAATCCAACACAATAGGTCATTGAGAATGTCTAGTTATGGGCAATCGAAAGCATAATGGAATCGCCGGTAAGCGGCAACTGAAGGCGGCGAACATTACTGAACTTACATTTTCAACAAAATCCTAAGTCCGATTACGATGCTTGCCAACGCAAATCCAAGGTAAACGGAAAATTGCGATTGGGTTGCTCCGGTTTCACTTCCATCGGCCCCGGAGTATGGCCG
The DNA here is from genome assembly GCA_963714525.1 of uncultured Pseudomonadota bacterium. Classification (GTDB taxonomy): domain Bacteria; phylum Pseudomonadota; class Gammaproteobacteria; order Burkholderiales; family JALYOK01; genus JALYOK01. The sequence continues at coordinate 55,790 of CAVQPB010000025.1, forward strand.
TGATTCCAAAAACGCGCGACGCGGCGCGCTTCGGCCTCATTCGCGTTGACGGGGAAAGTCCCATAGCTACGCCCGCCAGGATGGACCACATGATAGGTGCAGCCGCCGATCGCGCGCTTGCTCCAAGTGTCCACCAGATCGAATACCAACGGCGAATGCACGCCTATGGTCGGGTGCAAGCCCGACGGCGGCTGCCACGCGCGATAACGCACGCCGGCGACGAATTCGCCGTGGACGCCGGTGGGGGTGAGGGGTACGGGTCGGCCGTTGCAGGTGACTACGTGACGCACGTCCGTCATGCCGTTGACTTTGACTTGCAGGCGCTCGACGGAAGAGTCGACATAGCGCGCCGTGCTCGATCCCGCCATTTCTTCGCCGAGCACGTGCCAGGGTTCGATCGCTTGGCGCAATTCGAGCTGTATCCCTTCATGCACCACCGTGCCGTAGCGCGGGAAACGAAACTCGACGAATGGGGCGAACCAATCGTCGCCGAAAGCATAAGCGAAGGTTTTTAGATCGCGCACGATGTCGCGCATATCCTGAGCGACAAAATGCGGCAACATCCAGCGATCGTGCAGCGCGGTGCCCCAATGCACCAGCTTGGCCTGGTAGGGCGTCTGCCAAAACCGTGCCACCAAGGCGCGCAGCAACAGCATTTGCACCAGGCTCATGCGGGCGTGGGGCGGCATCTCGAAGGCGCGAAATTCCACTAATCCCAATCGCCCCGTCGGCCCATCGGGCGAGTAAAGTTTATCGATGGAAAATTCCGCGCGATGGGTGTTGCCGGTGAGATCCACCAGCAAGTGCCGCAACAATCGATCCACCAGCCACGGCCGCTTGCTTTCCTCCGTCGCGTTCAGAACTTGGTCCATTTGTTGAAACGCGATATCGAGCTCATAAAGATTATCGTCGCGCGCTTCGTCGACCCGCGGCGCCTGACTGGTCGGGCCGATGAACATCCCCGAGAATAAATAGGATAGCGCCGGATGATTTTGCCAATACGTGATGAGGCTTTTCAATAAATCCGGCCGCCGCAGGAAGGGGCTGTCGGCGGGTTTCGCGCCGCCGAGCGTAATGTGATTGCCACCGCCGGTCCCGGTGTGGCGGCCGTCGAGCATGAATTTTTCCGTGCCGAGCCGCGTTTGGCGGGCGGTCTCGTACAAGGCTTCCGTATTCGCCACGAGTTCGGCCCACGAGGCGGCGGGATTGATGTTCACCTCGATCACGCCGGGATCGGGCGTCACATTCAAGACTTTGAGACGCGGATCCCACGGCGGCGGATAGCCTTCCAAGCGCAACGGCAGTGCTAAATTCATAGCGACTAGTTCTATCTTGGCGATCAGATTGAGCGCATCTTCCAGACGCTTGAGCGGCGGCAAAAAAACGTACAGCAGACCCTTGCGCACTTGTACGCAACAAGCGGTGTGCACGACCTCTTTGGGTTCCATTGCATTTTTGTGCGGCGTTTTGACGGCGCGAGGTTTCGTTGCGACCGCTTGCGTATCGTTTAATTCACCGCGCTCTTCGAATGGGTCGCGGTCGAACTCGGGCTCGATCTCCGCTGGAAGCCGCTCCGGCAGCGATGCTAACGGTAATCGATATCCCAACGGCGAATCGCCGGGCAACAAATAGAGCTGTTCGCGTTTCAGCGGCCAAGGCGAGCTGTGCCATTGGGTGTCGGTGCTGTCCGAAACGGCGGATTCGAGCGGCTTGAGCGGCAGCACAAAACCCGCCGCTTGTTCCAATCCATGCCCGAGTAATTTTGCCAGGCGGGAACGCTCGTCGTAATCTTTCATCGGCACCGACATCGGATCGAGGTTGACCGGCAAATTGGACTCGAGCTGGATCACTGCGAGGGGATCTTCAAAGGCTGTGATGACGTAGCGGTCCGACAGCCCGAGTGCCCCGGCAAGGGCGCGGACAAATCGCTGTGCATCGGCCAGCGCAGTCTTTTTTACGCCATCTTCTCGCGCGATCAGCGCAACATCGCGCCACACCGGTTTGCCGTCGACGCGCCAATGCATACCCAACGCCCAGCGCGGCAACGGCTCGCCCGGATACCACTTGCCCTGGCCAAAAAATAGCAAACCTTGGGGCGCGTATTGCGACTTGAGTTGCCAGGCTAATGTTTCGGCGAGTTGCCATTTCTTTTCTGACAACGCCGTGTAGTTCCACTCCGGGCCGTCCATGTCATCGCTAGAGACAAACGTCGGCTCGCCGCCCTGGGTCAGCCGCACATCTTGCGCGTTCAGTTCAGCATCGACTTGTACACCCAGCGCTTCGATCGCCGCCCACTGCGCATCGGTATAGGGTTTGGTGACACGCGGATCCTCGTGGATGCGCGTGACTTTCATCGCGAATTCCAAGGTCGACTGACAGACATCGGTCGCGCCCGATACCGGCGCCGCGCTCGATGGAAACGCCGTGCACGCGAGCGGGATGTGTCCCTCTCCGGCCATCAGCCCCGAGGTCGGATCGAGCCCTACCCACCCTGCGCCCGGCAGATAAACCTCGGCCCAGGCGTGTAGATCGGTGAAATCCTGCGCGGGTCCGGCAGGGCCATCGATCGATTTGATATCGGCGGTGAGTTGGACCAGGTAGCCCGATACGAAACGCGCAGCCAAACCGAGGTGGCGCAGGATTTGCACCAGCAGCCAACCGGAATCGCGGCAAGAACCCGAAGCTAACTTAAGCGTGTCCTCGGGCATCTGCACGCCGGGTTCCATCCGCACCAGATAACGGATTTCCTGTTGCAGTCTTTGATTGATCAACACCATAAAATCGACTATTTGAATGCCGGCCACATAGCCGCGGTTACGAAAACTATCGAGCCACGCCTGCAACAAAGGGCCGGGCGTTTCTTTTTCGAGGTAAGGCGCGAGTTCTATCGCAAGCTGGTCGGGGTACGCGAAAGGAAATTTTTCCGCATAGGGTTCGACAAAAAAATCGAACGGGTTGATTACCGTCATATCGGCGATCAGGTCCACGGTAACGCTCAACTCCTTGGCCTTTTCCGGGAACACCAGACGCGCGATGTAATTGCCGTAGGCGTCCTGCTGCCAATTGATAAAGTGTTGCTCGGGCGTTATGTGCAGCGAGTAACTCAGGATAGGGGTGCGGCAATGGGGCGCCGGGCGTAAGCGAATTTCATGGGGCGCGATACCGACCAGCCGATCGAAACGGTAATGGGTCTTATGATGCAGGGCGATGCGGATGGTCATGATGAATCGTTAAAAGGTTACATCCAACAGTTTAACGGACGCGTGGGTTTGCGTTCGCCATTCGAAGGAAAAGAATTATGGGTAGGTGGGCGCCAAGAAATGGCTGTTTATTTCGCTGGTGAGCTCTGCGAGCCGGTCGACAAAATCCATTAGATATTCATGCAGCCCTTGCTCGATGATGCGCTCGGTTCGTCCGTAGTGGAGTTGCGCATGGATTTCCCCCGCGAGCCGTTCCGGTTCGAGAGACGCGGAATCGCATAGTTCCTGCAAAATAATATAGATATCGTTCAAGCAGGTGTGCAACGAACGCGGAATGTCGTCGCGCAAAATCAGTAACTCGGCGACCCGTATCGGCGTGATCGCATCGCGGTAGATTTTGCGATACGACTCGAAGGAGCCGACGGAACGCAGCAACGCGCCCCATTGATAATAATCGACGGCGCCGCCGACATCTTCGACGCTCGGCAGCAAGGTATGGTATTTGACGTCGAGGATGCGGGCGGTGTTATCGGCCCGTTCGAGAAATTGCGGCAGGCGGATGAAGTGGTAGGCCTCGTCGCGCAACATGGTGCCGAAAGTGATGCCGCGAAACAATTGCGAGCGAGTTTTCACCCATTCGAAAAATTCCGACACGCCGCGGTTATGGATCGTGCTGAAGGTCATGCCGCGCATTTCCAGCCAAGTGGCGTTCAAGCATTCCCACATCTCGGAACTGACGGCGCCGCGCTGCGCCCGGCCGTTCTCGCGCGCCAGTTTCAAGCAAGAAAAGATGCTGGAAGGATTGCTGGCGTCCAACACCATGTAACGCAGCACGTCGTCGGCGTGAATCTCAGCGTTGCGTTCGTAATAGGGTGTCACCAAGCCGGTAATCACCAGCGGTACGACCCAGGGTTCCGCCCACTCCTGACCTGGTTCCAACACCTGATACGGCAACAACGACATGCGATAAGTCACGTCCAACATGCGCGCGACATTCTCCGCCCGCTCCATGTGCCGCGACATCCAGAAAAGATCGTTGGCGGTGCGGCTCAGCACGATAGCCTCATTGCTCTAACACCCAGGTGTCTTTAGTGCCACCGCCTTGCGACGAATTCACTACCAGGGAACCTTCTTTCAGCGCCACCCGGGTCAACCCGCCGGGCACCATCCGCACTGTCTTGCCGGATAAGATAAAGGGCCGCAAATCGATATGGCGCGGCGCGATCCCGGCGTCGACAAAGGTTGGGCAGGTGGACAAACTCAAAGTCGGCTGCGCGATGTATTTTTCCGGGTTTTGCACAATGCGCTCGCGAAATTCGTCGAGCTGGGCGGCGGTTGCCGCGGGGCCGACCAACATGCCATAGCCACCGGAACCGTGTACTTCTTTTACCACCAACTCGTGCAAGTGCGCCAAGGCGTAGTTGAGATCGTCCTTTTTCCGCAATTCGTAAGTCGGGACATTATTTAGTATCGGTTGCTCGTTCAAATAAAACTGAATCATCGCCGGCACATAAGGGTAGATGGATTTATCGTCGGCAACACCGGTGCCGATGGCGTTGGCGAGCGTGACCTTGCCCTCGCGATAGGACTCCAGCAAGCCCGCCACACCCAGCATGGAGTCAGTGCGAAATACCTGCGGATCAAGAAAGTCGTCATCGACGCGGCGATAGATTACGTCGATGCGCTTCGGCCCGCGGGTGGTGCGCATGTAGACAAATCCATCTTTCACGAACATGTCTTGACCTTCCACCAACTCGATGCCCATTTGTTGGGCGAGGAAGGTGTGTTCAAAATAGGCGCTGTTGTAGGCGCCGGGCGTGAGCAGTACCACCGTCGGATCCGGCACGCCTTCCGGCGCCACCGCGCGCAGGGTTTCCAGCAATAAATCGGGGTAGTGATCGATCGGCGCGACGGCATGCTGCGCGAACAACTCCGGAAACAACCGCATCATCATCTTGCGGTCTTCCAGCATGTAGGACACGCCGGACGGCACGCGCAGATTATCTTCCAGAACGTAGAATTCACCGGCGCCGGCGCGGACGATATCGATACCCGCAATGTGCGCATACACATCGTGCGGCACCTCCAGGCCTTGCATGACCGGACGATATTGACTGTTTTGCAGCACGCGGTTGGGCGGGATCAGCCCCTCGCGCAGAATCTCTTGACCGTGGTAAATATCGTGCAAAAACCGATTCAAAGCTTTGATGCGTTGTCGCAGCCCTTGTTGCAACAACTGCCACTCGCTCGCGGGAATGATGCGCGGAACGATATCGAAGGGGATGGTGCGTTCCGTGCCGGACTCTTCGCCATACACCGCGAAGGTGATGCCGACACGATGAAACGCGATTTCCGCTTCGGTGCGCTTTTGCGCAATTCGCTCGGGCGAGATCGCTCGTAACCAGCCGTCATAAGTTGCGTAATGCTGGCTCACGCTGCCGTCGGGCAGGTGCATTTCGTCGTACGTTCCAGCCATTTTTTGTGTTTGTTGCACGCGTTACCTCACCCCACAATACTAAGCAAAGCTTATACCAGACTCTGAGCGCCGCGCGAAGTCCATAGTTGGTGCGCAGATGATGCCAAAAAGCCAGGCGAATAGCGAGTTTAAAACTGACTGGGCGCACTACGCGAGCGCGTGATGCATTGTTTTAGTGCGCTTCATCGCAGCTAGCACTCGTGCGCATCGCGCACGCGGAGCGCTTAACAATGGCATCGTGCGCATTGCGCATCCTACGGGCAGCATCGCCACGAGCCGCACCCAGCCTGCCTTGTGGCAATGCATGCTCTGGGAGCCAAGCTCTATGCGCCTGTCACGCGTGCTTCATCTATTGGGTTGGGCGTCAGTCTTCGTCTTGAAACCATAGGCACGCATGCCGATGTAGGTTGCCGCTAACGATGACCCCCGAGTCGAACGTGGAACTGGTCAATGGCTGCCACTGCATCGGCTCCGCGGATTTAACGTTGGAATAGAACTTGCACCCTGTGGATTCGCTTTCCGAGATGAAGGTCTCCGCGAATCTCTTTGCAGTGTCATGGGCCATGCATTCCGCGCCGTAAGCCATGTCCTTCCACAAGAGTTTAGTCAGAATTGATATCGCTTCGGTTCGGCTCACCTCAGTGATCAATGAAGCATCGGCAAACAGGCCAAACTTCGCTAGCACAGCGGATAGATCGTTCGCTGCATCGGTGACAAACGAATAGCGAACCTGTCCGCAATTTCGCGTGTTGAGGATATCCCGCGCCTGTTTCATGACGCCCAACGTTTGACTGTTGCGTCGACGGAAAGACTAGGCATCACCTGGCGTTGCCGTCTGCGGCTGCCGAGCGTAGCTGACGGTCAGCGCCTCCCATACGTGCTTGTCGGGCTCATTCCAGTAAACGATTCTGCCGCCGTGCTGTGTATTGACTTGCATGTCTACCGGGCCGTGTGGGGTGCTTCTGTACTTGATGCCACTGGCCTTAAGCCTCGCAAGGATGCCTTCGAACTCGGTTTCGCTGACGCGAAAGCAGTAGTGCTGTACGGGAAAGGCGCCTTCGGCTTGGTCGAAGTCGAGGGTTAAGTCGTCATTCACGTACACTGGGCAAAAGGGACCTACGCCGGACTCTGCCCAAGGAACGCCGAGGATGGTCGCGAGCGACTTTGCCGCGGTTCTCCGATCCTTGGTAGGAACTATTATATGGTCGAGTTGTACGCTCATCGTCGATTCCTATGTCGAGATCATTGCCGCCCGCCCATTTCTCGCCAACACTGCTGCCGCCCGTTCACTTGTCAAACATACAGTTGCAAAAATTCACTCAATTCCGTTAAACGAACAGTATTGGGTGCGCACCCTACGGCTAGTATCGCCACGGGCCGCACCCAGCTTGCCTCGTGGCAATGCATGCTCTGGGAGCCAAGCTCTATGCGCCTATCACGCGTGCTTCATCTCGGACGTCGCAACTGTTTCGGTGGGTTTAAATACGGTTACCGCAAGCACCGCGCAGAGCACGAGAAACGCCGCCAGTATGTACAGGGCGTTGGCCGGATCGCCAACTTGGTCTTTAATTGCGCCTATCCATTTCGGACCGTAATAGCCGCCGAGATTACCGAAAGAATTGATCAACGCTATGCCACCCGCGGCCGCGCTGCCCGTCAGGAAAGCGGTAGGCAGCGACCAAAAACACGACACGACACAGAGGCACCCTGCGCACGTCATAGTCAATCCGATCATCGAAATGACGAGTTGTTGTTTGCCTGCGAGGGCGGTTATGATCAGCCCAAGTGCGGCGATGAGCGCGGGTATTGCGACATGCCATCGGCGTTCCATAGTCTTGTCCGAATGTTGTCCATTCCACACCATGGCGACGGCGGCGAAGAGCCACGGGATTGCACTCACCAGTCCATTTTTGAACTCGCTCGTCACCCCCATTTCTTTGACCAGTTGCGGCAGGAAAAAAGTCACTCCGTAGAATCCGACCACTTCGGAGAAATACATCAGCGCCAGCACCCAAACTTTGTAATCCTTCAAAGATGCACCGAAACTATGATGTCCACCGACATCCATTTTTTTCTTGTTATCTTGCTCTAGGCGGTGGACGACCAAGGCTTTTTCTTTATCATCTAACCACTTCGCGTGGCTCGGACCATTGTCCAAATAATATAGAACCGCAAACCCGGCCAATACCGCTGGAATACCTTCCAACAGAAACAACCATTGCCAACCGGCCCAGCCGTTCAATCCATTCATATACTCCATGATCGCTCCGGAGAGCGGACTACCGATGACGCCGGCGATAGCGATAGCTGTCATAAACCGGGCGACCATGCGCGCGCGGTACTCGGCGGGGAACCAATACGTTAAATATAAAATGATTCCCGGGAAAAATCCCGCTTCGCCAACCCCGAGCAAGAAGCGCAAGATATTGAAACCGGTGGCGGTCTCTATACCGAGCCATTCCGAAATCTCTCTCACATACATGAACGCAGTGGAGATGATGCCCCATAGGATCATGATGCGAGCGATCCAAAGTTTTGCGCCAACGCGGTTCAATATCAGATTGCTTGGGACTTCGAAGAGGAAATAACCGATGAAGAAGATCCCCGCACCCAATGCGTAAACCGATTCGCTGAAACCCAGGTCTTGGCCCATTTGCAGTTTGGCGAAACTGATATTGACCCGGTCCAAAAACGCGATGATGTACAGCAAAAATAAAAACGGGATCAACCGCCAAAAGAGTTTTCGATAAGTGGCCTCTTCAAATTGGGGCGATTGGGATGTTGCGGTAGTCGCGGTCAAGATGGTTCTCCTCGATTTAATCCTAATATGGCGTTTATTTTCTACTAACCATTAGCAGAAAAACAATGAGAAGGAGTGATTTGTGACGAGCTGTATTGAATGCGGCTTCGCCCTCACTTGCAGCGCGCGCTCCGGCTTGTAAGCCCGAGCCGTTCGATGAGCGCTACGCATGCGTCGCAAAATCCTCATCTCACCCCTCTATCCTCCTCCCACAGGGAGAGGGGAACTGCTACCTTCTCCCTGTGGGAGAAGGGCCGGGGATGAGGGCGCAGCATATGGCTCATCCGCAGCGAACAAAATTTTACGAACTATCGCTTATTCGGAAATACAATTGCGGCCGTTCGATTTAGCGCGATAGAGCGCATTGTCCGCCGCCGACAACAATGCATCCAGACTTTGCCCAGGTTGCATCGCCGCGATACCCAGTGAAATATTGACCGCTGGCAATAGTTTACCTTCCTCGAACGGCGTTGGGGTGTTGCTGATCGCTTTGCGCAGCCGTTCGGCGATTACCCAAGCGCCTTTTATCGGCGTTTCCGGCAGGCACAGTGCGAACTCTTCTCCGCCATAGCGCGCGACCAGATCCGTCGGCCGCAACATGTTGAGCAGCACTTGGGCTACCGTACAGAGGATGCGATCGCCGGCCAAGTGGCCGAAGCGGTCGTTCATCTGTTTAAAGTGATCGATATCGATCATGATAATGGAGCACGGATGACCGTTGCGCTCGCAGCGGCCCAGTTGGCGCCGAAACGAATCGTTCAACCAGCGGCGGTTGTGCAGGCCCGTGAGGCCATCGGTGCTGGCGACGTGCTCGTATTCCCGTTGCAACTTGATGCTGTTGACCAGCGCCTCGTTGTCGTAACGCATGCGGCCAGAAAGAATATAGAGCAAATTGCGCGCGACGCCGTGGGACGCATTGATGAGCGCCCATACGGTTTCCTGGCGGATGACCATGAGACGGCAATTTTCCTGGGCGATGACGAACGCCGATACGGGTTTCGAATCGAGTATGGACATTTCGCCGGCGCAATCACCGGCTTCGAACACGACGTGGGGCGTATAGGACTTATCGCCTAGATGCACGCTTAAGCGTCCCGGCCAGCACCAGGTAAAGATTACTGTTGGGTTTGCCCGGCGCGAGTAGATCGGAGCCGGCGGGAAAGTCCACCACAGGACACGCGTCGAGCAGGTAGTCGATGGATTCCAAACTGATGTTGCGAAACAGCCGCGATTTGGACAGGATGGCGCGATCCAACGGGCTCATGGTGCTTAGTGTATTCTGGGTGGCGGCAGCGCGCATTGTCAGCTCTCCAGTGGGCTATCTTGATTCTTGCGTTAACGAACGTTACTCGATTTGACTATATCACGTCGACAATATCGCGCGATAGCATTCCTAGATTCCGGCAAGCGTAGCTCCTTCGACCATCTTGATTGCCGAGACCCGAACGGCCATGGACATAGGTATAGAGTCGGCAATAATATCAAAATATTTAGGAAAATCCTCACCGGCGCCTCGGCGCTAGTGTAGTGTTTCGCACTCAATGAAACATAAAAATGCGTCTTTTTTCGTCTGGCTTCGTTGCTCGTCGTTGCGTAGAGCCCGCTATGCGGCCTCCTCGCGCCTCGCCAGACGAAAAAATCCATCATTTTTATTTTGTTCCATCAAGTGCGAAACACTACACTAGGGTGACGCCGGTTTTGGCAGGTGATTGCACACCATGTCCAACTCTTTTTCCGCTAGCGATCCGCTGGGAATGGGCGCCATAACCAGTTGGTTGCGATCAAAGGTGACCCGCTCGATCAGGCTGCCGGATTCGCTGCGCATGCTGCCTGAAAGCATGCCTTGAGTCTTGTTCTTGCAGTCCATGACGCGATGGACAAGTTTTTCTCGGATCAGCATGCCCGATGCTTCGTCCACCGTGTCGGGTTTTTCGTAGGTCAACCGCTCGCGGAACATCGCAAGATCGCCCTCGCGTTCGATGGAACCGAGGTCGATGGCGAACAACACGTTGGGATTAGAGGTTCTGACCGGCGTCCATTCCTGCGAGTATGCATACTGTGCTGCGAGCAGCAGGAACGTGAGTAGCGGAAGCGACCGCATTACACTAAACGCTTTGCGGTGTTTTCTTGAGGCCACCCAGCAAAGCTGCGATTTCCTTGCGCGGCGCCGGCCGTGACGTGACCATGCGTTCGGGGTTAGACGTCGCAGCGCCGGTGACGGCAGCCGGCTTGAGCAACATGCCGGTGGGCTCGCGCACGTTTTCCGTTGGCGTAGAGCGAACGCGAACCGACTTCTGCTCGCGCTCCGGCGCAGGTTTAACCTGGAACTCCAATCTTTCGATCGAGCGCTTCAATAATTTTTCAATATCGACCACCAAGCGTTCTTCGTCCGGCGCCATCAACGAGATCGCGTTACCTTCGCTGCCTGCGCGGCCGGTGCGGCCGATGCGATGGATATAGTCCTCGGCGGCGAACGGAATATCGTAGTTGATCACGAACGGAAGATCGTCGATATCGAGCCCGCGCGCCGCGATATCGGTGGCGACCAGTACACGCACTTGGCCGTTCTTGAAATCGCCCAGGGTTTGCAGCCGTTCTGCTTGCGATCTATCGCTGTGAATAGGCGCTGCCGCCATGCCCTCGCGTTCTAGATCCCGCGCCAGACGGCTGGCGCCCTGTTTGGTGTTGCAGAATATCAGCGCTTGGGTGCTGGTGTTTCGCGTCAGCAAATCCACCAACAGGCTGCGTTTCTTCACGTGGGGAACGCGGTAGATGACTTGCGTGATGGTTTCGGCGGCGCTGTTGCGCTTCGCCACTTGTATGGTCACGGGATCGGTAAGGATCGCCGCGGCGAGTTTTTTTACTTCGTCGGGAAAGGTCGCGGAGAACAACAGATTTTGCCGCTCTTTCGGCAACAGATCGAGGATGCGCTTGATGTCCGGCATGAAGCCCATGTCCAGCATGCGATCGGCTTCGTCCAGCACCAGAATTTCGGTGGTGCCGAGATTCACGTTTTTCTGCTGCACGTGATCGAGTAGCCGGCCCGGCGTGGCCACCACGATTTCGACGCCGCGGCGCAGCATGTCGGTCTGACCCTGCATGTCCATGCCGCCGTACACCGTGGTCGAGCGCAGCGCCACGTGGCGGCCATAGGCGCGCACGCTCTCTTCCACTTGCACCGCGAGCTCGCGCGTCGGCACGAGAATCAGCGCGCGCACTGGATGGCGCGCGGGTGAAAAACTGGTGTTCGCGTGAATCAACAACTGCTGTAATAAGGGGAGGGTAAACGCCGCGGTTTTTCCGGTCCCGGTCTGGGCGCCGGCCATCACATCGCGCCCCGCCAGGACTATCGGAATAGCCTCGACCTGAATCTGCGTCGGGTCGGTGTAACCTTCATCTTCCAATGCACGCAACAGCGCGCTATTCAAACCAAGCTCAGTAAATTTCATTAACTGCTAAGTTCCTTATATATTCAAACCTGCAAGGGGCACACTCTAATCCACAAAGGCTTGTATTACAAGGAAATAATCAGTAGAGAATTCATGATTTTGTAATGAGGCTGGGAAGCCGCATGGATATTGGCTCGCAGGTCATGCCCTGCTGTGAGGCAAGCTGGTTGCGGCTCGTGGCGAGGCAATGTAGCCCGGATGAAATCCGGGGATCATCCTCCCGGATTTCATCCGGGCTACTTGAGCGCTGCCTCGATGGCCATACCCATCGCTAACAACCTTCTATCGTCGCCATGCTCGCCCATGAGCGACAATCCCACCGGTAACTCGCCTGCCCGATGACAGGGAACGGATATGGCGCAGCGATCAAGCAAATTACTAATCGATGGATTGCGGATCGCTTGCGGAACGATGCGCTTGAAGCCTTCTTCGCTGGAGACTTCGGCGATGGTGGGCGCGACAAACTGCACGGTCGGCATGATCACCGCATCGAAAATTCGCGTGGCTTGAGCGGTGCGTTCGATGATGCTAGCACGCGCTTCTAGTAGATCGATATAGTCTTTTGCCGTTGCGCTCGCGCCGATAGCCATGCGTGCGCGGATGAACGGATCATAGGCATCGGGATTCGATTCCATTTGCTTGCCGTAGCGCGCGTAACCTTCCATTTGGCTAAAGCTCGGCGGCGAACGCCACATGGCGATGACCTCACGCATTTCCGGCAATTCCGTTTCAATAATTTGCACGCCGTGTTTCGATAATAACTCCAGCGCGCGCTGAAATGCTTTGCTGACGGTGGAATCCATGTCGTCGAGCACACTGCCAAGCGGTAAGGCGAAACGCAATCCGCGCAGCGGAATGGCATCTGGTAACGCGATGGGTTCGCCTGCTAGCGCCGCGTCGACCAGGGCGCAACAACGCATACTGGGCGCCAAGGGTCCGACAGAATCGAGCGAGGGCGACAACGGCCAAGTCTGTGTGAGCGGCACGCGCTGTTGCGTCGGCTTGATGCCGGCGATGCCGCAAAACGCGGCCGGCATGCGAATTGAGCCGCCGGTGTCGGAGCCGATCGCGGCGACCGCCATGCCGTCGGTTACGGAAACCGCTGCGCCCGACGACGAGCCGCCGGGTATGCGGCTGCGATCGGCGGGGTTTCCGGGCGTGCCGAAATCGCGATTAACGCCCAGCGGCGAGAACGCCATGGGGCTAAGGTTAGTGCGGCCGATGATCACCGCGCCAGCAGCGCGCAGGCGGGCGACGATGGGCGCGTCGCTGGTCGCGGGCGGCAGATCGCGGTGCGCTTTGACGCCGGCCAATGTCACATCGCCGGCGACATCGAATAGGTCCTTGATGGAAATCGGCAAGCCGGCGAGGGGAGAGGGAACGATGCCGTGTTTGCGCAACCGATCGGAGGCGTCCGCTTCCGCCAGCGCGGCGTCGCGGAAGACTTTGATATAGGCACGCGCGCCTTCGCCATTGTTGTCGTCGATTTTGGCAAGGGCCGCTGCGGTGATTTCGCGGCTGGTGGTTTTACCGGCCGTTAGGTCGGCGGCGTATTCTAGGATGGTGCGCATGGGTTTCTCCTGCGGTAGTTCAATAACGATTTGGGTTCCAAATTAAGCTTAAATTTTGTCTGTCATTCCCGCGCAGGCGGGAATCCATTTTGCCTATATTGTTGCATATGCACTATGGATTCCCGCCGCAGCCTGCCCTCGAATGATTTAGTCGGGGGCGGGAATGACAGTAGTTAGGTTTTTTGCTGTTTTAGATGTTGCATACAACCTATCAGATGCATAATATCAAGCATTCGATTCAGGTAGGAATGATGCAATCATGATGCGCGGTCATCACGATATGGGCGGGCTGCCTGCCGGGGCGGTGGAGAAGAGCGAGCACGATTTCGCCTTGTGGGAAAAGCGCGTCGACGCATTGATGATGTTGCTCACCCACAAGAGCCGCAGCCTGATGACGGTCGATGAATTACGGCGCAACATCGAAAGCATAGGCGGCGATGCCTACGAAACCATGAGTTACTACGAGCGCTGGATTTTTTCCATCACCCAAACCATGATACAGCGCGGCGTGATCAGCATAGCCGAGCTGAACCGAAAAATGGCCGAAATCGAACAGCGCGATCGCGGCGAATTGTTATGACTTCGGCAACCATCGCGCCACGCTTTACGGTCGGCGACACGGTAAAAGTAAGTGCCATGTATTCGCCCGGCCATATTCGCACGCCGTGGTACGTGCGCGGAATGACCGGCACGATCGAGCGCCTGTGCGGCGTGTTCGGCAATCCGGAAGAGTTGGCTTATGGGCGCGCGGGTACGCCGCGGCAGCCGCTCTATCGCGTGCGATTCGCGCAGCAAAACCTTTGGCCGGATTATGCCGGCGCGATGCAAGATTGCGTCGAAATCGAGATCTATCAACATTGGCTCGAACCCGTGACGGATGATATTAAGCGATGAGCGTTTATAAACGTTTTGGGATGATGGATCTACGCAGCGCCGGACGCGGAAAATCGGGACCGAGCGAGTATTACCAAGTAATGGAAATCGCGCTGCGCGAATTGTTGATCGAGAAAAACATTTTTACTGCCGCCGATGTACACAGCCAAATCGAGGCGATGGATGGCCGCAATGCCGGCATCGGTGCGCGGTTGGTTGCGCACGCTTGGCTTGATGCGGGCTACAAGGCGCGGGCGTTGGCCAATGGCAGCGATGCCGCCCGTGAAATCGGCATCGAGGTGGGCCCGACACATTTGATCGTGCTGGAGAATACCGCGACGATTCACAACCTGGTGGTTTGTACGCTGTGTTCCTGCTATCCGCGCATGTTGCTCGGCCTGCCGCCGGATTGGTACAAGAGCAAGAGCTATCGCAGCCGCGCGGTGCGCGATCCCCGCGGGGTGTTACGCGAATTCGGTACGATCATTCCAGACAACGTCGAAGTTCGCGTGCACGACAGCACGGCGGATATGCGCTATTTGGTGATGCCGTTGCGTCCAGTAGGAACCGAGAACTTAAGCGAAAGCGAACTCGCCGCGCGAGTGACGCGCGATACTATGATAGGCGTGGCCATCCTACAATAAAATAACGTGCGCTACGTACGTACGCACCTCAATGCTGATGCGATGCCCGCAGAGCCGCATGGATATTGGCTCTCAGGGCGATTGATTCCCTATTGAGGGCAATCGCCGGCATAAAACCAGCATTATTTTTTTCGCTTGACAGCATGTATCCATCCGGTATCCTTGCTACCATACCGGCAATTAGAACAAGTCTAGCCGTATATTTCAGGGATTCAATTCTTACGCTTTCGGGCGCTGCCGGTACTTCCGTAAAAAAACTTTAATTGTTCCGCGTCGTCGTTACATACGACCTACATGGCTGGGTATGACTGATTTAGAGGGGCCTCAGCTCATGATTGCCGTAGAGAACGTCTCGAAGCGCTACGGGGAAACCGTTGCGTTGGCGCCGCTCAAGTTCGCGTTCCGGCCCCAAACCACCACCGTGCTGATCGGCCCCAGCGGCTGCGGCAAGTCCACCATACTGCGGATGCTCGCGGGCTTGGTGTTTCCCGACAGCGGCCGCGTGATTATCAACGATGTCGAACTCACCGATGCCAATCTTTCCGATTTGCGCCAGCAAATGGGCTATGTCATCCAGGACGGTGGTTTGTTCCCCCATCTCACCGCGGGTGACAATGTCACTCTGCTCGCTCGCTATCTGCGGCGAGACGAGCAAACAACCAAGCAACGCTTGGCGTCGTTGGCCGAGCTGGTGCAGTTGCCGCCCAATTTCCTGAATCGTTATCCGCAGCAGTTATCCGGCGGCCAGCGCCAGCGCGTGGCTTTAATGCGCGCCCTCATGTTAGATCCGCCCCTGCTGTTGCTGGACGAGCCGTTGGGCGCTCTCGATCCCATTACCCGTTATGCGCTGCAGGGCGAACTAAAAGCGATCTTCTCTCAGTTGAATAAAACCGTCGTGTTAGTCACCCACGATCTGCACGAAGCGGCGTATTTCGCCGATCAGATCGTGCTGATGCGAGACGGGCAAATTATACAAACCGGGAGTATCGATGATTTTCAGTTGCGGCCGATGACGCCGTACGTAAACGAGTTTGTAACCGCCCAGCGCGGGCACAGCTCGCTTACCCACTGAGGGATGGTAATGAAACGGCAACTGGCATCGTTGATGTTTGTCTTCTGCGCGGGGCTCCATTCGCACGGTCATAGCGAAGAGTTGCGCGTCGGTTCCAAACGTTTCACCGAGTCCTATATTTTAGGCGAGATTATCGCCCAAACCGCAACGCGGACCGGCGAGGCAACGGTAAGCCATCGTCAAGGTCTTGGCAATACCGGCATCGTGTTCGCTGCTCTCAAGAGCGGCGCCATCGATATTTATCCCGACTACACCGGAACCATAGCGAAAGAAATTCTCAAGATCGACGGCTCCTTCGATCTTGCCCTATTGAATAGCCGGCTCGCGGCGGAAGGCTTGGGCGCTGCCATACCGTTGGGTTTTAATAACACCTACGCGCTTGCGATACTTGAAAAGCAGGCGCTGGCGCTCGACATCAAGACGCTGTCGGATTTGGTTAAACATCCGAAACTTAAATTCGGGCTGTCGCAAGAATTTCTCGGCCGCAGCGACGGCTGGCCCGGGCTAGTCGCCGAATACGCGCTTCCGGACGCGACGCAGGTGACGGGAATCGATCACGGTCTGGCCTATGAAGCCCTCGCCGCGGGCGAAATCGACGTGACCGATATTTATTCAACGGACGCGAAAATCGAAAAATATCGGCTGCGGGTGTTGCGTGACGACCGGCAATATTTCCCTGCCTACGACGCGGTGTTGTTATATCGGCTCGACGTGCCTCGGCGGTTTCCCAAAACTTGGCAGCGCCTAAAACAACTGCAATACATCATCGACGATTCGACCATGATCCGCCTCAACGCCGAAGCAGAACTGGCGGGCCGCGGTTTCGCCACCGTAGCCGAGCGTTTTTTAACGCGGGATATCGCGCAAAAGCCGATCCAAGAACCCAAGCCGGGTTTTTGGAGCCGGCTGATGGCGCCGGATTTATTGCGGCTAACCTTGCAGCATCTTAATCTCGTATTCGTGTCGCTTGCCGCCAGCATTCTGATTGGAATCCCGCTCGGCATTGTCGCCAGCCGTACCCCGGCGATCGCGAAATGGATTTTAGCGTTGACCGGGATCATGCAGACCATACCCGCCTTGGCACTGCTCGCATTTCTTATCCCTATGTTCAATCGCATCGGCATGGTTCCGGCCCTTGTCGCACTTTTCTTGTATGCGTTGTTACCCATCGTTCGCAATACCTACGCCGGGCTCACGCAGATTCCTCAGAGCTTGCGCGAGTCTGCCCAGGCGCTGGGGTTACCGGCAAGCGCGCGGCTGAGAATGGTGGAACTTCCGCTCGCCATGGGCACCATACTCGCCGGAGTGAAAACCTCCGCGATCATCAACGTCGGCACGGCGACCATCGCGGCTTTCATCGGCGCCGGCGGCTACGGCGAGCGCATCGCCGCGGGCCTCGCGCTCAACGACAACAACATGCTGCTTGCGGGCGCCGTGCCGGCGGCGGTGTTGGCGTTGGCGGTGCAATGGGGCTTCGATTTGCTGGAGCGTTGGCTGGTCTCGCCGGGTTTGCGCGCGGAGTCGGGCCGTTAGCGGCCACGGCAGCTCGCGCGCGTCGGACATTGCCGGTTGACGGCGCTAATTTGTTGACTAGACTGTAAAAAATGCTTTTAAAACGAGTTTTCAAAAACAATTAATAAAACCATCGAACAGATGGGTGACTAACGATAACAACAGGAAGCTTGGCCAGGCCCGCATCACGCCATAAGCTGAGCCTAAATCGGCATGAATTTGCGATTGGAAGAGGTTACAAAGTCCCGGGGCGATCGCGTCATAGTCGGCCCCATCAATTTGGAGTTTCCCGCGGTCGCGACCACGGCGTTGCTCGGGTTGCCGGGCGCGGGTAAATCCACCCTGCTGCGTTTATTCACCGGCCTCGACCACGCCGATAGCGGCAGAATAGTCGTCGACGAAACCGAGCTCAGCAGCGAAACCCTACCCAGCATACGCCGCAAAATTTCGCCTGATTGTCGCCGGTGGCGCGCTGTTTCCGAATATGTCGGTGTTGGAGAACGTCACGCTGCGGCTGCGGCGAGCGCGCATACGCAAAAGCATGATCGAGCATCGTCTTCGCGATCTCGCCGATCTATTCCGCGTGTCGCCGCAAGGCTTCAAGCGCTACCCCGAGCCAATTGACCGATAGTCAAACGCTACGCGTCGCCATGATCCGAGCCCTGATGCCCGATCCACAGGTGCTATTTTTCGACGACGTTTTCCGCGGTTTCGACCGCGAGTCGCGCGGACCGGCGATCAGGCAATTGAGCGAAGTGTTACGGCATCTGAACAAAACCGTGGTGTTTGTCACCAGCGATCTCGACGAGGCGGCATGCGTTGCCGATCACGCCGTGTTTTTGCATCGAGGCCGCGTAAGCCAGCGTGGACACCTGATGGATTTGATCCAAAATCCGATCAACGGTTACGTCAAAGATTTCGTCGAAGGGGTACGGCCGTGGGCGCGCTAGATTTGTTTGGTAGAGGCAACTTGCGCGTCTTTAACGCGGTGCGATTGCTCATGCTAAGTGCGTTTCTCGCGGTGCCCATGCTGAGCCAGGCGATCGAGGATCTGCGCGTCGGCTCCGATTTGTCGACCGAGTCGAACGTGCTTGCGCAGATCGTTCGGCAAACGGCGCTCAAGGCCGGCGAGGCGAATGTCACCCATGAGCTGGGCGCGGGCGAGTTGAGCGAAACTTTTACGGCACTTCGCACCGGGAAGATCGACCTCTATCCGATTTCCACCGAGGTGATCGCGGGCCACTTGCTCGGTACTTCATCGCAGCCCGATCCCGATACCTTGAATCGCGAGCTGGAAAAGCTGTCCCTGGGCATTTCGATTCCGCTGGTGAAGAAACGTAAGTATGTGCTGGCCATACCTGAATCGATGGCGGTGTCGCTGGAGATCCAGACTATCGGCGATGCGTTGGGCCTGCCGCAATTGCGTTTCGGCTTATCGCCGCGCTTCATGAAGGACGAAATGGGGCTCACGCGGCTACAAAAACGTGGTGAGAAAATTCTCGTCGCCGAATTAGATCGCTACCAGTTGGGCGATGCGCTGAAGAAAAAAACCGTCGATGTGATCGATCTCGAACCTACAGACCCTAACATTCTCAAATACAATCTGCGCATGCTGCAAGACGATGCAAAGTACTTTTCCAGCAGCCAAGTGGTGCTGCTGCATCGTCTGGACGTGGCGCGGCGATTTCCCAAGACCTGGGAGCGTTTGCAGTTACTCGATAATTCGCTGACGGAAAACATTTTGCTAACGCTAAATGGGAGAGTCGAATCGGGCAACAAAAAAACCGCCGATGCGGTGGAAGAATTTTTGTCGCTACGGGCACCGTCGACTACTGAGGTGGCGCCTTCGACGGCCGGCAAGACAGAGCCGCAAAGTATGCAACCAGCCGCGAGCTGAAAACTATCGCGATAATTTTCTGCGCACAACCCAGCGGCACGTAATGCTGGTGTTGGTCGCCTTAGTATTGAGCATCGTCGCCGGTATTCCGATCGGTGTGCTTGCCTATGGATGGCCGCGATTCGGAAAGCTCGTTCATGCGGCCATGAGACTGCTGGACATCGTTCCGTTTATGGCGTTACTGGTTTTCTGTGTAGTGTTGATTGGGACAGTAGGGACGCTGCCCGCCCTCGGCGCGCTGTTCCTGTATGGGCTGATCCCGGTGGTCACCCAAACTCACTTGGGGCTGGCCAGCATTCCTAAGGAATTGCGCGAATCCGCCTTGCTGCAAAGCTTGACGGGATTGACGCGATTTCGATTGATCGATTTTCCGTTAGCGGCGCCCAAAATTCTAGCGGGGATTCGTCAATGTGCAGTCGTCAATGTCGGCACCGTCGCCATAGCGGCGCTTGCCGGTGTCGGCGGGTTTGGCGAGGCCATCATCGCCGGATTGTCCGAGGAAAACTATAGGCAGATGCTGGCCGGCGCAATCCCTGCGGCAGTGCTTGCGATTTTGTTACACTTTGCATTCGGTTTATTCGGCCGCATCGCTGCGCCCATTAGCGCCAACGACATAGCCACAAAATAATCGTTATCCGATCATAGACCACCCGGGTTCCTCGCGATCCAGAATACGCTTGAGCGCGTCGAAATGCAGCGTCGATTGTTGACGTTCGCCGCCGATTTGATCGGCTACACCTTGCCTTAGCGCCTCGGGAATCATCTTGAGTTTCTGGCCGGTGCTCTGCGCCAGCACTTGCACCATGCAACTGCGTTCCAGGTAATAGAGATCGTCAAAAGTATAGGCGACAGATTCACCGCAAACGACAACGCCGTGATGCTCGAGAAACAACACGTCCGCATTACCCAGCGCTTTACACATGCGATCGCCTTCCTCATGGGCGAGCGCCACACCGCCGTAGCCGCCATGATCGTAAGCGACGCGGCCATAGAATCGCAGCGCATTTTGATTTGCCCATAGTAATTCGCCGTCTTCCAGGATAGTCAACGCCGTGGTGTAGGGCATATGGGTATGCAACACGCAGGCCTTGCGATTACCGCGATGGATGCCGCCATGAATAAAAAATGCCGTCGGTTCCACTTGGTGTTTGCTCGCAACGACTTCGCCTTTGCCATTGAGAATGACAAGGTCCGCCGGGGTAATTTCCGACCAATGCAATCCCTGGGGATTGATCAGAAAATGATCGGCGTGACCCGGCAAGGTCAGACTGAAGTGATTGCAGACCCCCTCATTAAGACCGAGCCGCGCTGCCCAACGCAAAGCGGCGGTGAGGTCGATACGGGCTTGAATGATGGCGGCGTCGTTGAACATGGGGCTCCTCCTGTTCGCAATGAATAAGCTCAATTATGCTTAAGCAAAAGTTTTCCGGCAACTGTTATTGTGCCTAAACACTGCCCGAAGACCCGCGTGGATATTGGCTCGTAGGGCGGGATCCTACGGGGCTAATTCGAATGCTTTCTCAATTAAGTCCGGGTCGTCGAAATGGCGCAGGCCGACGAACGCTGTGGCGTGGTGTCCCCATTGGCGCATGGCGCCCGCGCTGGCGATGCCCATCGGCCAGAAGAACAATCGCTCGCCGCGTTCGGTACCTTCGATTAAGCCATCTGGGCGAAATAAGCTGCGCCGGGTGCCATCGGCGCGGGGCAGGGAGCGGAGTTGGTCGTAATCGGTTAATTCGTAGAGAGTCGAGGATCGCGCTGCGTCCGACGTGCTGGCAGTTACCCGCACGACGTAGTGAGTTCCGCTTTCTATCCAAATGGTCGGACGCTCATCGGCACTTAATCGCGGCGCCGCTTGCGGCACATACGCGTGCTCTTGTAACGAGGGGTGTGGGGGCTTCGCCCGAAGCTTGTCCGTCGGGAAAAACAGATGGTAACAACCGCAGGGATGTATCGTGTCGTAAAGCAGCGGTTGTCCATCGGGCGCTAATGTCACGCGCCAGATCAATCCATCGAGCGCGCCGCCCAACATATCGAACTTTCCTTGTCTGGGCCGCTCGCTGAACCAGACGACATAGTTGAGTTGCAACAGCGTTTGTCCCTCAAGTTTTGTGTGTGAGACTAGCGTATAGATTTTCGCGGATGTCACATCGATGTCCGCGCGACTTTTATCGCGCCAAAACACCGCGCCGGGCCGATCGAAATCGCCACGAGTGTCAATGGCGAAATTCGGCGCAAAGCGGTTGAATAATTGCGTGAGTTGATCTGGGCTCGGCATGTGGAATCTGGAGCGGATTATCACTCGCAGTGCGCAAGATCGCTGCGACATCGACCGGTTCCATTGAAGGTGGAACGTGAAACACGATGTCGGCATCGCTAATCACATCGTTTAGATCTTTACCGTAGGTTGCCGTCATTTCGCTTTGAAATTTGCGAATTCCTCTTGCGAATGGAATCGCGGTAATGGGGTAAAGCCCAAGCACTCGTTTGAACAAACTATAGCTATCGCGTGTGCGGACTTTGTTTTTGATCGCATCCCGGTGGCTGCGATCGACGGCGACCAGAATTTTCGCGCATTCATCGAGCGTGACTGGCAATCTCCTTTTTGATTCGAGAACGTTTCCTCGCGACCGCGTTCCAATTCGGCGAGGGCGGCGGGCGGCAAATTACTCAGTTCCAGTTTTCGTGCTTGTTGATCGAGGGCGATCATTTGTTGCAGCAAAAAGTCGAAGCGTTCCTCGTTATCCGCGTCTTTCATGACATTCGCAAAAAACCGATTGCTGCGTAGATAGGGATAACCTTTCACTGGCGCATCTTGCGCATCGCGAACACCGGACTGGTGAATAGTTTGATCAACCCGGTCGTAGAATCGGCGGCAATCTCGTTCACTTGCGCCGTCTGCGTACAGAGGCGCACAAAACAAGCAGGCGAATAACGACAGCAGATAACCGAAACGTCGACGGGTCACGGATGTGAAATAACAAACATTAGTCGGGTAAAATAGCGTTCTCAAACACAGCATGCCGATTAGATTGAAAATAGTAGACTCCGGTAGTGTAGACGTCGCGCAATTCGACCGCCATAGCCTAGCTTCCCGATTGCTTGTCGGGAAAACCTTACCCATCGAAGACGGGCGTTTGAGTATGTCGCCGGACGAAGTCGAAGCGACGACCCCCGCCGCGGTATTGGTGCCGGTGGTCAATCGGCCCGATGGCTTGTCGGTGCTATTGACGCGCCGCACCGATCATCTCACAGACCACGCCGGCCAGATCAGTTTTCCGGGCGGCAAAGTTGACGCGGAAGACAGCAGTCCCGAGGAAACAGCGCTGCGCGAGACCGAAGAAGAGATCGGTCTCGATCGCGGTCGCGTGCATTTGGTCGGCCGCTTGCCCGACTATTTCATCCCGACCGGCTTTCGCGTGACGCCGGTGATCGGCTGGGTTGAGCCGCCGTTTGCGCTAAAGCTCGACCCATTCGAAGTCGCAGAAGCGTTCGAAGTGCCGCTTTCTTTTCTTGTCGATCCGAACCATCGTCAACTGCAAAGTGCGATGCGCAACGGCCGGTTGCGGCATTTTTACGCCATGCCCTACCAAGGTTATAACATCTGGGGCGCAACGGCCGGGATGCTGGTGGTGTTGTCGCGTATCCTGTTGGACCCATGAAACTTATTGTTCTATTTGCTGCTGCGTTAATCGGCTTAGCAGGCTGTTCGATGCTGGAGAGCCGCCCCCAGCCTGGCCCGCCGCCGGTCAAGCCGCCGACCGCCTATGTGAAACCCGAGGTCGAAGTCGTATCGGATGTGGCGCGCGATGTGTGGCGGCCGAAGAGTATTGTTTGGAAAAAGTTCATGCTCGCGGTGAGCCGGACGAACTTTTATATCGACCATGTCGATGAGGCCAAGGGGGAATTACAAGTTCATTACAGCGGCGATCCGCAAAATTACGTTGACTGCGGCCGCGTGGTGAACACGGTCAAGACACCGCAGGGGGACAAGACTTACGATTTCCTTGCGGCAAGCCCGTATCAGCAATATCAAGTCATGAACAAAGGCCGATTGTTTCAAGTCGAGCGCCGCATGGGTTTGACTGCCGCCGTGCGTCTGATCTTCGACGAACTTGAGCCGGAGAAAACCCGCGTGATCACAGCGGCGGCTTACAGCTTAACCCGAGACCAGTCGGTGGTGGGTGGCGGAAACGCCAAACCGATGCTGCTCAATGATACCGTGAGCTTTAACACCGGCGAGACCGGCACCTTTCCGAATGCCGCGACCAAATGCCAGCCGACCGGCAAGCTCGATGCGGAGCTGCTGGGTTTATTGAAATAAGTTAGTTTCGACATGATGGCCGACGCGAAAGGGATTTACGATTTTTGGTTTGGCGGGCCGGAGCTTAATGACTTCGGCAAATCGCGCAAAGCTTGGTTTGTCAAAGATCCGGCATTCGACGAGGACATTCGCCGGCGTTTCCTTGCAACGCTTGAGTCCGCGCAACGCGATGAGTTACAGCATTGGCGGGATAGCCCACAGGGATGTCTTAGCCTCATTATTTTGCTCGACCAATTTCCGCGCAATATGTTTCGCGATACGCCGCGCGCGTTTGCCACGGATGCCATGGCGCTGGAGGCGGCACGTTTTGCGTTGGAGCGAAGGTACGATCAGACTTTCATTTCCCTCGAACGTATATTCTTTTATTTGCCGTTCGAGCACAGCGAATCGATGGACGATCAAGTGCGCTGCGTTTCGCTGGTTGAGGCATTAACGAATGAAGATCCCGCACGGGCGGATTTCTTCGACTACGCTAAGCGGCACCACGATGTGATCGCACGGTTTGGCCGTTTCCCGCACCGCAATCGCATCCTCGGCCGCGCCAGTACGGAGGCCGAGATCGAGTTTTTACGGCAACCGGGATCGTCTTTTTGACGGAGAGAGATATGCAACAAAGGGTCGCAGTCGTCACCGGCGCCAATCGCGGCATCGGCCTGGAAATCAGCCGGCAACTTGCGAAGCAAGGCGTACATGTAGTGCTGACGGCGCGTAGCGCCGCGAAGGCGGCGGGCGCCTGTCAAAAGCTGAAAGACGAGGGCCTCGCCGTCGCTTATCATCCTTGCGATGTGACCGACGTCACGGCCGTGCAAATTTTGCGCGATTACGTCAAAAAGAATTACGGTGCGGCAGATATTCTGGTGAACAACGCCGGCGTGATGCTCGATCCAAAAGGCAGTAACGCCTCGGAAATGAGTCCCGACGTGTTACACAACACCATGGCGACCAATCTCTACGGCCCGGCCATGCTGTGCCGCGCCCTGGTGCCGCTGATGCGCGAGAAAGGTTACGGCCGCATCGTTAACGTCTCCAGCGGGCTCGGCCAATTGAGCGAAAGCGGCCGCGGCACACCGGCGTACCGCATCTCCAAAACAGCGTTGAATTCCTTCACCCGCGCCCTCGCGGCGGAGCTTTCCGATACTGCCATTTTGGTCAATTCCATGTGCCCCGGTTGGGTGAAAAGCGATATGGGCGGCCCCAACGCACCGCGTACGGTGGAGCAGGGCGCCGACACCGCGGTGTGGCTCGCGACGTTAGAAAACGATGGCCCGCGCGGTGGATTTTTTCGCGATAAACAACCGATTGCGTGGTGATTCGTTTTGTTGCGTGTCGAATTCGATCGGTCTGTGAGGCAATATCGGTGAGGTTCTCCGGGTATGCCTTGCCAGAAGGCAAGCTGGACCTACCTCGTGGCGAGGCTCTAAAAAAAATGTAGGGTGCGCATGCGCACCGTTCCTCTCACGGGAATGATGTTGGGCTTCCTTCGTCAGCGCCAACCTACGCGCTCACATACGTCTTTTGATAACCGCCGCCGGTTGTTCATCCCCAAACTCACAACGAACCCAGCTGCCACCTTTTTCCTTGGCGCGGTACATGACCTGATCGGCTTTGCTTAACAGCGTGGCGCCGTCCAATCCGTCGACGGGATAAATGCTCACGCCGATGCTCGCGCGCTGTTGAAACTGCTGGCCCGCTAACTCAAATTCTGGCAACAACGCGGCGCAGAGTTTATCCGCAATCGCGCTGACTTCGTCGATCCCATGCCACGAATCGAGCAACACAACGAACTCATCGCCGCCTAACCGAGCCACCGTGTCGGCATCGCGCACGCACGCCGCAAGGCGTAGGGCAACTGCTCGGAGGAGTTCGTCACCGACTTGATGGCCGAAATTATCGTTGATCGATTTAAATCCATCGAGATCGATGAACAGCACCGCCACTCGGCTGTGACGGCGCTCGGCATTGCGAATCGCCTGACCTAACCTATCCATCAACAATGCGCGATTTGGGAGATCGGTCAACGCATCGTGGGTCGCGAGGTGCTGATAGCGATCCTCAGTGCGCTTGCGGTCGGAAATATCGAAGGCGGTGCCGAGGACGTATTTTTCTCCCCTAACTTCGATCGTTTCCAACCCACCGAACAACACGGAATGCTCACCCGTCTTACGGCGATAGCGAACCTCGACATTGCGCTGCGATCCCGACGCGCGGATCTTCTCGGCCATCGCATCGCGTTCGGCGAGATCGGCCCAGAGATTCAGTTGCGTTCGCGTGCGGCCGATCACTTCGTGGCGCTGGTAGCCCATGAGTTCGAGCCAGGCATCGTTCACGGCGATCAGCGCGTGATCGCGGGCACGGGTAATGCTGATTCCCACGGGGCTGGCGCCGAAGAGTTTATCGAACCATTCTCTCGAACCGAACTCGCTGTCCGGTTGGAATCCGGGCATAACACTGCTTGCGTGTTTTGTCATCGAATTCGATGTGGGATACCGTTAACGATTATGTTAACCCATTCGTTATTCGTAGGGCGGAAGAGCGAAGCGCATTCCGCCGTATGTGGCCCGTAGACAAGAGTCGCGGGGCCTTGCACCCAAGCGGCCACTCATTTCGAATTGGAGAGTATCACTCCCGCCAATGGCGGCAATTTGATCAGCATCGAATACGGCTGATCCATCCACCGTTGATCATCGGTCGCGACACCTTCGCCGTTGTTCACGTTGGATCCTGCATAGAAAACCGAATCGCTGTTGAGCAACTCGCGGTATACGCCGGCTTGCGGGACGCCGATGCGGTAGTTTTCTCGCGGTACCGGGGTGAAGTTCAACGCGACGATAACGAATGAACCGCTGCGGCCGCGGCGCAGGAAGCTGATGATGGATTGATCGGCGTCGTGGCAATCGATCCATTGAAATCCCTCTTGGGTGAAATCCAGTTCGTGCAGCGCGCGATGGTCGCGATAAACGCGATTGAGGTCTTTAGCGAGTTGCTGTATGCCACGTTGGTAATCGTACTCCAACAGGTTCCAATCGAGTTCCCGCTGTTCCGACCATTCGCGGCCCTGGCCGATTTCATTGCCCATGAAGTTGAGTTTCTTGCCTGGCGCGGTCGCTTGATAGGTCAATAATAAACGCAAGTTGGCGAACTTCTGCCAAGCATCGCCGGGCATTTTATCTAACAATGAACTTTTGCCATGAACTACTTCATCGTGGGAAAACGGCAGGACAAAATTTTCACTATACGCATAGAGCTGCCCGAAAGTGAGCTCGTTTTGGTGGAAGCGGCGATAGATCGGCGCGCGCGCAAAATAGCGCAAGGTGTCGTTCATCCAGCCCATGTTCCATTTCATCGAGAAACCTAAACCGCCGAGATAGGTGGGCCGCGATACGGCAGGCCAGGCGGTGGATTCTTCCGCCAAGGTCAACGCGCCGGGAAATTGATCGTGGACCATGACGTTGAGTTCGCGCAGGAAATCGATGGCGTCCAAATTCTCCCGGCCACCGAATTTGTTCGGCAGCCATTCGCCCGCCTTGCGTGAATAATCGAGGTACAACATCGACGCAACGGCATCGACGCGCAAGCCATCGATATGAAATTCCGACAGCCAGTAGTGAGCACTGGATAGCAAGAAGCTGCGGACTTCGCTGCGGCCATAATTGAAAATATGCGTGCCCCAATCCTGATGAAAACCGAGGCGCGGATCTTCGTGCTCGTAGAGTGCCGTGCCGTCGAAGCGCGCCAGGGCAAAATCGTCCGTCGGAAAGTGCGCCGGGACCCAATCGAGAATCACGCCGATGTTCGCTTGATGGCATGCGTCAACGAAAAAGCGCAAGTCATCGGCCGTACCAAATCGGCTGGTGGCGGCGAAATAGCCGGTCGTCTGATAGCCCCAGGACTCATCAAGCGGATGCTCGGAAATCGGCAGCAACTCGATGTGGGTGTAGCCCATCTCTAGTGCATAGGGAACGAGATGCGTTGCCAAGTCGCGGTAGGTGTAATTGCGGCCATCGTAATGTTTGCGCCACGACCCGACATGGACTTCGTAGATATTCAGCGGCGCGTGCAGCCAATCCCACGCTGCACGTTGTTTGTTCCAGGCGCCGTCGTTCCAGGAAAAATCGTTTTCGCGCGTGACCCGCGCCGCGGTGCTGGGCCGTAACTCGAATGCGGCCCCATAGGGATCGCTTTTAACCGTGATTTGGCCGGTGCGGCGATTGAGTAATTCGAATTTGTACAATTCGCCGGATCCTAGGCCGGGGATGAATAGCTCCCATACGCCGCTGGCGCCATGGGTGCGCATCGGATGGATGCGGCCATCCCAGCGGTTAAACGGGCCGACTACGCTGACTCTCCCCGCGTTCGGCGCCCACACAGTGAAGCGTACGCCGTTGACGCCGTCCAGCGATCGCGCATGCGCGCCCAAGCTGCGATAGGCTTGATGCAGTTTGCCCGCGTTGAAAAGATAGAGATCTTCTTGCGTTAAGGTAGCGGGAAAGGAATAGGGATCGTGAAATACCCTGGTCGTCCCATCTTCAACGGCGCTCAGAATGCGCTCTTTGGCCGGCGGCAAATCCCCGCGCCATTCGAAAATACCGGCCGCATGGATGCGCTGCAAAGGGCGTTCCTCTTTACCGACTCGCAGCGATACGCTGGCCGCGTAGGGCCGGAACACGCGCAATACGGAACGACCGCCGTCCTGATGCGGGCCCAATAGCGAATGCGGATCGTGGCTGCGGGCGGTCAAGATCGGCTCGAAGTCTTTTTGCGTCTTGCTGGCTAGATCGGTTTCCATGGACGTTATCTATCAAGAGTAGCCGAGGCTAATATCGTTATAATACGCAAGACATGGCGGAGCCGTCGGAAATTTGTGCCGCCATGCCCATCCCTATTCCGCGCGGAGCACCCGATGGAAAACGTCGCACCCAGCAAAACCACGGACCAACAGTCGGGCCGTTACGTCAGCCTGCTCACCAAAAATACGTTTGCCATGATCCTCGCCGGCGGGCGCGGCAGCCGGCTCGGGCCGTTGACCGATTGGCGCGCCAAGCCCGCCGTGCCGTTTGGCGGCAAGTTCCGCATCATCGATTTTCCGCTGTCGAACTGCATCAATTCAGGCATTCGCCGCATCGGCGTCGCGACCCAGTATAAAGCCCATAGCTTGCTGCGGCATCTGCAGCGGGGCTGGGGTTTCCTCGCCGGTCAGTTCAAAGAAAGTATCGACTTGATGCCGGCGCAGCAGCGTCTGGAGGAAAGCTGGTATTTGGGCACCGCGGACGCGGTATTTCAAAATCTGGACATCATCCGCGACTATGAACCGACCTATATTTTGATACTCGCCGGCGATCACATCTACAAAATGGACTACGGCAAAATGATCGCCCAGCATGTGGCGCGGCAGGCGGATATGACCGTGGCGTGCCTGGACGTGCCCATCGCCGATGCCAAAGCGTTCGGCGTGATGGGCGTGAACGAGGATCAGCGGGTGATCGAGTTCGCGGAAAAGCCCGACAATCCGGCGCCGATTCCGGGTGACCCAAGCCGTGCGTTGGCGAGCATGGGTATTTACGTGTTCAACGCGACGTTTCTGTACGAACAATTGAACCGCGATGCCGACGAGCCGAAATCCAGCCACGATTTCGGTAAAGACATTATTCCCTATCTGGTGAGCCGTTATCGGGTTTACGCCCATCGCTTCAGCGAGAGCTGCGTCAGCAAACCCGATCAAGTTCCCTATTGGCGCGATGTCGGCACCATCGAGTCGTACTGGGAGGCCAACATGGAACTTTGCCGCATCACGCCGGACTTAAACATGTATGACCGCGACTGGCCGATCTGGACTTATCAAGAACAATTGCCGCCCGCCAAATTCGTGTTCGACGATGAGGATAGGCGCGGCATGGCGGTGGATTCCTTAGTATCCGGCGGCTGCGTCATCAGCGGCGCCTCGATTCGCCGCTCGCTGTTGTTCTCCGATGTGCGGGTGAATAGCTACAGCGAAATCGAAGACTCGGTGATCTTGCCCGATGTCGATATCGGCCGTTACGTGCGCTTGCGCAAAGTAGTAGTCGATAAACGCTGTCAAGTCCCAGAAGGTTTGGAAGCAGGGTACGACAAGGAGAAGGATAAAAAACGCTTCCACGTCAGCGACAACGGCGTCACGTTGATCACCGCCGAAATGCTGGGCCAAGAGGTGCACCACGTTCGCTAGCCGTAAGGCGCTGTCCTGAGAGGCAATACTGGTGAGGCTCTTGGACTATGCCTTGCCACAGACCGCACCCGTACTGCGTCGTGGCGAGATCCCTTAATTGGACTAACGATCGTTGGGCGTTCCATGGCACGACGCTCCCTCATCCCCGCCCTTCTCCCGGAGGGAGAAGGGCGTTATTTCCCTCTCCCTCCGGGAGAGGGAAAGGGGTGAGATGAGGATTTCGCGACACATGTGTCGCGCTCATCGAACGGCTTCGGCTTGCAAGCCGGAGCGCGCACTGCAAGTGAGGGTCAGTGGACAGGAAGCCACCGACCAACTCGAATTACATAACGTCAAATAATGAACCCTATGAGTAAACCGAGACGTCTCGATTTAATTTTATGCTGGCACATGCACCAGCCCGATTACCGCGACCACACCACGGGTGAGTTTGCGCTGCCTTGGACCTATCTTCACGCCATCAAGGATTACACCGATATGGCGTGGTATCTCGAGCAAACGCCCAATGTGCGTGCCGTGTTCAATTTTGTTCCCATTCTGCTCGATCAACTGGAGGATTACGCCGACCAATTCGCGACCGGCCAGTTTCGCGATCCGCTGTTGCGGTTTTTGGCCATGCCCGATCTTCGCGCGCTAACCGAAGAAGATAAGAAACTTATTTTTGCCAGTTGCTTTCGCGCTAATCAGGCGACCATGATCGATGCCTATCCGGCATATAAGGTACTTCAGAGCTGGGCAGCACAATTCGAGAGCGACGACGCGCCTGGAATATTGTATTTATCGGATCAGTTTTTTGGCGATTTGCTAATGTGGTATCACCTGACTTGGCTCGGCGAAACCGTGCGCCGCGGCGATACACGCATTGCCGATTGGCTAGCCCATGGCAAGGCGTTTTCCGCCGTCGATCGACATGCCTTGCTGGAGTTGATTGGATTTCTGATCGCCGGTTTGATCCCGCGCTATCGCGCACTTGCCGAGGCGGGCAAGATCGAACTTTCCACCACGCCGCACTACCATCCGATCGCGCCGCTGTTGTTGGATTTTGCCAGCGCGCGGGAGAGTTGGTCGGAGGTTAAGTTACCCCATTGCGATAACTATCCCGACGGATCAGCGCGGGTTCAATTTCATTTGGATTCGGCGGGCGCGAGCCATCGTGCTCGTTTCGGCTCGCCCGCCCAGGGCGTGTGGCCGGCGGAAGGCGGCGTGTCCCACGCCGCGGCGGCGTTATTCGCCGAACGAGGCTATCGTTGGATGGCAAGCGGTGAAGCGGTGTTGCGCCACAGCCTCGGCGATCATCCCGGCGATCGAGCGCGTTATTTGTATCGCCCGTATCGAGTCACCACGGAGACGGGCAATATCGTCAGTTTTTTTCGCGACGATAGTTTATCGGACAAGATCGGTTTCGAGTATGCGAAATGGCTAGGCAAAGACGCTGCCGTGGACCTTATCGCCGAGCTCGAAGCCATCGCCGATCGCTCCCCCCGGGCGAAGTGCCGGTGGTGAGCATCATCATGGATGGGGAAAACGCCTGGGAGTATTACCCCTACAACGGTTTCTATTTTCTGTCCGAGTTATATCAAATGCTTGCAACCCATAAAAGCATACGGCTCACGACCTTTAGTGAGGCCGCGCGTGCAGAACCGCTGCCCGAATTGCGTCGTCTCAATGCGGGCAGTTGGGTCTACGGCACCTTCTCGACCTGGATCGGCGATTCGGCTAAGAACCGCGCGTGGGAGTTACTTTGCGCCGCAAAGCAGAGTTACGACCAGGAAATGGCCACCGCTGCATTGAACGACTCGCAGCGGCGCGCCGCCGAGCGCCAGTTGGCAAGCTGCGAAGCGTCCGACTGGTTCTGGTGGCCGGGCGATTACAACCCTAGCGAGAGCGTGAAGAGTTTCGATTTGCTCTATCGGCAAAACCTGGCGAATCTCTATCGATTACTGCTGCTCCCCGTGCCGTCCGTGCTGGATAAGCCGTTAAGTTTGGGTGCGGAACATTCCGAGTTGTCGGGCGCCATGCGGCGAGTGTCGTAACGATTACGTGTACACTTTTAATTCTTCCGACATCCTGAAATAACAACAGACCTACCACAACAAGCCATGCAACCCGTGATCAAACTCCTCTTCGGTGTCCACGCCCATCAACCGGTGGGTAATTTCCCCGAGGTGATACACGATGCTCACGCCCGCTGCTATCGGCCTTTCATCCAGACGCTGTACGACTATCCGCAATTCCAATTCGCCGTTCATATCAGCGGTTGGTTACTGGAGTTCCTGTTCCAATATCATCCGAACGACATGGCGCTGCTGCACGAAATGGTGGTGCGCGGCCAAGTCGAAGTGTTCGGCGGCGGCGACACGGAGCCGATTCTGGCAGCGATTCCCCATCGCGACCGGGTCGGGCAGTTGGTTACCTTAAGCAATCGCCTCGAACGGCAACTGACGCAACGTCCCACCGGCGCCTGGCTCACGGAGCGGGTGTGGGAGGGGACGGTGGTCCCCGCGCTGGCCGATACCGGCATACGCTATGTCACGGTGGACGACTATCATTTCCTCTGCACCGGCCGCACAGCGGAGGAGCTCAACGGCTACTACACCACGGAGGAAGATGGCCGCCAGCTCGGACTCTTTCCGATTTCGGAACAACTTCGCTACCGCATTCCCTTTGGTCCGGCGGACGAAGTGGTACGCTACATCGAGTCCCTCGCCGACGACAGCGGCAAGGCCGCCGCGATTTATTTCGACGATATCGAAAAGCTGGGCATCTGGCCGGAAACCTACGACTGGGTCTATACCCGCGGCTGGCTAAAGCAATTCATTGAGGGCGTACTCAAATCGGACGTTATCCGCACCGGACATTACGCCGCCTACCATCGCGACACGCCGACCCGTGGCATCGTGTATTTGCCGACCACGTCATACATCGAGATGAACGAATGGTCGCTGCCGGCAGCCGCCGCTAATCTCTACGCCGACCTGGTGTCGGAACGCAAACTCAACAACCAATACGAGCAAGACAAAGCGTTCATCCGCGGCGGCACCTGGAAGAATTTTTTCAGCCGCTATCCCGAGTCGAACTGGATGCACAAGCGCATGTTGCGTTTGTCCGAACGCTTGTCGCGCCTGCCCGGGGATATGGCGACCACCCGCATGCGTAATTTGCTTTATCAAGCGCAAGCTAACGACGCCTATTGGCACGGATTGTTCGGTGGCTTGTATTTGCCGCATCTGCGCCGGGCGCTGTACAACGCCATGATCGAACTCGAAGCCCATCTCGATCGCTCGGCGGCGCGGCCGGACCATTATCGCGAGGACTTGGATTACGATGGTCACGAGGAATTGTTTCTGCACAACCCGACCGTGCAAGCGGTAGTGAGTTTAGATGGCACGGCCTCGATTCGGGAACTCGATAGCTACGTGTTGAACCACA
The DNA here is from genome assembly GCA_963714525.1 of uncultured Pseudomonadota bacterium. GTDB lineage: Bacteria > Pseudomonadota > Gammaproteobacteria > Burkholderiales > JALYOK01 > JALYOK01. The sequence continues at coordinate 89,239 of CAVQPB010000025.1, forward strand.
ACTTCGTCGACACGCTGAGTCGCCAAGCTGAACATTATCGGCGCAAGATCCAGGCGGGCGAGGCGGGTGCGGCGGCATCCAGCGGCATCGCCTCGGCCCACGACCGCGTGAGTTTCAAATCGCTGATCGTGCCCTCGGATCTCAATTTGGACGACCACGGCAAAACACTGTTTCTCGATAAGCTTTATCCCAGCCACATCGGTTATGAAACGACCGATCCGAATTATGGCCTCGTTTCAGAGGGCAATCGCAATCTGATTTTTACCGCGGAAACCTACGGCGGTACGCTATATAAAGAATTTCAGCTCAGCAAGAACGGCGTGGCGGTGAGTTATTCGTTCGACAAAACCATGCGCGGCTACCTTGAAATCGAGATGAACATCGCCATGCCGAGTTGCGATGGCCCGGCGGGTCGTTATTGGTACAACGGCGACTGTCCGGGCGGGTTCGGCCAGTTGCATAATTTTTCCGGGCTCACGGAACTGACTTTGGAAGACGATGTGCTGGGGGGCGCGCTGCTGCTGCGTTCCAGTCAACCGGTGGCTATGATCGCACGGCCGTTTTTTACGGTGTCGCAATCGGAAGCGGGCTTCGAAAAAATTATGCAGGCGGTGACCATGGTCATCCACTATCCGTTTCCGCGCCAATCGGAGTCGTTACAACTCGGCCTGGAAATTATTCCGCGGTAGCTGAGTCGTGGCGGGCGAGAGCCCAAGCCACATGTTCTCGCACTAGCGCCGACGGATCGGCGCGTCTCGCTTGCAGCGCGGCGAGCACCGGCGGCGATGACGGCGCGTTACCCAATCCCACCGCTAAATTCCGCAGCCATTGTTCGTAGCCGATGCGATGAATCGCGCTGCCCGCGAGGCGGGTTTCGAACTCCTGTTCGCTCCATGCGAATAGGGTCACCAGTTCGGCGTTGTCCAAACCGTTGCGCACGTGGAAATCCGGATCATTCGTTGTTACTGCAAATTTGTTCCACGGACAGACCAACTGACAGTCGTCGCAGCCGTACACGCGGTTCCCCAACGAGGCGCGAAATTCTTCCGGTATGCTGCCGCGGTGTTCGATCGTGAGATAGGAAATACAACGCCGCGCGTCGAGCACGTAGGGCGCGACTATGGCTTGGGTCGGGCACACGTCGATACATGCATTACAGGTGCCGCAATGGTCGCTGGTGGGACGATCCACCGGCAACGGCAGATCGACGAAAATTTCACCGAGAAAAAAATACGATCCGCCGCGCCGGTCGAGCAACAAGGTGTGCTTGCCGCGCCAGCCGAGGCCGGCCTTGACCGCGAGTTCCACTTCCATCACCGGTGCGCTATCGGTGAAAACGCGATATTGAAATGTACCGACAACGGTTTCGATTTTCGTCGCGAGCCGTTTGAGTTTTCCGCGCAGGATCTTGTGATAATCGCGGCCCAACGCGTAACGGGCGATGAAAGCGCGCTCGCCATCAGCCAGAACGTCCTCGCTCGCGGCGACATCGGTTGTCGAATAATCGTGGCGGACCGAAATCACCCGCAGCGTGCCCGGCACCAAGTCCGCCGGCCGCGTGCGCTTAGCTGCCATGGCGCGCCATGTAATCCATGGAGCCGTGGTATTGCCGCGCCAGCCATAGCTTGAGTTTTTCTTCCGCCGCGTGCAAATCCACGTCGGCGATACCGACTGCCGAAAAGCCCAGGTCCTTCCCCACGTTTTGATATCGCGAGCGAGTTGATCGAGATCGGAACGAAGATTGCGGCGTTTCCATCCGTACATCATAACGCGACCTATCACCGTCATCCCTTCTCCCCGCCGGGGAGAAGGCTAGGATGAGGGGCCGCGTCGAATAAACCGATTGCTGATTCAATATCCATAAGACCGCCCGGAGAACCAATCCCAGAGCGGCTCCCAGGCCGATCATATCGCATATTGAAACGCGCGCACATACGAGAGTGTGATGCGTAAAAACAACACGCACCGTTGCCGAGAGTCAATGTCACCTAGCGATGACTATAATCCCAAGCATGATTTCCCTACACTTAGCGAATGAGGACGCCACGTTAAACTTAGGTCGGGCATTGGCGGCGCATTTGCAGCCGGGCCTGACGATTTTTTTGCAAGGCGATCTCGGCGCGGGCAAGACGACCTTGATGCGCGGCGTGTTGCGCGGCCTTAGTTTCGAGGGTCGGGTAAAGAGCCCGACCTACACATTAGTTGAATCTTATTCGGTTTCGAGTTTATACTTGTATCATTTTGATTTATATAGATTCAAACATGAGCAGGAATGGCTGGACGCAGGCTTTAACGAACTCTTCAACGAGCGCAATATTTGCTTCGTTGAATGGCCCGAGCGCGCTCGAACATTGTTGCCTGAAGCGGACATCACAATCGAGCTTGCCGTCGAAGGTGACGGGCGTCGCGTGAACATCCTGTCTAAAAAAGTAAATCTGGAAAATCTGCAGGCCTTAGCGCCGGCGGCGCCGTCATGAAGAATATCGTAACGCAGTGGTTGCTATTTTGTTGCGTGACGTGTGCGGCTTCTGCCTATGCTGGACCCAAGGTCGAATCCGCCCGCATCTGGCCGGCGCCGGATTACACCCGCGTCACACTCGAATCCAGGCAGGCGCTCAAATACAACTCCTTCACGCTTAGGAATCCCGATCGCCTGGTGCTCGATCTGGAGGCTGATCTCGACGACACACTGGAAAGCCTAGCGAATAAAGTCGTATTCGATGATCCCTATATCAAGCTGGTGCGAATCGGTCGTTTCAAAGCCAATACAGTGCGCTTGGTTATGGACTTGAAGTCTGAGGTAAAGCCAAATGTATTTCTGCTGCCGCCGGTCAGGGACTATGGTTTTCGCTTGGTGGTGGATATCAATCCCATCGCCGCGCCCGATCCGATTTTAATGGTGCTCGGCAAGGAGGCGCAGTCCAGCGAGCCCGTCGTTCCGCCCAAAGAAGTCGATACCCAAGCGAAAGACTGGGTGCCACCAGCTAATCTACCCATTAATATTCCGAAGACGGAACCCGAAAATAAACCGCAACCGGCGAAAGCAAAACCCGGCAGCGAACGCATTATCACGGTCGTCATCGACGCCGGCCACGGTGGCGAGGATCCCGGCGCGCGCGGCGCCAACGGCAGCTATGAGAAAGACGTCACCCTCGCCATCGCGCAACTATTAAAAGACAAGATGGATCGCGAGCCGAACATGCGAGCGGTGTTGACGCGCGAGGGCGATTATTTTATTCCGTTGGGACAGCGGGTAGAGAAGGCCCGGCGCGTGCAAGCGGATTTATTCGTATCGGTACACGCCGACGCGTTTATTCGACCGGATGCGCGAGGCTCATCCGTTTTTGCGTTATCGGAACGGGGCGCCACATCGACTCAGGCGAGATGGCTCGCGCGGCAGGAAAATGCCGCGGATTTGATCGGTGGCGTAAATTTGAAACAGAAAGACCCATACTTAGCGCGCACCTTGCTCGACCTGTCGCAAACCGCGACCATTAACGACAGCCTGCGCCTAGGCAAATCCGTGCTCGGCGAGATCGGCGGTGTCAATCGGCTGCATCGCAGTGTCGTCGAGCAAGCGGGTTTTGCCGTGCTCAAGGCGCCGGACATTCCATCGATTTTGATCGAGACGGCGTTCATCAGTAATCCGGAAGAAGAGAGCCGGCTCAACGATCCTAACTATCAAGCCCGGCTCGCCGATGCCATCGTCGCAGGCATCAAACGGTACCTAGCAAAAAATCCCGCATTGGCGAAATCCAAACTCGCCGCGGCTGATTGATTCGAGGATTATTCCGGCAATCGACTAAAGCGTATCGTGCCCTTTTCGATGCCTTCGCGAACAATTTCAATCCCACCGCCTGCGATCATCCACTCCAATCGGTGGTCACGATATTGCCGTTTCACTTGGCCTTGCGCCAGCATCGTCGCGACATCGGGAAAATTGGCGATCACGTGTTTCATTTGTTCAACAGCCTTCGCGACACTGGGGCGTTGACTCGCACGCGCCAACCAATCCGCAAGTGCAGTACCCGCCGGTGGCGGCTGGCCCGATACCGCGGATCGAGCCACGTAGGGCGCCACAGCGACATCGCCCCAGCCAAAGTTCGCGCCGTTAAACCACGGTTGATTGCCCAGTTGCTTATTTAACCAACTTTGCAATTTCGTTACGCTCGCGCGCGAATGCGCGACCAGTTGATCGGCGAGCGCACCGCTGGCGCGCTTAAAGCGCAACACCTCGCCCAAGCCCCAATTGTTCGGCTCGTACAGCGTGTCCATCATGTCCTCGATCATGCGCACCCGCGCGCGCTCGGCAGGCGAGGCCGGCAGCAACGGCGGATTTGGCCACTTGTCTTCCAGGTATTCGAGAATGATGGTCGAGTCGAAAATCTTGACATCACCATCGATCAGCGTCGGAATCTCCGCTCGCGGATTCGCGTCCACAAAAGCGCCGGCCTGGGTTCCGTTCATCATGCCGTCCGGCACGATCGCCTGAAATTCCAGTCCTTTTTCCATCAGCCCGATTTTTGCCTTTATTGCGTAGGACGAAAGCGGGTGTTCGT
>CAVQPB010000026.1:0-334456 GCA_963714525.1 uncultured Pseudomonadota bacterium
AACCTCAAAGCGTGATACGGTTGTTGCGCTTCCGCGACGATAAAGCGGCCAGCCGTGCCCGGTGCCCCGCGCCGCTGGCAGAACAAAGATGGATGTTGTTAGCACTCAACGGAGCGATCACGTGCGGCATACAGTTGGATTCAGTCAAAGCCTGTTGTTCATCTTCCTGGCATTCGCCACGACGGCTTCGGTAAGCGCCGATATCAAATATCAACCGAGGGGCGATCACTGGGAAGGCACCTTGGCGGAAAATGTTTCTGGCTTTGAAGTGGAGCTACTTTCCGCGACTGTTGACTATGTGGAAGCACCGGCGCCGGTGGCTGAAACATTCCGCCTGCGGTTCTTCCTTGAAAAAAGCCACCAGACTCCGCATGTGGTGGTGCGGGAGCTAAGCAACCGCAAGTATTACTGGTTGGATAAGGTACAGCCCACCTTGCCTTGGAAGGCGGGTTTCAGTAACGAATACGCATGGTCAACCGCGCCAGTTATTCGCCCCCTCGGCGATCTCGATATCAGTCAACTCGGTGTCGTTGTGCGACTTGATGGTCCCACGGCAAAACCCGTAGAGCTAATCGCACCAGCTGTCCTATTTCAATCTCGCGCAGCGGAGGCAGTTACCGGCTACCGCTTCGTCTTCAAACTCGTGAAAGGCGGCAATGATTTAGAGGCAAAAGTCTTCGCCGACCCCGATGTGCAGCACCCGGTATGGAGTCAAACTCTCGGAAAGAAGCTTGCCGAAATACCGATTTCCGCCGTTTGGCCAGTTAACGCAAGCGTAGCCCGCGGCTGGTATCGCGTCGTGTTGACCGGCATATCCCTCGGCAGCGGCCAAAAGATCAGCCAAGTCGTGCGCTTCTATCACACGCCGGCACCGCGGTAGGTCCGCTCGATTCGCCGGCACAACATGGCAGCGATCTTCTTAAGTTACGACCGCGACGACAGCGAGCGCGTTGGCCGTCTCAAGCAGCAGCTTGAAGTGGCCGGACACCAAGTTTGGTGGGACGAAAAAATGCTGGCCGGCCGGCCGCAGGATGCTGAAATCTCGGCGAATATCGCCAAAGCGGACTGTGTGATCGTTGCTTGGAGCAGCTATTCGGTGCTGTCCGAATGGGTTCGCGCGGAGGTAACTTTAGCGAAGAGCAAAACTCCTTTGCTACCGGTCAGGCTTGATCCAGAAATCGAGATCCCCTTACCGTTCAATCTGCTGAACACGACGAACCTAGCCGGCTGGGATTTCGAATCGCCGCGCCCTGAATTCGCTGCACTGCTTGCGCAGATTCAAGCTCTCGCGAGTGGTGCGACCGCTTCGGCACAACGCCCATCGGCTAGCAATCCACAAATTCGGAACGGCCCGCGTCCTAACGCAAAGCGGCTATGGTTTGCCGCGCTCGTAGCGCTGCCAATTGTTGTGGGTCTAATCGGTGCGCTGGTAGCGATGCGGTGGTATGTGCCAACACAGATCGAAGCGACGCTGCCAATTTGTTCGGTGAGAATGTCTTTACAAGATAGCGGCAGCGTCCCATTGCTCGACACACAGACGCTACGCAACGTTACATTCGAACACGTCGCGCGGGCCGCGTTTGCACCCGTTGAGGCACAACCGTTCGGCGCATCGCTACAACAGCCTTGTTGGCTCCGCTCGCTTGTCTTAGGGCGCGAGAATGTGTTGACCGGAAGTGATTTCACGCTGATCGCCGGGCAAGAGACCGACAATGCGCGCGTCGCGCTTCAAGCGATAACGCTCGCACCGCCAAGTACCATCGTGGTGGAGAAAGCTTCCGGCTGCCAGTCGCAGCAGGGATTGCCGGGGAGTCTTCGTATCAAGCTTGAGCAGACCAACCAAGTCTTCTACGTGAACCCTATAGATTTGCTTTATCTCGAGGCAGGTAACGCCCAACTTGAAGGTACACTCGGCACCTGCGCTACCGGTCCGGTGAAAATGCATGCGCGACTCGCGGACGGCAGCCCCTACCTGGAAGTTGCGGGCGAAGCCAAGCAGGTCGCTGTTGTTTTGTCTCCCTTGCCGGAAGGCGACGACATTGCGCTATTCGGGAAGTCCGGCGCACGCTTCAGCCGCATTAGCGTCGCGGGACAAAATGATGCCAGCGGTCGCCCGGTGGCGGCACTGCAAGGCGAGGGAAGTGTAAATTACCCAGGATATGAGGGCAAACAGGCGGTGCGAATCGCTGAAGACAAAGTAATCAGCGCGTCCAACGCCATCGGGCGGTTGCGCTATGATAAGAAAGCCGATCGCCTCTGGCTCTCACTGTCGGGGCAGGTTGGAACATTTACAGGCAAATCGCTTGCGGGAGAGACCGACTATCGCCTCACGCTGTTTGAACAGCTTTGGTATGGCCATTTGGCTGCAGCCTTGCTTACAATCGCGGCATGGCTAGCGGCTGTCACCGTTGGCGCCATAAAGCGGGATAAGGATCTGTATCGTTGAAGGCGACATTCTTCTCGTACGTGATAGGAGCAGACCAAGTAATGACGACATCAAGCGGTGGTATTGTGGCAAGCAATTTGAACCGAATGTCGCGCTGCGCGCTGCTGATCGCTACTGCCTCAACTCTCTCACTGTTTTCGTCCAAAGTCCTATCGCAAACAAACCCGTCGTCGCCCGATTCGGGGCAACTAGGTGCCGCAAAATCCGCGATCGTGCGCGTCATTCCCGGCGACGCGACCAAGCTTCCCGGCACCGGGTTTATTGTCAAAATCGATCAAGGCGCCGCTTACATCTTGACCGCATCGCATGTCGTCGAAGGTGGCACTGCAAAAGTCGAATTCTTCACGCAGCGCAACAAACTGGTGTCAGCTCAAATCGCTGAGGGCGCCGAATGGGGGGATGCGAAGGGCTTGGCCCTCCTGATTGTCCCTGCACCACTGCCGCAGGACTTGACCGAGCTGCGCATCGACACCAACACTAGACCCTACGGTGGCGAGCCGATCACTATAATCGGACATCCCGCGAGCGGTTCCAGTTGGGCTGTCAGTCGCGGCGATATCAATTCTCGTCGAGGACGAGTACTCTACTTTTCAGCACCGATCGATAAAGGAAACTCTGGTGGACCACTGCTTCTAGGCGGCGCGGTGGTCGGCATCGTGACCAATAAAGGCTCAACCTTCAGTGAAGCAGTGGAGGCGTTAACCATTTTAGCCTTTTTGGGTGGCAACGACGTGTATCTTGCACAATCATCGAGCACTTCGGGAGCAAGCCCGCCAACTAGCGCAGCACAGACTGCTACACCGTTGCCGACACCCACAACCACAACAATCTCAGGAATGAAAAACGGTCAGGTATTCAGAGACTGTGCTGACTGCCCAGAAATGGTTGTCGTGCCCGACGGGACGTTCTTGATGGGCTCACCTCAAAGCGAGCAGGGCAGATCGAAGAACGAAGGTCCGCAGCACAAAGTCAGTATTCCTAGGCCGCTGGTGATCGGGCAAACTGAGGTTACACGCGCCCAGTTCGCGACATTCTTGATAGAGACGACATATAGCTCTAATAAGGGAAACTCCTGTTCGTGGGACAAGCCCGGTTTTGAACAAACGGATCAGCATCCCGCCGTTTGCGTTAGCCGGGATGATGCCAAAGCCTATGCCGATTGGCTGACGAAGAAGACAGGCAAAAACTACCGCCTCCCGAGCGAAACGGAATGGGAGTACGCTGCCAGGGCGGGAACGGACACTGCCCGGTATTGGGGGGAAGCGTTCGATCCAATCGGCTGCGACTACGCCAACATTGCCGACGCAACCATCGCTAAGAAGTGGGGGGCCAGCTCCTACACGGAATGCGATGACGGGAACGCATACACGACGCCGGTCAAATCGAAGCAGCCGAACAAGTTTGGCCTATATGACATGATCGGTAACGTTTCAGAATGGACGGAGGATTGCTGGAATGAGTCTTACAGCGGTGCACCAGAGAACGGTGAAGCATGGAGCAAAGGCAATTGTGGCCAGCGCGTGCTGCGCGGGGGCTCGTGGTTCAGCCATCCGGCCAACGCTCGTGCCGCGTTTCGCTACTCGTACCAGTCCTTCGCTCGCGCCTATTACGTAGGTTTCCGTCTTGTCAGGACCGATTGATCTCTTGCGTCCTAGCCTCTCTACCTCTTGGGGCTACAGGGGGCGCAGCCCCCTGCCGGACGGATTTTTCGCAGGTTTTTCGGATATGAAAGATCCAGATCGCACCCCGGGCGCTAGAGGTGCGTAGCGCGAGAAGAATTAAATGAGAATGATGCGGGGCGTTACGTTAATCGCTGTTTTCGTAACCACGGTACTTTTCGTGCTTAGTGTGTTTGCTCAATCGATCACACCAAAATCTGCGGTCGTGCGCATCATTCCCGGCGACGCGAATAAGATCCCCGGCACGGGTTTCATTGTCAAACTCGATGAACGCGCCGCTTACATCCTCACCGCCGCGCACGTGGTCGAAGGCGGCGTGGCGCCCAAGGTAGAATTCTTCACGCAACGCAATAGTCTTGTACCCGCTCGAGTTGCCCAAGGTGCGGAATGGGGTGATGGCAAAGGGCTAGCCGTGCTGATCGTAGATTCGCCACTGCTGACAGGTCTAACTACACTGCCCATTGATGCCAGCGCAAAACTCGAAGGTGGCGAAGCCATCAGCGTCATTGGCCACCCCGCGAGTGGTGGCAATTGGTCCATCAGTAAGGGCGACTTCAGTTCTCGCGCAGGACGGGTGCTTTATTTTGATGCGAGAATCGACAAGGGAAATTCGGGTGGACCGCTATTGCGCGAAGGCAAAGTGGTCGGCATCGTGACCAACAAAGGGCCGCAATTCGGCGAAGCGGTGAGCACGTTGGCCATTGTCGATTTTCTGAACGGCAGTAACATCGATGTTTGGACTACCGTCGCTCCAACGCTACCGCCAGTGACGCCGAAATCGCAAGACATCCCAATCGCCGAGCGCCCCGCTGGCCAGGTATTCAAAGACTGCGACGACTGCCCTGAAATGGTCGTTGTGCCTGCAGGTAGCTTCTTGATGGGCTCGCCGGAAAGTGAGCGAGGCAGACAGCAGGACGAGGGTCCGCAGCACAAAGTCAGCATCCCCCGGCCGCTGGCGATCGGCCGAACAGAAGTCACACGCGCGCAGTTTGCTCGCTTCGTTGCCGACACCGGCCACAAGGCTGAAGGCGGTTGCTATGCCTGGGACGCGAACAAGAAAGAATTCGCTTCCCGCGCCGACGCAAACTGGAACAATCCCGGTTTCGCTCAGACAGGCGATCACCCGGTCGTCTGCGTCAGTTGGGACGACACCAAGGCCTATGCGCAGTGGCTCGCCAAGAAAACCGGCAAGAACTACCGGTTGCTGAGTGAGGCGGAATGGGAGTACGCTGCACGGGCGGGAGTAGCGACAGCGCGTTACTGGGGCGAGGTCTTTGACCCGGAAGGCTGCAAGGCCGCTAACATTGGCGATGCCACTGCGAAGAAAGTGTTTGGCAAGAATTTTACCTATGCGCAGTGTGACGACGGGCAAGCCTATACAGCGCCGGTAGGCTCCTACGCAGCAAACAGATTTGGTTTGTACGACACAATCGGCAACGCCTGGGAATGGACGGCGGAATGCTGGAGTGATACTTATACCGGTGCACCGGAAAACGGCAATGCACGGGGCGAAGGAGAATGCGATAAGCGTGTATTGCGCGGCGGTTCGTGGTTCGGCAATCCGGTCACCGCGCGTGCGGCCAAGCGGATCGGTGCCGATGCTGACTCCCGCAACTTCCATATCGGTTTGCGCGTTGCCAGTACCGATTGACCTCTTGCTTATTTGGCTCTTCACCTCTTGGGGTGCCTTCCGCAAAGCCGCCGGTCGTAAAGGTCTGAAATGGGTCGGAGGACTAAACCGCTAGCGCGGTAATGGTGGCTCCGTTTTAGCGGCGGAGGTGATTGAGCGGTGGGATGTGTTTATGTTGATGAACGAGGTAATCCGCCTCGGATATCGACAGGAGCACAGCCATGACTCAAGCCAGTCTATGTAAACCCGCGGCTCAACCGAGCCAAGCCCATTCACCATTACGCCAACGCATGATCGAAGACATGCGCATGCGCGAGTTCGTCGAGAAGACACAAGTCCAATACATTCGCGCCGTCGTGCGTTTGACGCGCTTTCTGGGCACCTCGCCGGATACGGCCAGCGAGGAAGATCTGCGCCGCTTTCAATTGCACCTGGTTGACCACGGTGCCACGCCGCAAACATTGAACGTGACGATCTCGGGGTTGAAGTTCTTCTTCGATATCACGTGCAATCGTCCCGAGGTGATGGCCAAGATGCAGCCGGTGAAGTATCCGCGCAAGTTACCGGTGGTGTTAAGTCGCGAAGAGGTAAAACGCCTACTTGAGGCGGCGGCGAATATCAAACACCAAGTAGCACTGTCGGTCGCCTACGGCGGCGGGCTGCGCGTCAGTGAAGTGGTCGGTCTCAGAGTGGGCGACATCGACAGCGAACGCATGCTGCTTCACATCGTCCAGGGCAAAGGCGGCAAAGATCGGTTCGTCATGCTCTCGCCGGTGTTGCTCGAACGGCTGCGCACCTGGTGGCGAATTGCTCGCGCCCAAGGCAAGATGCTCGAGGGTGGCTGGTTGTTTCCGGGCTTGAATCCAATCGAGCCGCTATGCACGCGTCAGCTCAACCGCGCCGTGCGTGATGCCGCGCAGGCCGCCGGTATCGACAAGCGCGTGGGCATGCACACGCTGCGCCATTCATTTGCCACTCACCTGTTGGAACAAAAGGTCGATATTCGCATCATCCAAGTGCTGCTCGGGCACAAGCGGCTCGATACCACCGCGCTGTATGCGCAAGTGGCTACCGATACGCTGCGTGAAGTCATCAGCCCGATAGAGGACACGCGAACGTCCTAGGCGAGGTCCATGGGGCGTTCTGCCCTGGAGGTGGCCGATGTCTTCCGCGCCCACGGCCCAGCCTGGCGGCAAACTCAGCGTGGTCATCTGAGCCTAGGTCAGCTCAAGGTCATGTCGGCGATCGAGCAATGCCGTAGCGCGGCATTGGGCGGCCATGTATTGCGTTGCCAAGCATGCGCGCACGACGAGATTTCCTATAACTCGTGCCGTAATCGGCATTGTCCGAAGTGCCAAGCCCGCGCGGCGCGGCGTTGGCTTCAAGCCCGTCAGGCGGATCTGCTGCCGGTGGACTATTATCACGTCGTCTTCACCTTGCCGGCACCGATCAGCGACATCGCGTATTACAACAAGGCGGTGATTTACGGTTTGTTGTTCGAGATCGCCGCCGAGACACTATCCACGATCGCCGCCGATCCGAAGCATCTGGGCGCACGAATCGGCGTAACCTGGTGTTGCATACGTGGGGCTCGGCGCTGACGCATCATCCGCATGTGCACGGCATCGTGCCGGGCGGTGGTGTGTCATTGGACGGCGAACGCTGGGTAAATTGTAAGCCGGGTTTCTTTCTATCGGTGCGGGTGTTGTCGCGATTGTTTCGACGCCGTTTCCTGGAAGCACTCGTCGATGCTCATCGTGACGGCCGATTGCAATTCTTCGGTGAGCACGCGGCGTTGGCTGATGCGAGCGCTTTTGCGCAGTGGCTGGTGCCGCTACGTGAATGCGAATGGGTGGTGTATGCGAAACGCCCGTTTGCCGGCCCGGCGGCGGTGTTGGCTTATCTGTCGCGCTACACGCATCGAGTCGCTATTTCCAATCAGCGGCTCGTTGCCTTGGATGAGCGCGGCGTGACGTTTCGTTGGAAAGATTATCGCGCTAAAGGAAAGACTCGACATAAGACGATGACGCTCAGCTGCTGATGAGTTTATGCGTCGCTTCTTGCTGCACGTGTTGCCCGCTGGCTTTCACCGCATCCGACACTACGGCATACTCGGTAACGCCCACCGTACAGACCATCTCGAGCGGGCACGCGCGTTGCTGAACGTTGTGCCCGATGTCGATGCTGAGTTGACGGCATGATGCGCCGACCGAGCCCGGTCCGCCGACCTTCGTCTGCCGGGACTGTGGTGCGGCGATGATCGTCATTGATGTCATCGTGCGCGGTCAGCCGATTCGTGCGCCACCACAAATTCAATGTGTACCATGAGCGCCAGCATCTACCGATGGCGATACCAACCATCGACGGCGTTTAGAACGGCGTCGATCGGGTTCGCTTTTGCCTTACGCCGTGATCAGGTTATTTCGTGCTTGATAGCCGCCGAAAAATGCTCACGTTCCAATCGGCAATTGGACCTGTGCACGATCTGCAATTCCAGCATCTCACTCGGCTCACTTCCGGCAGTCCGAATGCGGCACTTCAAATCCCCATAGCGAATTAGGCTTCGCCAACCACCGCGGTATCTCCCGCGGTTTCCTCCATCCAGCTTTGTCCAACGACTGCCCAACAGGCAGCATCGAAATTTTTTACGCCTGCGTGGTGGGGCAGCCGTCGAACAAAGCTAAACGCACCCCGAAATTCGCGAGTTTTCGAGCACGCTCCCAACTGTATCTTCAAATTTTGGCGCCTGAACTCGCCGAGTGCAGATTTGGCGCCAAGTGCAATTCTAAGCATCAAGCCCGAAAAAATCTCGCGATAGTGCACGTTATGTAGACACTGATGGGAAATTGACCCTGAGTGCGGGGCCGAATGTTCAACTCGTATTTACTCTCTATCGCCAGAACGGCTCAGCAACTACCAGATATTTCCGGCGCCAGGCGTGTAGCTTGCGCTGACGACATTGTTACTGATGAGCGTGTCACACTGTACGACTCCGCTGAACTTTGATATGCCTGAGTTTACGGTTATGGCGCCGGAACTGATTTCGACTGTGCCGGCGTTGATGGTGACTTTCGCGCTGGCGTTCACGGTGACGCCAGCCGTCTCGAGTGTAATCGAATTGCCGTTGCTATCCACAATCTCGATCGAGCCAGGGCCGTCCTTGAGTGTGATCTTTTGGCCACCGGGCGTCTCTACAACAAAGCTCTCCTGGCCGCTTTGATCGTCTAGGGTAATCTTCACGCCGTTGCGTGAACGCAGAAGTTTTTTGTTGTTGTTGGTGTCCATTGATTCCGGTGGCACATTAGCGACGTTCCACAGGCTACCAATGACATAAGGTCGCTTCACGTCGCCGGCTTCAAACGCAACCAGTACTTCATCATTCACATCCGGTACAAACCACGTGCCCCGGTTCTGGCCCGCCATCAAGGTGGCCAAACGAGCCCACGCTTCGTGGCCGCGTTGGTCAGAGTCGCCTATCTGTGGAAGCTGCACCTTTACGCGTCCAAGGTTATGGGGATCAATGTTATCGATCACGACGGCCGAGTAGACCCCATTAAGCTTTTTCATACATTGCTCCTCCCACGATGGTAAGACAGTTATTCACTCGACCGGCCATTAACAATTGTTAATATTCGTAGAACATGCTCAATTTGCATAGCCGATCGATTCATCTTAAGCCCTATGCGATTATCCATCCCCATACTTAGTGACTCCCATTACGTGGGGGCTACTGTGGACGTAAAAATACTCAACCACGCCACGATCGGATTATTTCTCTTTCGCCACCCCATACATCGCCAACGCTTTCACTCGCGCCGCCGCATGTTCCACGATCGGCTCGGGATATTGCCTGCCAAGCACGATGCCCGCAGCGGCAAGATCCACGCTGCTCGCGAGCCAAGGTGCGTGGATCGCCTTGCTGGATAAGCCTTGCAGCTCGGGTACGTGGCGGCGGGTGAATTTCCTAGCACACCCGAGCGGTCGTTAGCTAAAGTGCCACTCTTCGAAAATCGTATTCCGAACGATCGAGAAAACCTTACCCGACGCCGATGTGGCGGATATCGTTACGTTCCTAAAATACGCTGACGGGTGCGGTGCCGGACAAATTTCAGGAGCGTTCCCGATTTGCCGGTGGGGCGCTTTGCGGCGGCGCAGTGATGAATGAAACGCTCGCGATAGACAGACGCTAACGAATTGTGACATTCGGCGCGACGCCAAGAAACTTACTTCGGCTTCCAGGAATTATGAAACTGCACAATAAACCAGCGATCACCGCGCTTATGCATCACGGACGTGTTTCGTGACGGCCCATTGGTCGTCATCTTCCCGTCTAGCGTTCGCTCGGATTGCCATGTTGCCGTGACGATGACGACGTCGTCCGTAAGCAACGTTGCCGTCGTTCCGAATAAATTCGCCTTAACCTCACCGCGCGACCGGGTCAACGCCTTTACGAAATAGTCGCGTAGGACCGCGGGCGTGGTAACAAGCTCCGGTGAAATCGTCCCGTAGAACAACGCATCGGGAGAAAATAGCGACACCAATTGATCGTGGTTGTCCGTGGTGAAATACGCGAAGAACTTTTCGAATTCGGCAAGCGCGTCTTCTCTAGGTCCCGCGTGAACTGATGCGGCGCCGACTATTACAAGCAAAAACACAATGAATCGATTCATTTTGATCACCCCCTATTTTGCTTAGGTTATCAGACATTATTAGGCGTAGCGAATGAACGATTTTTCAGAATAGCGCTACCATTGGTGATTGGGTGGAGCTCGGTCGATCTAAGGCGACGAATCGTTGTGATGTATTCGACCACGTTAACGTTTGATCGGCGAGTCATTTAACGTCCGCTGCAACTGATCAACCTCGTCGAGCAGTTTGATGAACTTCACGCCAAAGGCGGTCATCCGGTACTCCACCCTTGGTGGCACTTCGGCGAAGCTAGTTTTATCCAATATACCGAAACGTACCAGCTTGGTGAGGCGTTCATTCAGCACTTTGCCGCTGAGCCCGTCAATCGCATGTTCCATTTCGCCGGGTCGGCACACGCCTTTTCGCACCAGGCTCAGAACAGTCAGTGACCATTTGCAACCGATGATGCTTTCAACCATCTGATGAACGCTAGTGTTGTCCATTTTTCAAAAATATTTATTCCATTTGTGATCAACAAAAAGCACCAAAAAGTGCCTACCCCACGAGTTTGTGCCTGCTTGTCCCGACTGTAGCGCAGTCGTAGATTGACGCCTGTGTTCTCGACCAAATCTTATTCGAAAAGGAGCGCAACATGCGAACAATTCTCTCCACCATCGCGGCTATCGTCACCGGCCTCGCCGCCGCCGCGGATGCGCCGCCCGTTCCGTATCCTACAGGCTACCGCGACTGGCACCACGTCAAGTCGATGGTCATCAATCCCGGCCATGGTCTTTACGATGCGTTTGGCGGCATCCATCACCTCTATGCGAACAAGGCGGCATTGCAGGGATACAAAACCGGCAAATGGCCCGACGGCGCGGTGATCGTATTTGATTTGCTCGAGGCCAAAGCGGCCGACAATACCGTTACGGAAGGATCACGCAAAGTGGTCGGCGTCATGTATCGCGATGAACAAAAATATGCGGCGACCGGCGGCTGGGGCTATGAAGGATTCAAAGGCGACAGTACGACGGATCGCGCGGTGGGCGCCAACGCGTCGACGGCATGTCACCAGTGCCACATTGCGCAAAAGGAGGCGGGCTACGTGTTCAGCAAAACACGACCGTGATGTAATCGTGCGCGCCGATATCGGCCACCACTGAGCGTTTCGCATTGGGTTGACAGCAGAAATATCGAGTTTTCGATGGCAATTCCCACTACACCTCTAAACTTTGCCGCGTGAGGACAGTGCTAGCGGCGGCCGCCTATTAATCAGGAGATTTTGGCGAGACGTGTGCCGAAATGAAGAACGTCTTCCTCGCAAACGTCGAGGCAGCGGCCGCAGTTAGTGCAATCCCCACTCTTGATGACGATGCTGTCGACCGCGCTGCTCGGCTTCAACGCGGGCACCAGTACGTGGGGTTCTGGACAAACGCGGTAACAGTCGCCGCAGTCGGTACATGCTGTCCGATTGCCCGCGTTCACGCGCAGCAACGAAAATTTTCCGGCCAGACCGTAGAAGGCTCCCACCGGACAGATGTAGCTACACCACCCGCGCCGACTCACCAGCAAATCGAACACAAACACTGCGAGCACCACCAGCCACGCAAGTCCTAGCCCGAACACGAGGCCCCGATGCAGCAAGGTGATGGGATTCACCAACTCCCAGGCGATGCTGCCGGTGAGCGCTGACACGATTAACAACGCACCGAGGATCCACAGGCGGATACTTTTATTAGGCTGCCAAGCGACGGTGATGCCCAAGCGCGTACGCAACCAGAATGCGCTATCGGTAATGACATTGATCGGACATACCCACGAGCAATATGCCCGTCCGCCCACGATGAAATAGAGCGCCAGCACGGTCAGCGCACCGATTACGGCTGCGGAGGCGAGTTCGTGGCCGGCTACCATGGACTGCAGCAAGACCAGCGGATCGGTCAGGCCGATGACGTCGAGAAAGGTGCTCGATGCCAAGTTCCCCTTGACCCACCACACGTCCAGCCACGGACCCGCCAGGAACAGCGCGAGGATCGCAATCTGCACACTGCGCCTTGCGATCAGCCAGCCGTTGCGCTTGAGCAGCCCGCGCCGGTGCACGGTCACCGGCTGCGGCATAGTCGCGTTCATCGGTGCGTGGTCGGGTCCTGCTTCGCGAGGCCGAGGGGTAAGACTTTGATGGAGGCTTCTTTCGTCACGCAAGCATGTTCGCACTTGCCGCAGCCGGTGCACGCAGCGGAATGCACCGTCGGCTCGAAATAGCCGCGCCCGTTCGACTGCCGCCGCTCCATGGTGATTGCCTCGTCCTTGACTGGACACGCGAGATAGCAGGCGCGACAACCCGTGCCGAGGGCGACGGCATAACAGGTGTCGCGGCCCGTTAGCACCGCGACGCCCATTTTGGCTCGCTGGATATCGGTCAGCTTGCTTGCTCAACGCGCCGGTAGGGCAGGCAGCTCGACGCAAGGGATGTCTTCGCACATCTCGCATGGCGCCTGCCGCGCGACGAAATACGGCGTACCGGTAGTGATGTTCTCGCCGAGTTCGGCGAGGTGAAGAATGTCGAAGGGGCAGCCGCGCACGCACAGCCCGCAGCGCACGCAGGCCGCGTTGAAGTCGTCCTCTGCCAATGCCCCGGGCGGCCGAACTGCCCACGCCGGCAGCGCCTTCGACTGCTCGCTGTAACTAGCCAACAGCAATCCCAGCACGCCGGTGGAGCCTGCCAAGCCTGCGCAACTCTGAATGAATTGACGCCGGTTCGCCCTGGGTTTCTCAGTCATGCTGCCTCCTACGGATCAGAAAAGTTATTTCCTTTCCATAGTGCACTGTATTGCTGCTCGCCGGCGCAGTCAATGACGATGCACGAGTTGGAATCGAGGAAACTACCATTTTTTTATCGTCACCTGCGATCTGGCTATTGCATTCTGAATTCAGAATGCTAAAATCTGCGCTGCTGATTTGTTGATTACCGACCAGACCCATTTTTCGTGCGCACGCTGATACCGCAACCTACCCTCGTCGACCAGGTCTACGAATCCATCCTAGGGGAAATCACCGAGGGCAAATTCGGACTCGATAGCCGCCTGATTCAAGAAGAGTTAGCCGAGGCCTTGGGGGTGTCGCGCCAGCCGGTGCAGCAAGCGCTGTTGCTGTTGCGTAGCCGCGGGCTCCTGCGCGACGCGCCGGGGCGAGGGCTGATGGTGGCGCCGCTCGATCCCAGACACGTGCGCAATCTTTTAGAGGTGCGCGGCGTGCTCGATGGACTCGCCAGCGCCAAAGTGGCTGAGATCGCCGCCGCGATCGCGAAAAAAGAAGGCCCGGCTTATCTCGCCCGAGGGCGGGCGGCGGCGAAAAATCGCTCGATCGCGCAGATGACCGCGGCCGACATGGAATTTCATTTTTTTCTCTATGGGCTTGCGGGCAATCCGTTGATCGGCGAGATCTCCACGCCCCATTGGAGCTACTTGCGGCGGGTGATGGGCGAAGTGCTGCGCGGGCAGACGCCGGACGACATTTGGGATCAGCACGAAGCGATTTTGCAAGCCATAGTCTCGGGCGACGCCGCCAAGGCCGAGCACGTCGCGCGGCGCCATATTTCCCATGCGTCCGATGTGCTGGCCGGGCGCTTGGAGCAGCATTTGAATCGAGAAAAGAAAATTTCGGCGCGGCCACGCGGCTCGGCAAGCGCTAGAGCATGACGTTGATTGGGGCTCGTGACAGCCCATCAAAAACAGTACGTCATTCCCGCGAAGGCGGGAATCCAGCGTCTTTACAGAAAAGACACTGGGTCCCCGCCTACGCGGGGACGACGGGGGGATGGAATTCAGTTGAAGTAATTTCCAATCGAAGGACCGATCCATGGATGCTTTAGCATTAGGCACGTTGTATCAATCCCTGCAACGCACGGTCGCGAAATATGGCGATCGGCCGGCCTACGCCGTACCGCCGATGCCGGGCCGTGCTTATCACCCGGAGGGCAAGGAATACACGTGGAACGAGACTTTCGCCGCGGTGCAGGAGCGAATTCGCTTTTACCGCAACGCGGGTTACGGTCCCGGTCATCGAGTGGCGATCTTGTTCGAGCAGCGGCCGGAGTTCGTGTTTCACCACTTCGCGCTGAACGCTCTCGGCTGCAGCACGGTAACGGTGAGTCCGGATTACCGGCATGACGAGATCGCTTATCTACTTGGACACTCGGAATGCTGTATCGCTTTCGGCATCAAAGAGCGGCTCGCGGATTTGCAGGCAGCCGCACGCGCATTGCCGAAACCGATTCCGGTTTTAACGTTCGACGATCTGTCCCTGCCGTTGCCCGAACCGCCTATTCCCGCCCAAGACATACCGCTCGACGGCAAAACCGAAGCAGGGCTGCTCTACACCTCCGGCACCACCGGCCGGCCGAAAGGTTGCGTGCTGACCAACGAATATTTTCACTATTGGGCGCTGTGGTTTCTTTCGCGCGGCCACACGCTTGCGCTGAAGGAGGGGGAGGAACGGCTATACAACCCGCTGCCGTTGCATCATGCCAATTGTCTGTCGATTTCGTTGCCGACCATGTTGCTCGCCGGCGGCTGTCTGGTTTTTCCCGATCGGTTTCACGCCAGCACTTTCTGGGATGACATCGTCAACTGCGGCGTCACGGCGGTGCAATTTCAAGGCGTGATCCCGGCGATTCTGTTGAAACTGCAAGAGACACAGCAGGAGCGAGCGCACAAAGTGAAGTTTGCGTTGTGCGCGGGCTGCGAACCCAGCCTGCATCAAGAGTTCGAACAGCGTTATGGCGTGCCGCTGGTGGAGATGTGGGCCATGACCGAAACCGGCCGCATGACCACCGACCATATCGAGCCGCGCATGATCCACACCCGCGCGCTCGGCCGATCGGTTACCGGCGCCGAACTGCGCGCAGTCGATGCCGACGATAACGAAGTGCCGCTCGGCGAGGCAGGCGAACTCGTCATTCGCCATAGCGCAGAAACGCCGCGTAAAGGATTTTTCTCCGGTTACTTAAAAAATCCGGAAGCCACCGAAGAAGCCTGGCGCGGCGGCTGGTTTCACACCGGCGACGTGGTAAAGCAAGACGAAAGCGGCATGTACTTTTTCATGGATAGGCGCAAGAACATTATCCGCCGCGCGGGTGAGAATATCGCGGCGGCAGAAGTGGAAGAACGCATCACATCGCACGACAAGATCAAGCAAGTTGCCGTACTTGCCGTGCCGGACGAATTGCGGGAGGAGGAGGTAATGGCCGTGGTGATCGCCCACGAGCCAGCGCAGGCGAATGAGCATTTGGCGCGGGAGTTGTTCGACTATTGTTGCGAACGTCTCGCGTATTTCAAGGCGCCGGCGTATTTTCTGTTTGTCGATCGATTGCCGACCACGAGTTCGCAGAAAATTCAGAAGGTCAGCATCTTTCCAGCGGGCATCGATCCGCGGAAAGAACCGGGTGTGATCGATTTGCGCGCGCTGAAAAAGCAGACGCGGGCGCGAACGGAGGCGAAAGTATGAGTATAAAACCTCCCACGCTCACTGCGGACAGCGCCGCTGGCGTCATCGCGCGTTTTTTGAAGGCGCGCGGCGTTGACCGTATTTTTACTCTTTGCGGCGGCCACATCATGCCGATCTTTATGCGCTGTGATGCCGAAGGAATCCGCATCGTCGATGTACGCGACGAACGCGCGGCGGTGTATATGGCGCACGCGCATAGCGAACTGACGGGGCAACTCGGCGTGGCCCTGGTCACCGCGGGGCCGGGCGTCACCAACGCCATGACCGGCATCGCCAACGCCCACGTCGCGCGCGCCTCGGTGCTGGTGTTGTCGGGCCTGCCGCCGCGCCCGCAGGAAAATCGCGGCGCGTTGCAAGACATCGTACACACCGATCTGGTGCGCTCGCTCACGCGCTACGCGCGCACAGTGCGCGAACCAGCGCTGGTGTTGCAAGAACTCGACGAAGCGGTTTCGCGCGCGCTGGGTCACGGCGGCGACCCCGGTCCGGTGTATCTAGATTTTCCCACCGACACGCTGCGCGCGGAGGTGCCGCGCGTGTTGCAATTAGAAGAACATTTTCGGCCGAAAGAAAAATCCATTTTGCTGCCGAACGCGAAAGATTTAGAAGCGGCCGTCGATTTGCTTTGGTCGGCGAAGCGGCCGTTGATCATTAGCGGGCGAGGGGCGCGCGGCGCCGGAAGCGAGTTAACCGCGTTGCTCGATAAATGTGGCGCGCTGTACCTCGACACCGGCGAGAGTAAAGGACTGGTATCAGATGCCCATCCGTCGGTCGTCGCCGCCATGCGCGGCACGGTGATGAGCGAGGCGGATGTGATCGTGACACTCGGGCGGCGGTTGGATTTTCAGTTGGCCTACGGCTCGCCTGCGGTGTTCGGCAGCGCGCGTTTCATCCGCATCGCCGACGTGCCGTCGGAGTTGCGCGACAACCGCCGCGGCATCGTTGAAATCTTCGCGCAACCTGCGGCAGTGCTTAGCGCCATGGTGCAAGCGGCGGGAACGCGGGCAATGAGTGCCGATCGTACATGGCTCGCGACGACGCGACAGAAACACGAGGAGCGCGCTAACAAGCTACGGCAATCGATGCAAACCGCGGAACCGGGAAGCGACGGACGCATTCATCCCAACCGCGTGTTGGGAGAGCTACAAAAGCAACTCGAACCCGATGCCATCGTCATCGCCGATGGCGGAGATTTTTTAAGCTTCGCCCGCGTGGGGCTGCCCGCTTCGACTTATCTCGATCCCGGCTCGCTAGGTTGCATCGGTGTGGGCACGCCGTTCGGTATCGCCGCGAGTCTCGCGTTTCCCGAGCGGCAAGTGGTGGTCGCGACCGGCGACGGCGCGTTCGGCTTCAACGCCATGGAAATCGACACCGCCGTGCGCCACCATGCGCCGTTGTTGATCGTGGTGGCAAATAACGGCGCGTGGCAAATCGAAGTACACGACCAAACCGATACTCACGGCAAAGTGGTCGGCACGCGCTTGCAATATTCCGATCACGCCGCCATGGCGCGCGCGTTCGGCATGCACGCGGAGCGCGTGGAAAAAAGCGAAGACTTGCCCGGTGCGATTCAACGAGCTCTTGCCCATCGTCCGGCGTTGCTCGATGTGGTCGTCACGCCCGAAGCGAAATCCTCCGACGGCAAAACCGGTTTGGCGTGGGTGCCCGATCTGCAAGCGCTAGGCGCGTGGGACGAGGCGGAACGGATATGGCGCCAAGGCGGCGCGCACCGCTGAGTATTGCTTGAACAGTTCAATGCCCCTTCACCACCCCATACATCGCCAACGCCTTGACTCGCGCCGCGGCATGCTCCACGATCGGCTCTGGGTATTGCTTTCCGAGCACGATGCCCGCAGAGGCAAGATCCACGCTGCTCGCGAGCCAGGGTGCGTGGACCGCCTTGCTGGATAAGCCTTGCAGCTCGGGTACATAACGCAAAATGAATTTCCCCTCCGGATCAAATTTTTCCGATTGGGTGATGGGATTGAAGATGCGAAAGTAGGGCTGTGCATCGCAGCCGGTGGATGCGGCCCATTGCCAGCCGCCGTTATTTGCGGCGAGATCGAAATCGTTCAAGTTGTCGGCAAAATATTTTTCGCCCCAGCGCCAATCGATCAATAAATCTTTCATCAAAAACGAGGCGACGATCATGCGCAAGCGATTGTGCATGAACCCCGTCTCGTTGATTTGGCGCATGGCGGCGTCGACGATGGGATAGCCGGTGCGCGCCTCGCACCAAGCTTGGAATTTGTACTTATCGTTTTCAAATTTAAGGTTGGCGTATTCGGGTTTGAACGAGCGTTCCGCCGCGTGCGGAAAGTGATACAGAATGTTGAAATAAAAATCGCGCCAGATGAGTTCGGCGAGCCACGTTCCCGCGCCTTCGTTGTGTTCCTCCGCGGCGCGGCGCGCTAGTTCGCGGATAGAGATCGTGCCGAAGCGATTGTGTACGGACAGATACGACACGCCTTTGATGCCCGGAAAATCGCGCCGCTCTTTATATCTTTCCATGCGCGGCAAAAAATCCTGCAGGGTCGCATGGGCGCCCGAGATGCCGGGTTTGATCCCGAGCTGTAGCAGGTTGGTGGTGCGAAAACCCATGCTTTCCAAGCTGGGAATCGATGATGCGTTTTTGGCTGCCGCGAGATGGTTTAGATATTTCTCGACCGGATAGGCTTTGAGAAAGAATGCATCGAGCTTTTTTAGCCAGGCATTTTTGTAGGGCGTGAACACTGTGAACGGACGCCCCGCTTGAGTCAGCACCTCGTCTTTCTCGAAAATGACCTGATCTTTGTAGGAAAAAAACTCAATGCGATTTTCCGCCAACGTCGCCGCGACCGCTTGATCGCGGGCGATCGCTTGCGGCTCGTAATCGTGGTTGGTGTAGACGGCCCGGACTTTAAGTTTTTGCGCCAACTGCGGAACCTCATCCAGCGCGCAGCCGTGTCGAACGAGCAGTGCGCCGCCGCTGTTACGCAATTCCTCGTCCAGCTCCTTGACGCTGTGCCAAATGAACTCGACTCGGCGATCGTCTTTTCTCGATAAAGCATCGAGGATTTCCGTGTCGAACACGAAAACACAATAGACTTTTGTATGCGCTTTAAGCGCATGGAAAAGCGCGGCGTGATCCGCGATTCTCAGGTCGCGGCGAAACCAGCACAGTGCGGCGGAGGGATCCATTTAACTTACGTCGATTCAAAAAGTCGAAGCGATCAAAGTTGTCATTCCCGCGCAGGCGGGAATCCATAGTGCGCTTGAAGACTCAAAGGCCAAATGGATTCCCGCCTGCGCGGGAATGACAGGCTGGATCTTCTTGCGGTTGCATACTTCTACCAAAGGCGTCGCTCATGATCCAAATTGTGCGCGGCGCGGCGGGCGATTACAATAGCGCTTGTCATGTACGCGAACCTCACCAATCACTTCCTCATCGCCATGCCCAACATGGCCGATCCGAATTTTTCCAAAACGTTAACGTACATCTGCGAACACAGCGAAAACGGTGCGTTGGGGCTGGTGGTTAATCGCCCCGGCGAGATAACGCTGGGCACGTTGCTCGGCAAGGCCGACATCACACTCGACAACGACAAGTGGAAAACAGTTCCCATCTACAACGGCGGGCCGGTGCAAACCGATCGCGGGTTTGTGTTGCACCAGCCGGTTGGTTCGTGGCAGTCCACGCTCGCCGTCAACGATGTCGCCGGGTTGACGACCTCTCGCGACGTTCTGCTCTCCATGGTAGCGGGAAAAGGACCGGAGAAAATGCTCGTCGCGCTGGGTTACGCGGGCTGGGCGGCGGGTCAATTGGAGCAAGAGATCAAGCAAAACGGCTGGCTCACGGTCGAAGCCGATCTGGATGTCGTGTTCGATCTGCCGCCGGAAGCGCGGCTTAATGCGGCGATGGGCTTGCTGGGAATCAGCTTCGCAAACCTGTCGGATCAGGCAGGGCATGCTTGAGGGCACGGTCCTCGCTTTCGATTTCGGCTTGAAGCGCGTCGGCGTGGCGGTTGGTAACTGCGAGCTGCGCATCGCCCATCCACTAGATACGTTATCCGCCGCGGATAGTGACACGTTGATGAAAGCCATCGATGGGCTGGTTAAAGAGTGGCAGCCTTCGTTACTGGTGGTCGGCGATCCCAAACACGACGATGGCAGAGTTCACGAATTATCCCAGGCCATACGGCAATTCATGGCGGAGCTGGTGAGCCGCACCAAAATACCCACCATCTTGTGCGACGAGAGTTTTTCATCGGCCGTCGCGGCCATGACCTTGCGCGCGGCGGGCGTTGCCGGGCGAAAACAAAAGGCGATGCTCGATAGCGTCGCCGCCCAGGAAATCTTGCAGGGCTATTTCGACAACCAGGTCGGCGATGGCTCGACCCGGCACTGACTTACCCGACGCCGAAGCGCTGGTGAAATCGCTCACGGCGATGATGAAACCCGAGGTGACTGCGGACACTGCGCTCGTCGGCATACACACGGGCGGCGTGTGGCTGGCGGAACGATTGCATGCATTGCTCGGCAGCAACGTTCCCCTCGGCACCTTGGACGTCACCTTTTATCGCGACGACTTCGACGAACGCGGCCTGCACCGCGATGCCAAGCGTTCCGCCATCCCGTTCGAAGTCGCCGGCAAGGATATCGTGCTGGTCGACGATGTGCTGTACACCGGCCGCACTATCCGGGCGGCGATGAACGAATTGTTCGACTATGGCCGCCCGGCGCGCATACGCCTCGCGGTATTGGTCGACCGCGAAAGCCGCGAATTGCCGATCGCCGCGCAATTTGTCGGCGCCACCATGCCGGTGCCGGACGATGAAATGCTGGTGCTGGAACGGAGCGACACCGGTACGCTTTCCTTCCAACAACGAAAAAAGGAACCGCGCTGATGCAGCGGAATGGCCAGCTCGATGACAACGGCAAGCTACAACATCTACTGACCATCGACGGCATACCCCGCGCACTGCTGACGGAGATACTCGATACCGCCGATTCCTTCGTCGGCGTCACCGAGCGCGATGTCAAGAAAGTGCCGCTATTGCGCGGCAAATCGGTGTTCAATATTTTCTTCGAAGCTTCGACCCGCACGCGCACCACGTTCGAGATCGCGGCCAAGCGTTTGTCCGCCGATGTGATCAACCTTAATGTTGGCGTCTCGAGCACCAGCAAAGGCGAAACCTTGCTCGACACGGTCGCGAATCTGTCGGCGATGCACGCCGACATGTTCATCGTGCGCCACGCCAGCAGCGGCGCGCCGCACCTCATCGCGCGTCACGTTGCGCCGGGCATCCACGTCATCAACGCCGGCGACGGCCGCCACGCCCATCCGACGCAAGCGTTGCTCGACATGTACACCATCCGTCACTACAAAAAACAGTTCACTGATTTGCGCGTGGCAGTAGTGGGCGATCTGCTGCATTCGCGCGTCGCGCGTTCGCAGATCCACGCGTTGACCACCTTGGGCGTACCTGAGGTACGGGTGGTCGGGCCCAAGACGCTGATCCCACGCGATGTCGAAAGCCTGGGCGTACACATTTACCACGACATGGCGCGCGGCATTAAAGATTGCGATGTGGTGATGATGCTGCGGCTGCAGAACGAACGCATGAATGGCGCGCTGCTGCCGAGCGCCGGAGAGTACTTCAAATCCTACGGCCTCACGCCGGAAAAACTCGCCCTCGCCAAACCCGACGCCATCGTCATGCATCCGGGTCCGATGAACCGCGGCGTGGAAATCGATTCCGCCGTCGCCGACGGCAAGCAATCGGTGATCCTGCCGCAGGTGACGTTCGGCATCGCCGTGCGCATGGCGGTGATGAGTATGTTGGCGGGGAATGGTTAGTTCTTCCGTGTCATTGCGGCCCTTCGCGGAGTTTACCCTCGAGCGCAGCGAAGGGCTCAAGGGTGAACTCCGCGAAGCAATCTCGTTTTTCAGTTGTAGGGTGGATCAAGCGCAGCGGATTCACCACACGCCCGATGGTGGATCCGCTGCGCTTGATCCACCCTACCTTTCCGAGATGATAATTTTTAGCCATTATCTTCAAAAAGCATATGCCTGAAACGGCAATACCAGAGCCGCTCTCCAAGGCACATGGCCTAGCTGGCAATCTGGACGCGGATCTCCAGGCACACCCATCATCGATGTCCGACGCACTCACAATACTCAAACAAACCTTCGGCTATCCGGCGTTTCGTGGCGCGCAGGAAGACATCATCGGCCACGTCGCAAACGGTGGCGACGCGTTGGTGTTGATGCCTACCGGCGGCGGCAAATCCCTGTGCTATCAAATTCCGGCGCTGCTGCGCGACGGTGTCGGCATCGTCGTCTCGCCGCTCATCGCGTTGATGCAAAACCAAGTGGATCAGTTGAAGCAGCTCGGCGTGCGCGCGGATTTTCTTAACTCGACGCAGTTAATCGACGAATCGGAAAGGGTGCAACGGGATGCGCTCGCGGGCAAGATCGATCTGCTTTACGTCGCGCCGGAGCGTTTGTTGACAGCGAGTTTTTTGCAGTTGATGGAGCGCATGACCATCGCGCTGTTCGCCATCGACGAAGCCCATTGCGTGTCGCAATGGGGTCACGATTTCCGGCCCGAATATTTGCAGCTTTCGCTCCTGCACGAACGTTTTCCCAAGGTGCCGCGCATCGCGCTTACCGC
Source organism: uncultured Pseudomonadota bacterium (assembly GCA_963714525.1). GTDB lineage: Bacteria > Pseudomonadota > Gammaproteobacteria > Burkholderiales > JALYOK01 > JALYOK01. The sequence goes on from CAVQPB010000026.1 coordinate 22,546, forward strand.
CACCGCCGACGAACTGACGCGTGGGGAAATGATCAAGCGCCTCAAGCTCGAGGACGCGCGGGTGTTCATTTCCAGTTTCGACCGGCCCAACATTCGTTATTCCGTGGTCGAGAAGCAGGACGCGCGGCAACAATTGCTGCGATTTTTAAGTGAAGAACATCCCGGCGACGCGGGCATCGTCTATTGCTTGTCGCGCAAAAAAGTCGACGAGACGGCCCATTGGCTGAACGGCCAAGGCGTCAAATCGCTGCCGTACCACGCCGGCATGGACACGCAATCGCGGCGGCGCAATCAAGATAAATTTTTGCGCGACGACGGCTTTGTCATGGTCGCGACCATCGCCTTCGGCATGGGAATCGACAAGCCCGACGTGCGCTTCGTCGCGCATTTGGATTTGCCAAAAAGTGTGGAGGGCTACTATCAAGAGACCGGCCGCGCCGGGCGCGATGGTTTGCCGGCGAACGCTTGGATGACGTATGGCTTGAGCGACGTGGTGCAGTTGAGCCGGATGATCGAGCAATCGGACGCCGACGAATCTCACAAAAGAGTTGAGCGGCACAAGCTCGATGCCATGCTGGGCTACTGCGAGACCGTAACCTGCCGGCGGCAAATGCTGCTGCAGTATTTCGGCGAGAGAGGCGCGCCCTGCGGCAACTGCGACACTTGCCTAGCGCCGCCGCAAACCTGGGACGGCAGCCTCGCCGCCCAACAAGCCCTGTCCACGGTTTACCGCACCGGGCAACGCTTCGGCGCCGGGCACTTAATCGATGTGTTGCTCGGCAAAACGACGGAACGCATGAAAAATCTGGGCCACGATCAGTTAAAAACCTTCGGCCTCGGCAGCGATTTAGGAGATAAGCGTTGGCGCTCGGTGTTCCGCCAACTGGTGGCGACCGGATTGCTGCGCGTCGACGTTACCGGTTACGGCGCACTGATGTTGAACGAATCGTCACGACCCGTTTTGCGCGGCGAACAAGCGGTGCGCTTTCGCCAAGAAGCAGAAGTCGAGAAGAAAAAAGCACCTAAAGTACGCAGCAAAGTGCCGGTCGATTTACCCGCAGATCGTCATGCATTGTTGGAAGCGTTGCGCACCTTACGCCGCAAACTCGCGGAGGAGCAAGGCGTGCCTTCGTTCGTGATCTTCCACGATTCGACTTTGATGCAGTTGGTCATGCAACGGCCGCAAAGCCGCGAACAGTTGGCACAGATCAGCGGCATCGGTGCGCAGAAGCTGGAGCGTTATGGGGCAGCGCTGTTGGACGTGTTGCGAGGCGATGTCGCATAATACGCCTCGTCATGTCATCCTGAGCGCAGCGAAGGATCTGCTTTTCGACCGCATTCACATAGGCCACGGAAAGCAGATCCTTCGCTATGCTCAGGATGACAGTATGATTGTGAACAATCGCGAATGAAGATCCACATCAAAAACGGCCGCCTGGTCGACCCCAAAAATCGTATCGACTCGATACAAGATGTGTTCATCGCTGCCGGCAAAGTCGTCGCTGTCGGCGCCATGCCGGAAGGATTTCATGCCAACCGAGTGATCGATGCCAGCGACAAGATCGTCTGCCCCGGTTTGATCGATTTGTCGGCACGATTGCGCGAACCGGGCTTCGAATACAAAGCCACGCTGGAATCGGAAATGGCCGCGGCGGTGGCGGGCGGTGTGACGAGTCTGGTCTGTCCGCCGGACACCGATCCGCCGCTCGACGAGCCGGGCTTGGTCGAAATGTTGAAATACCGCGCCAAGAATTTGAACCAATCCCACGTCTATCCGCTCGGCGCGTTGACGATGGGCTTGACCGGCGAGCGCTTGACCGAAATGGCGCAGTTATCGGACGCCGGTTGCGTCGGATTTTCTCACGCCGATCATCCGCTCATCGACACCCTGGTGTTGTCGCGCGCGCTTAACTATGCAGCGACGTTCGGTTATACGGTGTGGTTGCGCCCGCAGGACGCGTTCCTGAGCAAGGGTGGCGTGGCCCACGACGGCATGGTCGCGACGCGCTTGGGATTGCCGGGCATTCCGGTCGAAGCGGAAACCATCGCCATCACCACCATAATCGAACTCGCGCGCACGTCCGGCGCGCGCGTGCACTTGTGCCGATTATCAAGCGCCGGCGGCGTCGAACTGGTGCGGCAAGCGAAAGCCAGCGGCCTCGCCATCACCTGCGATGTCGGCGTCCATCATTTGCACTTGAGCGAAATCGACATCGGCTACTTCGATGCCAATTGCCACTTCATGCCGCCGCTACGCAGCATCCGCGATCGCGACGCGCTGCGCGCCGGCGCGGTCGACGGCACGATCGATGCGATTTGCTCCGATCACGCGCCGGTCGACGACGATGCGAAGCAATTGCCCTTCGCCGAATCGGAAGCCGGCGCCACGGGATTGGAATTATTGCTCCCGCTTACGCTCAAATGGGCGATGGCTGAAAAGCTAGATCTGGCGCGGGCCCTGGCAAAGGTTACCTCGGAAGCCGCACGGGTATTGGGCCTTGAGGCAGGGCATCTTGCGGTCGGCCAACGCGCCGATGTCTGCATCTTCGACGCAAACGAAGCGTGGCAGGTCGATCGGGCAGCCCTGAGAAGTCAAGGCAAGAACACGCCGTTCATCGGCATGGAAATGATCGGCAAGGTTCATTACACCTTGGTTGAGGGGCATGTGGTTTATCCGCATGTTTAGCGTGGGATTTGTCCGCGGCATTCGGTGAAGTCAAATCGCATTGTCTACCTTTCGTTTAATGATATACTTTAATAATTGTATATCTTAAAGGTTTTCAAACATGCAAGTCTCGCGTTGGGGCAATAGCCTAGCGGTTCGGCTTCCCGCCGCCGTGGTCGAGGCGCTCGAGTTGGAAGAAGGCGCGGAAATCGAGATTCATGTGGTCGGCAGGCGCGAATTCGAGATCGCGCGCAAGCCCGGTGCGAGGCAATTGCTCGCCAGCCTGAGAAAATTCCGCGGCCGCTTGCCCGTGGATTTCAAGTTCGATCGTCTCGAAGCCCATGAGCGCGGATGAGCCGTTTTTCGATACCAATGTCCTGCTATACCTTTTATCTGCGGATACCGCAAAGGCCGATCGGGCGGAGGAATTGCTGGCGCAGGGTGGACGGATTTCTGTTCAGGTATTGAACGAATTCGCGTCGGTCGCAACACGTAAGCTCGGTTTTTCCTGGGCGGAAGTGGGTGATGCGCTTGGGATTGTACGAGCGATTCTTCGAGTTGATCCAATCACGATCCAGACCCATGACCGTGCCATTACGATCGCCAGTCAATATAGATTCAGTTTCTATGATGCGTTGATTGTGGCGGCGGCTTTACAAGCGAGCAGCTCGACGCTGTACAGCGAGGACTGGCAGTCGGGGCTGAAGGTTGATGGTACGCTGACCATCGTCAATCCATTTACGGCGCCCGGCCCAGCATGATAGACAACAAACCGATAAAAATCGGCTGATGCAGCATGTAGATAATCAAGCTATGCCGTCCACCGAACGCAAGTAATTTCGCGATCGGATTTTGAAACTCAATCGTAGAAAATTTCTCGAACCAACGACGGGCTTCGGCGCGCCGCGCGAGAAACATCCCGATTAACACCACGCCGAACCACGGTAGCAGCGGCACGTAATCTTCGGTATAGGGCTTGTGGGTCATCATGCCTATCCATTGCAGCGGCCTTTGGTCAAAGAGCGAAAGTTCCAGGGTCGATCCAAAGACGGCCAGCGCTGCGCCGAGTATCAGATTCAACCAAGTGAAGCGCAGAAACGCCAAGCCCAGCACGCTCGCGACGAAGATGAAATGCAGTATCCCGAAAAAGATAAAGGTTTTGGGAAACATGAAGTAGCTTCCCGCGCTCGCTAGCAAAGCGCAGGCGCCGATGGCGAAGAGGCGTTTGCCGTAGCGCCGCCAGTCGAGCCTCCGGCCCGGACCGAGCACCAGGCCCACGCCGACCAGTACAGAAAATAAACTCACGATAACGCGCGCGAAAGCCGAGCCAACGCAGATCGTTATTGAAATCGAAGGAAACCACCCCGAAGTAGTTGAGGTCGAAGGTGAAGTGGTAAATGAACATAAGCGCGATGGCGAAGCCGCGGGCGATGTCGACCGCCATGTAACGCCGCGCCGATACTGCCTCAGACGATGGTATCGGCCTGGAAGGCGCGCTGGTATTGACTTTGCGGGTTTTAGCCACGATCGGCGGTATAATTCTTGAAATCAAACAAAGGCAACGTTTTCAGCTTATGAATCCCCTACTCGATTTTTCCGGTCTGCCGCGTTTTGCGGAATTTAAACCCGAGCACGTCACGCCCGCCGTCGACACGCTGCTGACCGAAAGCCGCGCCGTGGTCGAACGCCTGATCCAGAGCGAAGCGCCGCCCACCTGGGACAATTTCGTGCAGGACTTGGACAACGCCAACGAGCGCATGAGCCGCGCCTGGGGCCAGGTGAGCCATCTTAACGCGGTGATGAATTCGCCGGAACTGCGGGAAGTGTACAACGCGAACCTGCCGAAGATCACGCAATTCTATGCCGAGTTGGGACAAAACCAGGCATTGTTCGCGAAATACAAAGCGCTGAAACAAGCGCCGGAATTCGCAAGCTTAAGCCCGGCGCGGCAGAAAATCATCGATAACGAACTGAGGGATTTTCGTCTCGGCGGCGCGGAATTGCCGGAGGATAAAAAAGCGCGCTTCCTCGCCATTCAAGAAGAGCAGGCGGCATTGTCTTCCAAGTTTTCGGAGAATATTCTCGATGCAACCAATGCATTTTCGCTTTATGTCGAAAACGAAAAAGAACTCTCCGGCATCCCCGCCGATGTATTGCAAACCGCCGCGGAAGCAGCGAAAAAAGACGGCAAGTCCGGCTGGAAATTTACTTTACATGCGCCGTCCTATTTGCCGATTTTGCAGTACGCGGATAACCGTGCTCTGCGGGAAAAAATGTACCACGCTTATTTGACGCGGGCGGCGGAATTCGAGCATCCCGAATGGAACAACGCGCCGTTGATCGAAAAAATACTGAAGCTGCGCGACGAGGAAGCCAAGCTTCTGGGCTATAACAGTTTCGCCGAGGTTTCGCTGGTGCCGAAAATGGCGAGTTCGCCGCGGCAGGTGTTGGAATTTCTCAACGATCTCGCCAAGCGCGCGAGACCCTATGCGGAAAAGGACATCGCTTCGCTGCGCGATTACGCGAAACGCGTGTTGAATTTGGACACGATGGAGCCGTGGGATCGAACCTATGTGGCGGAAAAATTGCGCGGCGAACGCTATAGTTTTTCCGACCAGGAAGTGAAGCAGTATTTTCCCGAGCCACAGGTGTTGGCCGGCATGTTCCGGGTGGTGGAAACCTTGTACGGCCTCACCTTGGAGCAAACTAATGCGCCGGTTTGGCATAACGACGTGAAGTTCTTCGACATCCGCGACCGCAACAAAAAACTCGTCGGACAATTCTATTTAGATCTCTACGCCCGCGACACCAAGCGCGGCGGCGCGTGGATGGACGATGCGATCACCCGCCGGCGCGTGGGCAGCGGCATTCAAACACCGGTGGCTTATCTCAATTGCAATTTCTCCGCGCCGGTCGGCGGCAAACCCGCGCTCTTCACCCACGACGAAGTGATTACCTTGTTCCATGAATTCGGTCACGGTTTACATCATCTATTGACCCAAGTTGAAGATCTCAGTGTCGCCGGCATCAACGGCGTGGAGTGGGACGCGGTGGAGCTTCCCAGCCAGTTCATGGAAAACTTTTGCTGGGAATGGGATGTGTTGCAGCACATGACGCGCCACGTCGATACCGGCGCGCCGTTGCCGCGAGCCCTATTCGACAAGATGATCGCCGCGAAAAATTTTCTCGCCGGCATGGACATGGTGCGGCAGTTGGAGTTTTCGCTGTTCGACATGCATTTGCACAGCGACTTCGATGTGAACGGCGCGAAAACCGCGCAACAGTTGATCGGCGAGATACGCAAACAATTCGCCGTGGTGTTTCCGCCGGATTACGACCGTTTCCCCAACAGCTTTTCGCACATTTTCGCCGGCGGCTACGGCGCGGGTTACTACAGCTACAAATGGGCGGAAGTGTTGTCGGCGGATGCCTATAGCCTATTCGAGGAAAACGGCGTGTTGAATGAAGCCACCGGCCAGCGCTTTCGCAGCGAAATATTGAGCGTCGGCGGTGCGCGCCCGGCGATGGAATCCTTTGTCGCCTTTCGCGGCCGCGAGCCCAACATCGACGCGCTACTCAGGCACAGCGGCATGCAAGAAGCGGCGTAGAAGAATGCCTGTCGGGAGAGCCAATACCGGTGCGGCTCTCCCGACAGGCATCCCTGATGACTAGTATTCATGCGGCTTCTGGCAATGCACCAATTGGAGAAAGTCTCTCTTTGGCAAGTCCACAAAAGTTCACACTTCATTTAGGTTAACGCTTTATACTGCTGTTTCGTTATAGATATTCCCAACGTTACCCACGTGAGAATGCGTATGAAAAAGCTAGCAGCTCTACTACTTGGACTTAGTCTGATTTCAACTTCGGCCGTCGCCGAACTCTACAAATGGATCGGCAAGGACGGCAAAGTCAACTATTCCGACACACCGCCTCCCGCCGATGCAAAACGGGTGGAAAAGAAACGTCTCAACGACCGCGTATCCGAGGGCGATGGCTTGGGCTTTGCCAGCCAGAACGCGATGAAAAAGTATCCGGTATTTTTGTTCGCCACCGATTGCGGCGATCCCTGCGATAAGGGCAAAGCGCTGCTGGCAAAGCGCGGGGTGCCCCACACGCTTAAGAATCCGGAAAAAAACATCGTCGACGGTAACGAGCTCAAAAAACTCGTCGGCGCCCTGGAAGTACCGGCGTTGCAAGTGGGCAAAAATGGTATTAAGGGATTCAACGAGTCCGCCTGGCATGCAGCGCTGGATGCCGCGGGCTATCCAAGATCCGCTGCGCCGCTGAAAGCCAATGCAGTGAAAGAATCGAAGGACGCCAATAACACCGATAGCAAAAAATCCCGCAAGGAAGAAATCGCTGGCGGGCAAAATCAGGCGACTGGCGCGGCCGGTGGTGGAGGAGGCGGCCGCGGAAATAGTTCCGGGGACGCTAAGGATCTCACACCTTCCTTCACTAATAAGGCCGATCCGAATGCACGCAGCGGTCCCTACAACGAGCCGGACTTGCCGCCAAGCGCCACGAACAACCCGCAAGTGGCGCAGCCTGAGCTTACGTCGGAGCAAATCGATGAAATGGAAGGCATCAAACGGCGATGAAACTCGCGACGTGGAACGTAAACTCGCTGAAAGTGCGTTTACCCCACGTCGTAGATTGGCTCAGTTTCGCCCAACCGGATGTGCTTTGCCTGCAGGAAACCAAGCTAGAAGATAAGAACTTTCCCCTCAGCGACATCGAAGCGTTGGGCTATCGCGCCACGATAAGCGGCCAGAAAACCTATAACGGCGTAGCGCTGATCACCAAAGCAGACGCGATCGATGTAATCAACGCCATTCCCGATTTCGAAGACCCGCAAAAGCGCATCCTCGCCGCCACGATCGACGGCGTACGCGTGATCTGCGCTTACATACCCAACGGCCAAAGCCTCGATTCCGACAAATATCAATACAAACTCAAGTGGCTGGCGGCGCTGCGCGACTGGCTGGCCGGGGAAATCAAACGCCATCCGAAACTCGCCCTGCTGGGCGATTACAACATCGCCCCGGAAGACCGCGATGTGCACGATCCAAAAGCGTGGGAAGGCAACGTGCTGGTGAGCGAGCCGGAACGTGCGGCGTTTCGCGCGCTCGTCGCTCTGGGTTTAAAGGATAGCTATCGTCTGTTCGAGCAGCCGGAAAAAACCTTCACGTGGTGGGACTATCGCATGATGGCGTTTCGCCGCAACATGGGTTTACGCATCGATCATATTTTGCTTTCTGACGCGCTGGTGCCGAGTTGCATGTCGTGCAGCATCGACAAAGCACCGCGTAAGCTGGAGCGCCCGTCGGACCACGCGCCGGTAATCGCGGAGCTTTCTCTCTAGTTTGTCATCCTGAGGAGTTCTGCAACGAAGAATCTGCTTTCGCCTGCGAATGCGTATTCCAGTTCAATCTACACCAGAAGCAGCAAGCCTCTACTACTTTCGACATAGGTCTTTCGGATAATTGTACACGCTCAAATTTAAGCGTAGATTTGAGCCGATTCAATCGTAACCCGCGATTGCTCGGATCCTATTCAAGGAGGCCCACCATGCGCATCAACTACATCACCCTGCTAATATCATTGTTCGTGAGTTCGGCCTTCGCAGTCGACGGCACCAATTTGCCCGGTCACGATTACGCCGATTTCGACGCACCTTCGGCATTCGTGTGCAGAACCACCTGTGGCGGCGAATCGCGCTGCCAAGCCTATACCTGGGTGAAGCCGGGAGTCCAGGGGCCGAACGGCCACTGCTGGCTGAAACATACCCTGCCTGAAATCGTAAAAGACTCGTGCTGCGATTCCGGGCCGCGCAACTTCATCTCCAAACGCGACCTGAAGGCGGAGGACAAAATCAACCGCCCCGGTTCCGATTTCAAGAACTTCGACACGGACAGTTGGAAGACCTGCGAGGCTGCCTGTGGCGAGAACAACATTTGCGCATCGTGGACCTATGTCCGCCGCGGCGTACAGGGCCCAAGCGGCCATTGCTGGCTGAAGAATCGCGTTGCTCGGCCGATCCAAGACGCTAATACGGTGTCGGGTGTTAAGTTTAAGCCGGCGTCGGTGCGCATCGACTAGGTTTAGTCGCCTGCGGTAATCTCCTGAGTTAACGCTCGTGGGGTTTCGTGTGAATTACTGCGCCTTTAGGCTGCACGTCAACAAAAATGGGTGGCGTCACGCCTAAGACTCAAAGCGGTTGTTAAGGTTTGTCCGAAGCAGCCGTTCATTCGCGATCCTAGCTGCTACGTTCCGCCCACAAGACTCGCCACGATCGCTGTCTCATGCTCCTTAACCAACTTCTGAAAGTTATCGAAGGCCTTATAGCAGTGGGCGCATTGCTGCTCAAGTAGCTTGACCACCGTCTGGAGCGTCAAGGCGTTCGTTCCTCCGTAGCTGTAGCTCACCTTGCCAGTATCTGCGTCGACATGGCGTGTGACGAATTGGGTCTGTCCGATGACCACTCGCGGCGAGAACCGGTGGTTGTAGGTGTTTCGGAAGTTCGCGGTGTCCCTCTGGAAGTCCTTTGCGCCGAGGCGCTCAATGGTGGTCTTGAGCTTGGAGTACCGCTTCCACGAGGTGCCGTATTTGTCAGCCTGCTCGAAGTAGATTTCATCGTCCAAGGGGAGGTCATCCTTCCAGCCCGTCATTTGCTTGGCCCGATTCGCCTGGTGGCACAGGTGCGCGGCAGCGAAGATGAAGCGTGACCGGATGACGTACGGCAGGTTGAGCGCGATGGTGGCAAGCGGGTCTACAAAGTCGTTCGCGACGCTCATGCGGCGGCCGTTGTCCAACGGCAGGACGACGTCACGCCATGTTGCGAGTTGGTGCGTATATCGGGTCAGGTCGTTCACGATGTTCGCAATCTCGCGGGAGAATTCGTCGAACATCTCGGCATAGATCCAAGGGACCGGGAGACTGCTCGGAAGGCCTCCCCAGTTGTATCGCATGTAGGTTCCCTTGAAGGGTGTTACCTTCAAAGCCTGGCGGAACTGACGGTAGCGATACACGGACATGGGACGAGCTGCTGGGGTGCCGGGATGTGGGATGAGTGGCTCGGTCGGTGACGCTACGCCGGACTATTGTCGTAGCGTTCGCATGCCTAAAAGCAGCCCTTTCCCACCGACAGTTATTGGCCGACCCCGGACCGACGTCGCGAAAATATCACCGTGCAATTTGAAAAGTATTTCGGCCGCTCGTACATGCGACCGCGCGCCCAGCCTAAGCATCTCACATCGTTTCGAATTGTCCATTCAGCCTTTCAAACGCTTCAACGAGGCGGCCTGCATCAGCATATCCAACTGCGTCTCTAAGCGAACCACACGCGCCGTCAGATCCTCAATCTTAGTCTGTTGGGTTTTCATGGCGTCGGACTGGCGATTCACCTTGTCTTCCAGCTTAATAATTGATGTCAGTGCCCCCCAAATCTTATCGGTGACGCCCATTAGCGCGGCTTCCGCGTGGGCTGCTCGTGGGCTTTAGCTTCCATCGCGGCAATGCGCTTATTGCTCGCAGCAATGAAGGCCAGCGCATCATCAATATATCCGCTAGCACGATCGGCCGCTCGCTTCGCCGCATCCGCCAGCGCGCCGAGTTCATCATTGCTCTCGCCCGATTCGTATGCGAATGCACCCCGTCGCATCAACTCCGATACTGGCAAGTCGAGTTTCTTCGCCTTGGCGGTAATTGCCTTCTTGTCCTGTGGCGTCGCTTGCACGACAATTCGTTCAACTGCAGCAGCCATCGTCATCTCCGTCGCAAATAGTGTGTACATGCACATGGTATGTACATATTAGAAGATTGTCAAACTGTGCTGCACGTGAGGACAAAAAATCAAAGCTTCGCTAAGTCGAGCGCGTCGGCTTGAGCACCGGGGAACTGGAAGGCACGCCAGCATGGCCCTATGATTGCAAGCGCCTATCTCTTATCAATGGAACGATTACGTTCGCACCGCCTCGATCAAACTCAACGGGCATGCAGTAGAAATCACCTGTGTCAACACGAATCCGGCTCGCGCCAATAGCGCGCGATACTCGTCTTCGGTGCGCTCCATGCCGCCGGCGCTCACCATCATATTGATGTCGAAGAGTGTTGCTTCCGAGGGCGTGTTTCCCGGCGGGATCACCTTTTCCATCACCAGCAATCGTCCTGCATCCGTCATGACATCGCGGCAATTTTTGAGGATCGCGACGGCGCGTTCATCGTCCCAGTCATGGATCACTCGCTTGAGTAAATAGAGATCGCCGCCTTGCGGCGCCGACTGAAAAAAATTACCGCTGACGATGGCACATCGCTCTGCCACACCGGCTTCGGCCATGAGCTTTCTCGCGCCTTCCAATGCGTGCGGCAAGTCGTACAAGATGCCTTGCAAATCCGGCCGGGCCGCGAGCAGTTCGGCAAGGAACGCGCCGTGTCCGCCACCGACATCGACTACATTCGCAAACGCGGAGAAATCGTATGCACCCAAAATTGCCTCGACCTCCTGTCCGGTAAACGCAGTCATGGCCCGATTGAACACTGCCGCGGCTTGCGGGTCGTGCTGACAGTAGTCAAAAATCCCCATGCCGTGCGCATGATCAAAAGCTGGCTCGCCGGTGTTGACGCTGTGCAAAAGCTCGCCATAGGCGCGCCAGCACCACGGCTCGCCGTACAAGATGGCGGCGCCGTGCAGCGAGCCCGCGGCGGTGCTGCGCAGCGGTTCCGCTAACGTTGTCAGTTGAAAGCGTCCATCCTCGCGCTCGGCGAAGATGCCGAGGCTGGCGAGCGCGCGCAACAACCGATACAGGGCGCGAGGATTAGCGCCCGCTGTCTTCGCCAAATCGTCGACGCTGAGCGGGCCATTCGCGAGAAGATCGGCGATGTTGAGTTTCGCGGCCACATGGACCAACTGCGTAGTGCGAAAGCCCATCAGCATCCGCCGGAACTCCTGCGCTGCGGTATTTCCGTCTTGATAGGCGCGATCAAGCATGGCCATTTCTCCTATCACTGTTGAATCGCAATCGGCTATCAATCCGCTTTGAGGCCGTTATCGGCGACGACCTTCTTCCATTTTTCCAACTCGCTCTTCACGTGCGCCCGCATGTCGGCCGGCGAACCGCCGAGTGCAAGCACATTGAGCTGCGCGAAGCGCTTGCTGACCGTGGAACTCTTAAGCGCGCGATTGACTTCTTGATTGAGCCGCCGCACCACCGCGACGGGCGTGCCGGCCGGCGCCGCGATGCCGCTCCAGCCCGCCACCGCGAACCCGGGGATAAACTCGGAGACGGTAGGAACTTCCGGCAACGCGGGTAGTCGCTCGCTCGCGCTCACCGCGAGCGGCATGAGTTGTCCGGACTTGATGTAGCCGATGGCGGAGGCTGCGCCGTCGAACACGATGTCGACTTCTCCGGCGATCGCATCGACGATAGCCGGCTGCGAACCTTTGTAGGGAATATGGCGCAACTTCACGCCCGCACTCGCTTTGAGCAACTCGCCCGCCATGTGGGGAGTAGTCCCGCGGCCGCCCGATGCGAAGGTGAGCTTATCCGGCGCGGCCTTCGCCTTGCGCAATAAATCGTCGAGGGATTTAATTCCTGAACCCGGCGCCGTGAGCACCACAATCGGCGCACGGCCGATCAGCGCGATCGGGACAAAATCTTTCACCGGGTCGTACTTGATATCGGCGGGGTAGAGCCAGGGATTGGCGCCGTGGGTCGCGCCCTGCGCCCAGAATAACGTGTAGCCGTCCGGCGCGGCGTGCGCCGCCAGCTCCGCGGCGATGTTGCCGCTGGCGCCCGGCCGGTTCTCGGTGATGACGTTCTGACCCAAGGGCGTGCCTAGTTCCGTCGCGACGATGCGCGCGACGATATCGTTCGGCCCGCCCGCCGCGAACGGCACGATCAGGCGAATGGGCCGCGCGGGATATTCGTCGGCCAGCGCTTGTGCGGCGACGCACATGACGAGCAGAGTCATTATCGTCAGTGAGGTTCGTGCGATGACAGCTCGAATGACTGAAAAAGATGCTGGTTTCATCAAAGCTCCTTTGCCGCGTCGCGGTGAGCGGTAACGATGACTCTAAATTGGCGCATGAGTGGCCACCATCGGCACAGGACGAAATTGTTGTAAGGTCGTGCGCACACTGGGTAGGGAATTCCTGACTCATATGCGAACGTTTTTACGTTTGATTCGCGCGTCGAGTGCATTGCTTCGGAATTGATGTAACTTTTCGCTGCATTAACAGTTGGTCCGTGCAAAGCGACGGGACTACTCCTTCCCTTGTCCGCACCGCGCACGGGGAAGGCGGGGATGGGGGCAGCTCTTAATCGCGATTTGAAAACCCGATTCATCTCCCTATCAACAGCCCGCGTCCAAAAAAACGTTGCCCCCACCCCTTCCCTCCCCCGCGCGCGGTGCGCGCAAGGGAGGGTGGAGACTGCCGCCGCGAAATGGTAGTCGCGGCGAGTGCCGGGAGCGCCCAATTACCAAGTTGGTATCGGCTGGTGCCCATCGTCGTGGCCGCGGTGGATCGGCCGCAATAGGCTTCTGACGACGTATCGCGCGACACGCCGGCCCTGCGCGAGTCCCGCGTTCATGCCATTGCGAAAATGGATGCCGCAGAAAATACGCGAGATGCCTTCTTCAGCGGCTGCACTGCTGAACCACTCGTAGGTTCGACTAACACCGGCAAGGGTTGGGCTGTCGATGGTAAACGTGTGTCGATCGCCGATCGTCAACGCAAGTGCCTTCGCCGCGGCCGCACCGGTCACCGCGTGCGTGGAATTGTGCTCCGGAAACGGCGGTGTCGCGCACAGTGGTTCCCACGCGGGATCGCCGCGCGTGTCGTAGTTTCCGTCGCGCTCGCCAGAGTGGATCGCGGTGATCGGCCGCCAGTAATTAAAGGTGAATTTTGTCTCGGCGCTGGCGATGACACCGTCGGCCATGGCGATGCTGACCAGCGCGAGCGTACGCGCCGCTTGCCACTCGTTCGCGGACACATCGATCAGGCCCACCCGTGCGGCGTGGTGCCACTCCTTGGTGGCGACGTCGAACCAGAAGCGCGCCGTCTCGGTTTGTTCGGCGCTGCGCTTCGTGCTCGCACTCGAGCCCAGCTCTTTCACTTCCTGGTAGTCTCTCGCATACCTAAAACTACTTACCGAAAATGGCGCGCGCGAACGAAACTGCGAACCGTTGCGCATCGCGAACGGAACGAGTTCACCCCAGCCCGCAAGAAACACCGTATTCAACGGCGGCGTCGGCTGATAGACGCCCGGATCGGTGGGGCCCGGCGTGTAGCGCTTGCCCAGCGCACCGAACAAATCTTCGCTACCACGACGCGTCAGGATCGCAGCAGCGGCGGACTGTCCGACGAAGATCCCTGCGTTTTTAGCTGCGCTATCTGGGATCGACGCGAGCTTCGCGGCATAGCGGGCGTCAACCTGTGTCGCGGCCGCAGGCAGAAACCGTATCAGCGTGTCGTGTGCGGCGGCGGCGACGGCGGCGGTGACTGACGCATTTGGTGCCGAGCCAACATACTCATAGGGTTCATACCGCGAATCGATTGCGTTTAGCGCGTCGTGCACCGCGATATGGGCGACCGCGAGCACGTGGGTCTGTATGGGTGGCAGTTGATCGGCGACGAGTTCCGTCGCAAAAGTATTCCAATCGAACACCTCCGGGGCAAGCGAAGGCTTGACTGAATCGTTGGTCTGCGCGTAGGTAAAAGAAGACGCTAGACATGCCAGTGCCATTACCGCGTTGAGCATATATGCCCGGGAGAAAATCAGTTTTACGACGTTCATAATAAGGCTCCAATTAGATTTAAATTCACATTGCGACTAGGAGTGGCTATCTTGCGTGAGCGCCGCTTGCGGATCAATTCGCAAAAACTGCCCAGGGTTGTGCACGAAAGCACAGTCGCCGAGCCAAGCGATACAATGGGACGATGACTAAGAGCGGTGACTTCGACTGGAATGACTTGCGCTATTTCCTGCAAGGGGCGCGGACCAAGACCCTGGCCGGCGCGGCGCGCGCACTCGGTGTCGAGCACACCACCATCGGCCGGCGGCTGACTGCTCTGGAGCGAGCGCTCGGCGTGCAATTATTCATCCGAGGGCCGGAGGGACTACGATTGACGCCTCTGGCCGAGCACGTGTTACCGCTCATCGAGGAGGTCGAGCGCGCGGCGCATGCGGTTCAAGAGCGAGTGGCGTCCAACAAGATGCGCGTGCGGATGGCAGTCCCGTCTGGGTTTGCTCCGATCATCACGGCGTGCCTCGGCGAGCTGCACCAAGATCACCCGGACGTTACCCTCGAACTATTAAGCGGCAGCCGTGCGGTCGATTTAAAGAAAGGTGAGGCCGACCTCGCGCTTAGAACCGGCCCGATCACCGACCAAGATTTAGTCGCACAGAATATGGGAGCAGTCGGCTTGTCGCTGTACGCGGCCGAGGCTTACCTGGCACGGCGGCCCGCGCCGATCGATCCGCTGCAACTCGCGGGCCACGAGGTCATCGGTTACGACCAGAGCCTCGCCGCATCGCCCGGCGCAAAGTGGCTCGAAACTCACGCCACCCGGGCCAGCGTGGTACTGCGCTGCCGCGAGTTGACCGATATGCTCGCCGCGGCCACCGCGGGCCTCGGCCTCGCGGTGTTGCCTTGCATGTTGGGCGAAACGGAGCCGACCTTAAAGCGAATCACCGACCAGATTCTAGTCAGCGTCAAGCTCTCGCTTGTCTATCGCCGCGAGATGCTAAGGGTCGCTCCGGTGAAGGCGGTGATCAAATTCATCACGACAGTGATGCGCACGCACGCCGCGCCCATCAGCGGAAGCGATAATCGTCCTGCGACTGTTCGCAAGAAGTCGGAGAAACAGCGCACATAAAACAGAGCTTGTGGAATGTCACTCGAACGCAGTTTCGCAAAGTATGCCGCTTTTGCTACCGCAAAGCGTTGCGATATTTTTTGGTCATCATTCGGCGATAGGTAAGTAGGGTTTTCAAAGCAAGCCCCACGCGTGTTTTTTTCCTAGTCGGTTGTCAAACCCGATCCCTTTGGACGTTGCTGCTTCCTACTGTATATTTCTGAATGTTCCAAAAAAATAGGTAGGATAAAGACTATCAACTGCTATCGCTGCGCTGCTAATTCGCATTGAATACACTCTTGTGGTGCGCGGCGTTGTTCCGCACTACCGCAGGAGCCTTGCAACGAACACGAGTTGATGGTTCCGCTTCACTGTTTTGTCGCAAGTGAGATTAATGATCGGCGGGTTACATACGAGGAGGCCGTAGGAGTGAGCAAAGAATCTATTTCCCGACTCGAAATAATTCCCAAAGGTATCGTTAGTGTCTAACCCGTTCTTCGACCATCCGATCGTGAATTCTCCTTATGAGTGCCCGGCAAAGCATTGGGAATTGGATGAAGAAGGCCAGCCGACGCAAAAGTTGCTTGCAGCTCGCCGCCCCGCCAAGTTCGTCACGCCAATACCTAAGCCCAAAAAGCGGAAAAAATCTACTGGGCAAGAGGGCTTCCTTTTCGACGACGGCGAGGGACTCTCGACCAAGGAACAACAATACGATCTCAGTCCTATCATTAACGATGTGCGAAGCCATGTTGAATCTTGGCGTTCATTGCCCAATCCAAGTCAATGGCAAGTTACACCGGAGACTGCGCGACTCCTGCAACATTGGCGGCACCACAAATTTAGTGGCGTACGCCCATTTTTTTGCCAAGTGGAAGCGGTTGAAACTGCCATCTGGCTGACTGAGGTTGCGCCTCATTTTAAGAGTGGCAAGCGCTTCCTCGATCACTTAACGAGCGCCAACAAAGACGCCAATCCCGAGCTAATGCGCCTGGCGCTCAAGCTGGCCACCGGCGCGGGCAAGACTACAGTGATGGCCATGCTCATCGCGTGGCAGACCATCAACGCTGCCCGGCGCCCCGGCAGTAAGAAATTCACGCGTGGCTTTCTGGTTGTCGCGCCTGGCTTGACGATCAAAGACCGTTTGCGCGTTCTGCAGCCCAATGATCCCGACAGCTACTACGCCAGCCGTGAACTCGTGCCGCACGACATGCTGGACGAGATCAAGCGAGCCAAGATCGTCATCACCAATTACCACGCCTTCAAGTTGCGCGAGCGCATTGAACTTTCCAAAGGCGGACGTCAGCTGCTCCAAGGCCGCACTGGCGATGAGCTGCAAACCGCGGAGACCGAAGGCCAGATGATTCAGCGCGTCATGCCCGACCTCATGGGCATGAAGAACATCCTCGTGCTCAACGACGAGGCGCACCACTGCTATCGCGAAAAGCCCGACGACGAAGACGACGACGAAGAATCTGAAGGGCGACGAGAAGAAAGAGGCCGAAAAGAACAACGAAGCCGCGCGGCTTTGGATTTCCGGCCTCGAAGCGGTGAATCGCAAGCTCGGCGTCGCCCGCGTCATCGATCTGTCGGCCACGCCGTTCTTTCTTCAGCGGCTCCGGCTATGCCGAAGGCACGTTGTTCCCCTGGACGATGAGCGACTTCTCGCTGATGGACGCCATCGAATGCGGCATCGTCAAGCTGCCGCGCGTTCCCGTGGCGGAAAACATTCCCGGCGAGGAAATGCCGATGTTCCGCAACCTGTGGGAGCACATCCGCAAGGACATGCCCAAGAAAGGGTCGTGGCACAGGCGAAGAGCTCGATCCGCTCAAACTGCCCACGCGACTGCAAACGGCGCTCGAAGCCCTTTACGGTCACTACGAGAAGACCTTCAAGCTGTGGGCAGGACAAGGGCATCAACGTGCCGCCCTGTTTCATCATCGTCTGCCAAAACACCGCCATCTCCAAGCTGGTTTACGACTTCATCTCCGGCTTTCACCGCAAGAACGACGACGGCACGACCACGCTGGAGAACGGCCGCCTCGCCTTGTTCCGCAATTTCGACGAGACCACCGGCAATCCGCTCCCGCGCCCAAACACGCTGCTCATCGACAGCGAGCAACTCGAAGCCGGCGATGCGCTCGACGACAACTTTCGCGGCATGGCGGCCGACGAAATCGAGCGCTTCCGCCGCGAGATTGTCGAGCGCACCGGCGACGCCCGCGCCGGCGACAACATCACCGATCAGGAATTGCTGCGCGAGGTCATGAACACCGTCGGCAAGCCCGGCCAACTTGGCGGTTCGATCCGCTGCGTCGTCTCCGTCTCCATGCTCACCGAAGGCTGGGATGCGAACACCGTCACTCACGTTCTCGGCATTCGCGCCTTCGGCACCCAGCTTCTTTGCGAGCAGGTCATCGGCCGCGCCCTGCGCCGCCAGTCCTACGACTCAACGAAGACGGACAGGGCTTCTTCAACGTCGAATATGCCGACGTCTTCGGCATTCCCTTCGACTTCACCGCCAAGCCGGTGATCGCGCCGCCGCAGCCGCCGCGCGAGACGATTCAGGTCAAGGCCATGCGGCCCGAGCGCGATGCGCTGGAAATCCGCTTCCCCCGCGTCGAGGGCTATCGCGTCGAGTTGCCGGAAGAACGGCTGACCGCCGAGTTCAACGACGACTCGATTCTGGAACTCAACCCCGATCTGGTCGGCCCATCCATCACCCGCAACTCCGGCATCATCGGCGAAGGCGTGGACATGAGCCTCGAGCATCTCGGCGACATGCGGCCCTCCACGCTGCTGTTTCACCTGACGCAACGCCTGCTCTACACCAAATGGCGCGACCCCGGCGAGGAACCCAAGCTCCATCTGTTCGGCCAGCTCAAGCGCATTACCAAGCAATGGCTGGACACGCTGCCTGGTCTGCAAGGGCGACACCTATCCCGCGCTAGCTGATGTATCAGGAGCTGGCCGACATGGCCTGCAACAGGATCACCGCGGCGATCACCGCAAGCTTCGTCGGCGAGCGGCCGATCAAGGCACTGCTCGATCGCCTACAACCCCACCGGCTCCACCAGGCACGTCCGCTTCAACACCTCGCAAGACCGACCGCTGGGAAACCAGTTCCAGCGCACTGCCACATCAACTGGGTCGTGCTCGACAGCGACTGGGAAGGCGAGTTCTGCCGCGTGGCCGAGTCGCACCCCAAGGTTCGCGCCTACGTCAAAAACCACAACCTCGGCCTCGAGGTGCCATACCGCTACGGCTCCGAGATGCGCAAGTATCTGCCCGACTTCATCGTGCTGGTGGACGACGGCCACGGCGACGGACGATCTGCTGCATCTGATCGTCGAGATCAAAGGCTACCGGCGCGAGGACGCGAAGGAGAAAGAAATCCACCATGGACACCTACTGGGTGCCCGGCGTGAATCATCTCGGCACGTACGGCCGCTGGGCCTTTGCCGAGTTCACCGAGGTGTATCAGATCGAGTCCGACTTCAAGGCCAAGGTTGAAAGCGAGTTCAACAAAATGATCGATGCATTCGTACCCGAGCCTGGACCACAAACCACATGACAACATCAAGACACTTCTGCAAGCCATATTCCTGACGCCGGGAATCTGGATCGCTGTCTGCTCCGAGAACCTTTTCATTGGTTCCAACAAAAAGGTCAATCAGAGTCGCGTCAAGCTAGTTGACATCCAAGCAGATTCGATCTGATATTGGAATGCGGCCGATAGCAAGTGGCATTTTTCGATGCCGATGCAGTGGGGCTTGACACGATTCGTCAACGATCTCGGGCTACATCAGATGCCAAGCTGACCGGAGCTCAACGCCAGACTGGGGAAGTTTGCTTGAACTCTGGCACCAGACGGCAACTGAGAAAAACCGAATGCGCCCACACGAAGGACTGCTACGCGTCATCCAGTCCATCCCCTCGCCCAAGGCCGAACCCTTCAAGCGCTGGCTCGCCAAGGTCGGCTATGAGCGGCTGGAAGAAATCGAGAATCCCGAACTCGCCGCTGCAGCGGCATGCGCGAGCTATACCAGGCCAAGGGTTACAGCGACGAATGGATCGAAAAGCGCGTGCGCGGCATCGCCATCCGCGACGAATTGACCAACGAGTGGAAAAAGCGCGGCGTGAAGGAGCAGCGCGAATATTACCATCCTCACCGCTGAAATCAGCCGCGCCACGTTCGGCATGACGCCTGCCGAATACAAGAAGTTCAAGAGTCTCGCAAGCCAGCGACAACCTGCGCGACCACATGAACGACCTGGAACTGATCTTCACCATGCTGGGCGAGGCCTCCACCACCGAGATCGCTCGCAATAAAGATGCGCAAGGCATACAGCGAGAATCTCGATCCGCCGCAGAAGGCGGCACCGTTGCCGGCAGCGCGCGACTCGATCTGGAGAAAAATCGGCAGGCGAGTATCCAGCGAGCGAACTACAAAGAACTCCCGGAAGCCGTGAATGACGGAAGAAGGTAGCTCAAGAAAGACAGCTGAAAATCATGGCCAAGAAACCCAATCCCAAGACCGTCGAAACCCTCAAGCACGACGAGGCCAAGCGGAAGAACATCCCCACCGCCGAACACCAATCCGTCATCGAAGCACGGACGCAGAAAAACCCGAGCACGATCGCGCTACCCGCGCAACACCGATCTCGATCCGCAGCTGGTCTGGCGCGGCAAGGACGAGCAGGACTGGAGCGATCTCGTCGTCCACGCGCCGCCGCTCTACATCCAGGAGAAGGTTCACCCCAAGGCGCTGATCGACGATCTGCTGCGCGCAGACGCAAGGAGCGCGAGCACGAGGCCGGGCGAGGCTCACAGCTCGATCTGTTCGCCGACTTCAACGGCATCCCCAAGGGCGTGGACAAGACCGAGTTCTACCAGCACGACCAGAACTGGTCCAACCGCATGATCCTCGGCGACTCGCTCCAGGTCATGGCCAGCCTGGCCGAGCGCGAGGGCCTGCGCGGCAAGGTGCAGTGCATCTACTTCGATCCGCCCTACGGCATCAAATTCAACAGCAACTTCCAGTGGAGCACCACCAGCCGCGACGTGAAGGACGGCAACGCCGGCCACATCACCCGCGAGCCGGAGCAGGTCAAAGCCTTCCGCGACACCTGGCGCGACGGCATCCACAGCTACCTCACCTACCTGCGCGACCGGCTCACCGTCGCCCGCGATCTCCTCACCGATTCCGGCTCCATCTTCGTGCAGATCGGCGATGAAAATGTCCACCGCGTCCGGGCGGTGATGGATGAGGTGTTTGGGGATGAAAACTTCGTCTCGCAGATTGTCTTTGCAGAAGACAAGCGGCATCGACCGAGCGAACACCTGGCCTCGATCAGCGACTACATCATCTGGTATTGCAAAGAGTACAGCCGCTCGATCAAATTCCGTGCAGCTATATCGCATGAAAGTTCTCGGTGAAGATCGGAACCAACTACAGTACTGTGTCGGTTCGATGACGGCGGACTTCGACCGAAGGCTGAGTGCAGAGGAGCTCGGCAGCGATGCCGCTCGATTGACCGCAATCGCGTATTTGCCGTGACAACCTCACGAGTCAGCGGCCACGGCACAAGGAACGATGTTTCCGCTTTTGAATTCGACGGCACAGCATTTCACACCAGGCGATGGCACCTTGGAAGACAGACTCAAAAGGACTGAGCGCAGCTTGGCGCAAGGCGGACGGCTTCGGCCATTCGGAGAATCAGCTTGACGTATCGTCCGCTTTCTCGACGATTTCCCGTCGTTCCCAATTACCAACCTCTGGAATGACACGATGACGTCAGGCTTCACGAGGACAAGACTACGTCGTCCAAACAGTCGCAAAAGGTCGTCGAACGCTGCCTCCTCATGGCCACCGACCCCGGCGACCTCGTGCTCGACCCGACCTGCGGTTCCGGCACCACCGCCACCGTCGCCGAACAATGGGGCCGCCGCTGGATCACGATTGACACCTCGCGCGTGGCGTTGGCGCTGGCCCGTGCCCGCATCATGGGCGCGCGTTATCCCTTTTACCTGCTGGCCGATTCCCGCGAAGGCCAGATCAAGGAAGCCGAAGTCACCCGCACCGCGCCGAGTTCCCAGCCCGTGCACGGGAACATCCGCCACGGCTTCGTCTATGAGCGCGTGCCGCACATCACCCTCAAGTCCATCGCCAACAACGCGGAGATCGATGTCATCTGGGACAAGTGGCAGGCGAATCTGGAGCCTTTGCGCGAGAAGCTGAATGCCGCGCTGGGCAAGCAAGACCTTGGCAGGAGTGGGAGAATTCTGCGCGATGGAATTCCGTAGCCTGATGAAGCGAAGCGTGGTCCGGACAGCCTGCGAAGAAGTTGCACGCTACACGAGCTGGTGGGAAGCCCGCATCGCGCGGCAAAAAGAGATCGACAAATCCATTGCCGCCAAAGCCGAGTTCGAATACCTCTACGATAAGCCCTACGAAAACAAGAAGTGTGTTCGTGTAGCCGGTCCTTTCACCGTGGAGAGCCTCAGCCCTCACCGCATGCTGGGTGTGGATGAAAACGATGAATTGATCGATACCCTCCAGCAAACGCGCCCCGACTACGCGGTAAAGCAGATCGTTCCCGCAGATGATCCTGGAGAACCTCAAGACCGCCGGCGTGCAGCAGGCGCACAAGGAGGATCGCATTATCTTCACCGCGCTTTCCCCTTGGCCCGGTGAGGGAAGGGTATGCGCCGAAGGGCGCTACCTCGAAGGCGATGTCGGAAAAGCGCGCCGGCGATATTCATCGGCCCGGAATTTGGCACCGTGCAACGAGCCGACCTGGTCGCAGCCGCCCGCGAGTGCGGCGATGCCGGGTTCGATGTGCTGATCGCCTGCGCCTTCAACTACGAGGCGCACGCCACGGAGTTCAGTAAGCTGGGCCGCATCCCCGTGCTCAAGGCGCGCATGAACGCCGATTTGCACATGTCCGAAGACCTGAAGAACACCGGCAAAGGCAACTTCTTCGTTATCTTCGGCGAGCCGGACATCGACTTGCTGCCACAAGAAGACGGCAAGCTGCGCGTGAAGGTGAACGGCGTGGACGTCTTCAAACCGCAGACCGGCGAAGTCATCAGCGACGGCGCCGACGGCATCGCCTGCTGGTTCATCGACACCGACTACAACGAAGAAAGCTTCTTCGTCCGCCACGCTTATTTTCTCGGCGCCAACGATCCCTATTCTGCATTGAAGACGACACTGAAAGCGGAGATCAACGCCAGAAGCATGGGCCACGCTGAACAGCGACACTTCACGGGCTTTCGATAAGCCGCAATCCGGGCGTATTGCGGTGAAGGTCATTAATCATCTGGGGGATGAGGTGATGAAGGTGTTTCGGGTGTGAGACGGAGATTTTCAAGCGAATAAATCCCGTCATTTTGATTAATATTAGTTAATTTATAAAATTATTGTAAATCGCCTAATTTCTACATAAAATGTGCCGATGGATCCCGTAAAAAACCCTTTCGCACCAGGCGCCGGCACGCCACCGCCTGAGCTGGCCGGCCGCGATGATTTGAGGGAAACTGTTCGTATCGCGTTGGAGCGAACGCGACTTGGCAGGCCTACGAAGAGCATTTTGATGGTAGGTCTGCGGGGCGTCGGTAAGACCGTGTTGCTCGACCGTATGAGGGAAGATGCAGAAGCAGCGGGAATCCAAACGCTACGCGTGGAGGCTCCCGAGAGCCGGTCATTGCCGGCCATTTTGGCGCCGCAATTGCGGCAAGCGTTGCTGCGCCTGTCGCGGAATGAGAAAGCGAAGGATCTCGCCCAGCGCGCGTTGCGTGGGCTCGCGGGATTCGCCAAAGGGTTGAAGTTCAAGTACGACGATATAGAGGTCGGTTTCGACTTTGAGCCGGAGCCCGGCTTGGCTGACAACGGCGATTTGGAACACGATTTGCAAGCGCTATTAGAAGCCGCCGGCGCGGCGGCGCAGAAAGCCGGCACCGCGTTGACTATGTTTGTCGATGAACTGCAATACGTGAAAGAAGATGAACTCGCCGCGCTCATCACTGCACTGCATCGCGCCGCCCAGCGCCGCCTGCCGCTCGTCTTGGTGGGCGCCGGTCTGCCTCAACTAAGGGGGCGCATGGGCCACGCCAAGTCTTACGCCGAGCGCCTCTTCGATTTCCCGGAAGTTGGCCCACTCCCACCATCGGCAGCACGCACGGCGATTGCCAAGCCTGCGAAAGTGGAAGGTGTTGAGGTAGACGAGGACGCATTGGAGCGAATCGTCCAGCAAACGCGGGGTTATCCCTACTTCTTGCAGGAATGGGGAAAGCATGCTTGGGACACCGCATCTAAATCTCCCATCACCCTGTCTGACGTTGACCTGGCGTCGACATCAGTGATCGCGGCATTGGATGAAAGTTTCTTCCGCGTGAGGTTCGACCGGCTGACCCCTTTGGAGAAAAGGTATTTGCGAGCAATGGCCGAGCTCGGCCCTGGCCCGCATCGCTCTGGCGACATTGCCGAGCAACTACGGCGCGACGTGACGGGATTGGGACCAACTCGAAATCAGTTAATAGGCAAAGGAATGATCTGGAGTCCAAATCATGGCGACACCGCATTCACCGTCCCATTGTTCGACGAATTCATGCATCGAATCATGCCCGGCGACGGTTGGAGAACTTAGCCTGCGGAAAAACTGGAACATTACGGCCCAATGAACTTCGTCATCGCCGACACCTTTACCGACAGCCTCGCACGCCTAACCGGCGACGAACAGAAGATCGTCAAGACGACCGCGTTCGACTTGCAGATGAATCCGGTCAATCCCGGCATGCAATTGCACAAGCTTGAGAGGGCGAAGGACAAGAAGTTTTGGTCGGTGCGGGTTGGTAGCGACATTCGCTTGATCGTTCACAAGAGCGAGGTGAGCCTACTTCTTTGCTTTGTCGATCATCACGATAAAGCCTATGACTAGGCCGAGCGGCGCAAGCTAGAAACGCATCCAACGACAGGCGCTGCTCAGTTAGTCGAAATCCGGGAAACGGTTAAAGAGGTCGTCGTCCCGGTCTATGTTCAGACGGAACTTTCACGAACACCCAAATCCAAAGCGGCACTGAAACCACTGTTCGATGGTCATGCCGATGATGAACTACTCGGCTATGGTGTGCCTGCTTCATGGCTCGATGACGTGAAAAAAGCAACGGAGGACACGCTGTTGGCTTTGGCCGACCATCTACCCGCCGAAGCGGCGGAAGCGCTGCTGGAACTGGCAACTGGCGGCAAACCTAGGGTGCCTCTACCCGCACCGGCGACGGCGAATCCGTTTGATCATCCCGATGCGCAGCGCCGCTTCCGCGTGATGACCAACGTTGAGGAATTGCAACGGGCGCTCGATTTCCCCTGGGAAAAATGGACCGTTTTTCTCCATCCTGAACAGCGGCAGTGGGTGGAGCGTGACTACGCCGGTCCCGCCCGAGTTTCAGGTTCCGCGGCACCGGCAAGACTATCGTCGCCCTGCATCGAGCTGTGCATCTCGCCCGCACTCATCCCGACGCTCGTGTTCTGCTCACCACGTTCTCGGACACACTGGCTAATGCGCTGCACACCAAGCTGAAGCGGTTGATCGGCAGCGAGCCGCGACTTGGTGAGCGCATAGATGTCTACTCACTTAACATCATCGGGCTTCGGCTCTACAACGCGCACATAGGACCGGCGACGATAGCCAGCCGCGAGATTGTCCATGAGCTAGTGAATGGCGCGGCAAGCGCCGTGGGTGGTCACAAATTCAGTCTGCATTTTTTGTTGACTGAATGGGAGCAGGTGGTAGACGCATGGCAATTAGAAACCTGGGAATCTTATCGCGATGTCGCACGACTCGGTCGAAAAACCCGCCTACCTGAAGCACAGCGAGCGGTGTTGTGGTCAATCTTCGAACAAGTCCGAAGCGGATTAAAAAAAGCGTAAGGTCATCACCGACGCAGGCCTGTTCACAACCTTGGCGTCGGCATTGACCAAAAACAAGCGCCAGCCATTCGACTTCGCGGTGGTAGACGAGGCGCAAGACATCAGCGTCGCCCATTTGCGATTCTTCGCTGCGCTTGGTGCAACGCGGCCCAATGCGCTTTTCTTTGCCGGTGCCCTCGGCCAACGAATTTTTCAGCAACCCTTCTCATGGAAATCCCTTGGCGTAGACATTCGCGGGCGTTCACGGAATTTGCGCATCAACTACCGCACGTCACACCAGATCCGCCAACAAGCAGACCGCTTGCTTGGGCCCCAGACTGCGGATGTTGATGGAACCGTTGAGATTCGCAGCGACACTATCTCAGTCTTCAACGGTCCGCCACCTATCATTCGTGTGTTCAAAAGCGAGGGCGAAGAGTCTAAATCCATCGGGCAATGGATGGCTGAAATGTCGATAGCAGGCGTTCTCCCGCATGAGTTCGGCGTCTTTGTACGATCGGCGGCACAATTGGAAAGAGCTAAAGCCGCGGTCAAGGATGCGTGACAATCCTTCAAGGTTCTCGACGAGCAAGTGGAGACTAGCACCGGTCATGTCTCAATCAGCACGATGCACCTTGCCAAGGGGATGGAGTTTCGCGCCGTAGTGGTGATGGCTTGTGATGATGAGATTATTCCGTTGCAGGAGCGCATTGAAACGGTTGGCGACGATGCCGATTTACAGGAAGTCTATGACACTGAACGCCATCTACTTTACGCTGCCTGTACGCGGGCGAGGGATTATCTGTTGGTGACGAGCGTCGAGCCTGCATCCGAGTTTTTAGATGACATGAAAGATCGGTAATTGGTATTGATCGGGATGTCATGCAGCAGAACGATTGTTGTAGTCTAGGAGCTTCTAGGGCGAAGACTTCAAATTTTGGCGAGTCGGCAATTCAACTGCAACCGACCGGTAATCGTCGCTAGGCTGTTTGGGTCATTTCCCAAGGTCGGACCGCACGGATGACCTCTAATTCCATTTCCAAATCAAAAAGGACGCGAAGGCGAGCCGCAGACAGCGCTGTAGCACGGCAAGGCGAAGCCGACAACGTTTGTTTGATTTGGAAATGGAATAACACCCGGCCTAGGCGGCAACACGCAATCGTGGCCGACGTAGGCGTTCAATGGCGGTCAGCAGAGTGAGGTAGAACACATCCCGTTGTGCGTGACTGCCGCCGATCCGCTGCACCCACGGCGGCAGTCTCCCCAGTAATTCAACACAACGGCTGTAGTCGCCTCGACCGAACGCCATGATCGCTCGGCACGCCGCCAGGCCGACGAGTCGGGTGGTTTCGCCATGTCGTGTCGCGAGGTTGTGGCGCCGCATTAACTCGTTCTCCAGTGCATGAGCGCCTGTCCAATCCCTCGCACCGACCAGAGCGAGCATGACGTGCACGTCGTTGAAGCTGCAGAAACCGTCGCCGATATGCCGTGTCCATGCGAGCGCCAGTTCGCGCCAACGTTGGCCGACACTATCGGTCAACAGTTCAATGCGCCACAGCAGTCCCGATGCATCGATCATGTCGGACACCTCGAGCGAATGGACGGCTCGCACGCGGCTGTCGTAAAGCGCCAGCGCTTGGTCGATTTCGCCACGCGCAAGGTGAAACAGCGCGACATGCCACCAACCGTGAGTCGCCACGACCGTGTCGTTCGCCCAAAAGGCAGCGTAACCTTGCATCCAGCGTATACCCGCGTCAGCGGCATCGGTCATCTCATATACGTGAGCAAGCGCGTGATAGGCGCGTGCGTCGAAAGCGTTTAACTCCAAAGCCCGTCGTCCCACGTCGGCAGCCTGCTGGTAGTCGGCACATTCCACCAGACTAAAGGCTTGCATGGCAAGCACCGCATGGTATCCAGGCAACTGCGCGGACCATGCCGGCAGCACCGATGGCACGCGATCGGCCATACGCTCGATGTCGCCCATCGCGTAGTCGAACCCATGGGCTACCTGCAGGGCGAGCGCGTCGCGCGGGTACGCCCGCAGCAAATCTCCTAGTATCGCTTTGGCTTTTTCATAATCGTCCGCGAGTGCCGCGCCCATGGCCGCGAGGTGTAGCCTTTCGCGATCATTTGCGTCCAAGCGCGACGCTTGCGCATGGACGGAACGCGCCAAACGCACGTGATTCGGATCGCGGCTACACAGATAAAGGTAGGCGTTGAGTACGTGGGCCATCGTGAACGTTGGAGCTTCAAGCAGCGCCCGTCCGAGATGCGTTTCAGTGCCGCGTCGCCAACTCTGAAAGGTGGCGAGCGCATCTTCAAACCCATCCAAGGCGGCCGGGGTTGCTCCGCTTATGTCGTAGTCACGATAATCTTTGATTTTCATGGGTGCAGCTCATCGATGGCGGTAACGCACTACCACGTACCCACTCGCATTCCGTTCATGGCCTAGCCTGGTAAACGAGGTTGAACGGTGAGTGCGTAGCACGGCGAAAGCGGGTGAAGCCGGCACCGGTCACAACTGCGCGTATGCGCGCTTCACCCGCCTGGGCGTTGAGCCACTCACGCACGTAGCGCTCATGAGTGTTAGTCTGCGTCGCAAGCTCTGCCGAGGTCATCGGTCCATGCGCGGTGAGCCCACGATATAATCCGAGTTGATCACCGATCAAGACAAGTGGCGCAATCGAAACCGCGCCGAAATCGACGATCGCGCGTCCGAGCAAATCGTGGAGTTTTTGTTCATCAATGCCAGTATTCATGAAAATTCCTCAAGGGTTGTGCAGTCGCTATTCTCGGTGCGCGAAATTGCAGTGGCTTTGCCGAAAAGCCGCCGTATTTGACTGTTGTGCCGTCCGGCGTCGCTCACTTGATCTATCGGCCGGAATTATTGATTGGTAGGCCGTTAGCCCGGGACACGTTTGCGAATATGGATGCCCTCTCCGAACTCTTGCGCGTGGTGAAACTGACCGGCGCGATGTTCTTCAACGCGCAATGTACGGCGCCGTGGTGCCTGCGCTCACCGGCGTCGCACAAATTCAGACCTTACGTCGCTTCGCCCACCAGCCACGTGATCGAATTTCATCTGATAGCCGAGGGGCGCGGCTATATTCGCGTGGGCGAAGAGACCACGCCACTTGCGGCGGGCGACATTGTGATGATGCCGCACGGCGATGCGCACTATATGGGCAATGGCTTCGGCAGCGAACCCATCGACGGCGAAGCCGGGCTATCGGAGGTTATGCGTGGCCAATTCAAACTCGAGCATTTCGGTGGCGGTGGTGAGCTGACGCAACTGGTATGCGGCTATCTGGCCTGCGATGCACGGCTTATCCAGCCGGTTCTCACT
Source organism: uncultured Pseudomonadota bacterium (assembly GCA_963714525.1). GTDB lineage: Bacteria > Pseudomonadota > Gammaproteobacteria > Burkholderiales > JALYOK01 > JALYOK01. The sequence continues at coordinate 51,321 of CAVQPB010000026.1, forward strand.
GGACTGCCCCGCGTCGTGCGCGTGAATATCCGCGCGGACTCGTCGGGCGAGTTGCTCGAGGGCATGATTCGCCATGCAGTTCAGCAACTCGCGGCGGCCGCGCCCGGCAGCCAGGTTATCGTCGCGCGGCTCGCGGAGGTATTGTTTGCCGAAGTGTTGCGGCGTTACCTGCTACAGTTGCCAGCGGGACGAACCGGCTGGCTAGCCGGATCAGGTGATCCAGCGGTCGGACGCGCGCTGACGTCACTGCATCAGCGGCCAGCGCACCCGTGGACGCTTGACGAGCTGGCGCAGGAAGTCGGCCTGTCCCGCTCAGCCCTCACAGAACGGTTCGCTCGCTATCTCGATCAGGGGCCTATGGCCTATCTGTCCGACTGGCGATTGGAACTCGCGGCCGAGTCGCTGCGCACCACCAGCCGCAGCGTACTGCAGATCGCCGGAGAAGTCGGTTACGACTCGGAAGCCGCTTTTAATCGCGCATTCAAGCGCCGCTTCGCCGCACCTCCCGGTCGCTATCGACAGAGTTGGCGCGAAGGCGTTGGCGGCGCCATCGCACACACCGGTCGAGAACAGCAAGCCGCGCTTTAGCGCTCATAACGTGCGGCAAAGACAGTGCTCCAAGCCGATAAGTTTCCAAAATCGTTCAGACAAAACCGTTGCTCAAGGGACGGACCGTCCTCCGCCAAACTCGTGTCGCGCAATGTTCACGTGAGCCCGCCCGGTATGGTGGCAAATCGTCGCTAGGCAGTTCGGGTATTTCCCAGCGGATAGCCCGGTCCGGATGGAATCTGATACTTTGCGGCGCGGCCACAAATGAGCCCCCGCGCCGGAGCGTCGCTCGCTCAAGTTACCTACTCGGCGTATTATCGATTCCGCGTTTGCAAAGGCAGAAAACTTCACCGAGCGCTGCGGCGCTGTTCGATGCGAACGTCCTAGGTCTGTGCAGAACGCGCGGATGAGGCGCCATCCGTGCTCCTTTCACGAACTTTGAGGAGGACTGGCAATGAAACGCAATACTGGTGATCTACACTGGACCCCATCGACCACTATGATCTCAACACCACGGTGGACGATCAGATGCGGGTAGCGAAGGCGCTCGGCATCGAGAAGGCCTACTGGCTGGGGCATGATTGGAGTTCGCTGACGATGCACAAATTCGTCAGACGCTACCCGGAGATGGTCAAAAAATTGGTGCTGGCCAATCCTTTCTTGCCGGGCGCGGAGGCACGATACTTGAGCCCCGCGTTTCATAGCCACTCCTATTATGCGTCGTTCCATAGCACACCCCTGGCAACGGAATTGGTGGGCTCGAGCCGAGAGGCCACGAAAATTTATTTCCGCTGGTTCTTCAATTGGTGGTCAGCCAACAAAGCGCTGTGGACCCCCGCAGAAATCGAGATCATCACCGACAACTTCGTCAAGCCGGGAAATGTCGAGGGTGGGTTTAGCTGGTATCGCGCAAATCTGAGTCCAGCAGCAAGGGGCTGGGAGCCGCGGGATTACACACCGACGAATATCCCGACGTTGTGCTTGTGGGGTGAAGGCGATACGTGCGTCATTATCGATTGGTCAGACCTCGTGCCTCAGTATTATCTCAATTTGAAATACATGCCGGTGAAGAATGCGGGTCACTTCACCATGCGTGAAGCACCCGACGTGTTCAACAAAGAAGTGATTGCATTCCTGAAGCAGGCTTTGTATTGAGACACATAAATCGCGCTACGAATTGCGCGGCAATTTGACTCCTTCCCTTGCATGCGGGGGAAGGCCGGGATGGGGGCGATCTGCGGCATGTGCTCGCCCCCTCCCTAACCCGCCCTCGCGCAAACTGCGCGCAAGGGAGGGAGTGACAAGAAATTAAAGCTTCGCTAAGTCGAGCGCGCCGCCTTCTCCCGCCCACGCATTTTGGAATAGTTTTCGCGTCGCCTCTTCACCGGTTTTGTCGCCCCGCTGCTTATACACTTCGGCCAAGCCGAAAAGCGCCCACGCGTTGTTCGGCGCTTTGGCTAAACTGGAGCGGAATGCCTGTTCTGCTTTGTCGAGATCACCGGCTTTAAGCTGCGCCGCGCCTAGCGACTGGCGCACCGAGTAATACCAGTACGGCGGCTCCATGTAGCCTAGTTTGTCTTGCGCTGCGACGGCGGCTTCGAACGATTTCACCGCACCCGCCTGATCGCTTGCGAATTGCGCCGCGCGTGCCTGTACGATGTGAAATGCGACTTTCAGTACGTCGTTAGCCGGCACGCCCCAGGCGATCACGTCGTCGAACTTCGCCGTTTGATCGAGCTTGGCGATCGCCTGCGCTTCGTTCTCCGCCGCGCTGCGTTCGCCCCGTTGTGCGAGCGCAATGCCGCGCGCGTAATGCCACATGGCTTTGATGAACGGAAACTTATCGCCGGGGTCGGGCAGCGCGAGCATGGTGCCGGTATCGCTGAATTGCGCATGGGCGAAATACGGCGCCGACTTGACTGCTTGCAGCCACGCAAAGGTTTGCGCCGCTTCGTCGGACACCACGTTATCGAGCTTGCCCGCCGCATCGATCACGGTTTTTCCGTCGCCCGCCATTTGCGCCGAGGCCATCATTGAATGAACGTTGTGCGGATAATAGCCCTGCGAGTAAACACTCTTAGGCGCGCCGCTGGCGAAATAGGCTTCGTCGATCGCTACGGCTTCTTTGTTGGCTTGCAGCGCTTCTTTGTATTGGCCGATGCGGAAAAAGATATGGAACGGCATGTGGACGATGTGTCCGGCGCCGGGCATCTGCTTGCCCAATCGCTGCGCATAGGGAAGCGCGCGCTCCGGTGCGGTCGAGGATTCCACGACGTGGATGTAGTAGTGAATCGCGCCGGGATGATCGGGATTGTCTTTCAGCACTCGCTCCAACGTGGACAAGATTTCAGCGCCGCGACCTTTCGACTGGCTGCCGCCCGCTTCCCAATAATCCCAAGGCTGGGTATCCATCAAGGCTTCGGCATAGAGCGCGCCGATGTCATGATCGTGCGGGAATAATGCGACGACTTTGCCCATCGCTTCCGCGTAGGCCATTTCCAGCGGCGGCCGCTCGGCTTTCGGGTCATTGGAATAGCGCGCCGCGAGGGCGCCGATCAGCGCACGTTCCTTATCGCTCGCTTTAGCGGCCAGCGCTTGCGCCTTGGTCACAGCGGCGAAGGCGGGTGCAACCGCATCGGGAAACATCGGCGAATTGATATTGGGTCCGAGCACCAGCGCTTCGCCCCAATAACACATGGCGCAATCGGGATCGAGCTTTTGCGCTTTGCGAAAAGCGCGCAACGCTTCGGCATGGTTGAATCCATAGGTCAACCGCAGCCCTTGATCGAAAAACTTCTGCGCCTCCGCGTTCGACGTAGTAATAGCGAAATGCAAGCTGCCGAGGTTGTCCCACAGGATGGGATCCGCTTGAGATTCCGGCCCACCGGCGCTGAGATTGATGCCGGTTTGAAAAGGCTTCAGCTCATTCTTCTGCACGGTTTTGGGCGCCGTGGTTTCCTCGGCCATCGCCCATTTCAGAAACGGATTGGCCTGCGGCCCGCGGGGGGAAATCTGGCAACTGGCGCGGGTTACGCCCACTTGCGCCGCCGTTTGATCGTAATTGAATTGCGGACGCTGGTCGGCAAGCAACATCGCACCCGCCAGCCCCGCTCCACCGACGATAAGTAATGGCATTTTCATGTTGAACTCCTCCAGATGAGAGAACACTTCGGGCCTGACAGGCGTGTCAAGTCCCGGACGCGGGCCCGTAAGGCGGGCACCGTCTTGGAATTATGCAGGAAAATTAATAGTAAATCCCTACCTGCGCAGGTAGGATGTGATCAGGTTAAAAACGTCTTGGCCCGGTCAGAGCAGGTGCGGAAGTCCGTCAGGTATTAGCTTTTAGCAGCCGTTCGATCTGGCGCAACACCAGAGCCAGCGGGGTTTCGGCCAACAATAACCCAAGCGCAACGCCGATCGCATCGGCGCCCATGTCGGCCACCTCGAAATGGCGATACCCCGTTTGTTCCTGGGCGAACTCGATGGCGATGCCGAAGCCCACCAGTCCCAGTGCGATCCAAAGCTTAGTCCGGCGCGAGCGAAACAGTTGGGCGAACCACATCATCAAAAAACAAAACGACGAGACATGACCGAATTTGTCCCACCACGGAAGGTCGGGGCCCGGCGGCTCGGGGATGAGGGACAAATACAAAATATATGTCATCCATCCGAACCCAAGGGTCAGCCAGAATTTATGAAAGTGTAAGTAGGTACTATTATTTTTCATGATCATGTCGCCAGGAGGCAATACCAGAGCGGCTCTCCTGGCATGATATCCGGACAGCCGCTCTGGCGTTGCCTCGTGGCGCGGTTAAAATATGGCTAGTTATTACATCGGCAACATGCCGGCAAGCTGCTTCTCCATCGCTTTCTCATCGGCGCGCATGCCTTGCAGCATGCCTTGCGCCATCTCGCCGACGTAGATATCTTCAACGCCCTCTTCCACGGCTTTGAGCGATTGGCGCGCGACATCGGCGGGATCAAGCTTGGCCATCTCCATACCCTTCGCCATATCGGTATCGATGGCGCCGGGATTCACACTGACGACCAACGTGCCTTGCTTGGCCAACTCGGCGCGTACTCCTTGGTTCATGGAAAACAGCGCCCACTTCGATGCGCAATAGGACCCCAGCATCGGTATTGTCACGCGCGCCACGATGGTGATCACATTGACAATCGCGCCGCCGCCATTGGCTTTCAATACCGGTGCGAAGGCGCGGCACATGGCGAGGGTGCCGAAATAATTCGCTTCCATTTCGGCGCGGGCGTGGTCGATGCTGTCGACCGCGATGAAGCCCTTCATCTTGTTCACGCCGGCGTTGTTGATCAACAGGCTCACGTCTTTCGCCCGCGCCGCCGCGGCGCTCACTTGTTTGGGTTGGGTGATGTCCAGCGCCAGCGCTTCGACTTTGCCGGGATAGGCTGCAGCGAGATCGGCGATTTTGCTGGCGTCGCGCGCCGTGGCATAAACTTTCGCCGCGCCTTGCTCGATGAGAACTTTGACGGTCGCGCGGCCCACCCCGCGGTTGGCGCCCGTCACCAGAGCGACGCTCCCTTTTACATTCATGACTTACCCCTCAATAAATTTCTTAATCTTCTATTGTATCCGACCGCCCCAAGATCCCCGTGGCGGCTCCTGATCGCGTCGTCATTTTCCCCATCATCGCGTAAGATGATCGACGTTGCGTACGAATATATAGAACGAGAGCGGTTATGGTGGATTGGGCATTTCCCGACAGCCTGCAACCTAAGCAGGAGAAAGTAAATTTTGATCTTGCGACTGCCTTCGAGGCCGTCGTTCAAGTGCGCGCGACCATACCGGAGGCGGCGTTTACCGCCTCCATCCTCGGTACCGAGCGCGTTGGCAACGGCGTAGTGATCGACGACAGCGGACTGGTATTAACCATAGGCTACCTCATCACCGAAGCGGACAGCGTCTGGCTCACCAACGCCGCCGGCGCGGTCGTCCCCGCCACGGTGCTCGCCTACGATTTCGCCACCGGCTTCGGCCTGTTGTTACCGCTAGGAAAGCTCGCGGCGCCGATGCTCCCGCGCGGCAACTGCGCGAGCGCCGCCATCGGCGATGAGGTCATCGTCGTCAGCCATGGCGGCAGCGAACACTCCTTGGCCGCAAGCATCGCCGATAAACGCGAGTTCGCCGGCTACTGGGAATATGTGTTGGACGAAGCGATTTTCACCACGCCCCCGCACCCGCAGTGGGGCGGCGCCGCGTTACTCGATAAAGATGGGCGACTGCTGGGCATCGGCTCGCTGCTGGTGGAGGATGCGATACGGGGTCAATTAACACGGGGAAATATGATCGTACCCATCGATCTCATCGAGCCGATACTGCCGGACCTGGTGAAGTCGGGCCGCAGCGGACATCCGCCGCGGCCTTGGCTGGGCATGTACACCTCGGAAACCGATGGCCAGTTGGAGGTGGTGGGTATCGCGCCCGGTGGTCCGGCGGATCGCGCCGGGGTCGTCGTGGGGGATGCGGTACACCAAGTGGGGCGAGTACAGGTCGGCGCGCTCGCCGAGTTGTTCCGGGAGATTTGGAGTTTAGGTGGGCCGGGCACGCAAATTCCACTCATCCTGTCGCGTGACGGCAAAACCTTTGACGTTAGGATACGCTCCGCCGATCGCAGTAACTTTATGTTTAAGCCTGCGCTGCACTAAGGAACCTCTGATTAAGTCCCTTGCGGCTCGCGATATTCACGTGTGACCCAATCAGGATCGAAGTCGGGTAATGGAATCGCATGCAATAATTGGCGCGTGTATTCGTGTTGTGGATTGCCGAATACCTGCTCGCACGGCCCGGCTTCGATGATCTCCCCTTGCCGCATTACCGCGACGCGGTCGCACAACACGCGCACGACGGACAAGTCGTGGCCAATAAATAACAACGCCTGATCGTTCTCCGGTTTCAGTTGCCGCAACAGCGCGAGGATCTGCGCTTTGGTCGAGACATCCAGCCCCGAAACGATTTCGTCGGCAACGATGAATTGCGGCTTGAGCGCGATGGCGCGGGCGATGCCCACGCGCTGGCGCTGGCCGCCGGACAACTCGTGCGGGAAGCGCCGCGCAAACTCGCTCGGCAAGCCAACGCGATTGAGCAGCGCCAACGCTTGCGCACGGCCTTCTGCGCGATCCTTCACGCGGTTAAAAGCCAGCAACGGCTGCACCAATATGTCAGCGATGCGATGCCGTGGGTTGAGCGAGGACTGCGGATCCTGAAACGCCATCTGCATGCGCGCGCGCAGCGGCCGCATATCGCGCTCGGCAAGGTGCGTGATATCTAGTCCGGCGAAATGGATAGTGCCTTTGGTCGGCTCGTATAAGCCGCAACAAGGTTCGGCCCAAGGTCGTTTTCCCGGAACCGGATTCGCCGACCAAGCCTAAACATTCGCCACCTTGGATATCTAGATTGATATCGCGCAAAATTGCGCGTCGGGGCGTGCGTCCGAACAACGGCTTTGCGGCGCGATCGGGTAAGGCAAGACTCATGCTACGAATGGAGATCAGCGACATTAATTTATTCGCGCCGCATCATGGGCCCGCGCCTCTTGCCACAATGCCTCAATCAACTCCGATGGGACTGGATTCAGCGCATCCGCCGGCCGATCGAAGCGGGGCGTGGCGGCGAGCAGCGCGCGGGTGTAGGGGTGTTGCGGCTGCGCGAACAGTTCCGCGGCGAAGTTCGATTCCAAAATACGCCCCGAATGAATCACGCTAACGCGATTGCAGATCTTCGCGACCACGCCGAAGTCGTGGGTGATAAACAGAATCGCGGTGTTGGAATTGGCCTGAAGTTCCTTGATCAAGCGCAGGATTTGCCGCTGCACCGTCACGTCCAGCGCCGTCGTCGGCTCGTCGGCGATAATCAACTTGGGTTTGCAGGCGAACGCGATGGCGATCAACACCCGTTGCCGCATGCCACCGGACAGCTCGTGAGGAAATTGGCGCAATACGCGATCGATGTCGCGGATATGCACGTCGTTCAACAACGCCGCCGCCCGCTGGCGCGCGGCCGGGGCGCTCATGGCTAAATGCAATTGCAGAACGTCGACGATTTGCGGCTCGATGCGCTTCACGGGGTTCAGCGCCGTCATGGGATTTTGCGGAATGAGCGTGATGTCGCGGCCGAGTAACTCGCGCCGCGCGACCGAGCGAATCTTCAATAAATCGTGGCCGTCGAAGTTGATAAATCCATGGGTGACCTTGGCGTGTTCCGGCAATAAGCCGAGCACGCACTTACCGACCATAGTCTTCCCCGCGCCGGACTCACCGACCAAGCCATGCACTTCGCCCTCTTTGATTTGCAGCGACACACCGCGCAGAATCGGCTGGTGGATATCGAGATAGAGGGAGTTGATGTCGAGGATGGTCATGACGATTTTCCGTTGTAATCAATAGCCCGCTTCAACCCATCGCCCAAGGCATTCATCCCCAGCACTGCGACGATGATGCTCAACATCGGCAACGCCATCAGCCACCACGCTTGATTCACATACAAACGGCCTTCAGCTATCATGCCGCCCCAAGTCGGCGCGCCGGAAGCGACGCTCAAACCGACGAAACTCAAAATCGCCTCGACCACGATGGCGATACCCATCTCCATGCTGAATAACACCAGCAACAACGGTGCAACGTTGGGCAAGATCTCACTCCATAAAATTTGCAGCGGCTTTAATCCTATGGTCACAGCGGAGGTGACGTAATCCAACTCCCGTTGCGCCAAGGTTTCGGCGCGCACGATACGGCAGAAGCGCGTCCAGTCGATGACCACTATGGCGACGATCACGGTCGTCAAGCCAGGGCCGATCACCGCGGCGAGAACGATGGAAAGCAACACCGGCGGAAAACTCATCCAGATCTCCACCAAGCGTGAAATGACGGCGTCGACCTTGCCCCCGAAATAGCCCGCAGCCAAGCCCAGGGCGGTTCCCAGCAATCCGGCCAACAATGCTGCGACAAAAGCGACGATCAGCGCCACTCGTGCACCGTGTAACAACCGCGACCAGATATCGCGACCCAAACTATCGGCGCCGAAAATAAAATTGCCGGCGTAGTCGCCATGCCAAAACGGTGGAATGAAGGAGCTCATTAAATCTTGCTCCAGCGGATCGTGGCTCGACAACCAAGGCGCCCCTAAAGCCGCCAGCAGCATCAGTCCGAGCACGATCAGACCGAAGGTAAGTTGCTTGCTCCAGGTAAAACGCCTCATCGGTGCCGCAGCCGTGGGTTGAGCCAGTGATAACTCGCATCGATCAAAAAATTGATGGCGATGAATAGCATGGCAAAGGTCAGCACCAGTCCTTGGATCAGCGGCAGATCGCGCTGGGTCACGGCGCCGATGGCCATGTTGCCGATACCGGGATAAGAATAAATATACTCGATCAATACCGTGCCGCCGATGAGAAACGTGAACTGCACGCCGGTCAAGGCGATCGTCGGAATCAGCGCATTGCGCAGCGCCTCGCGCCAAATGATGCGCTTGCGGGTAAAACCTTTGACCCTCGCGAGCAGGATGTAGTCTTGATTCATCGCCTCGTTCAGCGAATTTTTCAAGACGCGCGTGATCATCGCCGCCAGCGGCAGGGCTAACGCCAGCGCCGGTAAAACAGAATGGGAAATCAGCGAGGCGAAGATACGAAACTCGCCGCGCAGCAGGCTTTCGAGCAAGTAAAACTGCGTCAACGGATTGAATTCCAGTGCTGGGTCCATGCGGCCCGAAATCGGCATGATGGGGATCAACACGCCAAGCACCAAGATGAAAATAAGGCCCCACAAAAAATCGGGTATTGCCAACGCCAATCCGGAAAAACCATCGGCTAGGGACTCGGGCCAGCGCCCGCGCCAGTAAACGCTCGCCACCGCAAACAATACGCCGAGCGTCAGCGCGATGGTGACGGCTAAGAAGGCAAGCTCCAAAGTTGCGGGCAAGCGCGACAGTACCAGCGATAAAACATTCTCACGCAGACTTATGGAATTGCCGAAATTACCCTGGGCGACGGCGCCGAGCCAGGAAACGAATTGCTGCCAGATCGGTTTGTCGAGGCCGTAAAATTCGCGCAAGTTGGCGATGTCTTCGGCGCGCGCACCGGGCGGGATAAGCATGGCGATCGGGTCGCCCGGCACAATGCGCAACAGAACGAATACGATCAGCGCGACGCCGAATAAGGTCGGAACAGCCCAGAACAGGCGGCGGAGCCAGTAAGAGAAACTCATATAGTGAAGCAGTCGTAGGGTGGGCACGTGTGCCCACGCTGTCACGGTTGATCAGCAAACGCGTGGGCAAACGATCAAACCGTTTGCCCACCCTACGGCGCGTAGCCGAAGAGATTACGCGGGTTTGATTTCTTGCGGCAAAATAAATCCCGCCGCATGCGGCGTGAACTTCAAGCCTTTGCGATGTACTACGGGCTGAGCGTATTGGAGCAACGGGATCACTAGCGCATTGTCGGCGATGTATTTGTCGACCGCTTTGTAACCGGCGATGCGTTTCTTCTCGTCCTTTTCGCCCCACAATGGGGCGATCATGTCGTCCAGATCTTTGCTTTTCCATGCGGAATGGGGCGATGGGCCGAACATCGCAAAACCGGTCGAGGTCGATGGATCGCCGATGGCGTTGCCCCAGTTGTAAAACGCCACCGGCGCCAACTCGTGGCGCGCGCGCAGGTCGAAATGCTTAGCGATTTCGTAGACTTCCACGTTCGCTTCGATGCCGATTTTCTTCCACATGCCGGCGATCGCTTGGATCATTTCAAAATCTTTCGCCTTGAAGCCGCGGGTGGTTTGCACAGTGAATTTCAGTGGCTTGCTGGGCGAATAGCCCGACTTAGCCAGTAATTGTTTTGCCAACGCTAGGTCATATTTGACCTTGGTTGCCGGGTTGAATGCCATATACTGCGGCGCTTGTAAGGTGTCGATCGGCGTTCCGAAACCGAGCAGCAGCCGATCGACGATGGCCTTTTTGTCGATCGCATGGGCCATGGCTTTGCGGACGTTGGCGTCTAGCATCGGCTCCTTATTGGTGATGAACAACATGCCGATGTCCGACACCGGATGCGCCACGCCGCGCAGGCCGAGCTTTTTGGTCAGGCGATTGTATTCTTCGAACGGCACCTCCAGAGTCAAATCGCTCTGGCCGCTCTCCACTTCCGCGACGCGGCTGGTCGCATCGGGGACGAATTTGAAAATGACGGTATCGAACGCCGGTTTCTTGCCCCAGTATTTCGGGAACGCTTTCAGTCGCACATAGGCGTTGCGCTCGAATTTATCCACCATATAAGGCCCGGACCCGATGGGTTTATTGTCCCAGTTGGAACCCGCTGCGGTGAAGGCTTTTTTCGGTAATAGATAGCCCGTCAAAAAAGCCATCCATGGAAATAACGTCGGCTCGAATTCCTTCACGTCGGCGGTGACTTTCATGCCGTCGATTTTGAAGTTGCCGATTTTGCCCCACACGAATTGAATCGGATTGCCGCTCTTAGGATCCCCGGCGCGCTCCAACGACCACACCACATCTTCCGGCGTCACCGGCGAGCCGTCGTGCCAAAACGCATTGTCGCGCAACGTGAGTTCTATTTTGGATTTGTCGTCGTTCCAACCCCATTTGGTCAGAATGCCCGGTCTGAAAGAGAGATCCGGATTCTGATCGATGTAAGTGTCAAAAACCGCTTTGTACATCGACTGGATGGTCGGGTTGGCGGCGGTGGCGCCGGAAGTCGGGTCCCAAGTCGGCAGCGGCACATTGTAGGCGATGGTCAGCGGCTTGCCCTGCGCGAATACTAATTCGCTGGAAAGCGTTGCCAGGAGCGGTGTTGCGGCGGCGGCCTGGATGAAGCGGCGGCGGGAAATTTGGTTCATGTTGTTCTCCTCAAAAAACTCGCTTTATGAATTTTCTTAAAAAAGCTTAAAAATTGTCATTCCCGCGCAGGCGGGAATCCATAGGGCGTTGGCAAATGTGACTCAGTATGGATTCCCGCCTGCGCGGGAATGACAGAATTAAATTGGTTTGTTTTGGCTCTCGGCCCAGCGTTTCATCAAGGTATTCGACGGTAGAGCTTTCATCGACCAGTTTTTTCGCCGTTTCGATCCCGGCCACCGGCAAGCCCTTGGGATCGAGGATGCCGATTTGCACCAGCACGGACGCTTGATCCCAGTAAATATGCTCGTTGTAAAGTTTATCGCCGCGAAAGCAGACGATCGCGACCAGCGGAATCTCGACGTATTTTCCCGTCGGCGGAATGCCCGGCAGCATCCAATCGATTTCGATGTCGTGAGTGAAGCAAAACAGCATTTCGTCGACCAGTCTATCGGTGCCGACGGTTCGGGAAATCGGCACCAGCTTGGTGTCCTTCGGCGTGGTGGGAATGAAATGGTGCTTGTAGAAGCGCTTCAGTTGATCGTGGCCGACGCCGCCGGTCATATCGGGAATGTGATTCACATACGGCGAGGCAACCATGGTTTTCATGGTGGCGTCGACATCGCGGGTGCCGAATTCATGCATGCAATGGGTGTCCCACAGCGCGCTTAAGTCATAGTGCGGGCCCATGGTTTTGCGCATCGCCGCGAGGCTGCGGGAATAGGCCATCATGGCGGACGGCTTGTGATAATGCATGCCGCCGTTGCGATTGAAGGCGTGATCGGCGCCGGGATAGGAATAGATTTCGATTTCCGGCCGGCCCTGAAAATGCTTGCGTATCTGTTCGACGGCGGCGGGCGGTGCGTATTGGTCCAGCTCGGCAAAATGAAATACCACGGGGCACTTGATCTTGCTCGCCTCAGTCGAGCGCCTTCTCGATGCCAACGCCGTAGTAACACACGGCGACATCGACGTCGGTGCGGCAGGCCGTTAAATAGGAAAGAAACCCGCCCAAGCAATAGCCGACGCATCCGACTTTGCCTTTGCATTCCGGCAACCCGCGCAGCACTTTGATGGTCTGGGCGATATCCGATATGCCTTTTTCCACGTCGAAGCGGCCGTAAAAATCGAAGGCTTTGGCCATGTCCTGGTCCGTTTGCCCCAGTTCGACGCCGGGTTCCATGCGCCAGAAGATGTCCGGCGCCATGGCGACATAGCCCTCTTCGGCGTAGCGGTCGCAGACGTCGCGGATATGTTGATTAACGCCGAAGATTTCTTGGATCACCAATAGGCCCGGCCCGCTGCCCTGGGCAGGCTTGGCGACATAGGCCTGAAATTTTCCGCCGTCAGCGGCGGTGACGGAAAGATATTGACCGGCCATGTTAACTCCTCGCACTCGCAATTTATTTGAACCGGCAGTGTACTTTAGACGGCCAGTTTCGACCACCGCGAGAAATAAAGTTCAGAAAACCGCGCATTCCCGATTGACCAAGGAAAGGGAATATTTAACAATCGTTCACAGAAAAAAAATTCGAACTCAATAATAATGGGAGCCTATGAAAACCTACTTAACCGCATTTCGCAGCCTGGCCGCCGCCGCTGGCTTACTGCTGCTCGCCGCCGGCTGCGCCTCCACCAGCCAGATCGAAGTCAACCGCAAGGCGCCAGAACGGGCCTATCAAATGGTCAACGTCATCAGCGGTCCCGATCAGGCCGGTGACGTGAGCGCCGCTCTGGAAGCGGCTCTCCAGCAACATGGCTTCGCGACCCGCGTCAATGCTAGCTCGCAGGACAAGGGCAGCTTGATCGCTCGCTACAAAGATACCTGGAAACGCAACGGCGTGACCTACCTCAACCGCTTGAGCATCGAATTGCTCGACGCCGATAGCAATGCCTTGCTGGTGAGTTCCAACTGGCAAAACTCCGGCGTGCGCCAGTTTCAAAGCGTCCCGGAAGTCGTCGACGGCTTAGTCGCATCGATGCTGAGCCGCTTACCGAACAACTACAAGCCGGTCGCCAAAGCGACGGACAAAAATCTAAAAACAGTCTCACTCAACTCGCAAAACCAAAAGCAATAGCGGTTGAGTTAGATTAACAAGCTCGCAATCTCCAGCAGACGTAAATTCTCCGCGATCAATCTCGGCATTAACACGCCTAGACCTTCCGGAGAATTTATCTGCCGTCCGTCTTGATGCAAATTAATTCCGCCAGCCAAGCACTTAGCCGTTAACGCGTCGGTAAGTGCCGCCAAATCGCGCTTACCGTCGAGCAATTCCAGCAACGCAACTTGAAAAACATTGAGCGTAACCTGCTCGTGACGGCCATTGGTCACGACCAGAATGCCGGTCGAGGCCTGATAGCGCGCGACCGTAAATGCCTGGGGCCGCGGTTCCCTCGCCCCGGCAAACGCAACGGGTTCCGCGTGTAATTCCAGCAAGCCGTTCACCGTCAGCGCCAACAGCGCGTTCAACAACGTATCCTGTTGCCCACCGCGTGTTTGCGCCAAGTCGGACGCCGCTCGAAACAAACCCTCGAAAGTAAAGCTACGCGGATACGCCTGCCCCAAGGTAATCAGCGCCGCTTTGATGATGGGCTCGGTTACGTCCATGCCGCGGCCTTGCGCAGACTTGAAGGTGGCCACGGTCGAGGCAGTCACGTTCACGTCGCGCTCGGTTTTAATGTTCGCGCTCAAATGAAACGCCGCCAATTGTTCGGCGCGGATATTGCGTTGGATATCGCCGATCCGCTCGCGTTTCACCAGATAGAGTTTGGCGAAAATAGCGATTGCGGATGAAGTCCATGTACTGCTCGGTCTGGATGATGTTGCCGCCGGAGATTTGTTCCAGGGTGCGCTGCACCTCCATGCCCAAGTGTTGCGGCAGCATTTCGACAAAGTTCGCTTCGCCCAAGTAGCCAAGCCCATGCTTGTCCGCTTGCGCCATGAAGTCTTTGAAATAGCACGGAGCATTGTTCGGTTCGAAGTGTTCGTGAAAAACATAATCGTCGCGATAATTCGCGATCATCTCGGATTCGATCTTGATCATCTGGCCGAAAACACTGTTCGGATCGCTCGCTTGTCCCATGAACTGCAAAAACGCCCGGCCCTGGCTGAGCCGCTGCGCCGCATCGCCATCACTTCCGGCGTGGAACAGCATCGCTTCGCGCACCACTTCGCGCAGCCGCCAACCGGGATAGGTGTTGTAGCTCACATAGGCGATGCCGCGGTCCGCTAGCGCTTCACGGCAGATGCGCAGGATCGCCGTCCGCGTTGCTTCGGGCACCCAACTATAGACGCCGTGACAAATGACGTAATCAAACGTTTCGCCGGCCGAAAAATTCGTAATGTCCCGTTGCTCAATGCGGATATTGCTAAGGCCCAACGCTGCGATTTGCTGTTGCGCGCCATTCACTTGCACCGCCGAGTAATCGATGCCGAGGAAACTCGATTGCGGGTAGCGCGCGGCCAGCGGAATCAAATTACCGCCCGCGGCGCATCCTAGCTCCAGCACCTTTGCCTGTGACGGCGAGGCGGGTGCGAGGCTAAACAGACGTGCAATAACCGCTAGACGATCGGGTTGCGATTGGGGAAAGGGATGGGAGAGGTACGGAACTTCATCGTAGGTGGTACGTTCCGCGCTCATTACGAAAATTACATCACGCCAGAGAGCTGATGGATAATGCCCCGTGGCAATGCATATCCGGAGCAGGCGCACCCCTATTGGCTCTCCAGGCATGCACTAATCGAAAGCTAGCGCCACCAAATATAGCGATGGCCCGGGTCGCCGCTGATCCCCAGACGACGGCGGAGTTTTTGCAGATCGACGTCTTGTATCGTCAGACCCTCGGGTACTTTCATACCGCCGTACATCACTTCGAGCGGCACATAACCGTAGCGCTTCAAACGGTCGAGGAAATCGTAGCCGCGCACATCGCTCAGCAAATCGGAATACAGACTTTCGGCGGCATCGAGTGTAAGCAGTTGCAAACCTACTTGACTGAAATCCTCTAACGGCGGATCGCGACCCGTCGGCGGCACGAGCGCGGCTCGGGTTTGAAACACGATGGCGTTCGCTCCCGCTGGTAGGCTCGCGGGCGGCAAGGTGGTGATGGAGTTCTCGAACACAGTGGTCGGCGCCGTTAGGCCATTGAAACTACTGGTGATTGGATTATTCGCGTACAGCGCCCACACACCGTTGGGTGTTTGCAAACCCGTCGCGCCGACGTTGTTGACGAAATCCCGTTGGGCTGACAATACGGCGGCGAAACCCGTGCCTTGCGCGACGACGGGGCTATTCAAAGTCAAGTTAGCCAGTAAATCCGTGACTTGCACGATCACTCGATCGGTCACCGTGATGCCGTCCGTCACGCTTGAGTCGGCGCCCGTCACCGCGCCGATGGTCAGCGAACCGGCCTGGCTGTAGTCGATGCGGTCGGCATCGCCCGCCAAGGTCCCGACATTGTTACCGGCATCGTTAAGGACGAAGTTGCCGCCCGCGCCCGACAAGGCAAGACCCGCGCTGACAATCGCGCCCGATTGCGTCACCGTGCCGCCGTTGCTAATCAGACGAGTTGTGCCGCTGACGTTTAGGCCGTTCACGCCCAAGCCGGTGTCGTCGCGGATCGCCAACTCTTCCGCGCTCGCCGTGACGGTGGCGATCGCGTTATTTTCAGTCAGGTTAAAGCGTCCGCCGTTGAGCGTGAGGCCGCTAGCGCCGATCAAGCCCGTCGCCGATTGCGTCACCGCTGTTGCCCGCACCGACGGCGAGCGACACGTCGCCGCCCGCCGTAACGCCGTTCACGGCAGCGCCGAAACAGGCGTTGTTGACCGTGTCGATGGCGTAGCTGTTGGTTTGCGCGTAATTGAAATCGCCCGTCACCGTGGCGGCGAGCCTGTCGACGTTGCCCGCGTTGGTGAACGCGACGTTGCTGCCGAACAATACCAAGCCGCTGCCATTAATGCCGCCAGTCGCGGTGAGCGTGCCGTTGACGCCGAGCGCCACGTCGTTGGTCACGTTGAACGGCGTGCCGAGATTGAGATCGTTGATATCGTTGAATGCGAGTTCCATTGCGCTCGCCGTCAAGGTGCCGGCGTCGTTACCGCCGTCGCATAAATTGTAAGTGCCGCCGCCTAGCAAATTGAGCGTGCCGGCGCCGCCGTTGACGATGAGGGCGTGACTGCTCGCCGATTCCGTGGCGATGCCTGCGGTGGTCAAAGTGAGATCGGCGCCGACCGTCGAGTAAGTTCCGTTGATGTCGATGTTGGCGGTCGCTGCTTGGATCGTCGTTGCGGCATTGGTCGATCCGTCGCCGATGTTGACAAGGCCCGTTCCGTCGCTACGGCCGAAGGTGATGTTGGCAAGGCCGGGTTGGATGGTGGCGAGTTCTGTTTGATCGATCTGCAGACTGTGCGCTGCCGACGGGGCGCCGCCGATGCCCATGGTGTCGGCGGCATTGGCGCCGCGCACGATCAAGTTGCCGTTGCCTTGAATCTTGGTCGTCGCGGCGAGCACTAACGCATCGGCGCCGCCGCCATTGGATGCCTCCACGATCAGAGTCCCGCCTTGATCTGCGAGCAGGGTAGGCTGAGCGCCGCTGCTAGCAAGCCCCGCAGCGGTGCCACTGCCCTTACCCGCAATGGTAAAGGTTCCCAGGCCATTGGCCCCAGCGGTTGCGTTATCTATCTGAATACCGGCGCTGGCTGCGCCGCCGTTGCCGGTGACGTTCGTCACGCCATCTTGACCGAGTACGCTGGCCGTGTCGGCGATCGAAACGCCAACTGCATTGCTTGCGCTCGACGGCGCTGCTGCCTAATCCAGTAACATTCAGCGCGCCGTTGCCCGCGCTATCGATCTTGCTGTTCGCGCCCGTCACGACAACGCCGATCGCTTGATCGCCCGCGCTAACGCTCGTACCCACTACAGTCAACGCGCCATTGGTCGCGCTCACGCGTGCGCCGCTTTGCACGATTACACCCGCGTTGCCTGCGCCCGTTCCCGCCCCGCTGGTACCGGTGACCGTGACGTTGTTCGCGCCGCTGGCGTTGACCAGCGAATTCGACGCGATCGACACGCCGGTTTGATTCGCCAATGCGCTCGTGTCGGCATTGTTGCCGGTGATGGAAAGCGTCCCACCGGAACTCTTCACCACGCTCGAATTGATCAATGACACGCCGCTCGCATTCGCCGCGCCGCGGCCTTCGCCGCGCAGCATGATCCCGCCGTCGCCTGCATCCAAAGTCGCGGCGTCCAAGCTGATGCCGCTGCCGGTCTTGTTACTGGCAACGCCGGTCCCGCTTGGATTGCCAGCCAAGACGATGTTGCCGTTTTTACTATTAATCGTGGCGGACGTGAGCGTAATGCCGCCGCCACCCGCCGCAACGCCCTGTAAATTGGAATTCAAGGTCACATCCATCGCTTGACTGCTGGAACCGATGGACGACCCGCCACTGAGAAGGATGTTGCGCTGCGCTTCCAATTTCACCGTACCCGGCGCCGCGCCGGTAAAGGTGATCGGCATGTTCGCCGCGAGCGTGATGTCGCTGTTCGCGCCGGTGGTTTTGACCGCGACATTGCCCGACGAGGCGATGCCATTCACCGTGCTGGGATTGCAAAGCGTGTTGCTGACCTGGTCTATGGTCAGGCTATTCGCCTGGGAATAATTAAGTCCCGCGACATTGGCGGCGAGGGTGCCGATATTTCCGCTGTTGCTGAACGTCACGTTGCGGGTTGGCGCGTCGAACAGGAAACTAGCGGCCGTGATATTACCGCTGGCGCCGAAATCGCCGGCGAGCTCCAACGCGCCCGTTAACGTGAGCGTGCCGAGCGCGTAGGTGTTGATGTCCCTGAACGCAACCGTCTTGGTGGTGGCGTTTAAGGTAACAATGTCGTTGTTCTGGGTGCACAGGTTGTAAACGCCGCCGGCGCCGTTCAAATTCAACGAACCGCCGCCGACGATCGCGCCGGTTTGCGTGACATTACCAGCCGTCGATAAGGTCACGTTGCCGGTGGTGTTGATGCCGCTCACGACAAAACCGGTGTCGTCGCGGAAATTCAGCGCCGCTGCCCGTGGCGTTCAACGTGCCGGTGTTGTTGTTATTGGTGAGATTAAACGTACCGCCGTTTTGCAGTTGCAAGGTGCCCGCGCCGGCGTTGACGGTGAGCGCACCGGCGCCGCTTTGCGTTACAGTGCCGCCGGTAGATAAAGTCAGTTTTGATCCGGTCGTAGCAAACGCACCGTTGATCGTAACGTTGGACGTGCTGCCTTGAATCGTGGTGTTGGCATTCGTTGTTCCCGCGCCGACGGTGATCGCACCGCTGCCGTCGCTGCGGCCGAAGACCAGATTGGCGAAGCCTGGCTGGATCAGGCCCAACTCGGTCGTATTCATCTGCAGGCTGAAGGCCGCACTCGCCGCGCCACCGACACCCATGGTCGCTGCGGCATTGGCGCCTTGCACCGTCAAGCTGCCGGTCCCGAGCAATTTTGAGCCTGCCGCAATCGCCAATGCATCGCCGCCTCCGCCGTTGCTCGCCGTGAAGCTGATGTCTTTGGTCGATGCGTTGCCGATCACCGGATTGGTGGCGGCGATATTGATACCGGCGAATTTACCGCCGCCGGTACCGGTCACATTGATCGATCCGCCGCCGGTTGCCTGCACGGTCGAACCGGCGATGGTCACGCCGAAACGGTTAGTGCCCGTGCCGCCGCCACCGGTGCCGTTGATGTCGATCAGGCCAGCAGTATTGCTGTTAGTAAGTTTCGATGTGCCGCTAATCTCGACGCCGAAATTGTTGTTGGTCGCGCCGGTGCTGGCGCTTTTTCCGGTCACGTTGATAGCACTGCCGCCGGTAGTAATTGGCGACGTGCCGACGATGCGCACGCCGATATCGTTGCCGGTGCCGGCGCCGCTGGCGCCGGTAATTTGAATATTACCGCTGGTGGAACTGACGCCATTGATCGTGTTGATCTGCACACCGTGATTGGCGGCGCCGGTCGCGCCGCTACTGCCGGCGCCGGTAATGGAAATGTTGCCCGCGCCGGTGACGATGCTTGCCTTATTGTCGAGTAACAAACCGATGCCGGTACCGGTGGATCCATTGCCGGCATTACCCATCAACGTGGCGCTGCCGCTCGCCGTTTGCAAGATCGACGATGCGGTGACATAGACGCCGTAGTTATTGGTCTTGCTGCCGCTCGTCCCGGTGACGGAAATATTTCCGGTTCCCGAAGCCGTGAGCTTGCCGTTATTGATCTCGACCCCGTAGTTGCTGGTCGTGCCCGCGCCCTTGCTGACGCCGACCACGGTGATGTTGCCGCCTGTGGTCAGCGGCGATCCGCCGACGATCCGCACCCCCACGTCGTTACTGGTGCCCGCGCCGCTGCTGCCGGTGATATCGATGTTGCCGGACGCCGAGGTGATGCCTTTGGTGGTGTTGATCTGTACGCCGTGATTCGCAGTCTTGGTTGCGCTCGCGCTACCGGTTCCGATGATCGAGACTTTGCCGGTGGTCGCAATTAGATTCGAAGTCGAATCCACCAGTACACCGATACCCGTGCCGGTCGAGGCACTCCCTGCTTTGCCATTCAAGCTGATATTGCCTGACTCGGTTTGCAGCTTGGATGCGCCGGTGACGATGACGCCGTAATTGTTGGACTTACTTCCGCCCGTGCCGGTGAGGGAGATAGCGCCGGCGCCGGTGCTGGTGAGCGTTGAACTGCTCAGTTCGATGCCGCGATTGGTGGTCGTGCCCGACGTACCGCCGATCGCGGTCATGGCGATATCGCCGCCCGCTGCGGTCAAAGTCGACGATGTCAGCAAAATACCGCGCTGGCCGCTGGCGCCGCCGCCGTTCGGCGCGCCGTTCAGGCTGATCTTGCCGCCATTGCTCGAAATACTGGTGGTCGTGAGGGTAATAACACCGTTGCCGCTGACCTGGGTGCCGGCGTTAAAGGTCACGTCGAGTTTGCCCGCGGTTGCGGTGATCGCCGTGCCGGTGTTGGCGACGATGTTGTTGTGGGCGTTCAGGGTGAGGCCGACGCCGGCATTGGCGCCGCTGTAATTGATCTTGCTGTTGGTGGCAAAAGTGATGTTGCCGGCCTGGGAATTCGGCGCGGCCGTGCCCGTTGTGATTGTCACGCTGGTGCCGCCACCGGCGTTGAGCGCCGATTGAATGGTCGCCGTAGTGAGAATGGCGCTATTTTTTGTGGTGGTAAAGTTCGGCGAACCGCTGATGTTGGTATTCGCGCCGGCGGTCTGGATCGCAATATTGTTGGGGTCGAGCAACCACAGCCCCGCCGCGCCGTGAGCACTCGAAGCGTCGACCTTAATGCCGTCGACATCGAGATAATGTCCCGAGGTTTCCACCAAGCCGCCCGCTTGCGTGCCGGTCGCGCTGATGCTGCCGTAGGCGCGCGTCGCTTCGTCGCTCCACAACACGACCTTGCCACCCGACCCATCCAGCGTGGCGTTCGCGGCGATGCCGGCCGCAGCGTCCATCCACAGCGCATTGGCGTGGGGGGTATCGCCACCGCCTTGATAGTCGCCGCCCACCAGCACGCTCCCGCCGGCGGCCGCGCCCGATGCGTCGATTGAGGCGCCCTTGTTGAGCGCGATGTTTTGGCCGGTGATGGTCACGTCGCCGCCGCGTTCGCCGGGATTTTGCCCGCTCGCGTCCAATGTCCCGGAAACATCCACCACCCCGCTCGATCCGCCGCTCAAAAAGATGCGGCCATTTTTGTTTGCTATGCTGCGCGCCTCGATGATGCCCGTTTGGTTGACGACGGTGTTGAGCAGCGCGTTTTCGGCTTTCGCGCTCAAGATCACCACGCCACCGTCGGCGCGGATCGCTTGTTTGTTTTCGACCAATGCGTCCAAGGTCGCCGCTTCGACGCTGACATTGAGCAGGCCGCTGGCGTGGGATAAGGTGATTCTGTCGCCGGCGGCCAACGCAATGCTGCCCTCCGGCGCGTTGAGCGACCCTTGGTTGCTGACTTGCTTGGCGATCAACGCGACGTAACCACCTTTTTCCGCAACCATCGAACCTTGATTGACGATGCGGCCGTTACCGGCGCCGGAAAAGGTAAACTTGCCCGTCGCCGCAGCGTTCAAAAAATCCGCATTGGAAATATCCAACGTGCTCGCGACCAAACCGCCGACGTTGACTTGCGCACTCGCCCCGAAGGTGATGCCGTGGGGATTGATCAAGAAGATTTGGCCGTTGGCCAACAGTTGGCCGAAGATCGCCGTCGGATCGCTTGCCAATACGCGATTCAGCGCCAGCGATGACGATGACGGTTGCAGAAATTGCACCCGCTCGTTCGGCGCGATGTTGAAGTTCGCCCAGTTGAGGATCAGCGCGTTGGATTGCTGATTAATAGTCGTCGCGTTGCCGTCGCGGGTGATATCGCCCCGGCCGTGGATAACCTGGCCTCCTTCCGCAGCCAATACTGGAGCCGCGCTCAGCGGCGCCATTGCCAGGAGCGCCAATACCAGCGGCTTCAGGGCGGGGCATGCCTGGGAGGCAATCTGGATGCGGTTCCTGGCGTGGGTCGGTTTGCGATTCATGTTAGAAATACTTGACCGCTTGCACCCAGGTTTGATGCACGGCTTCGCGCTTAGCCGGCTCGTCGGGATCGAATCGCCAAGCGTGATTAAACCGCACGGCGAAATTATGCGGCAGCGCCGCCAGGAATCCGACTCCGGCGCCGCTCAAAGTACGATTGTTGTCGTCGCTGGTGGGCAGCGGATCGCGATCGCCGCGCACCCCGCCGTGATCGACGAAGGCGAGCAGTTGCAACCACTGTGCTTTCTCGAACGTCTTGCGCAATTCCAGCGACGCGACATAACCGCAATCGCCGGCCAAATAGCCTTGCACATAGGCGCGCACACCGTTCGGTCCCGACAAGGGGAATTTCTCGGCGGCATCGAGATTGCTATTGCTCTCTTGCACGGTGGCGGAAAAACTCACGCTCCACGTCTCGCTGATACGTTGCAGCCGTTCGAAATTCAAATAAATTTTGCTGAAATCGCCGTGGGTCGCCAGGCCGTTTTCATCGTCGGAGCGGGCGGCCTCCGTCTGTATTTTCAGATCGCCGACGGTCACTGCCACCGCATAACGATTAATAGCGCCGTGGAGCAGGCCATCGCGGCCGTCGCCGGTAAGCGCGGCGGTAATCGCGTTGATACGTTTTTCGACATCGGCCTGGCCGAATAGTGCCTGATTCACCAAGCTGCTATCGAGCAAGCGCTTGTTGTCAAAGGCCAGTTGCCCATAGAGATTGACGTTGCGGCTGCGGATAAACGGATAGGACAGATAAACGCTGGTGATCTTGGCGTCGCCGCTTGCGTCCAGCACGTCGAACGGTTCACCGATGCGGTAACGCAAATCGGCATAGGACAGGCCACCGCGCAGGCCGCGGTATCCCAGCGGCGTGGCGTAGCTGGCGCGACCGAATAGCGTCCGGCCATGGGGGCCTTCACTCGGTTGGAACCCCGGCGGCGTGAAGATGCCGCGCAAGCTGAATTGATCGCCGCGGCCAGTGGGGCTGTTTAAATTCGCGACGAAACCCAACCGGTTTTTTCCATTGCTCTCACCGCCGTAGTTGTCGAGCTCGAGGCTGCCGCTGAACTGCGGCGCTTCGCCAAGGTTCACGAATAAGTCGGAGCCGCCGACTTGATCGCCCGGCGACAGGGTCGGCGTAACCGCACCCACACCCGCGGCATCGCCCACCAGCAACAAACTGCGTTCTAGGCTTTTTTGTTCGATCGCGCGGCTTTGTTGCAGCGGCGCCAAATAGCGGGCGAAATGCTTAGAGTCCAGTAGCGACTGATTTTGCACGTTGATGCCGCTGTAATACCCTTCGAGCACGGCGATCTCAACGATGCCGCTCTTCACTTCTTGCGCCGGCAGGTACGCACGGGCAACTAGGTAGCCGCGGTTGCGATAGAACCGGGTGATGCGATCGGCGACCGAGTCGAGTTCCTGGATATTGAGCGCGCTACCGATGGCGTCTTGAACCAGGGGTAACAGTTGCTCCTCGGTGAATGCGGTGGAATTGGAGATGTGAAAGCCGAGCACTGCAACCGTGATGTCGCTGCCCATCGGCAGCGACGGACGAGTTTCGCGGGGAAGCAGGATGCTGGGTGGCGTTTTAACCGGTGGCGGCGCGTTCGGGTCGATCTGACGCAAAATTCCGCCGGCATCGGGAACTGGCTGGGCAAACACGGCCGGAGCAAAACCGGCGAAAAAAACAAATGCAACGAGCCCAAAGTGACTCCAAGACTGGCGTAGCGCCGTCTTGAGCATAAAAACCTCCTAGGCATAATTATTTCATTCTTTGAACCATTATGAAGAATCGCTGCTAAACACGCAATCCCTCTGGCTTTTTTGACGCAAATCATGAAATTACGGTTATTATTACGGGTCTGGAATCATTTATTAGGAGTGAAAACAATGGGTTCTCCCTACCGCGGATTGGTGCTGGCTAGTCTATTCGTTGCGTTATTGGCATCGGGTTGTACTTGGTTCAGCCGCTCGAGCGAACCTAGGTCAGAGGCCGGCGTGATCGACAGCCCGGGCGCCGATGTTACTTTTGCCAACGATCAGAAGAAAGCCCGGGACGAAGCGGCTAAGGCCGCAACCCCTTCCACCGATAGCGTCGAAGGCAGCGGTGGCGTAGCCGCCGGCGATACGACGGCCGGTGGCGCGACGGTAACGCCGCTGCCCGCCGACTCGGATTCGACCAGCGGCGGTGGCGGCGCCATGGCTGACAAAGACGCAGGCTCTGCGCCGGGCGCAACCGCCGACGGCGAGATGGGCGCGGACGGCCAAGCGACGAAACCCGGTGGCGAAGGCGCTGGCGACGCCATGACGGAAAAAGTTACGCTGCAAGGCGACGCATTATTTCAGTTCGGTAAGGCCGACGAAAGAGGCATGCTTCCCGGCGGCAAGCAGCGGCTGGACGAAGTGGCCGACAGGATTATGGCTCTAGACCCCAGCACCATCGCCGGTATCGTCATCGTCGGACATGCCGACCGCTTGGGCTCGCCGACCGGCAACATGAAAATCTCGGCAAAGCGCGCGGCCACCGTTATGAACTATCTCGCGCGCCGCGGCATCGATGCCGGCATGATGGAAAGCGTGGGCAAAGGCGATTCCGACCCGATCATGGAATGTCCCGGCGCCAACGCGAATAAGGCGCTGATCGCGTGCTTGTCGCCCAATCGGCGGGTTGAGGTGATTATCAACACGAAATAATTTTTGCGGTAACGTTGCATAACGAGTAAAAAGAAACGCTGGCCACTATCGCCGGCGTTTTCGTTTTCAGCGCTGGTGAAATTGAACGTGCAAGTAAAAATATCGTGATGGGCTCAGGCATCGCCGATCAAGACGAGCCCATAGCCGACATCATCCGTGCGTTGCTCGATGCGCGGTCACCGGATGCGTCGATCTGCCCATCGGAAGTGGCGCGGCAGGTTGCTCAACCTGGGACTGATTGGCGCGAGTTAATGCCGCGCGTTCGCACAGCAGCCGCCGTACTCGCGCATCGCGGCGTATTAACGATTACCCGCGGTGACGAAATACTCCATCCGGACGAACTCTCGGGCGGCCCGATCCGCCTGCGGCGTGGGCGGAATTGGACTAAAGCGTAAAGCGACCCGGGCAAAAATCAAGGAATAAAATAGTTACAACCCCTTGCCAGGAGCCGCATGGATATTGGCTCGTGGCGAGGTGATCGCGCCGATGCCAGTTGCTGGTGCGCGCCGTCTGGCAAACCCTTCTGCAAACATCACCTTGCGGTATGCGAAAAACAACCGCGGTTAACATTTAGCGCACGGGACAATTACGCGTTGGCGTGTGCTCTGCGCCAAGCGGCCAGCGGGGTGCCGACCATTCTTTTGAAGGCCCGCGAAAACGCTGCTAAGGCGTGGGCATGCACTATCAATTGTGGACGATTGATCAAGTTTGCCCGACGCCTAGTGAAGCGTCAATGGCGCGTGCACGCAACAATGCTATGGCTGACCGTTCGCGGCGTAGGCCAATGCCGACACAAATTATCGAATTGCCCTTACAGCGGATTGTGGTCGGCAACCTAGTGTAGTGTTTCGCACTTGATGGAACAAAATAAAAATGATGGATTTTTTCGTCTGGTGAGGCGCGAGGAGGCCGCATAGCGGGCTCTATGCAACGACGAGTAACGAAGCCAGACGGAAAAAGACGCATTTTTATGTTTCATTGAGTGCGAAACACTACACTAGACTGCACAGTGTGAATTAGGGAAGCCGAATTGAGGTCGTGGTGCAAATTGACGCATCACTCAATCTCGAGAACATCGATTGGAGGCAATCATGCCAGAACTTGAACATTCCAAGAGAAGCGTCGAACGCGCGACCTACACGCCTATCAAAGCGGCGCGCCCGATCGAATTGCCGGCAGGCCGCGCGCTGGACAAATGGAGCTACTTTGCCGGCTTAAGGCCGAGCGTGGCAGAGGCCAGCCATGTGGTTAACCGCCTTAGAGACGGCGAAAGCCCGGTGCCCGAATCCGACCGCAAGTTCCTGCCGATATTCGAAGCTGCGGCCGCAGCCCTCGCTGACGCCACGACGGCGTCGGGGCCGCTTGCCATCACGCGCGACTTCACGCTCGTGCCGCCTGGTCTGCTCAAGCGCTTCGGCGGTGAGTTGCTGCGTTACCGCGAAGCGCAAGTGCAAAACACGCTCAGTAGCCATAAGGCAATATTGAAGCGCTACGACGAGAGCATACGCGCCAAGATGGGACCGGCGCCGACCGATAAGCCGATCCTGCCGGGAATCTACCAACTCGATGCCGATTTCGTGCTGCCCGGGATTGCCGGCGTGACTGCTTATCGGTTCGAGACTGCGCCCAAACACCTCCCCACCGCAGCAGCAAATGTAGCCGGTGTCGTGGCAGGCCCCGCCGCCGACACGACCGGCGCAACGGCAGCGGCAAGTGTGATATTGGTATTGCCGCCGCTCGACCCAGCCGCCGCCGCAAACCCAGCCACGACACCGATCGCCGTTGCCACCTTAGTTGAGTGGGCGATCGCGAATAACGTCGAGACGGCCGCGGCGCTAACAACCCAAGCGATGCTCGCCCGCATAAGCGGCGCCGAGCATTTAAGCTTCGTTCAACTCGAATCGGTCGCGAAAGCGGTGATCTCGCAAACCCGCGATCAGATCTATTCGTTCGGCCAGCGGCTGCAAGTCGAGCCGATCGGCATGCTGCATCTGGAACGCTTGGCGTTCGTGCCCGCGGGCATCGAGCGCGGTGAACTGCTTTATTCGGTGCCGCTCAGCCCGGGCGAGCAGGTCAACATCAGTCACAAGGAATGGTCGAACACATCGCAGGAGTTCGAGCGCATCGTCACCGACTTCATCGAGAACTTTAGCGAAGAAGGCGTGACCGAAAAAAGCGAATTGGCGCAATCGACCAATTCGCAGCGCGAACACTCCAGCGGCTTCGATCTGGGCGTAACTGCGTCGGGCGGCTGGGGGCCGGTGAGCATTTCCGCCACTGCCAACTACCGGGTTTCGGATAGCGCGAGCACATCGCAGACCACGGCGCGCAACCAAAGCCACGAACTGACGCGCAAGGCATCTTCGCGCTCGAAAAAAGAGCATAAGCAAAGTTTCAAGGTCGCCTCGGCGGCCGGAACCGAAGATCAAGCCATCAGGCTGATCAAGAATCCGTTCGCCGATAAGGCCACGCGCGTGGATTATTATCAACTGGTGCGCAAGTGGCGCGTGGACTTGTACCGCTACGGGCTACGCATGACCTACGACTTGACCATCCCCGAGCCGGGTTCCGATATTCTCTCGCGCATCGTCGAAATCAAGTCTCTGACCAGCGCCTTGTCGGAGGGTTTTGGCGGCAGCAACTCGACGCTGCCCTGGGCGCGCTTCGATTTAACGCCGCAGCAAATCACGCGCTTTAACTATCTCGCATTAGCCGCACAATATGGCGTGACGGTTGAGTCGCCGCCGATCGAGGAGACCACGATCGCCCGCGCATTCACCAAGAATTGGCCCAACAAAGATTCCGCGAACGATAGCGACTATACGACTTTCGATGTCGACGTACCCGAAGGTTATCTGGTCAGCGGCTGGTCCTATGAATGGCAGCGCTGGGCATGGACCGACGAAGACTGGCATTTCGACATCCGCCCCGATCTCAACACGTGGCTGGGTGTAGGCGGACGCTTGACGATGTCGGTGGGAACCAAATACGTCTCGGCGTTCGATATTCAACTTAAGCTCTGGTTTCGCGTGACCGCCGCTGCCTACGATGCCTGGAAGCAACGGGTCTGGGGCGCGCTGCGCGAAGCAGCGCAAGCGCGCTACGAACTAAATCGCACCATGCTGCGCGACCGGCTGGCGCAATTGCAGCAGGAACTGGGCGCGCAAGATCCACTCACTTTGCGCAAGCTGGAGCGCGAAGAAGTGATGAAGCACGTGCTGCGTTGGTTGTTCGGCCCGACGTTTACGTTTGTCCCGCCGGGCCTGCCGCCGGACTTGTATGGGCCGAGCGGATCGATCCTGAACGACGACGTTTGGGCAAAGGTTTCCGCCCAAGGCGAGATGATCAAGTTTCTGCATCAAGCGATCGAGTGGGAGAACATGCTGTTCTTTCTCTATCCCTACTTCTGGTCGCACACTTCGCGCTGGGAGCTGAAAAAATATCTCGATCATCCCGACTTTCTGCACAAGACTTTCCTCAAAGCCGGGAGTGCTCGCGTGGTGCTGACAATACGCCCCGGGTTTGAGACGGACTTCGTATCGTTTCTCGAAACCGGAACCCTGAATCCCCTGCCCGACACGCATCCCTACATGACGATCGCGCAGGAGATGCAGGCCTTCGCTCAGACTAACTATCCGGGCATCCGCGCCGCTAATCCGGTTGAGAACGCGCGGCCGTTGCTCACCCCATTGCAGCAAAAAGCCTGGAACGAGATGCAGCTCATCATCGGGCTGTTGGAGCGGTACAAGGCCATCAATACCGCGTATCCCACCACTACGCAAGGGCTCGCTGCCCTCGCACCCCTGGGCACGGTACCCGCCGCGGATCCGTGGGGTA
This sequence comes from uncultured Pseudomonadota bacterium, assembly GCA_963714525.1. GTDB lineage: Bacteria > Pseudomonadota > Gammaproteobacteria > Burkholderiales > JALYOK01 > JALYOK01. The sequence continues at coordinate 79,830 of CAVQPB010000026.1, forward strand.
AAGCCTACCAGTACCGCAGCCCGGGCACGCTAACCGATTTCGAACTCGAGTCCCACGGCAGCGACAAGGCCGGTGATGGCCAAGGCGAGGCGGCCGACATCGAAAGTTGGGCCGAGACCTCGTTGATCGGCAGGTGGTACGAATACACACCGACCAGCGCCATCGATATTGCGTTCAACGAAACGCTGCCCACTGCGTAAGCGCATCGCGGCGGAGGGCGCGGGCGATGATTGAGTTCGAAGTCGATCGCCCCATGGCCCTGGATACATTCTTGCGGCGCAAGGATATTCAATCTTGGCGCATCCCGGTCATGATCGATTGCGGCGCCATCAGAGTATTCAGCGACGGCGGCGAACTGCCGCTGAAGAAGGGGCCCAAGACCCATGTCGACCCGGGTGAGAAGGTTCGCATCGAAGACCCGCTGTCGAAGAAATGCCAAACAGCGCTACAACATAAAGTCGACACCGATGCGCGCGACTATGCCTGGGTTCCGGGCGTCAGCGATTTTGACAAAGCGATGGGCAAGCTGATCGAGACGCGTCCGGCGACAATCCGCATCACCGATCCTTCGATTCAAACTTTCCGGCAGTTTCTGCAATTGTTCGAGCGCAGTCCACTGGTGACCCATCCGATACGCAGCTTGCTGGTGGGTTCGCACGCCAATGACGAGGGTCAACTCAAAATTCCGTTCGATAGCGGCACCGGTAAGTTTGTCGACTATGAGGACCTCGAGGCGGCGACGAAAGGGAAGGGATTCGAGCTCAAGCATGAATGGTTTCTTCCGCGCCCGCAGGACGCGCAAGGCCGGCCGATTCCCTACCAGTTACTCATACGCGGCTGTCGCGTGGGCACACAGCGCAAGTTCCTGGAGAAATTCAGAGAAGCGCTGGGGCGGCGCATCCAAGTCGTGGCGCCGAAACATTTTCATGGAGTCGACGCGCACGCGAAGAAGCCTAAGGGTTACCTCGAATACTTCGCCTACAGTTGGAGCGTTCACAGCCCGACGGCGCTGAAAACCGAGGACGCCGTCGTCAAGGCGCTGATGGGCGTGCCTAACAACACGTTCATCGACGGCAGCCCCATCGCCGAGAAAAAGTGGAAAGAATGGGTGCCCCGGCGTCCCGAAGCCAAGTATGAACAGACCGAATTCACCAGCGTCAAGTCTCCGATCGAACGCAAAGCGGTCAAGATTCCGAGGAAGTTTCGTTACCAAGCGCGTAAATGGCTGCCGCGAGATGAGCCGCTGGCGATGGATAAGGCGAAGACCACGGACGCCCAGCGGCTCGAGGTGTTGAAACCGCTACTGGCGCAGCGCCCCAACCTCAAGAGTACGCACCCCTATCCTTTATATGAGCGCTTGGGCTACAAGAGTTTCGACGAGTTCATCAAAGGCTGGACTTGGACATTCACGCCAAAGAACAAAGCCGCCGACGAAGTGAAGTTTAACGCGATCCGCCACGAATACACCGTCATATTGCCCGTCACGGAGATCAAGTCGGGTGAGTTGATTCTGAACTTCTATCCGTTGAACAAAAAGGACAAGTTGATCGAACTACTGAAGAACGACAATGCCAAGCTGTTTGAAACGGTTTGAGGGCAATATCGACTGAATCATCTGATCGACGTCTACCAAAGACTGGACGAGCAGGAAAGCTAACCGAATACTCGGTGACTTAAAATCGAATCTGTTTCCGAGTTTTTAATATTACGAGGTTGCCGGCCGACTGCGCGCTGGTGAGCAAGCGCGCGGTAGGCGGTGATAACGTAAATGATGATTGCGTTACTTCTCAAGACCCCGAGGTGAGCGTTACTTGGCGAGCTCAGCCTCGTCCGATTCTGACGTGTTGAACAGTTGCGGATGGCGCGCGATGGCGACAGTGGCCACATTGCGGCCGATTTCCTCTCCTGCTTCTACATCGAAACGAAAATGTATCCCTGCATAGATCCTCGATGCCCCGGCTTCGCTGGCGGTGCCCAACAGTTGCGGACCCGCCTGCGGAAAGAAATGCGACAGAACCAGCGCCGCCGTGATGGAAATGCACGAATGGTTGCTCGGATATGAAGGGTGATTGGGCACGCCGATCAGTGGCGTGATCGAGGCATCAACCTGCTTGGGCCGCGGCACCCAATAGGTATATTTGGCATCGTGGCAAGCGATGAGCGCGTCCATCATTGCCGTGTTTGTCGCTGCAAGAATGGTCGCACTTTGCAGTTCGCCCACTGCGTTGTTGCGAATCAGCTCGGTGGCCCGCTCATTCCAAAATCCCGCCACGAGTGTTCCTGTGGTCATGTCGTAAAACTTCGCGAGCCGCATTGACTCCGAGGTTGGGGATTCCGTGTAGCCGCGGACTTCGGCGAGATCGGTGTAGAACTTTGTGCCACCAATTGGCGGTGGCAGCTCCGGACGAAAGATGTCACCTTTGTCGAGCAAGAAGGGTCGCACGCTGCCAAAACCGGGGAAAGCCGGTGGCGCAGGTGGATTCGCTAAGCTGCGCCAGACGTAAGCCGCCTGCGGTGCTTGACCCTCCCAAGGTTGCGTAAAGCCATCCTTACGCGCCTGTTTTAGCACGCGCCGCGACACGCCACGGTCGTGGCCTAACCCTTGCGGGTACAGCTCGCGGTAACGCGCCTCCACAAATTCCGCCTGGGATGGAATTAGCCCCGCGATCACCTGCATGGACGCTGCCGCGGTGATGTCGCGCGGCCGGTTGTCGTTTTGTTCCTTGATGATTGCGGCTAGCTGGGCAAGCGAGACATAGGCCATCAAGCGTAATGCTTGATGCTGACCCGGCTTGCTGCGCTGAATAGCTTCCAGCGCGATTTGATTCCAAGTTAACGTCGTGGATGACCGTGTTGGGGTGATTTGAGTATCACCCCAAACAACGGGCACACAAGCGGTTGCTACGACAAAGGAAATGCTGCGAATGAATGCTTTCATGTTGAACCCCTAAAAGTAAAGTTGAACCAGGAGAACTACTTCTTGATGATGACGACTTCGAGATATTCGCCCGGTACTACAAGCGAACTCGGCCCAGCGATATTCAAACGCTCAAGCAGCCCGACCAGATCCGCGCTCAAGCGGGACTGTGCAGGTTCGTCAAGCGCGGCGAACGCTTTGTGAGTGGGCCCATAGAAATTGCGGAAGACTTCGATCCAATGTGCGGCGGAGCGGTAACGAAAATTAAAGTTTCGTCGTTCGCAGTGGATGTTGATTGCCTGCGGCCCGAATAATTCGACGATATGGGGTTCGGTACCCCAGAGCGCGGGGGATTGCACGCCCGCCGGTGGCGGGACGTAGCCGCCTATCAGGCGAAACAATTGGCCGATAAAACCCTCCGGTGTCCAATTCGCCATGCCGATGCGGCCGCCGCTTCGCACTACCCGCATCATTTCTCGCGCGGCCTTGCTATGTTCGGGCGTGAACATCGCGCCAAAAGTAGAAAGTGCGACATCGAACGATCCCGCATCGAACGGCAAGGCCTCCGCGTCCGCCACTTGGAAATCGATTTGTAATCCTTCAGCCGTCGCCCGCGCTGCACCTTTCTCTAACAAATGTGGCACGTAATCGGTTGAAGTTACGCGTGCGAAACGGCGAGCCGCGGCTAGCGTCGCATTGCCATTACCGGCCGCCACATCCAACACCCGCTCATCGGGACGCACATCGATTGCTTCTGCGAGAGACTCGCCGACTATCTGCAACGTCGTACCGACGATGGCAAAATCGCCGCTCGCCCATGTCGCTTGTTGGCGTCGTTTGATGGTCTCGAAATCGGCATTGGCAATATTTGATGGTTTTGCTGTTACAACAGGGGGACACACATTCGATTCAATAGTCATCTGGATATTCCTTCATGGTTAAAAAATACGCTGACTCTCAGCAACGCTATTGTTCGTCGCGAGTGCGATTAAGGCTTCACCAAACGTCGGGCAAACTTGTTCACAAATCCACAATTAGTCAGCGACTTGATCAAGCGTCCAAATTTCTTGATCACCTATCCGAACTGAGAGAAATTTCGCGAGCAGAGATACGCCTGATGTCAAATGTGGCTACGATCGCACTCGACGTGGGATAGGGTTCCGAAGCTGCGATTACGCGCGCGTTTAAGCGCATGGTCGGCATGCCGCCAGCCGCGTAGTGAATCACACAACCCGGCGCTCAATGAGTCGAATCGTTGATTATGTAGTCAGGTCTGGTGCGACAGGCACGCTTGCCGGGTGCCGCCGTTATCGAAACTTAGGGCTGCCGTTAGGCGCTTTAGCTTTCAGCGATTGTCAGGATTGGGTAACGATTGATACATTTTCCCGGCTAGCCGGAAACCACCTTCGACATAGACGAAGTTCCACACGTGCAACCGCCCAAACGAACGCCGTACAACGCAGTCGATTTTTCCATCGCCGCGAAGACTTTTTTCTGACCTCCGGTTGCGTTAGCGTCGGTCGCCGCGCGGATGCCATAGGTTGTTATGCCGCCTTTGGCGCGCTCGATCAGCTCGGGGAAATTCCACAGGCCGGAGATTTTTTGCCCCTCGGTGAATACCTTATATTCGGCGGCGAGTTTCGCGCCGTTAACCGCGCCGAACGTGGCGCGGAACCAAGTTTCATAATTGGGAATGACGAGACTGCGCTCGAGCGCGTGGGCCTTGTCCATATCACCGGATTTTGCCGCATCGAGCATGGCTTCGAAGAAGCGTTTCAGCCCATCCGCGGTTTCGGGAAAAACCAAATTCGGATTGCTGCTATCGGTTCGAGCGAGCGTGCCCACCGCTGCCGGCTGCGGCGGGATCGCCGTCGGCACATTGTCATTTTGTTTCGTAGCGAAGCCCCAACCCTCCAGCGTGGCCGCAACGATGAGCGCCGGGGTGGCAAACCCGTTGCCATCCCTAGCCTGCGTCACGACGCCCACCACTTTGCCATTCTTGAGCAGCGGCCCGCCGGAGCTTCCCTCGTCGGGCCCGCCGCTGAAGATGATGTCCTCGCCGTCACGCGAGACAACTTTCCCGGACAAGGCGGAAAAACTGGAACTGATTCGCGGAAAACCTGCCGCGACAATATCGTCTGAAAGTTTTAATGCCGGCGCGGTTGCCAACTCTAAGGCGAGTAACTCCGCAGGCGGATTCTTTACGATGAGCACCGCCAATCCCCGCGCATCCCCGCCACGCATGCGTTTTACCTGGGCGGGGAAACTTGCGTCGCCGCGCACCGAAAATTCAACGCTCAACTGAATATCCTGGCCTTCGACCACGTGGGAGGCGGTGACGATCGTGACAGCATCCGGGTAGAGTTGAACAATGAAACCGCTGCCGCGGCGCGTTTTGGTCTGACCGTCGGATACTTGAGTTGCGACAACTTTAACCACACCCTTTCTTAGCTCTTCGATATCTTGAGCGATCGCTGGTTGGATGGACGCCACAGCGAAGAACAGCAAAATCAACTGAGAAGTAATGTTAAGGCGGAGCATAGGTATCGCCAGTGTTCTTGAGGTGGATATCCAGCATGAATTCTAATCCACCGCCGTACCAGACGCTAAAAGTGCGGCCGACGACTAAACGAATCGGCCATAGTGTGTTTGCAACGCGTTTACTATTTCCACATTCGCGGATCGAAATGAAACACCCGCGCTGTCTTGATCTGTAACTTGGCGGCATCGGGATGCAGTGGATTGAGGATTAAGTTCATTTCCGATGGGATGACTGCTGACGGGACTTCCAACAAGGCGGATTCACCCGCCTTCAGCCAACGATCGCCGATGCGCATCGAAGCGTTGGTAGGTGGCTCGCTGCGCCAACCTTTTGGCCTATGAGTAAGTGTGAGTATTGATACCGAGGCTGGAATCTCGACTTCAAAATAGACATATTCCAGCCTTGCGGCATCCTCCCCCAAATGAACGAAGATTTCCATTGCCGCCAGCGACAGCGTGGATGAAAGATACACCGCGCGTTGCCCAGCATTATTCCAGCGTCCACCGGCGAGCCGTGCGCCTTCGCCATTGAACGCGTGCTTCGCGTGACGCCGTTTAACGATGCGAAACGCGTGCCTCAAGAATACACACCATGCTCAATCCGCAACAGAAGCTGTTCGACTTGCTCGGATCCGGCTTCGGTGGTCATGAGCGCGAATGGAATTTTACCGCCCAGCCCGATCTGGCTGCGAGCGAGCCAGGCAATACCGCGTTCACTGCTTTCCAACACCGTGCCCGCTAGCGCGACAATTCGGGCGGTGCGAAACAGCCGATCGCTGGTGACCGTATCCAGCCGTTCGCGGGTGCTGCGTGCTCGCTGCAAGGTCTTCCCGCTGATACCGATCAGCATAGCCAATTGCGCATCGGACAAAGCAGTCACTTGCTTAAAGCTTTCCAGGGCGCTGAGCGGAAGTCCGTCTTCCAGCAGTTGGTGCCAGTCGTGCGCTGATTTAGGCCGTGTTTTGAATGTTGTTTTGCCGCCTAGCATTCGGTCTAAAGAAATTTGCGTTTCCATTTCGTTCCTTTAATAGAGACATATGTCCATATTATAGTCCGTAAATGTCCGACTGTTATCGCGACGCGAACGGCGTACGATCGCAATGGCTCTAATTCGCGGCTCGCATTGATAGCGGCTGCGTACCGTTAGTCCTTGAGTTTCTTTATCGCCACATTGTTCACGTCCACGCATAGACCCATCCTAAATCTGAGATCGACAAAGCCGCTGACGCTTTGCGTGCTGGTGTTGTTCTGCACATTAGACGGGCACCGCACTTCGATTCCGTCCTGACCGTTGCGGCGAGAAATATTGCCGCTCACGGTGCTGCCAGGCTCCTCGATCAGAATCCCGTCGAACCCATTATCGAGCACGACGTTGTAGACCACCATCGCCCCATCACCGATCGGCGCCGATGAGCGCACCAAGATGCCGAAGCCACCGTTGTCGTAAACGGAATTGGAAGCCACGACGGAACCGGAACCGACATGGATGCCAAAATTAGCGTTGCCGTGGACCTGAAGACTCTCCACACGCACACTGTGCGTCGCCCCGCCCAGGCTGACACCAACACCAAAGAACGCCACGGTGCCGTTGCGCACCACGATATTGTGCAAGCGCTGGTCGTTCGGCACCGAGATACCACGGGTCAACGGATGTCTAACTCCGCTGATGGTATGACCTTGCAGGTCAAGGTTAACGTTGGGGACGGTGATAATCAGACAATCACGCGCGCCGGTCTGCAAATTCTGTGTCAAGCGATAGGAACCGGGCTGGCTGATGATTTGGCAGGTGCCTATATCGGTCACCGCATATGCGATATGCGTGAGCGCCGAGAGAGCGAGCGCGGTAATTCCAGCGAAGACTTTAATGTTAGGGAACTTCACGGTGCTTCTCCTTTTGCTTTCTTAAGCCGTGGCATGGAAATGACGGCCGGCACCGCTCGTGGCCGATTTGCCGGCAGCCGCTGGGGAGTGGCTGACATCGCGAAACAACAGCATGTCGACGAGCCGGCGCGAGGCGCCGTTGTAGAACCCGGTTTCGCTCACAAAGTGAGCCGGATTGCGGAACGTGCCGAACAATATGTCGAAGATAGGCAGATCCGAATAGTTGTAGCCGTGAACGCCCTTGCCGTGGTGCAGGCTATGGCTTTCAGGACGTTGTATGAAGTAGCCCAGCCAGCGCGGTGTGCGAATATTGGCGTGCTGAAAGATCGCGAAAGACGTCGTTGTGTACAAAAATACGCTCGTCGCCTCGGCACTAATACCAACGATCACGATAAGGCTAAGACTGCTGAGCAAGGTCCAGCCGACCATATCGAACGGGCTGAAATAAAATGCGCCGAACGTGTCCAAACGCTCCGCGCTGTGGTGCATTTGATGAAACACCCGCCACAAACCATCAAAACGATGCATGGCGCGATGCCAGAAATAGACGCCGAGCTCGTACACCAAGATGCCGGCGACCGTACCGCCCAAAATACCCAAGCCCGTCAAATCGAATAACCGATACTGCGCGAGATACTCACCCCAAAGCAGCGGCAGATACGACGACAAGAAGAAAAACGTGATGAACGCAACCGATCCACGCCCATGCCAGCCTTTGACGGTCGGCAGGATGCGAGCGGGTGCGATCGCCTCCCACAGCATAAGCAAAGCGTAAATACCCAGAACGGTAAGCGAAACGGGATCCAGCAAAATCTGTAAAGGTGTTGGCATGATCTGAACCTATTAAATTGATAAAAATGAATAACTCATCGACCCCGCGCATTATTCTGGGTAGCTGTGAAGCCGGCGTGAAAGCTGCGTGAAAAAACCGTGAAGCGCGAAATAACACGCGCGCAATCGATCCGCACATCGCGCCAGGAGGCGCATGGATACTGGCTCTCAGGCAATGCCTTGCCGGGAGGCAAGCGGGGATTGATTCCTGGCTTGGCCTAGGTGTTGGAACTATTGAAACGCGCTAAGGAATTTTTTCGATAGCGCATCGTTGCCGCGCCATTTGACGATTTGCTCGATGCGATTGCGGATTTCATCGCGTTGCGGGCCACGGGCGACCGCACTAATGCACGCTGCCGCGTCGGACGTGTTGCCGTTTTCGATGACGTCCGCTAAAAAATCTATGGCCTGTTTATGCCGGCTACGGCCTAGCGCTTGAAAAATTTCCTCACGAATCGCGTAGTACTCATCGCGAGCGAGCGCGTCGATCAATGCCTTCACCGCTGAAGGATTGCGGCATTCGCTGAGCGCCGCGAGTGCTTCGAAGCGCAAATCCTCCGAGTCGTTTAAAAAGCGCATGACGTAGCAGACTTGATCGTCCGCGTCGATTTCCAATAACGTCGTCAAACATTGGCCGATCACGTCCGGCTCGCTGTCGCCGGCGGTGGCTTTGACTCGCAGCAGCAACACGGCATCGCGGCTGGTGCATTGCCCGATGGCGCGGATCGCTTCCATGCGCACGCCCTTTTCCGGGTCGCCGAGCAAATCGACTAAGCGCGTGAGCAATTCGTGTTCGCTCAACTTGCATTGCACCAGCGCCAGCGTACAAATACCGCGCAGCCGAATGGCCGTGTCCTGTTGACCGCCCCAAACCGGTTCGGGCTGAAAGTGTTTAGTGCCCTTGATGAAAACCGCGGGATCGTCGTGGCCGAGCTCGGCCAACGCTTCGGCGATCGCTTGTTTGGCCCAGCATTGCGGGTCGAGTTTTGCGCCGCCTGCTAAAAACCGGTCGAAAGAGTCGACCAAATCCTGCTTGAGTCCAGTTAAAACAAACTCAGCGACCAAAGCGGCGGCTTTGGCGACGTAGTAGTTGCTGCGATCGCGCAAGGCCTTGCGTAAGTGGGGAGCAACCTCGGGCGAACTCGGATCGTTGCGAAGCCCGAGCAGCGCATCGAGTTTTTGGTCAAAGGCTTTGCTGGTCACGGCTGGCGTTCGACCGCGTGAGCGTTAAGGACGCGCCTTAATCCAATCGACCATCAGGGCGATTAAATCGCTGAGATAATCGAAGCTGAGTATCTCGTCCGCCGAGAGCTTGGCGCCATCGACAGCGTGCGGCAACTCGCCGCGAAAATGCTGATACCGCTGCAAAATCGATGCGCCGCCCGGCGCGGATTGTTGCTTCTGGGTTTGCTGCCGCAACTCGGATGCAAGAAAGTGTCTCACCGCATCGATCGCCGCGCGCGGATCGTTGCCGTGGGTCTTGGGATCGAGGCCGGCGACGTCGCTCATGGTGCGCTGATGTTGATGGGCGGCTTCGTTCAGCACGAGAAATTGTTTATCGCGATGTCTCTTGGCGCCGGATTCCTTGAGGCCGACGAAAACGCCGCATTCAAACGGCATGTTAAAGCGCGGCAATTCGCCGGGGCGAACCGGCAGACGGCTAATGTCATGGATCGACAAGCGGCTGTCACGCATCAGCGCGATCATTTTCTCCAGCCGCAAACGGCCGTTGACCTCTTGGATCGCGAGCTGGGGCGAAAAGCCGCAATCGATCACTGCAAAGGCGATCGCTTGCAGAAGGGGTAGGTAATCGTTATCGAACGGACAGTTGATGAAGACGCGGCGGTCGTAGGAGACCGCCGCTGATTTGGATTTTGCGCGGCGTATTTTGTCGCTCAAGCAGCCTTCAGCATCGCGTCTAAAATCGCGCGGCGCTGGGCATCGGTCAGGCGGCGCTTACCGATCACCATCGGTTCTTGCACCAAGCGCGTGGCGACGCGTGCGGGTTTTTTCGCCGGCACTGAGGCGGCGGTTTTGCGGTCGTGTTTAGCGGTATTCATAGTCTTATGATACTGCAAATGTTCGCTAAGTTCATCTATCGAGCTGTTTTCGCCCGTACCCCGGTTTTCCCTACTCCAAACGAATGTTGTGCTTGCGGGCAACTTGATTCCACTTCTCGATTTCGCTGCGAATTAACTTTCCGAGCCGTTCCGGCGGGCCGCCCACGACTTCCATTTCCGATTCGCGCAGCTTGGCGATGACGCCGGGATCTTTCGCCGCATCGTTAAAGGCGCGATTGAGTTTCGCCAGCACAGCGGGCGGTACTTTTGCCGGGGCGAGTATGCCGAACCAAGGTTCGACAAGAAATTCCTTAAAGCCCGCCTGCTGCAAGGTTGGGACATTCGGCAGCGACGGCAAACGCTTGGAGCCGGTCACGGCCAAGGCGCGCAGCGCGCCGGATTTGATGAACGGCAATATGGAAGGTGCGTTATCGAAAAACAAATTGATCTGCCCGCCCTGCAAATCGGCGATGGCGGGCGCCGAACCTTTATATGGCACGTGGGTGAGGTCGATGTCGGCAAAATCTTTCAGCAACTCAGCGCAAAGATGGGGTGACGAACCGTAGCCGGAAGAGGCAATGGTGATCTCGCCCGGTTTGGACTTCGCCAATGCCATCAATTCTGCAAAGGATTTCGCCGGCAGATTGTTGTTCGCCACCAAGATATTCGAAAGCATGCCGATCAACATCACCGGCGCGAAATCGCGCTCCGGGTGGTAGGGCAATTTTTCGCGATAGACGCCGACATTCATGGCGCAGGTGCCGATGCTGCAATAACCCAGCGTGTACCCATCGGGCGCCGCCTTCGCCGCCGCTTCCATACCGATGTTGCCGCCCGCGCCCGAGCGGTTGTCGATGATGATGGGCTGACCCAAGCTCCGCGATGCGCGCTCGGACACGATGCGCGCCACGATGTCCGACGTGCCTCCGGCGGGGAATGGCACAATGAGGCGGATGTTTTTTTGCGGAAAATCGGCGGCGGACACGACCGATGTACAAGCGCACAATAAAGCTGCGAAGGCGAACTTCAGAAAGGTTTGCGCGGCATCGGTCACGGGTAATCCTTGTTAAGCGGAGTGTAGCTGAACGTTTGCGATCGGAACCTAGCCTACCATCGCGAGCAAAGACAATCCAGATGTTGCCAAACATAGCCAAAACCGCGGCACGCCAGAAGCCGCATCCAGCTTGCCTGCTGGCATGGCATGCCTTGAGAGGCAATATCCCCGCGCCTCTCCGGCTTGTCTTGAGAGAAAATTTTACGCGGGGTGAGGGATTGCGCTAGTTCTTTTCGACCGAGTCCACCGGCTCTTGCGACGACCCGTTATCCTGATCGAGCTTGAGTTCTTGAATTTTGCGCGTAAGGGTGTTGCGTCCCCAGCCGAGCAGCGTTGCCGCTTCGATGCGGCGGCCGCCGGTGTGTTGCAGGGCGCGGGTGATGAGGACTCTTTCGAAATCGCGGATCAATTCGTCGATAATGCTTTGTTTGCCCAGGGCGAGTTCGTAGCTCACCTCGCGATCCAAGCAGGTCGCGCCAATCGGCGTCGCCGAGGGAGGTTTTGGTTTCGCGCACTTCCGGCGGTAGATCGTTAATTTCGACGCTTTGTCCCGGCGCCATCACCGTTAGCCAGTGGGCGATGTTCTCTAACTGCCGCACGTTGCCCGGGAAATCCAAAGTGGAAAGGAAGCGCAGCGCTTCGTCGGTCAGCCGCTTCGACTCGACATTGAGTTCGCGCGCGCTGGTCTGCAAAAAATGCTTGATGAGCAAACCGATGTCTTCGCGCCGTTCGCGTAACGACGGCAAGCGCAAGCGGATCACGTTGAGGCGATGGAACAAGTCCTCGCGGAACAAACCTTGTTTGACTCGCTGTTCTAAATCTTGATGGGTCGCCGCGATGACGCGCACATTTGCCGTCAAGGGTTGATGGCCGCCGACGCGATAGAACTGGCCGTCCGCCAACACGCGCAACAAGCGGGTTTGCAGGTCCGCCGGCATATCGCCGATTTCGTCGAGGAATAATGTGCCACCCTCGGCTTGTTCAAAGCGGCCGCGGCGCATGGTTTGCGCGCCGGTGAAGGCGCCGCGCTCGTGGCCGAATAATTCCGATTCCAATAGTTCCTTCGGGATCGCGGCGGTGTTGATGGCGATGAATGGCCGCGCTGCGCGCAGGCTGTGGCGATGCAGCGCCCTAGCGCACGAGTTCTTTGCCCGTGCCCGATTCGCCGGTGATGAGCACCGTGGTCTGCGATTGCGACAGTCTGCCGATGGCGCGGAATACCTCTTGCATGGCCGGCGCGCGGCCGAGAATTTCCGGCACCGCCGCGGTCGATTCGGTGATTTCGCTGTCGCGCATGCTTTCGTCGAGGGCACGACGTATTAGGTCAACGGCGTGGTCCACGTCAAACGGCTTGGGCAAATACTCATAGGCGCCGCCTTGAAATGCCGCGACAGCACTTTCCAGATCGGAATAGGCCGTCATAATGATGACCGGCAAATTCTCGTAGCGAGCCTTGAGTTCCTTTAACAGATCGAGGCCCGAACCGCCGGGCATGCGAATGTCACTCACCACCACTTGCGGCGGATCGGTCTCGAGCGCGGCGAGGGCATCCTGGGTCGCGGAAAAGGATTTAAACGCCAGACCCTCGCGGGTGAGCGCCTTTTCGAAAACCCAGCGGATCGAACGGTCGTCGTCAATAATCCAAACGGGTTTCATGGTGTGATCGTTGCTCGTGTGAAGGATGTTCGCTGCTCAATAAAGGTAATAACAAACTAAAACGTGTCACGCCGGGTTCGCTTTCGAACTCGATCATGCCGCGGTGCTGATTGACGAAGCTTTGCGCGAGCATGAGCCCAAGACCGGTGCCGCCCTCGCGGCCGGACACGAGGGGGAAAAATATCCGGTCCTTGAGATCCGCCGGAATGCCGGGGCCGTTGTCGATGATCTCGATGTTGAGCGCCAAACGGTAGCGGCGTTTCCCTAAGGTTACTTGGCGCGCGACCCTTGAGCGCAATTGGATCAAGCCCACGCCGTTCAACGCTTGTGCCGCGTTGCGGGCAATGTTCAACACCGATTGGATAAGCTGCTCGCGATCGCCGGTGAGATCCGGCAGGCTCAAATCGTAGTCGCGTTTAATCTCAAGCCCCGTGGGGTATTCCGCCAGGATCAAGCTGCGAACGCGCTCCAACACCTCATGAATATTGACCTGGCCCATGATGAACGGCCGCTGCGGCGCGACGAGGCGATCCATCAGCGATTGCAGGCGGTCGGTCTCTTTCACGATCACCTGTGTGTATTCGCGCAGTTCTTTGCGATCCAGTTCCCGTTCCAGCAATTGCGCCGCGCCCTTGATGCCGCCAAGGGGATTGCGAATTTCGTGGGCAAGGTTGCGTATCAATTGCCGGTTGAGTTGCTGGTCGTGGATGATGCGCTCTTCGCGAGCGATCTTGAGTTGCTGACTGAGGGGACGAAACTCCAGCAATAGCGCCGCCTCGTCTAGCTCTACCGGCGTGATGGTGCAACTTAACTGCAGACTGGGGTGATGGCCGCCGCCGAGCACAATCTCGTGCTCGAGAAAACCTGTTTGCTCATCAAGCGCGTGGCGGGCCGTGGCCGCGAGGGACTCAGCGCCGATCAACACCTGTTTCAGTTCGTGAGCGTGGACATGGTTGCGGGACAACTCGAACAACTGCTCCGCCATCGGATTGAGATAGAGTATGGCGAGATTGCGATCAAGTAGCATCACCGCGCTCGACAGCGATTCCAATCCGCCAAACTTGCTTGCGGCCATCAGCACGGTATTCTCGGTTTTGTCCACACCCTATTTTACCTAGCAATAATTACGCCAGATGAAATGGCGAGCAAAATACTCGGCGCGGGGACGACGCGCGGTTTATTACCTAAGACCGGAGATTTCCTTCCGCAGGGCATCGACGTTCTTTTCGTGGAGCGATACTTGGTCTTTTAAGCCCTCCAAGCGCTCGATGTATTTCTGGTGTTTTTTGTCGGTGCCGAGTTTCACCGCTTCGGCCTCGCTTAGGGCCTTTTTGGCGGCGTCCAAGGATTGCTCTTCGGCTTTCAATTCGTCGTCGAGAATTTGTTTGCGCGACAGATCGCGCTTACGCTGGGTTTGGCTGTCTACCTTGGGAAAGTTGACCGGCGGATTGGGTTTTACCTTGACTGTGGACGCCGGCGGCAGCTTGGCGTCACCCGGCGCAGAAAGCGGCATACCCGGCGGCGGAATCGGCACGTTGATCTTTTCCACGCCCTTGCGTGGCAAGGCCGACGGAATGTTCGTGTAGGTTACGCCGCCGCGGTCATCTAAATAGCGGTAGATGGTCTCCGCTTGAGCAGAACCGATTAGAAGCAGCGCGGCAATTAGGCTTAAAACCAAATTCATTAGGTTTGTCTCAAAGAATACCCCGTAAGTCTATGTCATTTAGAACTATTTCACAAACGAAAAGGGCGAGCTTTTAAGCTCGCCCTAGTATAACGCAAGTTCTTGAGTCAGCGATTACAACGAGTAGTACATGTCGAATTCGACCGGATGCGTCGTCATGCGAAAACGAGTAACTTCCTCCATCTTCAGATCGATGTAGGCATCGAGCATATCGTTGGAGAACACGCCGCCGCGGGTGAGGAACTCGCGGTCTTTATCCAAATGCTCCAACGCCATATCCAGCGATGAGCAGACGTTCGGGACTTTTTTAGCTTCTTCCGGCGGCAAATCGTAGAGGTTTTTGTCGATTGGATCGCCGGGATGAATCTTGTTTTGAATACCGTCCAGGCCGGCCATCATCATCGCGGTAAACGCCAGGTACGGATTTGCCGTCGGGTCCGGGAAGCGCACTTCGATACGGCGCGCCTTAGCGCTCTGCACGAACGGAATGCGGATTGACGCGGAACGGTTCCGGGCGGAATAGGCCAAGTTAATCGGCGCTTCGAAGCCGGGCACCAAACGCTTGTAGGAATTGGTGCCGGGATTAGTGATTGCGTTCAATGCCTTGGCGTGCTTGATAATGCCGCCGATGTAGTGCAACGCCAATTCCGACAGGCCGGCGTAGCCGTTACCCGCGAACAGGTTATTGCCTTCTTTCCAGATGGATTGATGCACGTGCATGCCGGAGCCGTTGTCGCCGACCACGGGCTTGGGCATAAAAGTCGCCGTGTGGCCGTAGGAATGGGCAACGTTGTGCACGCAATATTTCAGGATTTGCAGCCAGTCGGCGCGCTTGACCAGTTTCTCAAACTTGGTGCCGATTTCGCACTGTCCCGGTGCGGCGACTTCGTGGTGATGCACTTCCACTTCCACGCCCATTTGCTCCAGCGCGATGCACATGGCGGAACGAATGTCTTGCAAGGAATCCACCGGCGGCACGGGAAAATAGCCGCCTTTGACGGGCGGGCGATGGCCCATGTTGCCGCCGTCCAAATCTTTGCCGCTGGACCAAGGCGCTTCTTCCGAATTAATCTTGACGAAACAGCCGGACATATCCACAGACCAAGTCACTGAATCGAATATGAAAAACTCGGGCTCGGGGCCAAAATAAGCAGTATCGCCGATGCCGGAAGATTTAAGATATGCCTCGCCGCGCTTGGCGATGGAACGCGGATCGCGATCGTAACCCTTGCCGTCGGATGGCTCGACCACATCGCAGGTGAGATTCAGCGTCGGCTCGTCGCGGAACGGATCCATCACCGCCGTATCGGGATCGGGCATGAGCAACATGTCGGAGGCTTGAATGCCCTTCCAACCGGCGATGGACGAACCGTCAAAGGCATGGCCCTCGCTGAATTTCTCCTCGTTGAACGCTTTCGCCGGAACGGACACGTGCTGCTCCTTGCCGCGCGTGTCGGTAAAACGGAAATCAACGAACTTGACCTCGTTGTCCTTCATCATTTTCATTACATCAGCAACCACCATCATCGTCTCCCGAGATTTGCATTAAATTAGAGCAACCGACCACTAGCAGCAGAAACCATGCCAGCGGGTAAAATCGAATCGGGCATTGTGCCACAAAGCGTTAGCAGGCGCGAAACAAAAATGGTACTGCACTAATTCTGTGCAAATCAAAATTTCTGCGCTCTAATTTAGTGCGGCTCGAGAAGGGCTCGTGGATATTGGCTCGTGGGGCATGCATCGCCAAGGGCAAGTATTGATGCGGCTCATGGCAAAGCTTATTTCTAACATTGCGAGTGGTCACCGTTAAAAGGACACGGCGGATTAAGACCATGAACCCATATTGACAGAATATTCATCACCGAGCGATCCCATACGTGCTAATAAAAAGCCCACCCTCACCCCATCCCTCTCCCGCCGACGCGGGAGGGCTAGGGTGAGGGGTTGGTTGCCCACTGCTACAAACGTCGGTTGGTTGAGGTTCATGGATAGGGGCAAGCCGACGAAGCAATCTAGGCGATATGCCGAATCGATTTAACCAAGTATATTTGAGGTGTTAAATCTTACTTTTGTTTTAAGTGCTGCAAACCATCCAACAATCGTTCGAACACGCCGGCGTGGGCTGGCAATCGTCCAAACAGCGCAATTGCCAATGCCTCGTTGTACGTGTGCGAGGTCAAATTTCGATCATCGATCAACCCCATCGCCGCACGCGCATCGGGCTCGCTCAGCAATCCGTTTTGTGCGGCGGCGCGAATCACCGCTTTTGGACTCGCCGCCTCGACACCAAAGTGTTCCAACAATGCAGCCTGTGCTGCCTTCCAGCAAGCCTCGGTCGTGTATTCAAAACGCTGGATCGCCGCGTCACGCTCGATCATGCTCGGCGATTCGATGAACGCAAGTTGCTTAAAACTCGTCAACGCGCGGGCTGCTTGCTGCAAGCGCCAATTCAACCGATCCACGGCACGCCCTCGCGTAAAACCGCGCTGCGAATCTCCGCCGAGGCATCGCGCAAGTCGACCACATCAACATTCAACAACAGGTTGCTGTCCTCAAATGCCTCGCGCAGTGCGGAAAAAATTTCCGGCGGCAAATCCTTTTCGCTATCAATAGCCAGATCGATATCTGACCATTGCCGCGCATCGCCACGCGCCCGCGAACCGAACAGGATCGCCTTCGCCCCCGTACCGGCGAGCACGCGACTCGCGATATCGCGAGCAATCGTTAGATCATTGGCAATCGAGTATGTGGCAACCATGCCATAACTTTAACCGAAGATCGCAAAACTGAAAAATATTATTCGGTCGAGCGGTGCGCCGGGAATCATATGAATGCTGGCTCACAGGCCACGCATTGTCGTCATCCAATATCCATGCGGCTCGCGGCGATGCCTTTCATTGCGAGGAGTGAAACGACGAAGCAATCTCGCATTCGCAATAGCCTCAATTAAAGCGTAGCGGAATTTGACGAAACCTATCCCCCACAATTCACTTCGTTTCTTCCTGGCTAGACTCGCTAAGGCGTCGGAAAAAATCCAAATCCAATTAATGTGAAAAGAGATGCCGCTATTATTCGG
Source organism: uncultured Pseudomonadota bacterium (assembly GCA_963714525.1). Taxonomy (GTDB): domain Bacteria; phylum Pseudomonadota; class Gammaproteobacteria; order Burkholderiales; family JALYOK01; genus JALYOK01. The sequence goes on from CAVQPB010000026.1 coordinate 97,530, forward strand.
TTTCGGTTATTCCAATATCTTGGCGTGTAACGAGTGAAAGGGGAAATTTTCGGCAGAACAACAAAAGTAAAGTCTGTTATGAAGGAAATTGACGAAAACCACGCCGAATAATGGATCGCTGCCATTGCCATAAAAAATAAAAGCCCGCCGACAACTAGCTGGGCAAACTTTATAGCCATCAGGTTGAACAACACTGCTAGAAATCCTAACTAGGGCGTCGGCTAGGCTGCTTTCTTGAGTTTCGTGGCGGTAGTTTTTTTTGTGGTGGGTTTTTTCGACGCGCCTTTGGGTGTTATCGCCGATTTCTTAATAGGCGCTTTGCTCGCGCGTTTCCCCTTACCTGGTTTCGCCGCTTTAGCTTCAAGCAAATTCACCGCTTGTTCCAAGGTAATCGTGTCGGGCGTTAGCTCGGGCGGAATGGTCGCGTTGATCTTGCCATGTTTTACGTAAGGCCCATATTGCCCCGAGAAGACACTGACGTTTTGTTGATCTTCCGGGTGCTCGCCCAACACCTTTAACGGCGTGGCGCCGGCGCGTCCGGCGGACTTGGGTTGCGCCATGATTTCCAGCGCACGCTTGAGATCGATGCTGAAAATGTCGTCACTTTTTGGAATGGAGCGGAATTCTTTTTCGTGCTGGATGTATGGTCCGAAGCGGCCGTTGTTGACGATGACTTTTTTGCCCGTGTCTGGATGCGGCCCAAGCTCGCGCGGCAATGACAATAGCTTGTCCGCGACTTCCATCGTTACTTGCGCGGCGAGCATGCCTTTGGGTAGCGACGCGCGTTTCGGTTTTTTGCCCTCTTCGGCGGCTTCGCCGAGTTGCACGTAGGGGCCGTAGGGGCCGTTCATCAACAGCACTTTTATGCCCGCAGCAGTGACGCCGACTTCCACCGGGCCGGTGGGCGCGGGCGCGCCGTCGGGGCCGTCCAGATTACGCGTGTAGTCGCACTCGGGATAACCGGCGCAACCGATGAAGCGGCCGCGTTTGCCCAAGCGTATCGACAGCCCTTTGCCGCATTTTGGGCAGGCTTCGTCGAGCGCCTCGTGGGTGACCTCGGCGCGCGAGACGTTGCTTTTCTCTTCGATCTTTCGATTGAAGTCGCCCCAAAATTCTTCCAATACCGGCACCCATTCCAGTTTGCCGTTGGAGATGTCATCCAGCTTGTCTTCGAGCTTAGCGGTGAAATCATAATCGACATAACGAGTGAAATGTTCGGTCAGAAATTTGCTGACGATCTTGCCCACATCGGTCGGCGAAAAACGTTTCTTGTCGAGGATTACATACTCGCGCGCGATAAGCGTCGAAATAATACTCGCGTACGTGGAGGGCCGGCCGATGCCGTGTTCCTCCAAAGTTTTGACGATGGTCGCTTCGGTGTAGCGCGGCGGCGGCTGAGTGAAGTGTTGCTCGCCATAGAGCTTGTCGATGGGCACGACTTCGTTCATCTCGAGCACCGGCAGTTTGCTTTCGCCTTCCGCTTCGCGGTCGTCTTCGTCCTCTAAATACACGGCGATGAAACCGGGGAACACCATGGTCTGTCCCGTGGCGCGAAACAAATTCTGATTGCCGCCCACGGCCATATCCACCGCGACGGTATCGAATTTCGCCGGGCTCATTTGACACGCCACGGTGCGTTTCCAAATCATTTCGTAGAGACGAAATTGCTCGGGCGTGAGGTAATCTTTCAAGCTTTGCGGCGTGCGCGCGATGGCAGTCGGGCGTATGGCCTCGTGCGCCTCTTGCGCGTTCTTCGATGCGTTTTTGTAGAAAACCGGACCGCTGGGCAAATAATCCGCGTCGAAATTTTTTGTGACGTAACCGCGAATATCGTTCAGCGCCTCGTTCGACAACACGAACGAATCGGTACGCATGTAGGAAATTAAACCTACGGGGCCGCCGCCGATATTGACGCCTTCGTACAACTGTTGCGCGATTTTCATGGCTCGATCGGTCGAAAAACCGAGCTTGCGCACCGCTTCTTGCTGCAACGTTGAAGTGGTAAACGGCGGCGCGGGTGAGCGGGTTTTGCGCTTTTTCTCGAGATTGACGACGCTCGCGTTACCCTTGGCGTGCTGGGTCAGAAAATCCGTGATGTCTTTGTGCTGCGCGTCGTTGGTGACGCTGAACTGAGTGAGCTTTTCGCCTTTGAATTGGATCAGCTTCGCGCTGAAATTCTGCGTGCCCTTGTGGCTATCGAAGTGGATGCTCCAATATTCTTCGCTTTTGAACGCCAGGATTTCTTCTTCGCGCTCGCAAATCAAGCGCAGCGCCGGGCTTTGCACGCGGCCTGCCGACAATCCGCGCCGGATCTTCTTCCACAGCAGCGGCGACAAATTAAAGCCGACCAAATAATCCAATGCGCGCCGCGCCTGCTGCGCATTCACCAACGGCATGGCGATTTCGCGCGGATTGTCCACCGCCTCTTGCACCGCCGATTGCGTGATTTCGTAAAACGCCACGCGGTGCAGTTCTTTATCCTTGAGCAGCTTCTTCGATTTCAGAATTTCTGCGATATGCCACGCAATCGCTTCGCCTTCGCGATCCGGGTCGGTCGCGAGATAGATGCGATCGGCTTTCTTCACCGCTTCCGCCAGCGCTTTTACGTGCTTCTCGTTGCGCTCGACCAATTGATACTTCATGGCGAAGCCATTGTCGGGATCCACCGCACCAGTTTTGGGCACGAGGTCGCGGACATGGCCGTAGGAGGCGAGAATGTCGAAATCTTTTCCAAGATATTTTTTTAGCGTCTTGGCTTTGGAAGGGGATTCGACGATCAGTAAATTTTCTGACATGTGCAGCTCAATGGATGATGAGGTTGGCGCGCAGCAAGGAAGGGCATGATAAGTAGATTTTCCGCGCGATGCAACTTGATGAGTACCAAGACAACTTATTTCGGACTTTCGTTCAACGCAAAAGCCACGGTCCAAAAGCGCCGGCTGTCGAACTCGAATTCGTCGATCACCGCCATGCCGTTTTTGCGCACGTGGGCATGATAGGAATGAATATTGCTCTGCGCGATAAAGGCGATCCCGATATCGAAGTGAGCGCTTAGCGCGCTGCTCATTGCTTGTAACAGGCCATTCAGCAGCCCGCGCCCGCGCGCGGCGCGGTCGATGCAAACCGGGCCATATATAAAGTGTCGCAGTTGCGTAACCCCTCGATCTCGAAACGCCGCATCGGGAAACCGGCTCGCCATGTGGGCGATCAGCGGCACCTGGCCGGCGAATTCTCTCGTCTCGGCCATGGCATACGCGAGCAAGCGCTCGCCTTCCAGGGCGACATAAATTCCCAATCCGTTATTGATGGCGGCAAGATCGTCCTCGCCGTATTCCACCGATAGGAATCCCTGCTGCTGTCGTTCCTCGTCCAAATTCCAGCGCAGGTTTTGTGCCTGCAATGCCAGGATCTGGGGAAAGTCGCTATTCGCAGCGCGGCGATAGTGGATGTCGGTCAACATCGGCGAAGCATAACGCGAGTTGCGGCGAAAGTCACCGCCGCGATTATTCCCATACACGTATATACGCGCGCACTCATTGTGTTGCAGATGCCCGGAGAGGCAATACCAGCGCGGCTCTGCGGGCATGCCGTTAGCAATGAGACTAAATGGCGGCGCGCAAAGCGTGAACGTAATTGATTGGCGCATGGTCGGCGAAGCTGCGCAACAACACGTTGGTGGGTTGGCGCCAGCCGTATCGAAGGAGATACGCGATCTCTGCGCTGCGTTGATCGGCGCGAATTTCCGCGTCACCGATGCCGGCGCGCAGCACACCGTTGCGATCGAAATATTTCATCACGCCGATGTGTGCAAAGGACCAAATCGTATCGGGGATGCGGCACACGATGTCGCTGCAATCGACATAACGTTCGTGCATTACTCCCATCAACGAGCCGCCAAATGCGGCATCACCCACCCGCGGCGAACCGAAAGTATATAACCCGTCCGGCCGGCGCAACGCGGCGGACAAAGTCGCGAGGGCGGCGCCGAGGCTGTGTCCCGTGTACAACAATCGTATTCCCTGATGCCCCTCCAGCGCAGCTTGAATGTCGCGCCACGTTCCCGCCAGCATATCGGCGAAGCCTTTGTGCACGCGGCCCATCCCGGCCCAGGGTCGAAGGAATGCATTGGCATCGGTCAACGTATCTTTTAATTCGTCCGCCTGCGTTCCGCGAAAAGCCAACACGCCCAACCGTTTACTCGGGCTTGCCGTGAGGAATGCCTGCAAGCCGTTTTCGTCAAAAAATAAAGTGTCGCTAAAACCGATCGCCGTCAGTTGAGTGTTAACCGCATGTCTTATGACCGCATCGCGCTCGAACGCGCAATACACCAGCCGCGAAAGCTCCGCACACAGCATTGCCTCGCTACGAGTCACGCTCACGTCGAGGGAAACACCATCAGCGCCCGGCTTGTAGAGCGCGCGGCGTGTGGGATCGTAGGGTATAGAGCGGCTCATGGTGCCTCTTGTTTTTTCCACGCGGGTTACCAACAACAAAATACTGCTATGCTTCCCGCAATTCAATCCCCTGCGCTGAAATGGAAGCCTGGCTCACCAATTTATTCGGATCGCAATCCGGGCTGATCGCGCTGTTCCTGTCGGGGTTTTTCGTCGCGATGTTCATCCCTGGCGGCGCGGAAATTTTTCTGTTCAGTTCGATCAAACTCCATCCGCATTTATTTTGGCAAGCCATCGCTGTCGCCACGCTCGGCAATGTGTTGGCCGGCATGACGACCTATTGGATCGGCCGATTTTTGCCGGAAGGTAAATCGCTGCCGGACAAAGCCAAACGCTGGCTCAGCCGCATTCACGACTACGGTCAGCCTATCATGCTGATCGCGTGGTTGCCGTGGTTGGGCGAAGCGATTTGCATCGCAGCAGGTTGGCTGCGGTTAAATTTTCCCGTGTCAGCATTGTTTTTGAGCGTAGGAATTTTCACACGCTTTTGGTTGACCGCGCTGGCAGCGCGCTAGCTCGATCCATCCATGCCTCTCCATTACGCGACCTGCGTACCCCGCGCGTGATCAGCGGTATTGCCCGTCCCACGCGCCCTCGGGTCGGGGGTCAGTGACCTTGCCGTCCGGGCCAACCTTGGGCCTCTTGATGGTGAACACGTTTTCGGGGTTGATCACGCCGTAATCCATGTAGCCGAGGCGCGCGATCGGGCGCATGGCGCCGGTGTCGACTCGACCTTCTTTGATGTACTGATCGTCGATATGAATGCCGATCACAAGGCCGATGATCACGGTATAGCCCGAGGCGTTCCCGTCGCGCGCGCCCGGCAAGTCGATGGTCTGCCAGAGCTTGCACTCGAAGGCGGCGGGCGCGTTCTTGACGCGCGGCGGCTTGACCAGGCGTGAGGCGGTGGCCGTCAGCCCTGCGAGCTGGAACTCGTCCACGCCGTAAGGCACGGCCGCCGACGTGGTGTTCATCTCGTAGCGCAGATCCCAGTTGGCGAGCGAGCACACGAACTCGCCATTCTCGTTGATGTTTTTGAGGGAATCCTTGATGCCGAACGAGCTGAAGACGACGTAAGGCGGCTTATCGCTCATGGCGTTGAAGAAACTGTACGGCGCGATGTTGACCACGCCGTCGTTGCTGATCGTCGACACCCAGCCGATGGGGCGCGGCACCACCAGCGCCTTGAAGGGATCGTACTTCATACCGTGCTGGTTGGTTGCGGTCTCGTAGAACATGTCGCTGCCTCCTCGGGCGAGATCAAGAGTTGCGTCCCCGATCCTACAGGAGGAAGGGCGCCGAGGGCAAAGGCGGGAATTAATGTAGGGTGGATCAAGCGCAGCGGATCCACCAAACGTCTGATGGTGGATCCGCTGCGCTTGATCCACCCTACTCCTACGTCTCGCGCGCGGCGAACAGACTCTTCTTGATCAACGCGTGCACACCCCAGTTACCGTCGACCACTTGCGTCACGCCGAAGTCGACGCCGATGGACATCAGCGATACCGCTTCGTCTTCCGTCAAGCCTTGGGTGGTCATGAGGAAATGGCGCATTTTGCGGAAGGCATCGCGCATCGGCAAGATCGATGGAGGATTTGCCGAAAATCGCGCTTTGCGCTTCTGCACCGAGCTCGGCTAAATAATTAGCAAAGCTGAATCCGTGGAGCACCCATTCGTCTTGTGTTTCTAGCAAGGGATAGTTGAGATTTTCCAGCGCGGTGCCTTTCAGGTCCGCTTTCTTGCGCAGAATGAGTTGGAAGGTGCCGGTGAGCGAGCACTCGATCGCCGTGCCGCATAGTTCCGAATCGCCCTGAGAGGCATGGGGATCGCCCGCGGAGAGCAAGCCACCGGGAACCGCGACGGGATAATACATGGTCGCGCCTTTGCCGATGCGCCAGTTATCGATGTTACCGCCGGTTAAAGTCGGCGGAATCGAATTGACTTCGTCCGCTTCAGCAGGCGCGAGGCCTAGCGTACCAAAGTGAGGACGGATCGGCACCCGCACGTTTTTCAGCACGCCGTGATTTTCCTTAACGGTGCTGTGGTCGACGGGAATGCCGGGGTAATCGATGGTCGGATGCACCACGCCGAAGGGATCGGTCTGCGGCGTCCAGCGATAGTTGTACACGGCCTTGGCCCAATTGCGCTCGCTCGTGGCGTCAACTTCGTAAATGGTGATGACTTCGCGTTTCTTCGGCTCTTCGATCATATCGTTGAAGTGAAAGCCCCACCACGCCGCCGCATTGCTGCCGAAACTTTTGCCTTTATATGAAGCATTGCCGCTGGGACGCGGGCGCACGTCGATGATGCGCACCTCAAGAATATCGCCGGGTTCCGCGCCCTTCACCGCGATCGGCCCGGTACAGATGTGCACGCCGTACCCGCCACCCGCGCCGACCTTGTGATCCATCGGCCCTGCGCCGCGCTTATTCACGCCCTTCTTGGTCTTGTCCCAATAGAACACGCTCTCCGCGCCCTTGTCGCCCTTGATCATGCGCTCGAAATCGTCGTTCGCGTGATGGGTCAAAGTTTCCAAGGTGACGAAGTCGCCGGATTCGACCGTCACCAGCGGCTTCAGAATTTTGCTGAAATAACCCCAATGCACCGTCTCGGGCATGGCGCGAACGTAGTAGTGATTTTTTTTCGGCGCGCCGGGATCCTGAGCGGCGGCCATTTGGCTGACGCCCAAGGCCGCCGCACCGCCACCGGCCGCGGCGCCTTTTAAAAATTTTCTACGTGCTGGATCAGTGGTTTTGGATTTTGGAGATTTTTTACGAAACAGTTTTGTTGCGGACATGATTACACCCCCCGTGGAAAAATTATTCACCAGAAAACACAAATGCAATTCACGTGCCATAAAAAATTTACCTGGGCGAATAGCTGGAGAGGCTTATCTGGTGCGGTTCTTCAGACTATGCTGAATCAACACCAAGGCAAGCGGCGCACAAGTATGGTGCCCAACCGATACCCGTGCACGAACAACGTGCAGACGTTCAATCGTTATTTTGATCTGATGCAAAGTCTCCGACTGCTTTCGAAAATTCAGAATGTGTCATGCGACTCAGTCATTGGCGAACGTCTGCTTCCCGGTGTTGCGAAAATCTATTCGTGTGACATGGTTTCCAGAAATCAATCAAACCTCAAGCTTGCGCCATACACTCGCCAGCCAAGGTTGCTGCTCGCGAGATAGGCCGGCCGGTCGATAGTAGTGCGTCAATTCAACGAATCCGGCCTCGGACAAGTAACCGCACCACGCCGGCAAATCATAAAACACGCCATAACGGTCGCCGCTCCACCCCTCTTGGCCATCGCCGCGGGGGTTGGAGCTGAAGAGGACGCCGCGAGGCTTCAGCGTCGCATGCAATTCTTTCAGCACCCGAGGCAAAGCTTGGCTGGGGATATGGAATAGCGCGGCATTGGCGAACACGCCATCGAAATGACTACGAGGTAAATCAAGTCGTAAGAAATTCTGATGCAGCACTTCACAGCCACTGAAGGAACGCGCCATGTCTGCCAGCCGTTTAGCGCCTTCAAGTCCGGTCGCGCGATGGCCAAGGCGTTTGAATGTCATCAGATCACGCCCCGGTCCACAACCGAAATCCAGCAAATCAAATGGCGGGGGAACCTCGATATATCGCAATAGCGCCGCGATGTTTTGGCTGACATCGTGATCGCGCGTGCCTTCCCAATACTCTTGGGCACGTTGGTCATAATGTTCCAGCGTCTTGGCGGCGATTTCGTTGAGCTCGTCATGCGCTTGATTCATGCCCGGATTACGCAACGATGAGGACTAGGCAATCCTCGCCTGGCGCTATGGTTCATTCACGATGCCCACGGTGGTCTTGATTGCCGCGAGCATTTCGTTGTTATGTTCGTTGACCTGACCCAGCGTTTTACTGAGTCGGGCCACCTGTTTCTCTAATTCATCGGTACGCGCCAACGCGGCCGCCTCGTGTTCATTGGCGGCGACGAGTTGTGCTCGCAACGTCTGCGTATCCGTTTGCGCTTGGCGTTGCCTCGTTTCAAACTCAGCCAGTGCGGCCTCCATCGCCTTGCGCTCCGGGGCAAGCAGTTCGTTGGCGCGTTCGAGCGCCGCCGCCCACAGTTCATTGTTGAACTGCGTCATGCGTTCAACTATTGCTGTTGGTACGGCTTCGCCAGCGAGTTGCCGTTGCGCGGCGCGGTGAGCCTTCCAGGCATTCAACGCATCCGTCTCGGAAATTACATCCGTTACCGGTGGCGTGGTTACGCCCAGTTTGGTGCGAATGGCTTCAAGGCTGGGGTGGATTCCATCGGCAACAAGCGCATCGGCTGCCGTAAAGAGTTGTTCTCTGGTAATGGCCATCAGTGTCGTGCCTCATAATTAACGGAACATAAAAATGCGTCTTTTTCCGTCTAGCGTCGTTACTCGTCGTTGCGTAGAGCCCGCTATGCGGCCTCCTCGCGCCTAGCTAGACGAAAAAATCCATCATTTTTATTTGTTCCGTTAATTATGAGGCACGACACTAGTTTCGAACAAAAAAAATTATAAAGCGAATATTACGCTACGCCTTTGATGGCGCGAATACTTCGTGCAATTAAGGAAGCTCTGATTAAATGCCGGCGTTGATATACTTCGGTCTATCGATGCCCTGCGCAACCGCAAGGAAACTACTCATGAAAGCCGCCGTCGTTACGCCGCAGGGCGTTCAACTGCAAGAGGTGCCCACTCCCGCACCGAGCGCTTCTCAGGTATTGGTCCGCGTTCGCGCCGCTGGATTGAATCGTGCCGACTTGACCGTAGCAGCGGGTCGCGCGCACGGTGGCGTTGGTGGCGCCGGTACGATCGTCGGCATGGAGTTCGCCGGTGAAGTGGTCGCGGTCGGCGCTGAAGTCAAGAACGTGAAGCCAGGCGAGCGAGTGACGGGTTCGGGTACCGCCGCCTTCGCTGAATATGCGGTCACCGACTGGGGACGCGTCCACTCCCTGCCGCATGCCGACATGGATTTTACCGAAGCCGCGACGTTGCCGATCGCCTTGCAAACCATGCACAATGCCGTCATCACCGTTGGCGGACTTAAACCTGGCGAGACCGTTCTTGTCCAGGGAGCGAGTTCCGGCGTCGGTCTGATGGCGCTGCAGATTGCCAAATTCGCCGGCGCGGCAAAAGTAATCGGTTCATCGACGAACCCGGCCCGGCGGGCCAAGCTTACCCAGTGGGGCGCCGACATTGCAATCGATACGTCCGATCCGGCCTGGGTCGATCAGGTGCTTCACGCTACCGACAACAAGGGCGTGGATCTCATCATCGATCAGGTGTCAGCCAGCGTCGCCAACGGGAACTTGAAAGCAGCACGCGTGCTCGGTCGTATCGTGAACGTAGGACGTCTCGGTGGAATGACAGGCGAGTTCGATTTTGATTTACATGCGGCCAAGCGCATTTCGTATATCGGCGTCACATTCCGCACGCGCAACGTGGAAGAGGTGCGCGAGATCAATCGCCTCGTGCTCGCGGACCTATGGGATGCTGTTGCAACAGGCAGGCTCAAGTTGCCGTTAGACCGCACCTTCACTTTGGATGAAATCGGGGAAGCACTGGAATACATGAAAGCGAACCGGCACTTTGGCAAATTGGTGATGACGGTAGGATAGCCTGCGCGAGGCGGCTGATCTTGCTGTGACGATCACTGGCGGCGTGGAGTCAATATTTCATCGATGATAGTTATTGCTTTGGGCTCGCATAAAGGGCGCCCGTTGCTGGCGAAAAGGTGATTCGATAACGTCGCTATCACTCCCGGCCAATTGCAGCCATCGAAATGATCCTCTGGACCCTACCGAAAACCCGCCGTTCAATAACGCCGCCGCGGGTCGGATCGAGCGGCTTGTTAAACATCATTCTTACCTTATCCTTGGCTCTGCGAAAAACTCTACGGTCCAAGGCGCGATCAGTTCTGCCGCTTGCCCAATACTGGCCAGGTCGCTTGCACATACAACGGCGTCTTCGTAAGGCACTCGGAGACACACTGCAAGCACCGTCCCGTTTTGGGTTCGAAAAGCCCACCAATCCTCTTCTCCGCCAAAGGTTACGAGCGAATCAGACTCAACGTAGAACGGTTCACCAAGGTGTGTTCTGAGCGCATCTCGTCCGACTCCATGCGCCCAGCCGACTTCCCAAAGCGGAACCCCCGCCGCGCCGGCAAGAATAGGCTCAAGTGCAGCGTCCATGATGTTTAACGTCCGGCTTCAGCGGCGCCTAGGCGTCGGCTGCAAGCCGCGGTTAGGTTGCTCGGGCGGCTATTTTCCGAGAACCACATTCGAATGCACTTCCGACAACTTCATTGGGCCAGTGCGAAGGAGTTCGGCTACCTCTTGGAAGGGACGCCCATCCTTCCATTTGCGAATAACCTGCGTCATCTGGCTGGTGGCCTGCTCTTTGAGCGGTCCAGTCCACCCGCTGCCACCCTTTTCCTCTCGCAATACACCTTGGAGGTTGCCCAATTCGTCGCAGTCGCGAAAGCGCGTGATGGCGCCCGAGTCGTCGCGTTCGACTCGCTTTGGCCAATGAAGGTCCACAACGCTGTGCAGGATGGGCGCTACGGCTTTCATCGAGCCATCCTGGTCGTTGCTAGTCTGCGCTTCGAGGCTAGCCTTCCAGCGCGCCTCTGCCACTGAAAAGTAGGCAGCCACAAAGTCGCTGTTCGTGTACCGAATGCCATTCAGAGCGCGGATCGGCACGCAAATATGGTTGAAAACCCACTGATATTCCACCGTTCCCAGCAATGCAGCCAGGTCAGGCCGCGCATCTGCTGCGGGTTGCTGGGCAGCCACCGGCCCGGCTAACAACATGGCGGCTATCGTGGCTATGGCCTTCGCGTTCATGAGCAACCTAACAGTTATTCACCGGACCCGTCGGTCCGTATATTAATGTTCGTAGAATTTGTCGTTTCACTGTAACGATTTGATTCATTGGTATTCTGTTCGGCAGTGGATTCGCATATGTAATGATAATACGGACCGGCGATATTCGCACGTGGCTGGGTTACGAAGTAGTCGCAATATGACCGACGATTATGAATTGCTGTGCCAGAAATATGGTGCGTCTGGAGTGTCTGCTTTTCGTAGGGGTCGAGGGACCGCAAAGGGTCGAAATTTTCCGATTGTTTTTTACGCAAGCTCCAGATGAACCTTACGACCTAAAACCTGTGCTGCGCGCTGCAGTGTTTCCAGCGTCACATTGCCATTCGTAGGATTGAGGACGCGATCAAGCTGACTACGGCAGGTTTTCATCATCTCGGCCATACGGACTTTAGTAATGCCTTTTTCCTTCATTTCTTCGGCAAGTTGCCAGGCAATGACCTATTTAATCGCCTGTGTGCTGGCTTCTTCAACGAAACTGTCTTCCTTCATGAAGTCGTCCAAGCGCGACCCAATGTGCGGATTTTTTGACTTACGTTTGGTCATTGCAAAATCTCCTTCATACGTTCTAGAGCGATGGCAAGGTCCGCCGCCGACCTCGGGCGCGGCAGCAGGCGTGAAGCTCCGGCGATTGCTGCTATTGGTCTTCTGCGTTTGGATCTCGCGGAGCAGAACATCTTGATTCGGCCCGATGCAAGCCTTATGCTGTCCTTGCGCGGAGCCATCCGCACGGCGTAATTAGCCACACCGCGCGAACCAGAGGTGGGGTCACGACGAAACATCTTCGTTCGCCGAGGCTGGCTTCATGCCACACTGACAATTCATTTGGGGAGAACTTTAATGAAACGTACGATCCTGACCCTTACCGGCACCGTCTTTGCGTCGTGCATTTTGGCTTCGGCCGTGTTCGCACAGCAATCCGACTCGAAGCCGCCGACCAATGTGGTTAAGTTGCAGGTCATAGATTCCAATTGGATGCCATGGGAAATGTTAGGGATCCCGCAGATCAACGCGAAGATTCCGATTAAGGCGCTGCAAGCTGATGCGGAAACCGGCATGATGGTTCTGAAGGTTCGTTATCAGGCTGGCTTCACAAACACTTGGCACACGCATCCCAACGCTCACGGAATGTACGTACTTGATGGCGTCCTGAAAACGCACGAAGGTGAGCACGGCCCCGGCAGCTTCGTGTGGTTCCCCGAAGGCGGCTGGATGCAGCATGGGGCCACCGCGAGTAACGACGTCACGGTCTTGTTCATTACCAACAAGAAGTTCGGCATTAGCTACCCGTCGGATCCAAATCTACCCTACCCGATGCACAAGTGAATTGGCGCGCTCATCGGACGCGCAGCCAAAATGTCACCGGCCCATCGTTTACTAAGCTCACTAGCATAGCGGCGCCGAAGCGTCCGGTTTGCACGATAGTGTGCGCCCGCCTCGCTTGTTCGATCAAATAGCCGAACAGTTTTTCGCCGGTATCGGGGGGCGCCGCTGGAGTAAAGCTCGGGCGATTGCCGCTATTGGTGTCGGCGGCGAGGGTGAATTGCGAAACAAGAAGCAAGCCGCCGCCCACATCGCGAACAGACAAATTCATTTTCCCCGCCGCGTCGTTGAACATTCGATAGTTCAACAGGCGTTCCAGCAATCGCTGCGCCTGGGCTTCGCTGTCGCCGCGTTCGACGCCGATGAAGGCCAACAAACCTGGGCCGATGGCGCCGACGATTTCGTCGTCTATCGTGACAGTGGCCTCGCTTACACGTTGTAATAGTGCGATCACAATGGCTGGCGTTTCAAGTTCATTAAACGAAGAGTCGGGCAACGAACTTAATCGGTTCGTTGCGTTCCAAAGAGTTAATAATACAAACTATCATATCTATGGACGTCGCTTCTCTTCAATCTTTGATCTCTAGTTTATTGCTCAACATCAGTGCGCTATCCGGCTATCCCATTCCCGCGGAACTACCCAAAGTAAGCTTGATCCCCGCCTCGGAAATTCAACAGCGCGTTTGCAACAAGCCCTGTCGCGCACGCGCTTTCTACTTGCAAGGCGAGGGAATATTTGTCGATTCGTCGTTGGATTTTAAGGCGAGCATGTACGACCAATCCATTTTGGTGCATGAATTGGTGCATGCCATGCAACACACGAACGGTCGCTTCGACCACGAGGGGACTGGCTGTGCGCGCTATGAGGCCGAGGAGGTAGAGGCCTACGATATCCAGAACAAGTTCCTCAGCCAGACCGAGGATCCGCGCCGGTTCGCGTTTCTGGCGCCGCCGGGCGTCTGCATAGATGCGCCACCCGACCAACAGCCGATCGTTCAGTAGCCTGTAAGATCCGACACGGCGCCCTCGAGCGTGCCGTCAAAATTTTTCTCCCGGCTCGAGACTATTTGGTTTAACATTATTTGTCCCCTTGGTACACCTGTCTCAACAGGTTGATTCCATTTAGCGGGGGAACGTCAAAAGGTAGCGCAAGCGGCGTCCGCATATATTGGCGGCCGATGGCGGCGTTACTGAACTATTCGCCGCCAAAGGCGAAAATCAAATTTTAACGAGGAGAAGAAATCGTGAGTTATTCGCTACGCAAACCTGCATTGAGCATTGTTGCCGCCGCGTTGACGTGCTTGGGAACGGCCGTCTACGCGCAAGGTGTAACCGACGCAATGCTAGCCGCCGAAGCCGGCGACAACTGGATCCACACCAACGGCAACTACGCTGGACATCGCTATAGTACCTTGGACAAAATCAACGCCGGCAACGCCGGTAAAGTCAAAGTCGCATGGATGATGTCCGTCGGCGGCAAAACCGACGCGCAGGCCACGCCCAGCGTACACAACGGCGTGATCTATTTCCCCCAAGACAATAAACTCTTCGCGATCGACGGTAAAACCGGCGCCATCATTTGGAAATACGAACATAAACTGCCGGATGATTGGGGCGGCTATAACGTTCCGTTCTTCACCGGTAAGCATCGTGGTGTAGCAATTTATGGCGACGCCGTCTACTTTTTGTCGAACGACGTCAAACTGCACGCCATCGATATGAAAACCGGCAAAGCCAAGTTTGTTAAGGACTACGCACCGGAAGGTTTCCCTTATCCGAAAGATTTCGCTAAATCGAAGGATTCCAACGGCTATTTCATGACCGTGGGCGCGATGGCGGTTCCCGGCACCATCATCGTCCCGATGAACGCGACCGACACAGGCGGCTTGCAAGGTTATGTCGTCGGCGTCGACCCGGCCAACGGCAACATTAAGTGGAAAGCGAACATGATTCCCGCCAAAGGCGAACCCGGTGGCGACACCTGGCCGGAAGAAGCCAAACCCTTCGGCGGCGCAGGCCCGTGGATTGTTGGTTCCTACGATCCGGAAACCAAACAATATCTGACGGGAACGGCTAACGCGTACGAATGGAATCCGAAGAACCGCGGTGGCGGCAAAATGGATAACGTCGGCGCCGCCAGTATCGTTGCGACCAACGTGGACACCGGTAAAGTCACCTGGCGTTGGACTGGCGTTCCGGGCGACCCATGGGATTTCGATCTCCCACAAACCCCTCTGCTGATCAAGATGGATGGTAAGACCGTGGTCGCGCAACCGAATAAAACCGGTTACGTCCACTACCTAAACATCAAGGATGGCAGCTACATCAAAGCCGATAAGTTCATCGATAAGTTAGATTGGGTCAAGGGCTACAGCGCAACCGGCCGGCCGGAAGGCATGGTCGCATTGCCTAAAGAAGGTGGCGACCCCGTGACTATTTATCCGGGCCTGTTGGGCGGTGTCAACATGTTCCCGAACGCCTACAATCCGAAGACCGGTTTGATGTATCTCGCATCGTCGGAATCCGGCATGAAGTATGGTTTTGAGGAAATCAAAGTCATCAGCAACGCACGTCATTTCGGCGCCTACCAGGAATTCATCTGGGGCAACGAAATTAACCGCGCGTTCGATCCCAAGACCGGTAAAGAAGCGTGGCGCAGTGACGAAGGCAAGCCTGGCTATTCCGGCGGCATGCTCACGACGGCTGGTGGGTTGACCATTTTCACGACTCAAGGCGGTACGTTCAAGATAACCGACGCGGCCAGCGGTAAATTGCTTTATAGCATGAGCACCGGCGTAGCGGCAAAAGCCGGCCCCGCAACCTACACGGCCGGCGGCAAGCAGATGATCGTGCAAGCCCTCGGCGGCACGCCGGGCTTCGGCCGTGACGAGGCCCACAAGGCGGAGTTCGGCCATATGTTGATCGGGTTCACCGTCGAGTAAACCGTAGCTCAGGTTAGGTCGTTACTAAGCATGGGGCGCGCGCGACGAGGGCGCGCCCTTTTCTTCGGATCGGTTACTCAAGAACGAAACCAATGAAACGACGAGCATACTTTTTTGTGATGAGCGCATTGCTTGCGCTAACCATCAGCCAAACCGCAGGCGCCGAAGATGTGCCTGACGTTAATCCATTTTCCGGCGATGAGGCCGGCATTCGCAGCGGAAAGTCCGACTACCGCGCAATTTGTTCTGTCTGCCACGGCGGCAAAGCCGATGGCGCGGGGGAACGCGCCAGCAGCGCGCGAACACCCGCCGATCTGCGTAAGTTCAACAAGGGCTTTAAAAAGTACGTCGAAATCACAAAAAACGGCGTCCAGGCCCCGGGGCGGGAAATTAAAGACATGCCGGCGTGGGGCGGCGTGCTCGACGATAAAACCATCTACAAAATTGCAGCCTATCTGGAGACCTTGGCCATGGAGGGTGCGAACTGGAAAGAAGGCGTAAAAAATTAACCAGGCACGCGGAATTGCTCGCCCCTAAAAGAATCACATTTTACCTATGCAAACATTCAAATTATCACTTCTAGCGCTGGGCTCCTTAGTCGGCGCCTCATTATGTTTCGCGGCCATGAACAACGAGCCCGCGGATTTTCGCGGAATTCCGTGGGGCGCGCCGATCGAGAATCACCAGAGTGATTTGGTCGCGCTCGCGGACAATGGCGATCTTGCCTATTTTCGGCGACCCAAAGATGAAATGAGTTGGGGTGGCGCCGAAATTCAAAAAATCTCCTACCGCTTTTACAAAGGGAAATTCAGCGGCACCACGTTGCAGTTATTTGGTGTCGGCAATCAAAAGGCCATCACGGAAAAATTGTTCGGCCTTTATGGCCCGCCGGAGCAACCGAATAAACGTGTGCCGCGTTACGTTTGGAGCGGCGATCAAGCCACGGTGATTCTATTTTGCGAAATTACTCATTACTGCGTAGTCGAGCTGGCGTCCACCCAACTGATAGCGCAAGAGCAAAGCGATCAGCCCAAAAAAGATGCCGCGAAAGACGATGACTAAGTTGAAGCTCTCGACGTGTCTGGTCGTTGGCCTGACCGTCACCGCCGCTATGAATGCCAGGGCAGACGAAGCCAAGATCACCTGGTACGACGTGAGTTGCCGTTACATGCTGGTTCAGTTGAATGACGGCTTCGGTTTATACGAATGGCGTTCGGGCGCCGAACCCAAAGCGGACGATGCCATCGCGGGTGATATCGCCGGCGGACCGGAAGTGGAAGCCACGCTGAAATCCTCCGGTGAGAAAATGTCGCTCACCCATTGGGGCGATGCGCCGAAAAGTGAAACGTTGCTGCGCGTCGCCCCGCGTGGGTGCTTGAATAAGCCTAAGAAAAAGTAATCGCCGTTGCCCGACCTGGATGCCGCGCGCCGCTTGCCTCGTGGCAAGATGCGGCCTGCGAGGCAATATCCATGCGCCTCTACAGGCACAATAAAATTATGTGGCTCGGATGCAGTAAAGCAAAATCCGGGGAACCTCAGAGCGCATCCGACGGACTCGCCAAGTTTCGGATGGGCGATAAATCGTTAAATGACGAGTAAATCGATGCTATTCCATTGTCATTTAAAGTTATAAGTCGACATGATTCATTGTTTCCCATCCACTAGAACAGCTACTTTTTGGTAGGCGTCGCGAGCCACCCGCGCCACAATCCACGCCAGTGTCAAAGATCATTCGCGCCGCGCTCCTGTATTTTGCAATCGTGCTCGGCACTGGCTTTGTACTTGGTATGTTCCGCGTTCCGATACTTGTTCCACGCATAGGTGAGCGCTGGGCTGAGCTCGTGGAAATGCCCGTCATGGCCGCAGTTATCTTCCTCGCCGCAGGGTTCGTTCTACGTCGCTACCCGGAAATATGCTCGCCTGGTCGGTCGTTGGTTGCCGGCTTTTTAGCACTTGCCCTTTCCGTTGCCGCCGAGCTGGGGTTGGCAGTCGTCCTTCAAAACCAAACATTGCCCGAGTTCATCAGAAGCCGAGACAAAGTATCGGGCTCGGTCTACATCGCGCTGTTGCTCGTATTCGCAGTCATGCCAAGGCTTCGCCTGTCAACCCATGCGCCAGCAGCACACACCGAATGAGGCTAACCCATCGGTCGAGATGGACGCTGCGCAAGGGCGCTTTGTCCGCTTGCTCCCGCCCTTCACCTTGTTGCGTTAGATTTCTCACAAACCTTGGAGACGACAATTAATCTACCCAATCGCGATTGCTGGCGGCCTCATTCTGCTCGCCTTCGTCGCTCACGTCACTGGCGGCATTAAGCAGTCGCTGAGTATTTCGCCCGCAAAGATTGCTGGCCACCACATCGAAAGGGGAACGCTCGATATCCTTGACCGAAACTGGGTTCAGGCAATGTGCGCGTTCCAGTTGGTCACCATAGACCTACTTGCCTTGTCCGGCGTTCTCTATCTCCTGGCCTTTACGAATGCGCTTGCGCCGAAGCAGTCCATCGCATTCGCGCTTGTGGCGATCTATTTGCTATGGGGTTGATCTTGGTTGGTTCAGCTATTAGCTCTAAGGCGCAAGCCACGAGACTACCTCTTCCTTGGCCATTGGGGGTTCTGGTTTCTGTGCTCCGGTCTCATCTATTGGGGCGCTCTGTCACTATGAAACGCATGCACTGAGGCGTCTCGAAGTGCGGCCCGAAATCTAATCTCTTCAGAATGTTCCCTCTAACCACCCCTCAGCTCAATCCTTAGGGCACACGACCGGTCCGGTCGCCAACCCACTGTTCATCCAAGGAGTAGCGCTATGCTGACTAAGCCAATGCCAAGCGCCGTTGTGTTCGCAAAGGACGTGACTCGTTTGGCCAGCTTTTACGAACAAGTGGTGTCGATGTAGATTGCTCATGCCGATCAAGACCACATCGTGCTCGAGGCAGAGAACTTTCAGTTGGTGGTACACGCTATTCCAAAAGTCATCGCGGACTCGTTCGAAATCATCGCCTCACCTGAATTGCGTGAAGGTGCCGCAATAAAGCTTTGCCTTCCCGTATCAAGCATCGCAGACGCACGGTCCAAGGCGCAAAAGCTCGGCGGGAAAATCCTTGCGGAAGCGAATGAATGGCAGGCTCGCGGCTTCAAAGCCTGCGATGGCTGCGACCCCGAAGGCAATGTCATCCAGGTGCGAGGAAGTACGCCCTAGCCAGTTGAACCAGTCCAATACATAGGATCAGTTCTGTTTGGACATGCGTCTAGCCTTACTCGGCCAGCGGCTGATGCTCTTGCTTCGCGGTTCCATAGCCAACTTCTGGCATCGACAGAAAGTGAGGCTGCTCGTTTTGGGGTTAAAGAACGCGCTTAAGGCCGGGTCGGCATCAACAAAATTGCTGCGTGATGTATGATCATATGCATCACTTATCTTCGAGGCTTAATTCGATGCGAACCACATTGGCGATCGGTGACGATGTTCTCGCTGCCGCTAAGCACCTCGCGGAGCGGGAGCGCAAAAGTATTGGTGAAGTAATTTCTGCATTGGCACGGCAAGGCCTTACCCGAGGATCTCGCAATTCGCGCCAAGTGCGCAATGGTTTACCCCTCTTGCTAGCAGGAAAAAGCGGCACTCCCGTGACTCTCGAACTAATCAAACAACTCTGCGACGGTCAGACATGACGATGCTTCTGCTTGACGTCAATGGCTTCGAATCCGCGCACGTGCCGGACGATGTGGTGCCTTGTTATCATGGACGATAAATTGGCGCCTGATGCAGTTCCCAACGGCGCGGCGTCGCTGGAACTGATCGGAGAAATTGTGAGTTGCTTATGTCAGCGCTACCCTTACTGTACCTAGACCATGAACCGCTTAAGTTTCCACCATCCCATCAAAGTGTCATCCTGAGCAACGCGAAGGATCTGCTGTTACAACGGCAAAAGCAGATCCTTCACGGAGTTTACCCTCGAGCACAGCGAAGGGTTCAGGAGGGCATTTTTGGAGGCCACAATCGTAACTGGATTCATGGAAAGCGCTTCGCCGCGTTGCCCGTTTGGGCTCCTCGCGAGGACGAAACTTGTGAATTGGAAGAAGTTCAATGATTAAAGTCTACGGCATGTCGTCATCGGGCAATTGCTACAAAATCAAATTGCTGCTGGAACAACTCAGCCGCCCCTACGCGTGGGAAGAAATCGACATCATGCAAGGCTCGACGCGAACGGCGACTTTCTTGGCGATGAATCCTAATGGCAAGGTCCCGACCTTGGAAATCGAGCCCAGCGTTTTTTTATCCGAGTCGAACGCAATTCTCAGTTACCTTGCGGAAGGAACAGCCTTCATGCCGACCGACCAACTTGCCCGCGCGCGCGTGCTGCAATGGATGTTTTTCGAGCAATATAGCCACGAACCCTATATCGCCGTCGCGCGCTTTATTTGCAAATATTTACCACCCGATTCTGCGCGCCGTGCCGAATTGCCGCGTCTGCTTGAACGCGGACATCAGGCACTCGGTGTGATGGAGCAGCATTTGAAAACCCGATCGTTCTTTGTCGACAAACATTACTCCATCGCCGACATCGCGCTATTCGCCTACTCTCACGAAGCGAGCATCGGCGGTTTTGAGTTAACCCCGTATCCCGCGGTACGCCGCTGGCTTGAGCGTATCGAAAACGAGCCGAAGTTTTTTCCGATGACACCGCGATAAAGATGATAAATACCCCTCACATACGTACACGCGCGCTTCAATGTCGAAGGATGCCTTGGAGAAGCGCATGGATACTGGCTCCCATGGCAATGCGGTGCTATTGAATATATTTCTCATCGATGATTTGTGAACTATGTGATCAAGCTGGGGGCAAGTTGCTGTGGCAAAACGCACGTTGCCGCATCGTCCTCGTAGACGATGTCGATTATCCGGGCTTTTGCCGCGTGATTTGGCAAAAGCATCTACGCGAAATGACGGATCTATCCAGCGCAGATCGCGCTCACTTCATGGTTATAGTATTCATCGTCGAAGAAACCCTGCGAGAAATCATGCATCCCGACAAAATCAATCTCGCTTCCCTTGGTAATGTGACGCCCCATTTGCACTGGCATGTCGTTCCACGATTTAGCGACGACAAACATTTTCCGAATCCGATTTGGGGTAAGGCAACGCGCAGCGATGCGGTTGGCCGTGATCGTATAGTTATAATTTCAGAGTTGGCGTCGGTGTTGGCGCGCAAACTTGAGCGGGTGACCGAATGACTTTCGAACCTTGGGATAACCCGATGGGCACGGCCGGCTTCGAGTTTATCGAATACGCCGCGCCCGATCCGGTGGTGATGCGCGAATTGTTCGAGCGGCTCGGATTCACTGCGATCGCGAAACATCGCCACAAAGATGTCACGCTCTATCGCCAAGGCGGGATCAATTTCATCATCAACGCCGAACCCGATTCCTTCGCCCAGCGCTTCGCCCGCCTGCACGGGCCGTCGATCTGCGCCATCGCATTTCGTGTGACGGACGCGGCGCTCGCCTATAAGCGCGCGCTCGATCTCGGCGCCTGGGGGTTGGACAGCAAGAGCGGGCCCATGGAACTGAATATCCCGGCGATCAAGGGCGTCGGCGATTCGCTGGTGTATCTGGTCGATCGTTGGCGCGGCAAAGACGGCGCGAAGCTCGGCGATATCGGCGACATCAGTATCTACGATGTCGATTTCGTGCCGCTGAAAATAAACAATCTGAACGTTGATCCCAATCCTTCAGGCATAGGCTTATCGTATATCGATCATCTCACTCACAATGTGCATCGCGGCCGCATGAACGAGTGGGCAGAGTTCTACGAGCGCTTGTTCAATTTTCGCGAGGTGCGGTATTTTGATATCGAAGGCCAGGTGACCGGCGTGAAATCGAAAGCGATGACCTCACCCTGCGGCATGATCCGCATTCCGATTAACGAGGAAGGCAACGACATCAAAGGCCAGATTCAGGAATACCTCGATGATTATCACGGCGAGGGCATTCAGCATATCGCGCTCGGCGTGACCGACATCTACGCTACCGTGGACGCACTACGCGCTCGCGGTGTCAAACTACTCGATACATCGGATACCTATTATGAATTGGTGGACAAGCGCATCCCCAATCACGGCGAGTCGCTAGACGCATTGCGCAAACGCAAAATCCTGATCGACGGCAAGCCGAGCGAGTTACTGCTGCAAATTTTTTCGGAGAATCAAATCGGCCCGATTTTTTTTGAGTTCATCCAACGCAAGGGCAACGAAGGCTTTGGCGAAGGCAATTTCCAAGCGCTATTCGAATCGATGGAGATAGATCAGTTGCGTCGCGCACAATCGAACGCACCGCCCTGACCTTTAGACCAACGGCGGTTATGGAACCTCGTGCATGACGGTATTCTTATCGTCGAAACTCAGCCGCTTTGCCATCAGTGTCGTCAGATAAACGTCGCCCTTAGCGTCCACCCGCATGGCAAGATCGACATCCATGGCGCGCGCGCTGTCGCGCCAGCGATTTTCGGCAGCGATAAAGATGGGCTTGGACGCCACGTCCGACATCACACCGGCGCCCGCGCCGCGTTTAGCGATGACCGTCACGGCGTGTACGTTCTGCACCGGCATTCCGGACGCCGGATCGAGAATGTGGCAATAGCGCTTGCCGTCTTTCTCGAAGTAGCGCTGATAGTCGCCCGATGTGCCGATCGCTTCGCCGTCGTAGATATCTAAGACCGCAATCGCCGAAGGTTTGCGCGGATGCTGGATGCCGATTCGCCACGGCCGGTTGCCACGTTCGCCCATGGCGATGATGTTGCCGCCGATGTTGATAAGCGCGTTTTGCGTGCCCTCTTTTTTTAACATATCGACAGCGCGGTCGAGCGCATAACCTTTCGCATATCCACCGAGATCGATCTGCACTTCGCGGTTGTTGCTGCTGATGGTTGTATCTACGATGTTTAGATCGGCCATGCTCGGCTTGGCCTCCACCAGCGCCTTAATTTTTTCCGCGTCGGGTATCACAGGTTTGAACTCATCGCTCTGAAATCCCCACCGCGCGATCAGTTTGCCGATGGCGGGGTTGAACGTGCCGTTCGATTGTGCTGATAATTTCGCCGTTTCATGCAAGATTGCCGCGAGTTCCGGTGTCGTCGTGACCGCTTCACCTTTAGCGATGGCCGCATTCACTTTGGTCAGCTCGCTTGGTTGCCACGCGTGTAATTCCTTGTGCAATCGATCGAATTCGCGCAGCACCTTGCCGATCAGTTCTTGCGCACGCGAGTCGTTCTCACCCCAGATAGTGACCTCGACCAAAGTTCCGAAGACGTAACTTTGCTGACGATAGATCGGTTCTTTAGTGCACGCTGCAAGCACGATGAGCGCCGCAAGAAAGACAACGCACCGAGCTAACCCGCCGCGGCAGTCACTCAATTTAGCCATTCGATCAATTCGAATCGCTTATTGCCTTTCATCCGAAACGCCGAAAAATCTCGCTCGTCGAGCGTGAGAATACGTCTGCATTTCACTTCGCCCGCCAGCCACACAAGTGCGCAGTCGGCGAAATCCGGATCGAGATTTTGATAGCGGTTTGTGATCGCGCCGATCTCCGCGTAGGCCTGCGTGGGGATGTCGAGCAACTCCACGGCGCCGCGGGCAACCCATTCCAATAAAGCGCGGCGGCCCTTGGCGCTCAGAAAAAAACAGGTCTCGGCGATTACGCTCTGGATGGTGATGATAGGGGCTTCATTAACGGCGACGAAAGCGACCGCGGCATCGTGCGCCGCTTCGCGCGGCGCGAATAGCGCCACGACGAAACCGCTATCGGCGATGACCGCGCGATCGTACGATGGCACGTAGATTGGCTTTCGAATACGGGATATGTTGTTTCGCCGGTGTGTTATCCACGTCGAACAGATCCTTGCCGAGCTCGTAGGCAGTAGCGGCTGACCGCGTGCGCGCGAGCAGGATGTCGAGCGCTTCCTTAACGACTTCGCTTTTAGAAACCTTATGGCTATCGCAGTATTCGGCGAGTTCTTGTTCCACACGCAGCGGAAGGCGGACGGTGAGTGTCATGATAAGCAGCTTGTATTACTAATATATCGATATTGTAATACGATAAATAACCAACGTCAATGCGCTTGTTGCCGCTCCAACGCATCAACCATCAGAGCGGCGGAATTAAATCCGGTTTGGTCTTCGATTTCACGCATGCAGGTGGGACTCGTGACATTCAGTTCAGTCAAATAATCGCCGATGATATCAAGCCCCACCAGCAACAAACCATCCGCCTTGAGCTTTGGCGCAAGCGTCTCGGCGATTTCACGATCGCGTTCCGACAATGGCTGCGCCACGCCGGTGCCGCCGCGCGCCAAGTTGCCGCGGGTTTCACCGGCCTTGGGAATGCGCGCCAACGAATACGGCACGACCTCGCCATCGATGACCAGCACGCGCTTGTCGCCTTTCGCGATTTCCGGAATATGACGTTGCGCCATGATCGTACGCAAGCCCTCCTGCGTTAGGGTCTCGATAATGGCGTTGAGATTCTGTTCCGTCGGCGAAACGCGGAAGATGCCGGTGCCTCCCATGCCGTCTAGGGGTTTCAATATGCAATCGCCGTGCTCGCGAACGAAATCCCGCACTTCGTCGGCGTTGCGCGCCACCAAAGTCGGCGTCATGAATTCGGGAAACTTCGCGATGGCGAGTTTCTCGTTGTAATCGCGAACTGCGCGCGGGCTGTTGACGATGCGCGCGCCCTGCTGTTCCGCCAGTTCCAGCAAATAGGTGCTGTAGACATACTCCATATCGAACGGCGGATCCTTGCGCATCAACACCGCGTCGAAATCTTTCAGCGGCTTAGCCTTTGCCTCGCTCGCGTCGTACCAATCGTAAGCATCGTTCTTGAGCGTTAGCTCCCGCCCGTAAGCACTCACCGTTCCATCGCGAAGAAACACATCGCCTTGCATCAACGCGTAAACGCCATGGCCGCGCTTGGCGGCTTCACGCATGATGGCGTAGGTCGTGTCCTTGTAAGTCTTGATCTGGTCGAGAGGATCGAGGATGACGGCTAGCTTCATGCTGTCACTTCGCCTTCAACTTCGAGTTCGTACGCCGCCGCCAACATCGCCAGGCGCGCGATCACGCCGTAGGTATAAAAACGATTGGGTGGATCGCCGGGACGGCCATAGCAATCGGGCGTGTGGCAGTCGGTCTCAAAGGCCAGCGGTTGAAAATGCGAGCCCGGGGCATTGAGATTCTCATCTTGGCCGCGTTCGGTATGCACGCGGTAAAAGCCACCGACTACGAAGTGATCGATCATATAAATCACCGGTTCCGCGACGCCGTCGTTGAGCGTTTCGAAGGTATAGACGCCTTCTTGGATCAACACCTCGTTCACTTCGAGGCCTTCTTTCACCACCGCCATTTTGTTGCGCTGCTTGCGATTTAGGTTGCGCACATCGTCGACGCTTTTCACCGTCATGATGCCCATGCCATAGGTGCCGGCGTCGGCTTTAACGATGATGAACGGCTCGTGAGGAATGTCGTATTGTCGATATTTTTCTTTGATCTGTTTCAGGATCTCTTCAACGTAGCCCACCAGGCAATCTTCCCCTTGCTTCTCGGCGAAATTGATCTTGCCGCAGCGCGCGAAATAAGGATTGATGAACCACGGATCGATGTTGATCAGGCTTGCAAACTCGCCGGCGACTCGATCGTAGGCGGCGAAATGCTGGGATTTGCGCCGCGTGGTCCATCCGGCGTGCAGGGGTGGCACCAGGACTTGTTCGATGTTGCGGAAAATATCCGGCGAACCACCGGAGAGATCGTTGTTCAACAACACGGCGCACGGATTGAAATCATCCACCATCACGCGATTACCCACGCGCTTGATCGGCTCCAATAATAATTTTTCACCGTTGGGAAGATCGAGCTCGGTCGGTAAAGTGATGTCGGGAATCAGCGAGCCGATGCGCACCGCCAGCCCGGCGCGCTGCAGAATATTTTTAAGCGTCGCGACGTTCTGCAAATAAAACTGGTTGCGTGTATGGTTTTCCGGCACCAATAAAAAGCGCTGCGTGTCGGGGCACACTCTTTCAATCGCCGACATCGCGGCTTGTACGGCTAGCGGCATGAAAGCGGGGTTCAGATTGTTGAAGCCCGCTGGGAATAAATTCGTATCGACCGGCGCGAGCTTGAAACCGCTGTTGCGCAAATCCACCGACGAATAAAACGGCGCGGTATGCTCGATGAACTGCAAGCGAAACCAGCGTTCGATGGCGGGCATTGCGTCGAGAACATGTGTTTCGAGTTCGGCCAGCGGGCCGGTGAGCGCGGTCGTGAGATGAGGGACCATGATGAGTTACCTGACTTTGAAGAGTTATTGTAACCGAACGAGACGTTTTCACTCAGGGGCTGGGTCGGGCGGGTCCTACCCGCCATTTCCATACATTTGATTGGCGGGTGGTACCCGCCACATTTTATGCAATGCCAGCATGCGCATACAGCTTGCCTGCTGGCATTGCCTTACTTACCTAGGAGGCAATATCCACGGGCTTCTTCGGGCATGCCGTAGAACCCCTCTTCCTTTGGAAACTAAATCGGACTAAAATAGTCCTAATTGAAGGAGAACTCCATGCTGCGTATGAGCAAGCTCACAGATTATGGTACGTTGGTGATGACCTATCTCGCGCGCAATCCGAACGGCATTCACACCGCCAACGAGATTGCAGACGAGGTGTCCGTGGCCTTGCCGACGACCAGCAAATTATTGAAGCTGTTGGCGCGCGCGGGCCTTGTCACCTCGGCCCGCGGCACCCACGGCGGATATTTTCTGGCGCGCGCGGCGAATGAAATCTCCATCGCCGAGGTGATCGCCGCGCTGGAAGGTCCGATCGGATTGACGGAATGCGCCAGTGTGCCGGGCGCCTGCGAACAGGAAAGCGGCTGCACGGTGCGCGGCAACTGGCAGCGCATTAACCGCGTCGTGGTCGGCGCGTTACAGCATGTGAGTTTGGCGGAGATGGTCGCGCCGATTTTTCCGGTGGATGTGAGCCGCCTCAAAAGCACTAATACACGCCGCGCCGCGGCGCTAACGGAGTAAATATTATGGCCGGCATGCAAGAACTCGACGTCCTGATGGCTCAGGAATATAAGCATGGTTTCAGCAGCGATATCGATGCGGATGCGATTCCTAAGGGCTTGAGCGAAGATGTCATTCGCATTATTTCCACGAAGAAAGAGGAGCCGGAATGGCTGCTCGAATGGCGTTTAAGGGCTTACCGCCATTGGCTGACTTTGACACCGCCGACTTGGCCCCATGTGCATTACCCGGCGATCGATTTTCAGGAAATCATCTATTACTCGGCGCCGAAGTCGCAAAAGGATGGCCCGAAAAGTCTGGATGACGTCGATCCGGAATTACTGAAGACCTACGAGAAGCTCGGCATTCCATTACAGGAGCGCGCCATACTCGCGGGCGTTGCCGTGGACGCGGTGTTCGACAGCGTGTCTGTGGCGACCACGTTCAAGGATAAACTCGCCGAGAAGGGCATCATCTTCGGCTCGTTCTCCGAGGCGGTGAAAAATCATCCCGAGTTGGTGAAACAATACCTCGGCACCGTCGTACCCTATCAAGACAATTTCTACGCGGCGCTTAATTCTGCCGTGTTCAGCGACGGTTCGTTTTGCTACATCCCGGCCGGCGTGCGCTGTCCAATGGAGTTGTCGACGTATTTCCGCATCAACGCCAAGAACACCGGCCAGTTCGAGCGCACCTTGATCATCGCCGACAAAGGCGCCTACGTGAGCTATCTCGAAGGCTGCACCGCGCCCATGCGCGACGAAAACCAATTGCATGCGGCGGTGGTGGAACTGGTAGCCCTGGACAACGCGCAGATCAAATATTCGACGGTGCAAAACTGGTATCCCGGCGACAAGGAAGGCAAGGGCGGCATTTACAATTTCGTCACCAAGCGTGGCGATTGCCGCGGACCGAACTCGAAAATTTCCTGGACGCAAGTTGAAACCGGCTCGGCGATCACCTGGAAATATCCCAGCGTGATTTTGCGTGGCGAATCCTCGGTCGGCGAATTTTATTCCGTAGCGCTGACTAACAATTACCAGCAGGCCGATACCGGCACTAAGATGATCCACATCGGCAAGAACACCAAGAGCACGATTATTTCCAAGGGAATATCGGCCGGCAAGGGCAGCAACGCCTATCGCGGCCTGGTGCGCGTCGCCAAGAGTGCCGCAGGTGCGCGTAACTACACGCAATGCGATTCGCTGTTGATGGGCGATAAATGCGGCGCTCACACGTTTCCCTACATTGAAGTGAAAAATCCCACGGCGCAAGTGGAACATGAAGCGTCGACATCGCGCGTCAGTGAAGATCAATTGTTCTACTGCATGCAGCGCGGCATTTCGCAAGAAGACGCCGTGTCGCTGATCGTTAACGGTTTCTGCAAGGAAGTATTTGACACGCTGCCGATGGAATTCGCGGTGGAAGCGCGCAAGCTATTGGGCGTGAGTTTGGAAGGTAGTGTGGGTTAAAAAATTGAAGAAAGGAAAAATCATGAAAAATAGATTCCTTATGGTTGCCGTGCTCGCCGCTTGTTCGATGGCTATGGCGGCGGATATTTATAAGTGGGTCGATGCCGAGGGCAAGGTGCACTACTCCAACACGCCACCGCCGAAGGCGAACGTCACCAAGGTGAAGGTCGAGGATCCGGCGCCGTCGACCGGCGCTGGAACGCCGTCGCCGAGCGCCGATTATTGGCGGCAAAAGGATGAAGAGTTTCGCAAGCGGCAGGAAGAAAAATACAGGGTGCAAAATGAGTCATCTGACAAGGTCGCGGTCGAAGATGCGGATAAGCGCAAGAAAACCTGCGAGTTCTATCGCAAAGATTTGGACCAAGTTCTCGGAACGCGTGAAAGAGTAACGCGCAGCGCCGATGGCAACGACATTATCGTCGACCCTAATTCGGCGCCGCTCGATACCAAGCAGCGAGCGCGGGTCATAGGTGAGTTGAACGATGCAATCTCCAAACACTGTAACTGAAGCGATCCATGCTAACTATTAAAAACTTGCACGCCAAAGTCGACAACAAAGACATTCTGCGCGGCATCAACCTCACCATCAACGCCGGCGAAGTGCACGCCATCATGGGACCGAACGGCTCGGGTAAATCTACCCTTGCGAACGTGTTGGCGGGCCGCGATAACTACGTGGTAACCGCCGGCGAAGTGACCTATCTCGGCAAGGATTTGCTCGCCATGGCCGCGGAAGAGCGGGCTCGGGCCGGGATCTTTCTTGCGTTCCAGTATCCGGTGGAAATTCCCGGCGTGTCGAATATTAATTTGCTTAAAGCCGCGCTGAACGCAATCCGCAAACATCGCGGCGAGTCGGATCTGGACGCCATGGATTTTTTGAAACTGGTGAAAGACAAAATGAAGCTGATGCAAATGGATCAGAGCTTCATTTCCCGTGCGGTGAACGAAGGTTTTTCCGGCGGCGAAAAAAAACGCAACGAAGTGTTGCAGATGTCGATATTGGAACCGAGGCTCGCGATTCTCGACGAAACCGATTCCGGTTTGGATATCGACGCGTTGAAAGTGGTGTCGGCCGGCGTCAACGCCAATCGCACGCCGGAGCGATCCATGCTGGTCGTGACCCATTATCAACGGCTGCTCGATTACATCGTGCCGGATTTTGTGCACGTGCTGGCGCACGGCCGCATCGTCAAATCCGGCAACAAGGATTTGGCGCTGGAACTGGAAGCCAAGGGTTACGGCTGGATCGAGAAAGAAGCGAAAGCCCAGGCGGCTGCATGAGCGTGACGTCGGTTTTCAATCCGCGCGAGCATTATCTGGGCGTGTATCGCGAGCAAGCAACGCGCCTGGGCGGCGCGAATTTGCCGTGGCTTAAAAACGCTCGTGTTCGCGCCATCGAGCAATTTGCCGAACTCGGTTTCCCGACCACCAAGCAAGAAAATTGGAAATATACCTCCCTTGCGAGCCTTGATGGGCGCGGCTTCCAGCCTAGCATGGCCGCTGAGGCGCATTGCTGATTGCCTCTCAGCCATAGCCAATCTCAAACTCGATAACGACGCGCATCTGTTGGTGTTTATCAACGGTCGCTATTCGGCGAAACACTCGTCGTTGAAAACCTTGTCCGCCGGCGCGATTCTCGCGAACATTAATTCGGTTCTCGAATCTCATCCGGAAAAGCTCGAACAGTATTTCACTGACGCGAAGTACGCAACCGGCGTCAGCGCTTTAAACAGCGCACTGTTCGCCGACGGTTATGTGTTGATCGTGCCGGAACGCACCGAAGTCGAAGCCGCGATCCACGTGTTATTTTTGCAAACGGCAGGCGAAACGATCGCTAACGTGAAGAATTTCATCGTTGCTGAAACCGGTAGCCGCGCGCGGGTCATCGAGCATTTCGCCGCGCTCGGCGATTTTGCTTACTTCAACAACATCAGCACAGAAATCAGCACCGCGCGCGACGCCCGCATCGAGCATTTGAAACTGCAACAGGAAAGCACTTCTGCGAGCCACATCGCCGATATCCGCGCAGTACAACAGCAAGCGAGCGAGTTCTCATCGTATTCCTTCGCCCTCGGCGGAATTCTGTCGCGCAACGATATCGCGACCTATTTCGCGGGCGAGCACGGACATTGCGCCATGAATGGTTTATATCTCACGCAGGGTAAACAAGTCGTCGATCACCATACCCGCATCGATCACGCCAAGCCGCGCTGCGTTAGCCGCGAATTCTACAAAGGCATTCTGGACGGGACGTCGCGCGCGGTGTTCAACGGCAAAGTTATCGTCCATCAGGATGCGCAGCAGACCGACGCGTCGCAAAGCAACCGCAATTTGTTGCTATCGGAAAACGCCGAAGTCGACACCAAGCCCGAGTTGGAGATTTATGCCGACGACGTGAAGTGCGCCCATGGCGCGACGGTGGGCCAACTCGACGCCAATCAATTGTTCTATCTGCGCACGCGCGGTATCGATGAAGTTTCGGCGCGCACGTTGCTGATTTTCGCCTTCGCGGAAGACTTAGTGAGTGGGCTGACTTACTTGCCGCTGCGCGAGCGTATGGAACACATACTCATGAGCCGCTTGCCGGACGCCGATTTGCTAAAGGAATTTTTATGACCGCCGCTATCGCTACAAAACGCCAAGCCAGCGCAGGCTACGACCTCACCCGCGTGCGCGAGGATTTCCCGATTCTGAAAGAGTTGATCCACGGTAAGCCGCTGGTCTATCTCGACAACGCAGCGACTTCGCAGAAGCCCTGGCAAGTGATCAACGCCGAGCGCGATTACTACATGCATCTCAATGCGAACATCCATCGCGGCGTGCACGACTTAAGCCAGCGCGCCACGGATGCATTCGAAGGTGCGCGCAGCAAGGCGCGGCAGTTCATCAACGCGCGCAAGAACGAAGAAGTAATTTTCGTGCGCGGCGCGACGGAAGCGATCAATCTCGTCGCCATGTGCTATGGCCGCACCAGGCTTAAAGCCGGCGACGAAATCATCGTCTCGGAAATGGAGCACCATTCCAATATCGTGCCGTGGCAGATGGTGTGCGAAGCGACCGGTGCGATCTTACGCGTCATCCCCATCAGCGATAGCGGCGAACTCGACATGGACGCTTACGCCAAATTGCTGAATGAGCGCACCAAAATCGTCGCCATCACCCACGTTGCCAATGCGTTAGGCTCGATCACGCCGATTAAAAAGATTACGCAATTGGCCCACGCCGCCGGCGCCGTAGTGGTGGTGGACGGCGCGCAAGCGGCGCCGCATCTTACCATCGACGTGCAAAACATCGGCTGCGATTTTTACGCGCTGTCAGGCCACAAAATCTACGGCCCCACCGGCATCGGCATTTTGTACGGCAAGGAAGCATTGCTTGAAGCGATGCCACCCTATCAAGGCGGTGGTGACATGATACGCACCGTGAGTTTTAAGAAAACGACGTACAATGTTTTGCCCTATAAATTTGAAGCCGGCACGCCGTTCATCGCCGGCGGCATCGGCCTTGGCGCAGCGATCGATTATTTGCATGACCTGGGTCTGGATAACATCGCAGCCCACGAACACGATTTACTGGACTACGCGACGTCGCTCGCGAGAGACGTTCCCGGCTTGAAAATCATCGGCACCGCGCGCGAAAAAGCTAGCGTGTTCTCGTTTACCCTCGAAGGTATTCATCCCCACGACATCGGCACCATCCTCGATCATGAAGGCATCGCTATTCGCACCGGGCATCACTGCGCTATGCCGGTGATGGAGCGATTAGGTATTCCCGCCACCGCGCGCGCTTCCTTTGGGCTATACAACACGCGCGAAGAAGTCGATGCATTGTTCACGGGCATTCGCAAAGTGCAGAAGGTGTTTGCTTAATGTCAGACCTAACCGACCTCTACCAAGAAGTCATCTTCGACCACAATAAGCGGCCGCGGAATTTCGGTAAGTTATTCGAACCGAACCGCTTCGCCAAAGGCTTTAATCCGCTGTGCGGCGATCGCATCACGCTCTATCTGCTCGTCGAGAATGGCATCATTAAAGATGTGAGCTTCGAAGGCCAAGGCTGCGCGATCTCGACAGCGTCGGCTTCGTTGTTAACGGAAATTTTGAAAGGCAAAACCGAAGCGGAAGCAGAAGCGATGTTCCAGGATTTCCACGCCATGGTCACGACCGACGATGCCGAGCCGACGGAAGCGCTGGGCAAATTGGAAGTGTTGGGCGGCGTGCGCGAGTTTCCCGCCCGCGTGAAATGTGCGACGCTTGGCGTGGCACACCCTGCAAGCCGCACTGAAAAACGAGCAAGACCCGGTTTCAACGGAGTAGAACAAATGGGCGTTATGGATTGGTTATATAAAGACGAAGACGAGAAGCTGCGCGAGGCGGAGGGTTTGCCGTCGCCGCCGCTGGACACGATCGAAGGCAAGGTCGTGCATGCCTTGCGCCAAGTGTTCGACCCCGAAATTCCCGTCAATATCTACGACCTCGGCTTGATCTATAGCATCGACATCGACGACGATAACAACGTTGCGATCCAAATGACATTGACCGCGCCAGGCTGCCCGGTCGCGCAGACTTTTCCCGGCACGGTGGAAAACGCCGTCAAAGCCGTCGACGGCGTTAACGACGCGAAAGTCGAATTGGTTTGGGAACCGCCGTGGTCGCGCGATAATATGTCGGAAGCGGCGAAGTTGGAATTGGGGATGTTGTAATTGTCCGAGAGGAAACCGTTCCTTGGAGAAAGTGATGAACAAGGTAAAAGCGATAGAACAAGCCGTGCAACATCTCCCAAGTGAAGAACTAGCCGAGTTTCGTCGTTGGTTTTTAGAATTCGATGAAGCCGCATGGGATGCGCAGATTGAAGCCGATGCCGCCGCCGGAAAACTGGATGCGCTGGCGAAAGAAGCGTTGGCGGAATACGACAGCGGTAACGTGCGTGAGTTTTGAAGCATTTTGCGTCAGCGAAATTTTGGTAAAGCTTTGATCTGTTGCCAACAAACATTCAACAATTCGCGCGTGATAGCTATTCGCTCCTCAAACAGAATCCATCGCATCCCTCGTTGCAATTTAAGTCCGTTAAGAATGGTGCGTTTCCTAGCGTTCGAATCAGCTTGGGTTATCGCGCGCTTGGCATTCCAGTTAATCAAGGCGTTCAATGGTTTGGGATTGGCAGTCATGCTGAGTATGACAAGCTGCTTGGTTAAAATAAAGATAGCGTAGGTTTTAGGTGGCACTGCCAGGGTGCGCGCCCACCTTGGCTCCCGGCAAGGCATGGTCTGCGAGGCAACATCTATGCGGCTCTTCAGGTATCCATTTGCTGCAAGCCAGACAAATGTATCGTGCGCACACTACCGTGCGGTAAAAAGTTTCATACAGAGGAGCACCCATGATCGATTTCTACACCGCCGCCACATCCAACGGCCAACGCGTTGCCATTACGTTGGAAGAGCTAGCGCTGCCCTACCGCCTTCACAAACTCGATTTATCGAAGGGTGATCAGAAAAAACCGGAGTATCTGGCGATCAATCCGGCGGGCATGATCCCTGCCATCGTCGACCACGATGGTCCTAACAACAAGCCTCTTTCTCTTGCGCAGTCCGGCGCCATCGTGATGTATCTCGCCGAAAAATCCAGCAAGTTGCTGCCTGCCGATGCCGCGCGCCGCGCCGTCGCACGCCAGTGGCTGATGCAAGCCTGCGCTGATTGTGCGGCGGCGAGCAGCGGTGTTTTTCTTTCCACGAACATGGTGCCGGAAAAATCGGCGGCTAATATCGAGTTTTTTGAGAATCGCTTGTTGCGTTTTTTCCGCGATGCGAACGCGCGCCTGAACGACCGCGATTTTCTCGTCGATGAATTGTCCATCGCGGATCTCGCGCTGTACCCGATTTACGCAGCGCGAAAAGCCCTCGCCGATCGTGCCGGTGATCTGCCCAACCTAACCCGTTGGGGAGCGATGCTGGCGGCGCGGCCTGCAATCGTGAAAGGTATGCAATTAACGGCGTGAGCTTTGCTGATTTCCGTCGTTTTCGGTCATGAATCGTTCGATTAAGTTATTCTCGCTACTTTTCGTTTTTATTGCGGTGTTGTCGGCGAGTGCGTTCGCCGATGCACCGCTGAAGGCGAAAGTGGTAATACTACACGGCCTCGCCCGAACGCCGGCGTCTATGTCATCCATGGCTAAGGCTCTGGAGGCGGCCGGCTATGAAGTGTGTAACGTTGCCTACCCATCGCGTCAGCACTCGGTCGCGGTGCTTGCCGTGAATTTCGTCGCGCCGAAGATCGTGGAATGCGTTTCGGATCCTCAACAAGCGATTCATTTTGTCACGCATTCGCTGGGGGGAATTGTTGTTCGGCAACTCGCCGCGGCCGGCTTGATCGCGAACTTTGGCCGTGTGGTCATGTTAAGTCCGCCGAATCAGGGCACCGAAATCGTGGACAAACTCGGCAAGCTACGCTTGTTCGAAGTAATAAACGGGCCGGCCGGCAGTGAACTCGGTACCGGCGCAAACGAATTGCCCATGCGGCTGGGTCCTGCGTCGTTTGAACTCGGCGTCATCACCGGGACGCGTTCCATCAATATGTTTCTCTCCTTGATGATTCCCGGCGCCGACGATGGCAAGGTCTCTGTCAATCGCGCGAAACTTGAAGGAATGAAAGACTTCGTAACGGTTCCCACGGCTCATCCATTCATCATGAAAAGCAGTGCAGCGATCGAGCAGACGATGCATTTCCTGAAGCGTGGGGAGTTCATGCACCAACCAAGCCAAACTAACTCGGTTTTGTTTTCCACTCGCGGAAAATCATAACGTCCCTGCGAAGCGGCAACGAAAGCCTACGGTTTTTGTGTCGTCAAAAGCGTAAACCCTTCGCCGATAATCGAGCGATTGATCGCGCCGCTAAATCCCGCCTCGCGCAGCAGGCTTTCCTGTTCTTCCCGCGTGGGAATGACGTTACCCCACATCAATTCTTCAAAACCGGTTTGCACCGGAAACAGAAAATCTTTTTGCCGCATTTCTTCCAGCGTCGACGGATAAGTTTCGTCGATGATGACTAGATAGCCGCCCGGCGCCAGCGCTTGCGCGGAGGCGTAAACGATTTGCGCGCGTATCGCGGGCGCGATCTCATGCAAAACTTCTATCATGACCACCGCGTCGAAATGTCCCGTTTTGAGTGGCAAGTGCGATATCGCCTTCGAAAACAGATACGCGATTTTCGACACCCGCCTTGGCCAGTTTTGCGCGCGCGACGTTCAAGACTATCGGCATCGATGTCGACACCGGCGATGCGCGCGTTGGGAAACGCGTTCGCCAATTGCAGTAAATGATTGCCCGCGCCGCAACCGATTTCCAGTACCCGCCGCCGTTCGCAAGTTTGTCGCCTAAGCCCGGTAGCTCAGGCAAGATTTTTCGCGCCGAGATCATTTGTAAACCCATCGTCCCGTCGGCGATGGTGTTCGCAAATTTTTCGCCTCGCCCTTGAAACGGAATCGTCTTGCCTGATTTGAACGACTCGACACAGCGGCGAAAATCCTCCGTTGCGAATTCCGTACCTAGCTTGACATAACCGCCCAAATAACGTGGATGGCCGGGTGAAGCCAAAATCTTATCGATGAACGGCGCGAGCTTGAATTGCTGGGTGGTTTCGTCGGCTTCAAGCAACTCGAAGCTATAAGCCGTGGTGCACCAGACGTTCACGAAGTGAGCATGCAAACCCAACTGCTGCGCGAGCGCTGCCGAAGTTAAGCCGGCAGGCGCGGCGGCCAGCGCTTTGAATAAACCGACTTCCACGCCGATGTCGATCAAGTGCATGGCGTTGAAACCGCGCCGCCACGCGAATATTTTTTCGGTTTGAGCTTTCTGCGCTGATGGCTGCCGTGCCATCATTGTTGATCTCCCGTCGATTGATTCATGAAAGTATTAAAAACTTAATGGGCTGCCCAAAGCCCAATTCGGATAATCACGAACTCGGCCGGTTTTATTGGGGCGAATCCGATTATCATCACCAGCCGTCCGCTTTCTATATCGGATTGGGTCATGGTCGAGCGGTCGCATTTCACGAAAAATGCTTGCTCGGGTTTCGCTCCGACGAGCCCGCCATTGCGCCATTCGGCGTAGAGAAAATCCGCCACGTGATTTGTCACCGGCTGCCACAGTGCCGGCGCGTTGGGCTCGAACACGGTCCAGCTCAATCCCCTAGCGACGGATTGTTCCAGATAAATAGCGTAGCGGCGCATGAATAAATAGCGCCACTCAGGATCCTCGTTTAGCGAACGCAGTCCCCATACCAACGGGCCGATCCGCCCGGGGAATATGCGCAGGGAATTGATGCGCAGTTCCGATAATCTCACTTGTTCGTTATCGTTAATCGCTTGTGATAAACCCATCGCACCGGCGACGATATCGCTTCTCGGCGCACGATGGGCTGGCAGCCGGGCATACTGTCCGGCGATGAATCCGCTAGGCGGGACTACGGCATGGTCGGTCGTCAGCCATGGCCAATAAGCCGCGGCATAGCTTGTATTGGGTAATTGCACTGTCCCGGACTGCGCAAAATCGAGCGGCAGATCTAACAACGCGATCCGATCGCGGCGCGTTTCGCATTGCGCCACCATCGCTTGGTGAACCCCAGGCGACGTAACGCCCGGCGCGACTAAGATGCTGATGTCGTCGCGTTGCGCGAGGGCTGCAAGTCCGCTTGGCGGATCGTTAGCCCCGATGTAGTTAGCATCCGTGATGGTTTCGCCGGGCGCGAGATTGATTGCGGCGATTACCGCCCGCGTACCGCCGTTAGCAAAAAATCCTTGCACGGCGTGGGGTAAAAACTGGTGCCCTTGTTGTTGCGGCGATGGCTCGAATATCCCGCCGAACTCGCGCTCGAAGTCATGCCAACTGGTAACGAGCTTAACGGTTTTGTCAGTTTTCCGGCGCGCGGTGAGGCCGACAAATCCAGTAGTGTTGGTGCTCACGCCTTGAATAGGACGAATGCCCGTGGAGATTTCTTCAACGTACACACCCGGATAAGAAATGACCGCTCTCACCAGCTCGAATCGCGCCTCGAAATTCCCGTTAGAAGCCACGATGTGTCGCAGGGCTTCGCCGAATTCATTGAGCATCGTCTGCTGCCGTTCAAAAACCAGTACCTTGCGAGCGGCCTTGCGCGCGCTCGCCAAATTAGGCCGTGTAAATAAGCTTTCCGGTACGAGGGTCGACAGTATTTCCTTGAGCGCCGCGGATTTTCGTTTCGCTCGAAACTGAAGGGACTGGCCGGGTTGCTTGCTAAACCATTGCGGCCATCGTGCCGTAAGATAATCATCGCTTTGATCAGCGTTGTCGCGCACAAACTCGTCAGCACTATTGGAGAGGGTTGCGATAAGTTCGCCATAGGCTGTCATCTGTTCGATGGAAGCGGTCACGATGGATTGGAACACACCCTGGATCATCCCAGCGACAAAACCCGGAAAATCCACCTGATTGATCATGCTCGCCGCAACCGCTGTGCCGTCGCGAACCTGAACCAGGCGTAGACCAAGTTGCGCTGTGATACCGTCGCCATCTGCCAAGAAACGTAGAACCGCGATGGTATTATTCAGCGTAATTTTGCGCTGAGCCGCGGCAGATGCGGCGAACGCCGGACTTCTCCGCATAAGTTCCATGGCTTGCGTTCGAACGACGTAGGCATTGCGCCGGCGGGCCACTACGTTATTCATTAATCGCAGGGCCCGGCCGCCATACCAGCAATTGTTTCTCAGCGAGGGTGACGAGTTTATCCAGCAACAGCGCGAACACCGTCAGCACCAACACGCCGGCGAACACGGTGTTGATGTCGAACGAACCTTCCGCCTGCAAAATCAAATAGCCCACGCCGCGCGACGATCCCAAGTATTCGCCGACCACGGCGCCGACGAAGGCCATGCCCACCGCCGTGTGCAGGCTGGAAAATACCCAGGCGGTGGCGCTCGGCAAATAAACGTGCCACAACAGATCGCGCTTGCTCGCGCCTAACATGCGCGCGTTGTTGAGCACCACTTGGCTGACATCTTTGACGCCGTGATAGACCGCGAAGAACACGACAAAAAACACGATGGTCACGCCGAGCAACACCTTCGACCAAATCCCTAGGCCAAACCACATGGCGAATATCGGCGCGAGAATAATTCGCGGCATGGCGTTAAAGGCTTTGAGATAGGGATCGAGCAAGCGCGCCGCCATCGGAGACAGCGCGAGCCAAAGGCCGACCGCAAGCCCCAGCAAGGTTCCCAACACGAAGGCGAGCACGGTCTCCAACAACGTGACGGCAAGGTGCGGAAAAATTTTTCCGCTGACGAACCAATCCCAAACCCGCTCCAGCACCATGACGGGCTTGCCAAAAAAAAACGACGGCAGAATTTCGGACTCCGTCAGCCCGTACCAGAGCAGGAACAACACGGCGAGAAGTCCAGCCTGTGCGGCGCGCAGCTTGATATTGGCCTGCGAGGCAGTCTGGGTGCGGGGGTTGTCGGTCATGGGTAATTTGCGTTTCGTTTCCATGATGTTACGGGCAGCGGATAAAATTTGCCATAGCATGAGAGATTCTTGATCTTCATGTCGCGACGCAGCAATAAGTTCCGTCGAATTACCGCGATATTTATGAAATTCATAGGGAGAATCGCAGTCCGATAGTTATGTTGCTACGCAGCATAACGTGTTACGATGAGGTGCCTGTCTTAGTCAAGGTACAGAATGTTTGAAAACTTCAAGGCTTGGTGTGAGCGGTGCGCCGCGAATGCGAGAACCCGTTTCACTGGCTGGTTTCGCCGCAAGAAACTGGTTTCGCGCGGGCGTGGGCTTGCGGGCGAACACGGCTCG
Organism: uncultured Pseudomonadota bacterium; assembly: GCA_963714525.1. GTDB lineage: Bacteria > Pseudomonadota > Gammaproteobacteria > Burkholderiales > JALYOK01 > JALYOK01. The sequence continues at coordinate 136,500 of CAVQPB010000026.1, forward strand.
TCGTCGGGGCGGTTGATCTACGCGCCGATGATCTCGCCGGTGCGCGGCTATCAGCTCTACTTTCCCACGGGCTATCGAGAAGATGAGCGCTTGCCGCTGGCGGTGATGCTGCACGGTTGTAAGCAGGATGCGGAGTCGTTCGCCGCGAGCACGCGATTTAATGTTCTCGCCGATCGCGATCGTTACTTAGTGCTTTATCCGGAGCAGCCGCGGCGCGCCAATCCCTATCGCTGCTGGAATTGGTTCGATCCATCGAGCCACAAGGGCAATGGTGAAGTGGCGATCATCGCCGAGATGGTGCGTAAAGTCGCGCTGGAACACAACGTCGACTCTTCGCGAATCTATTTAGCGGGCCTTTCCGCCGGCGGCGCGCTGGCCAGCGCGTTGGCGAGTTGTCACGCGGAAATGTTCGCCGCCTGCGCCATTCACTCGGGGATGATGTTTCAGGCGGCGAGTTCCCCCGCCGCGGCGCTGCCCGCGATGCGCGACGGATCGCCGCGTTCGCCGAAACAAGCGGGCGAAGATGCCTATGAGCTTTCCGGTGACAAGGTGCATTCCATGCCGGTGCTGGTCATCCATGGCGACGCAGACGAGACCGTTCACCCCATCAACGCCAAGCAAATCGTCGCGCAATTCCTGGCGATGAATAAGGACGCGCTCGCCCGCAATACGCTGCCGCGAACGCTAGAAAAATCCAACGGCAACGGCTATCTCTATGAGACACGCGACTATGGCGCCGAGGTGTCGCCGGTGCTGCGGCACATCACGGTCAAGGGAATGGGCCACGCGTGGAGCGGTGGAAACATGAACTATCCGTACAACGATGCCCGCGGGCCCAACGCCAGCGAGATGATGCTGGAATTTTTCGCGCTGCATCGGCGGGAAAAACCTATTTCGAGTCATTCTGAGCTAAGCGAAGAATCTGCTTTTAGTGCCTTAAATAATCGCTAGCAAAAGCAGATCTTTCGCGCTGCTCAGGATGACAAACTAGTCCAGCAAAGCCACCGCTGTCGGCGCGTCTTCTATTCCCGTCGCGATGTCTTCGAATTCCACGACGTTGTTGATCTCCGTGCCCATGGCGATATTGGTCACTCTTTCGAGGATCACTTCGATCACCACCGGAACTTGGTGCTTGGCCATCAACTTCTCCGCTTGCCGAATCGCCGGCGCCATTTCTTCTTGTTTGTGCACGCGGATCGCTTTGCAGCCTAGGCCTTCGACGACTTTAATGTGATCGACGCCGTAGCCGGCCATTTCCGGCGCGTTGACGTTCTCGAATCCCAGTTGCACGCAGTAATCCATATTGAAGTTGCGTTGCGACTGGCGTATCAATCCGAGATAAGAGTTGTTCACCACGATGTGGATATAGGGCAGCTTGAACTGCGCGCCGACCGCCAACTCTTCGATCATGAACTGAAAATCGTAGTCGCCGGAAAGCGCCACGATCTTGCGCGAAGGGTCGGCCGCGCGCACGCCCAGCGCGGCGGGGATGGTCCAGCCGAGCGGCCCCGCTTGGCCGCAGTTGATCCAGTTGCGCGGCTTGTAAACATGCAGAAATTGCGCCGCCGCGATTTGCGAAAGTCCAATTGTGCTGACGTAGCAAGTGTCTTTATCGAAATTTCGGGCCATGCATTGGTACACCCGTTGCGGCTTCATCGGCACGTTTTCGAAGTTGGTCTTGCGCAGCAAAGTGCGCTTGCGTTTCAAACACGATTCTACCCACGCCGTGCGATTTTTTAACTTGCCGGCAGCTTGCCATTCTTTCGCGACTTCGACGAATAACGCCAACGCGGCTTTGGCGTCGGAGACGATGCCGTAATCCGGCGCGAATACGCGGCCGATTTGCGTCGGCTCGATGTCGACGTGAACGAACTTGCGGCCTTTGGTGTAGACATCGACAGATCCGGTGTGGCGATTGGCCCAGCGGTTGCCGATGCCGAGCACGAAGTCCGATTCCAGCATGGTGGCGTTGCCGTAGCGGTGCGAAGTTTGCAAGCCGCACATGCCGGCCATTAAACGATGATCGTCCGGTATCGTGCCCCAACCCATCAAGGTGGGAATGACCGGCACGCCGATGATCTCGGCAAACTGCACCAGCAAGTCCGACGCGTCGGCGTTGATGATGCCGCCACCGGCGACGATCAACGGGCGCTCGTGCTCGTTCAACATCGTCAGCGCTTTTTCAATCTGGGCGCGCGTCGCGACGGGTTTGTAAACGGGCAGTGACGAATAGGTCTCGTCGTCGAACTCGATCTCGGTCATCTGCACATCGAAAGGCAGATCGATCAACACCGGGCCCGGGCGGCCGGAGCGCATCAGGTGAAACGCTTGCTGAAACGCCCGCGGCACCTGCGCCGGTTCCATCACGGTGAGCGACATTTTAGTTAACGGCTTGGCGATCGACGCGATATCCACCGCCTGAAAATCTTCTTTATGCATCCGTGCCCGCGGCGCTTGGCCGGTGATGCACAGGATGGGAATAGAATCGGCTTGCGCGGAATAAAGCCCGGTGATCATGTCCGTCCCCGCGGGGCCGGAAGTGCCGATGCAGACGCCGATGTTGCCTGACTTGGCGCGGGTATAGCCTTCGGCCATGTGGGACGCGCCTTCGACATGGCGCGCCAGCACGTGCGAGATGCTGCCGCGCCGCGACATCGCAGCATAAAGCGGATTGATGGCAGCGCCTGGCACGCCGAACGCCATCTCGATTCCCTCTCGTTCCATTACGCGCACTGCGGCTTCCGCGGCGGTCATCTTGGCCATGTCGTTTCCTCCTAAAGTTAAGGCTTTGAATGACATCAGTTTAGGGCTTTTGCCGCATTCTGAGAACGGGTGGCGTGCCCATAACACCTATTCCAAAATGGAATAGACAGCGGCAACAGCGAGTAATATGCTACCCATGTGCGTCTTCCATCCACTCTGTCATTCCCGCGCAGGCGGGAATCCATACTGAGTTGGAAGCGCCCAATGGATTCCCGCCTGCGCGGGAATGACACGCTTGAGACTCCCATGGACCGAATCACCGCCCTACAACTTTTCGTACGCGCCGTAGAAACCGGCAGCTTCTCCAAAGCCGCGCGGGACGTGCAGCTTACGCAACCCACCGTCACCAAACATATCGCGGCGCTGGAGAAAAAACTCGGCGCGCGCTTGCTGAACCGCAATACGCGCGGCCTGAGCCTGACGGAAATCGGCACTGCGTACTACGAAAAATGTCGCGTCATCCTCGAACAATTCGAGGAGGCGGATAACCTCGTTAATCTGCGGCACAGCGAAGTCAGCGGACGAATACGCATCGGCACCTCGGTCGCATTCGGGCGCCGCGTTATCACACCGTTGGTGTTGGAATTCATGCGCCGCCACCCGCAACTGCACGTGGACTTGGGCTTCGTCGACACCTATGTCGATTTGGTCGCGCAAGGCATCGACGTGGCGATTCGCATGGGTCAGCTCGCGGATTCCTCGCTCGGCGCGCGTTATCTCGGTAGCAATCCTTGGGTCATGGTCGCATCGCCCAAGTATTTGAAACAACACAGCGCACCGAAGCTGCCGGGCGATTTAAGCAAGCACAACGTGCTGCTCTACAGCACCGTGCACAGCGACGATCGGCTGCATTTCGTTGGTCCCGACAGCAAGCGCATCACCGTCACCGTCCGCGGTAATTTACGCTCGAATAATTTATCCACGGTGCTCGCCGCGGTGCGCGCGGATATGGGTGTCGCCGCCTTGCCTAACTATGTCGCAGCGAGCTCGTTGCGCGACGGCAAGGTGGTACCGATTTTGACTAACTTCACCTTACCCGCACAAGAAATTCACGCGGTGTATCCATCGCCGAAACAAGTGTCGTCGAAAGTCTCGACCTTGATCGCGTACTTGCAGGAAAATTTTCAGGGCGAGTGGTGGAAGCAATAGTTGAGGGTTAAGACAAGTTTGTTCGCGTCGTGAGCCTTCATCACTTCCGCCTTCAACGTCCGCCAAATCAGCGAATGCAATTCGACGAAGCGCGGCGTCATGCGTATCTCCGCCACGTCGCGGGGACGCGGCAAATCGATAGCGAATTCGCCGACCGGATGGCAGCCCGGTCCCGCCGAGAGCACCACGACTCGATCGGCAAGCGAAATCGCTTCTTCCAGATCGTGCGTGACGAACACCACGGATTTTTTGTCCTCCGCCCACAACGCGAGCAGTTCGTTTTCCATCAACTCGCGGGTCTGAATATCGAGCGCGCTGAACGGTTCGTCCATAAGCAGGATTTTCGGATTGAGGGCGAGGATTTGCGCGAGCGCCACGCGCTTTTTCATGCCGCCAGACAGTTGATGGGGGTAGCGCTCGACGTGAGCGCTCAGGCCGACGCGCTGCAGCCAATCGCGTGCGGTTTTCTTTGCGTTGCGTTCCGATTCACCGCGAAATAAAAGTCCGAGCGTGACATTATCCAGCGCGCTTTTCCACGGCAGCAGCGCATCCGCTTGGAACATATACGCCGCGTCGCGATTGAGGCCTTTGAGCGGCTTGTCGAATACTTTCACCTCGCCCGCAGTCGGTGTAATTAAACCCGCGGCGACGTTGAGCAAAGTCGATTTTCCGCAACCGGTTGGGCCCACAAGCGCCACGAATTCGCCGTTCTTGATTTCAAGCGACGTGTCGGAGACGGCCACGTAGCGCGGCGCTTCGGGCATATGCCCTGGAAAGGCGCATGTAATCTGGCTCAGGGACAAGGCCGGTCGCGCAGCCTGTTCGGCCGCGGCGATCATTGTCTCGGCGAATTTTAGGAATGCCACGTAGCCGCCTCAAACAAATCGAAATGCGGTGGCGAACGTCACTTCAAATTCGCCAACGCGTTCTTCACAAACGTCATATCATAAGTCTGGTCCAGCCATACCACCGGCGCGCGGCGCACGCTGGCATTGTGCGCCTTCAACACTTCATAACTATTCTTCACGGCAGCGACGGTGATCATGCCATCCGGCGAATAATTCGCGCGCAGCTTGCCGAACACTTCAAGATAAAGCGCCTTATCGCCGAGCAAATATTCCGGCGGGACGGCGGCGGCGAGTTGCTCTGGAGTCGCGCTTTTGATCCATTTCAGCGCGCGCACCATGGCGTTGGTCACCGCCTGGATCGTCTTCGGATGTTCCTTGATGAAGCTGGTTTTGCAATACAGTGTCCCGCTCAACATCGGTCCGCCGAAAACATCTCTCGTTCCTTTCGATGTCGTGGTCTCCGCGACGACTTTCATCGCGCCTTGTTTTTCCAATAGAGTCATCACCGGCTCGACATTGACCAACGCGTCGATCTGTCCGGATTTCATCGCTGCAACGGCTTGTGGCCCCGTGCCTACGCCGATGACGGAAACATCGTCGGGAATCAGTTGCACCGAAGCTAGCAGGTGATCGAGCATCATATGGCTGGACGAGCCCGGCGCGGTGACGCCGACCTTCATGCCTTTAAGATCCTTAGGCCAGGCGTAGTCCGCGGCCTTGGCTTTGGAAATGCCCAACGAAATCCCAGGGTTCGTGCTCAGTAACACGAACGCCGACAGCTTCTGCGCCATGGTCTGCATGTGAATCGTGTGATCGAAACCACCCGCGACGATGTCCGCGCTGCCGCCGATCAAGGCTTGTAACGATTTCGCGCCGCCTGCGAAATCGGGGATCTCGACATTCAGGCCTTCGTCTTTGAAATAACCCAGCCGCTCGGCGAGGGTGAGCGGCAAATAGAACAGCGTGGCCTTACCGCCGACGGCGATCGTAATGTTGGGCTTCTCTAATGTCTCGGCATGAATCGCAGCGCCGAGAAGCGACAAGCAGAAGAAAATCGCCGTGGAGAAGAATGCTCGCATGTGCGTGGTATGAATAGTGATTGAGCGACGATTTTCACAGAAAACGTGTAGGTTTGCTATCGAGATTACTTTTGTCATTCCCGCGCAGGCGGGAATCCATAGTGCTTTTGTTACCGCCAGCGCCACATGGATTCCCGCCTGCGCGGGAATGACAAAGTGGTGGTGGAGCTGCGTTCGATTAACTCGCCCGGGGTTTAGAACCTACCGAATGCTGTCCGGAATGGTAACTCGAAAGCACGTCCCTCCGCCCTCGCGCGCAACGCACTCCGCGCGGCCGCCATGCTTAATCGCGATCTGCTTCACCAAGGCTAACCCCAGCCCCACGCTTCCGTCGCGCTCCCGCGCGCCGGGCAATCGATAGAACGGCTCGAAGATGTTTTCCCGTTCGGTTTCCGGCACGCCGGGGCCGCGGTCGCAGACTTCGAGCTGTGCCATTCCCGGCTCGATACGATTGAGCGTCACGTCGATAGGCGCGTCGCCGCCGTAACGACGCGCATTTTCCAGCAAGTTGCGCGTGAGGCGCCGCAGCAGTTTTGCATCGCCCCGCGCATGAATCACCGCCGCTTCCAATTCCACCTCGACCCGGGCGCATTCTTCCGCGACTAGGGCGGTCAAATCGATTTCTTCCTGCGCCAGCGGTTCCGCGTGGGCAGCGTCGAGCCGGCTCGCGAGCAAGATTTCGTCGATCAGTTGATCCAACTCATGAATGTTTTGCTGCAATTCCTTACGCGTAGCGGGATCGGCATGCTGAGCGGTTTCCATCGCCATGCGTATGCGCGCCAGCGGCGAGCGCAGTTCGTGGGACGCGTTGGCGAGCAATGCTTTTTGTGCGTTGACTAAATTTTCGATGCGCGCCGCGGAGGTGTTGAAACTGGCGGCGAGCCGCGCGACTTCATCTTTTCCTTCGATTGAAACGCGGGCGGACAATTGTCCCGAACCCAATGCCTCGACGCCATTTTGCAAGCGCTCCAGCCGCCGGGTTAAACGCCGCACTACCGGATAGGCGCCCAGACCCACGGCCAGCGCGATCAAGGTCACCGTCGCTGCAAATCCAAACGGTGCGCGCCCACGCCAATGGACTCGGCGCGCGACCAGCCAGCGGCCATCGTCGAGCTTGAGCCCGAAGGCCGGCGGCCCGCGCTCGCTGTTAATCCAGCCGCCTTGGTTCTGGCTAATATTCGGACGCGGCAACGGCCGCCGCGAAGCGATGGCGATCGCTTCGCCGCTTTCGCTAAAGAGTGCAAGATCCGTATTGGCGCGCCGATGCCAGCGATCGAGCGCCGCCTGTTGTTCTTCCCTGCTTGCGCCGGCCGGCGGCAACACATCGCTCGCGATTTCCGCGATCGTATCGAGGTGAGCGCCGTGGCGCGTGGGATCGAAGGCGAAACGCCATGCGGTGCCGACCAGGATGGCGGTGAGCAACAGGCTTGCCAGGATGGCGAGATAAATTCGGAAGTACAGTCGATGGGTCATGAAGAAAGGCATGCCCTAGAGGCAATACCCATGCGCCTCTCAGGACATGCATGGCTGCGAGGCAAGCGGGATAAGCCTCCTGGCGCGATCATTCCTGCGCTTTAGCGAACACGTAGCCCGCACCGCGTACGGTGATGATGCGGCGCGGATGTTTAGGATCGTCTTCGATGGCGGCGCGGATGCGCGCGATGTGCACGTCGATGGAACGGTCGAAGGCTTCCAACGGTTCGCCCTTGAGCAAATCCATCAACTGTTCGCGCGTGAGCACGCGGCCGGCGCGTTCGGCCATGGCGACAAGGAGATCGAATTGATGAGCCGTCACGTCACGAGGCACACCATCGACGCGCGCAACTCGAGCATCGCGATCGATCTCCAAGCGGCCGAAATTCAATGCTTCCTTGTTTGACGAATTCGCCGTCGTTTCGCGCCGCCGCAACACTGCGCGTATGCGCGCCAGCAATTCTCGCGGCTCAAACGGTTTCGGAATGTAGTCGTCGGCGCCGATCTCAAGGCCGATGACGCGGTCCATGGGATCGCCCTTTGCCGTCAGCATGACAATGGCGACATTGGGCGACGTGTGTTTATCGTTCGATGGCAGTGCACGAATCCGGCGGCAGACATCCAAGCCGTTGCCGTCCGGCAGCATTAAGTCGAGCAGCACCAGATCGAACAGCTCGCGCTGCATGTGCGAAAAACCCTGCGCGATATCCTCGGCCAAGGTCACGCTGAATCCTTGCTGGCCGAGATAATCGCGCACCATCGCTGCGAGGCGGTGGTCGTCTTCGATCATCAAAAGGCGCTGGGTCATGGGTGCATGTTATTGCATTTTCTTCGGTCTTTACGCGCTCTCCCCTCACCCTAGATTCTCTCCCGGAGTTGTAGGGTGGATCAAGTCCCGCAGGGACGGATCCACCAAACGGCGGAAGAGGGGATTAAGCGTTTATTTCTTATGGTGGATCCGCTTCGCTTGATCCACCCTACAAGTAAATTGTGGTTCATGGAAAGGAGCCCCACGCTGCGCTTTGGGACAAATTCCACGACGAAGCAATCTCGATTCTATTCGTTGCAAAATACGAGATTGCTTCGTCGCAAAAAGCGCTCTTCGCAATGACCGAACGACTCAGCGTAAGCTTTTAAGAATTACCCACGCCGCTTCTTCCACTCCGCCGCAAGCTTCACCCGCTGCTCCGGCGTCAGCACTTCGGCGGCGTCGGCGATGGCTTTGGTAAGGCGTTTTGATGCGGCTTCGCCGAGTTGCATCTCTTCGACGCGCAGTTGTTCGATGGCGGCACGGTCGATGGTCGGTTGTGCGAGCAGATCGACGGCGCGACCGCGCGCGGCTTTATGCTGAGTGCGCATCGGCATCATTTCCTGCACCGCTTCTTTCGCGATCTGGGCCACGCGCTGCTTTTGTTCGGCCGTGGCGCTGACATCGTCCAGCACCCAGTTCACCATCTTATCGATACGCTTGCTCGCTTGCTCCGGACTCATTTCCGAAAACATGCCGTGACGGTGATGGCCGTGGTGGCCATGCCCGCCGGGACCGCCGTTGCCGAAGGCGGTAAGAGTGATAAGTCCCGCCGCTAACGCGCCGCCGATGCCGGCGATCGCCCAACGGCGTTTGTTGTTGGGTTTCCTTGAGGCTTGATTCGATTGCTGCTCGTTCATGAAAAACTCCTTAGTTTGGTTTTGCGGCAACAGCGCCGCATGAGTTGCATCTTAAGGAGCGGGTTTTGCTTGTATGCGATGCTTGTGTAAAGTTTTGTAAAGAAGGGGGTGGGAGACGATGCGCGGCAGCATGGCCGCCGCGCAATTAAGCTTAAGCCGCTTTGCGCTCCCCGACTTCAGTACCGGCCTGCTGATCTGCGAAGAATTTCCAATCCAGCAAAAACTTGACCGACATGTCTTCATTCACGAATGCGATCGGCCCGTAGTTGGTGAACAGCAATTCCGTATCCTCAACAAAATTTGTGTGCTCGTGATAAACGCCCAGCGGCTCGTAGCCGTAATCGCCGGCTGTGGCGATGCCCATGCGGTAGTCCATGGTGCCTTTGAACATGAAATACTCGCCTGCGCCATAGTGCAGATGCGGCGGAAAGCTCGAGTCTTTGGCGCAGCGGAATAGCACGGTCCATGCACCCGTTTCCGGGCTCGTGCGTAGAATCTTGTAGTCGATTCCCGGTGAGAATTCGATCCATTTCATTTGGTTCGTTTTAAGTTTTACTTCATCGGATAATTTGGCGGTCATTTCGTCTCCTCGTGAACCTGATTGGAATGTTCGGCGCCGGCGCGGTTTCGCTTTGCCGATTGTGGTTAAACTGATACAGTTTTATTGCGTTCTCAGTATGATCCGGCGGTAGAGTGAAGTCTTGCCTTAACGCGCCGCGCGGTTTGACCGAGAGGGACGCGCACCGGCACGGAGGAGAAAGCAGATGATCAACAGCGACAGCCTAGCGACGTGGTCGACGCGGCAATTCCGTCCCGCGCAGCAGTTTTTCCGTTGGCGCGAAGCGGTCGACGAAACCCACTTGGCGTGGGACATCGCCTCGCACCGGCACAGCGAATTCGCCGCGAACCTGCGGCGGCAAAGCCTTGGCGGCGCAAGCGTGATCGAATGCGTTTGCGATCCTTGCGCGGGCAAGCGCCGCGAGCCTGAAATCGCCCGTTCCGGAGAAGGCTACTATGGTGTACTGCTGGTCGCCGCGGGAAAGGAAATGCTACGGCAAGGCGGGCGCGAGGCGTGGCTTAAAGCCGGCGATTTCGTCCTTTGGGATAGCACGCGGCCGATCGACTTTGCAGTCGGCGAACGCCTTCATAAAATTACATTACTGGTGCCGCAACGTTTGTTGGAAGCAACCTTGCCCGACGCGCGCGAATTCGTTGCCAAAACGGTGTCGGGAGCCAGCGATCGCGGCGCCCTGTTCGCCAATCACCTACGTGGGTTAGCGCGCATGCGTGAGAATGTTCCGCAGGCGATCCTGCCGCGATTGATGGAAGCAACTTTGGACCTATTCGCCACGGCCTTCGTGGCCGAAACAGCCACTGAGGGCACCGCTACACAGCGGGCAATGCTGGCGCGCATCCAAAGTTACGTTCGCGGCAGATTGGATGATCCAACACTCAATCCCGAGGCCGTCGCTAATGCGCACGGTATTTCGGTGCGCCAGTTGCATCGCATTTTTGCCGCCGCATCCAATGTCACGCTGGAACGCTGGTTGTGGAATGAGCGACTGGCGCGCTGTCGCCATGATCTAACACAACCGGGCGAAGTCGCAATTTCAAAAGTTGCGTTCAAATGGGGTTTTAGCGATGCCGCTCATTTCAGTCGCGCGTTTCGCGAACGCTATGGCTTGGCGCCGAGCGACTTACGCAAAGCGGCGATGGGGCGCGGGTAGAAGATGGGATTAAGCGCGGTAACGGCTATCCCATCAACCATTGTTTGTACCAACTTATTGCGTTGCCGGACGATGGTGCGAATCCATTCGTGTAGGCATCGAAGTGTCCGCCGGGCAGGATGACGAGTTTCTTCGGTTCGCGCGCGTTTTCGAACGCGTTGATTGCAATATCGGTAGGCGTGAGGACGTCGTTGTTTGCGACCATCATCAGGAACGGCGTCGGCGCGATGCGGGCGATGTAGGTCGCCGGGCTGTACTCGATGAATTTCTCGATCGATTCGACCGTCACACGATTCTCCCAGCGCGGCGCTTTGGCCTTACCGGTCTCGGTAAACCACTTGAACGAATCGCTGGTATTGAGCACGGCGTTATTATCTTCCGCGACGACCGGAAGATAATTCACTTTACCGGATTTGAAACGCTCGATGCGATCGCTTTCGAGATATTTCAGCATGCCGGCGCCCGCTGCGCGGGGCACGATCGCTTGAAAATTCGTCCAACCATCAACCAGCGGCACTTGGCAAGCCACGGCCTTGATACGGCGATCGAGTGCGCCCAGACAAATGACGTGACCACCGCTGTAGGAAGAACCGAATACGCCGATCTTATCCGGGTTCACTTCCGGCTGCGTCTGCGCAAAGGTAATCCCGTTGCGAAAGTCTTCTATCTGTTCCCACGGAAAAATCTGTCCGCGCGGTTCGCCTTCGCTTTCGCCTTGGAAGCGATAGTCGAATACGATGGCGACAAAACCGGCGTTGGCGAACGCCTGTGCATAGTCGGTGAAATACATCTCCTTCACGGCGCTGAAACCGTGCGCGAGCACGATACATGGCCGCTTCTCGCCGCTCTTCAAATCGGCCGGCAGGAATTTGAGGCCTTTGCAACGCAGCCCCTTGCTCATGAACTCAATCGACTGACCGCCTTCTGCCGCTTGAGCGCCGCCGACCAGGCTCGCCGCACTCGCGACGAGCGCCGTAGCAGCAGCGGCTTTGACAAAATTACGCCGTGAAAATTGTCCTTGCACCTGTCTGATGTTCATAGCTTCCTCCTGTGAATTATTTGGCGAAATGCGCTAGCCGTTGAGTCCAACTGATCTATTTCACCCGACGTTATATTACGCCGCGAAGGATGATTAGCGTGAAGAATATTCCGCGCTGGTTTGAGCGAGTAATCGGCTAATTCGCCGCTTTGAAAACGTGAATTAAACGAGTTTGATAAACTCAAGCGCTAAACATTCTTATTTCCATGGGGGAGCAGCATGGCAATCAAAAACATCGCAAAAGATCGCCTAGTCGCGGGCGAATTGTCGATCGGCATGGGCGTGAAAGCGGTGCGCGGCGTCGAGATCGCGCGCATCATGAAAACCGCCGGATTCGATTGGCTGTTCATCGATTTGGAGCATGGGCCGACGTCGGTCGAAACCGCGTACCAAATCAGCGTCGCCGCGCTCGATGCGGGCATTGCGCCCATCGTGCGCGTGCCCCACGGCGAACTCACGATGGCGACGCGCTGCTTAGACGGCGGCGCGCTGGGCATCGTCATTCCTCACGTCGATACGGTGGAGGAAGCGCACGCGATGGTCAACGCATTCCGCTACCAGCCGCTAGGCCATCGCTCCATCGCCGGCAGCTATCCGCAATTCGGCTTCGCGCCTGTGCCTGCGGCGGAAGTGACCAAGCAGATGAACGAAGCGACTTTGGTCATCGCCATGGTGGAAACGCCGCGCGCCATCGAAAACGCCGATGCGATCGCTGCGGTCCCAGGAATCGACGTGCTGCTCATGGGCACAAACGATCTTTGTCTGGAAATGGGCATCCCCGGTAAATTGGATGATGAGCGCGTGGTCGCGGCGGTACAAACGGTGGTCGCTGCATGCAAACGCCACGGCAAATGGGCAGGGCTCGGCGGCGTATACGGCAAGGAATTATTGAAGCGCTACATCGATATGGGGATGCGGTTTATTCTTTCGGGGAATGATCTGCCGTTGTTGGTTGCGGCGGCGACGGAGCAGGCAAGCTTTGTGCGCGGGTGTTAGGTGCGACGCATGAAATTAGCGCTGTCGAGTTTAAACATATGCATCGAATTGATTGCTGTCGCGCGTAAGCAACTGCATCAATTTGGGATGAATGAATAGTTTCTCTTTTGTCACGGCCGCCTCTACCAGAACACCTATTGCCACTAATTGCTTGAGATATTGCGAGGCCGTTTGCCGTTTAGCAATTCCAGCTTCGGTGAGACTGCTGATTCGGCAGTAGGGCAATTCGAAAATCAGATTGACCAACTCATGAGTGTAGATTTTCGGCAGTTTGCCGCGCACATATTCCGTCGTGTGTTCGGACAATTTTCGGATCGCGGCAATTTTAAGCCGTTGATCCAAATTGAGGTTTCTTCAACGCCGCTGATGATATAGAGCAGCCAGGGCTCCCAAGCCTGCTCGCGGGTGACTTGTAACAACAACTTATAGTAATCCGGCTTATTTTGGATGATGTGGCGACTTAAATACAAGATCGGCAAGTTCAGTAAATTTTCCTGTATCAAGAGTAGCGTATTTAGCACGCGCCCAGTTCGTCCATTGCCGTCCATGAACGGATGTATCGCCTCAAATTGATAATGACCAATCGCCATGCGGATCAATGGATCTAGCGTGGTTTCGTTATGCAGAAATCGCTCCCAGTTTGCCAACAAGTCCCGCAGTAATGTCTCACCTTCGGGTGGTGTATAGACGATTTCGCCGGTCACAGAATTTTTTAGTGCCGTACCGGGTAGGCGACGTACATTCATCTCTACAGCTTTTATGCGGGTACAAATTTGCTCCGCCGTTCGGGTAGTAAGCGGATAACTGATTCAGCGTTCGGAACCCTTCGAATATAGCGTGACTGTATCGCAATGCTTCCTTGGTCGCGGGGTCTGCCTGCGCCTCATTACGCATATGCTGGAAAAGTTTGTCGGCGGTAGTGACGATATTCTCGATTTCCGAACTGGCGCGCGCTTCGAGCAAGGGTAGCGTATTGATAAGTACGCTCTGGTTGGGGATTAGCTCGGCTGCTTGTTTAAGTTCGGCGAGTGCGGCGCGTGCGGTGATGCAGGCCTTTAACACTGCTCGAGTTTCGATTTCTGCCTTTGGCGGCAAAAGTGGCAAGTCATTGTAAGGCCTGTCTGGCTTCCGGTTCTCAACACTCATGTTGATGTTTCACAGTTTTATCGACACATTTTAAGTTTATGTCGATAGCATCGACACGTCAACAATATGTGTCGATATTTTTTATTATTATCGACACATTTTAAAATATGTCGATTAAATCAACATTATTTGTACAACGATATGTATAGAAAACGCTGATTTTCTATACATGTTGACGAATATATGCTTAAAAAATGCGGTTTTTTAAGCATGATGTCCAAGCAAAGGTTAATGGCCGCGTCGCGTCACTTCTTCGTCGGATCATCCGCTGGGTTGGCGTAGGTCGTTCCGGTCGGCCCGGTTCCGGTGACGTAGACCACCGTTTCTTCATCTTTGGTCATCGCAAAATGGTTGGCGCCGGGCGGCTCGGTGTAGAAACTGCCCGCCGGGAGTTTCTTCAACTGCGACTCGTCGAAGGTGTCGCCGAACGCGAAGTAAAAACTGCCGGACACGACGGTGCCAATTCGATCATCGGGATGGGAATGGGGTTTGATGACGGTGTTTTTCGGCAGCTTGATCATGACGGTGTAAAGACCTGCCTGTTTAGGATTGCCGGCGAGCACTCGTAATTGCGTTCCGGGAATACCGGCGGTGCCTAATTGGCCGCCGACCGGCGCGGACTGGCTCTCGTCCGGCGTATAGCGTATTCGCGATGCATCGTCCGCCCAACTGGTGGTTACGCCGATCGCCAAACACGCGCTGGCAACGAATCCGTTAAATATCCTCATTTTTCCTCCTGACAATTATTGAGCGAGCCGCGCTTTTTTTGCGCTACTCGGCCGAGGCGATTCGCCGTTGCGGCGATATGGGATCAACGTCGCTTAAATTCGCGCAGCACCGGATTTACCCGATCCAAATCGGCTTGCACCTGTTTGCAGCTTCGCTCGTAGACGATCTCACGTCCCATCGCACGGCCGGTATACGCGAGTCCGCTGCGAGTCGGGATCAACTCGCAGCGCACGCTATGGACACCCTCGCCGAGAACGACCTCGATGCGAGATGCTTGTTTGTTGAGCACCACGACATCGAGAACATTCCCGGTATCCGTTACGCTGACTTTGATTTTTTCGGGTTGCATAAAGATCATCCGCTCCGCTTGGTGAAACTCGTTGGTCGTTGCGTCGATATTATGCCGGTTCGAACTTACGATCACAGCAAAAAATAAATCCTATGCTCCTCTAAAGTTGCTCCGCTTTGTCCACGATTCCATGCTGATAGCCTTCGCATCGGGCCTCGAAGTTCGATTGACATATAGACATATTGCGATATATGCTTAGACATATGCGTACCACAGTTAGACTGAAAGACGAATTGCTCGAGCGAGCGCGGCGCGAAGCGGCACGCCGTGGGATCACACTCACGGCGATGATTGAGCAAAGCTTACTTTCGTTTATGCGCAAGCCATCGCACAAAACACCGCTGCGGCAACGAGTGGAATTACCTATCTGCCACGCCAGTGGTGGAACGCAGCCCGGCGTCGATATTGCCGACAGTGCGGCAACATTGGATCGTATGGAAGGCCGCAGTTGATCCTGCCGGACGTAAATGTTCTGATCTACGCCTTTCGTCCCGACGCCGACCAGCACAAATCCTATCGGACTTGGTTGGAGGACGTTGTGAATGGTCCCGCTGCCTACGCTGTCGCGCCACAGGTTCTCTCCGGCGTCGTGCGCATTTGTACCCATCCGCGCATTTTCAAGCAGCCAAGTGCGCTCAACGATGCGTTGGCGTTTTGCAAGGTGTTATCCGAGCAACCGAATGCTTCTTTGGTGACCCCCGGTGAGCGGCACTGGTCGATTTTCGAATCGCTGTGTGTCCAGTCTCGTGCCAGTGGTAATCTTGTTCAAGACGCCTGGTTCGCGGCGCTCGCGATCGAATCCGGCTGCGAGTGGATCACCGCGGATCGTGACTATGCAAAGTTCGATGGACTTTCGTGGCGTGCGCCGTTCTAGTCCAGTTTTCAAGTGGATGGGTAAGTCAAGCGAACCGCCTCGTCTCGCGATCGATGGCGCTTGATGGCCTTCATGCGTCGGCACATCTGCTTGACCTGGTGGGCTATTGTTGCGGGAGATCGTCTTGCACCGTGGGGGATACGAACTGCTGCGCGTGTTCGAGAGCGTCGGAGGCCGCCGCACTCGGATCGAAGTCGGCGCCAGGGTCCAGCGCCTGCGCCTGCAACTCGGCCTGCTCCTGAGCTTGCTCATGCTCGCTTAACTCGGTGGCCTGCGGCAGCAGCTCGTCAGTCTGCTGCAGATAGTGCGCGCTCTCGGTCGCTGCCGCGCCGTATAAAAGCTGAGTTTGTGCTGGCGTTGCGCTTGGCGTCGAGCGTGAGGCGAGCGGCGGCGTGAGCGGGGTGTCCACGGGTTTTTCCGCGGGAGCAGCCTCGATCGCTACCAGCGCCGCTTTTTCTGGTTGCAGCGCTGTCGGTGCGGGAGCTTGCGGCGCGCGTGGCGCCGGAGCTCGCGGCGGCAGCGCGGCGACTGGCGTGGCAGGCGCGATCTGCAAGCGGTCCGGTTCCCGAGGCAGCAAGGTCAGGTCTTGAACCTCGAACACCCCAAAACAATAAAACACCGCTGCCAGGCTCCCGATCAGCCCCGCTGGGACGCCCAAATCATTCACTCGCATAATCGTACTGAAGTGCATCTACGGTCCTCACCACTTCGATAGATCCTAAGTCGGCGGTCCGTGGCAGATACAAAAACCGAGAGTAACCTGCGGCGATCGCCGTAGGTTACTTTCCTTCGCCCAGCTATAGAACGGGCCGTGGAACAATCTTCAATCGGTGAAGAACTTGACATTAGTCGCGTCATCCGCAGCGTCGCACACACCACTTTCGTTAACATCGACACAACCGTTGATGATGTCAACTTGATTCGAAGTTGGGGTCAAGACGCCGCCGATCGAGTTCTCGTCGTTCAAATCGCAGTTAATCAAGTCATCAGAAGCGCTGACGACACCGCTCTCCGTGACATCGACCCCACCGTCGATGATACGTACCCGAACCGCGGCAGCGTCATTGCACCACAACCAAACATTGAGCCGGTCATCGGAGGCGTTGATGACGCCGTTCGAGTCGACGTCGACGAAACCGTTGATGATGTTCACCTCTTCTACTACCGCGGCCTGAGCGGTAGGAGCTGCCAGAACAGCCGCCAAACCGAAAATCAACGGCATCGCGGCGAACAGACGCACTCGCGCGGCAAAAGGAATAGCTTTCATGTGTAGTCTCCTATGATCAAAGTTGATAAGAAAGTCATCGCATGACTATTTGCAATGCAACATGCTTACCGACGACTTTAGAGACTACTCGATGAGTAAAACAGAGAAGTTTTACCCGCGAAAAATGGAAAATATTTCACACTTTAAGAAGGGGTACTTGTGTGGCGGGGAAGCAATGCGGAATTAGCGGCAGGTTTCAACCCCCACCTACCACGCCCGAGGAAACTCCTTGAGGATAGTAATGCGTTTGTTGTCCATCTTGATATAACCACCCTGTTTGAGGGTCTCGAGGATCAGTTTCACCATCCTGCGACAGGCTCCCACCCAATCGGCGAGTTGTTGTTGAGTCAACCCTTCGATTACCAACATCCCACCTTGCTCGGTCGCTGAGCCGAGCAAGGTGCGAGTGACTCTCCGGTAAACCGTATCCAACGCCAGGCTGTTGATCCGATCGATAAGCGGTCTGCTCCTTTGCACCACGGAGCGGTAGAAGCGTTGACCTATTTCGGGATGATCGGAGAGAAAACGCTCAAGACAGGCGTATTGAACAACATACATCCAAGACTCCGCCAAGGTCACAACGGATGCGATGGAAGGCCCGGAATCTACGAATTCGAGATCGCCAAAATAGTCATCGGGGCCACGGATATCCAAGATGAAATCCTTACCGCCTTGATTGCTCTTATAAAGCTTAACTCTACCGCTCAAGATGAAGTGGAGCGAATGCATGGAATCTTGATCGTTAAGCACAATTGCGTTCTTGCGATACCGCCGGATCACGCCATGGGGGTAATCCGCGGGCGGCAGCTCGGAAAACAAAAGGACGTTACGGTTGTTAAACGATTGCGGCGCATCGCCTCGCAGTGGTGAGATATCGAAGCTAGCTGTGGCGGTTGTAGTCATCGTCAGCGCATTAATAATGGTTATCAAAGCAGCCCCACGCAGCGAGGGATAAATCGTCGCCAGGGTTGTCGGGAGGAGGCATAGACTGCCGCCTCGGCATCGCGGTCACGGCCCACACACGACGCCATGAGTCGTATGAATTAGACGCCGAATGGTGTAAAGCGACAATTGGCCAAAAGAACTAGCCCAAAAGACATACGCGTTAGAGGTAGCGCGACCCCGGATCGTGCCGCACGCTCGCGCCGTCGGCGCCAACGAACTGATTTTCCCTTGCTGACACTTGTCAAAGGCGACGCTTTTCTGTCATTCTTAGGCACCGCTGGCCAGATCCCAGAAACGCCCTATTCGCGCCGGTTACGCGGGTGCTAAGCGTAAATTCAGCTAAAGCGGACAAAATGTACAGCGACACAAAAATCTCGACTTTACGGAGGTCTTCGGATGCGAGCGAGCAAAATTGTCGGTTTACTAATAGGCACGGGTGCCCTGCTTGGTGCGACTATCGCGACAGTCCAAGCGGCGACGATTACAACCGTCGGCGCGGCGTCTTTCCCGCCCCCGTCGACCGGGACTATCGGACCGGTGGGCGCTACGCCTTCGCCTAACAACGACAACGCTACCGGCGCCAGTGCAAACGTAGTTCCCTACAGCATCTTCTTCAACTCGCTCGGCACGCTCGACGTGGAGTTCGTCGCCACAAATTCCGGCGGCACGACCGAATACCGTTTCACACAGTCCCTGGTGAACAACACTGGGCAAACCTGGACGGACTTCCATCTAGAGTTGGGCTTCGGCGTAGGGGCCGAGTTCGTGCGCTCGAGTTTGTCCGACTTGCTCGACTTCGACACGCCAGACATCGATCCCGTGGCGACTTCGTCAAGCTTTGCCAGCCTTATTCATCAACCCGACACCCTAGACTGGTCCGATGGAAGCGTAACCGCGGTAACCAGCACCGCGTTCACCTTCGCCATCGACTTGCCCGATGGATTAGACGCTTTCAACCCCAGCGGCCTAAACCGCTTCACCTTGCGGCAGCGTCCGACCGTAGCCGCGGTCGTCCTCGAACCGACTACGTTGTTGCTGTTTAGTTTGGGGCTAGCGGGGCTGGTCGCTTACCAATGCAGGTCGTCACGCACCGTAAGGAAGTCGCATCACCGTTGATGAATTTGCCCTCCCCCGCCCGGTCAGGCGTGCCCGGCCCCCGGCACGAAAAGAGTGTCGTGCGCATAGTATGTTCTGTTAGGTTGACTCACATCCGCCGTATTCAAGGCAAGCGCGCCAGGTCCTTATAGAAAACGTAATTAAGTCTCAGCACTGCAAACTCATTCGTTCATCCAGTATTCCCCTTCCCAATGGCCGGTGTTGATGCCTTTGCCAGGGTCGAAGGTGTAGGAACCCCGGATCGTTCCTCTTATTTTTTGGAACTTTCCGGTACCTCCACTCAGTGTCTCCGTACTAATGCCGGACGATTTCTTTGCACCGTCGGAGCCGATAATTGTTTGCGCATTGCCGTCCCAACGTCCAAATATTTTATCGCCGTTTTCCAGGAGAAAAGTGATGTATCCCCAGTTACGGCCATTGCCATCGATGTAGTCCGAGTAACCACGATCCCATTCCTCTACGACGTTGACGCCTTCAAACACTCGCGTATCTTTTGGAAAGACTCGCTTAATTTCCAAAATCCGCACCTGATGCCCTTTGACGTCGCCGGCGTCGATTACATGCTGTTGAACGTACTTAGTGTTTTCCGCGGGGACTTGATAGCTGATGCGATGCTTTTCCTGTGCCGAGACGTTGATAGCGGTTAATGTTGTTACGCCGAGCAGCAACGTCGATAGCAGAAATGACCGGTAAGTTCTCATGAATTCCTCCTAGTTAGTCCGTGATATTGGGGTTCGTTCCTCACCGCCAACCTACTGACAATTACCAACCCATCGAACCGCAGCCATCTTCCCTTGTAACTGGGTGAATTCCCACTGGGCCGTCCCGGCAGCGCTCGCATACTTGCCTGTCCCACCCACGTTCTTCAGCGTTCCCTTCGCGCCGGCGCCGTCGGTCGAAACCCATTCTTCGTTCAACATGTCGCCGTCCTTGTCCTTACGCGCGCAACTTCCGCTTCCCCCGTGTCTTGCCTTCGGGCGTCGTGAGGAAAGTGCCTATGCATTCGCCGGACGCCAAGTGATAAGGCGCGCTGGGGTCATCACCGACGATAACGCTCGTTACTCTCATGGTCGCGAGGGTGGTGCCCTTGGCAATCTCACTGGGTTCCCAGGAGACGAGGTTATTGATGTTGGTCCCCGCGCATTTATCAGCCAAGCTAACACTCGGAGCCGCGAGTGAAACAGCCAGCAAACACAGATAGATTATTTCTCTTGCTGCGTTCATATTTCCTCCATAGTGCGTTGAAGTGCGGCGACAGTTTTTGCGGTCGGCCTCGGCTTTGACACGTAGGTCTGGATGCCAACCCGACGACCTGGCCGGCGCGTAAGCAGCATACGACGCACCGTCGTATGCGTGTTCAATTGCGGGTTCCTACGCGTCGGCTATTTAGGGAATCTTGTATTCGCCGCCGGTTACGTTGCAAACGACCCCATTCTGCCGGCACGAAAAAGTGTAATGGCCCTGAATGCCGGAATACTTGCCTGTCCCCGACAAATACGTGCCCTTAGTCTTGCCGTCAGCGGCGGGCCCCGGTATATCCGTTCGTTGCCACAACAGATTTATGGTGTCACCGTCCGGGTCAGTCACCAGGCAAAAGCCGCCTGAGCCATAAACGTTGCCGTCTTGAATTACGACTTCTCCGGTGCAGTCCCATCCGGCGTTGTGCAGCGGCCCCTTTTTCGCGTCCATGACGCTGACACCCGAGAAGGAGCCCGTCCATACCGTGACTGCGGGCTTATGATTTTTTGCTTCTCCTTTACCCTGAAAGGAAGCCACTCCCATTGTGGTTCCCTGGTCGGCGGCGTACGTGAACTGGGTTACGCCGATCCCAAGGGGCACGAGGAAGACGGGAAGGGCACTGCTAATGAAGACGAAACCCGTCCGCAAACGTTTGATAAGTTTCATAACATCTCCCAAGTAGACGTTGAGGGCCTGTAAACGATCGTTTGCACTCCGTGACTACAGTCCCATCTTGTCACGCGGCGTAACATGCAAATTTATGGCAGCTTGTAGTCCAGCCGCTGGGCACATTGCAATTCGCCGTTTGAGCCTGCGAATTTACATTTCCACGGGCCGCTTCCGGTGATGCCCAAGTATTTACCCGTCCCGCCGCTGATCATGTTGGTCCCATTTGCGCCGTCGGTTCCGCCTAGGGTACCGGTGAAATCCGTAAAAATCCTATCGCCGTCGGCATCGCCGAATGCGCAGTACCCTTTGGCAGGCCCCTTCCCATCCGCGAGGTCAAACGTAGCAAAACAGTTCGCCGGCCCCAAATGAAGTGGCCCACTGCCTTTGTCGTTGAACGTAGCACCCGTAGTTCTCGAGTGTCCCTGGATTCGCTTCTCGGCTACTTGCATCACTTCCGCGCTATCCCTCCAACCGGTATGAAATTCGATACTTCCGGATTTAGGCAACTGTTGGGCGTGGGCCGCCACGCAAAACCCGGTCAAGAAAACTGCCGATGAAACAACACCAAATAGGGCTCGCATAAAATCCTCCTGTTAGGTTGAATTGCAGCGCCCGGTTTAAGGTGGGCGCGTCCTCTCGTTAAAGTACGCGTTGCAATCTAAGGGCAGCACGCTTCCCGGCTGTCTATTTCTCGCCTTGCGCGTTTCGTCAGTTTGTAGGTTGGCGGTGAGGAACGAACCCCAACACTATGAGTCCCGCCGAACACGCGCCCAGCCAATCGTCTGTTCACAATTACACAACGTCAATGATGTTGGGGTTCGTTCCTCACCGCCAACCTACCGTTACGCGAACACCGTGGAGACCCCCATGGATCTTGCCTCTCAGGCGATGCCGTGCCGGGAGGCAAGCAGGGTGTGGATCCCGGCAAGCTAGGTAGCTTTCCGCTAACGGATTGCTTATAGCTCACGCTCAAACAGCAGGCCCAGCGCCGCTGTTGGGGTGTCCGTATTCGCGGGCGAGCTAGGCCTGGCAATGCTCACCGATCCTAATGGTCAGCACTAGTCGTCGCAGAAATAACTACCCCCGTTGCCGAGACCGGTCCATTTGCCAGTCTTGTTATTCATGGCCGCGAATTTTCCAGTGCCCTGCCAAAGGGCAGTTCCTTTCAGCGCATCACGGTTTTCGCTCCCAGTATCACCGGGCTTCGAAGACCAGATAGAAACAAGGGCGTCCCCATCCGCACTCTTCCAGATGCACGCGCCTGTCCACCGTGCGACACCGTTGGTGATCACGGCTTGTCCTCTGCACTCGCCGAACGCGCGATGCCGGGGGTCGGCAGGGTTGTCCATCACTACGGTCGCAGGACTAAAATAATGAATGATGGAATTATTCGGTGTCAGCTTCGTTTCCTCGATTACAGACGCTCCATGTACGTCGTGACCACAATTGGCACCAAGCGCACTGAAAGGCAGAAGAGCGAGTAGAAGAGCAGTACCTTGAATCTGACGGTTCATAACAGTCTCCTTTTTCGTTAACGACTGAAGTCTATTGCGCCTGATCGCTTCAAGGACACAGGCGCGCCTTCGGCAGGTGGGGCTCCAGTATCCAATGCCGGGGCTCTCGCTGCTCATGACTTATCTCACCAGGCAGGGTGGCACGCCTCGTCTTTCAGATAACCTACCGATTGAAAAGATTTATGGTTGCATCACGTAAAAAGGCATCTGCCCTGCTCGCACGGGCGATGCTGGACGAACTTGACGTGTCGGAAAGAAGCGCCAGGCTAGCCGGGTTTTAGCGCTTGATAAGCGGCTTGCGTGGCGGGCGAGGGTTCGACTCCGAGGGAGCGGAACAACACATCGCGGCAACGACGGTAGGTTCCTATGGCTTCCGCAATGCGGCCTTGTGCATGGTAGCAGCGCATCAGGTGGCGATGACTTTCTTCGGCCAGCGGATCCAGCTCGATCGAGCGTCGATAAAGATCCATCGCCGGTTCCCACTGGTGTTCCGCTTCGAGCAAGCGTCCGAGCTTGGTGACCATCCTCAGCAATTTGCTTTGCAAACTTTGGCGCGCAGCGATCGACCACGCAGTTTCTTCATGAGCGAGGAAATGCCCGGAATACAACCGCAGCAGATGCTTGGCGGTCTCGGGCACCTGGTCCGGTTGACCAGCGCACGAGTCGAGCTGTTCGATCGAGTTTGCGAGTTGCTCGAATGCCCAGACGTCGACCCATACCTGGCGCCTGTCCAGTCCGAGCTTGCCGTCCTGGATGGTGATCGCATCGTCGTAGCACATAAGCTTGCGCAGTCGATGCAGCGCAATCTCCAGCGCATTGCGGCCCGCGTCGCCATCCAGCTCCGGCCACAATTGTCCGGCGAGGTGATCCAGATTCACCGAGCGGCCGCCGTTGGCGATCAGCGCTTTTATCAGATCCAGTGGCCTCTTGGGCGCTTTCGCGCCAAAGGTAAGTATCGCCTCGTCTACCACAACCGAGAACTGTCCCATGGCATAGAGCCGGATGCGCCACGGCCAGTGTTCGATATCCGTCGAGGGTGGGACCAGCCCGCGCTTTCGGATGAGGCGGCGTACGTAATCGGTTTCGATCTGTGCCCCAAGTGCGCGCGCGCACAGATCCGACATGATCGTCGGATTCCAGAATGGATGACAATTCATGTAGTTTTGTTGGGCGCCTATTTTCATTGCTTCGCGTAGACATCCCGCCGCCAAATCACTCTCTCCGGTTTGAAAGTGCGACCACGCAAGCGGAATCAGCGCGTGGAACAGGCTGGACTTGCTCGGCATGCGCCGCGCAAAGTCGAGCGCCCTGTGCAGATACTCCCGGGCTTCATGATGACGTCCACCTACAATCAGCGCTTCAGCATAAAGCCTGCTCGATACCGCCTCGAAAAAGGGGGTGCCTACTTCTTCCACCGTATTTACAGCGCGCCGCGCCCATTCGGTCGCTGCTTCGGTCTGCCCTTTTCTAAGGAACCAACCCATCTGCAGCACTTCGAAATGTGCGGCGTTGATGCCGCGCTCCGCATGCGGCGCTTTCAAACCCGCTTGAATCGCCTGCTGAGCCCTGTCCAGATCACCTGCGCTGAGGGCCGTTTGCGCGATTTGCGAGTAAAGCAAAGGCTCCAAGTAAGCAAGGCCATGTTGACGCGCAGCGGCGAGTCCATCGTTAAGCGCCGCATAAGCGGCTTCGTGGTCCGCCGCCTGCCAAGACACGATCGCCTGCCAGACGCGAAAACTTGCCCAAAACCACGACGAGTCGCCGCGATCCTGCGCCGTGATTTCGCCGCAGATCGCTTCTGCCTCCGTGAATTCACCGCTCCATTCTAAGTAGTGGAGCAGGAATTCCGCGATTTGGACACGCTGTCTGAGTTCAGGCAATTCACGAATCAGTGTGCGCGCTCGCTGAGCGAGAGTTTTGAGCAAGGGATGTTCGGGCGCGCGAAAAAGTATTGCTTGAGCACAGTTTATGACTTGCGTTTGCACAACCGGTGGAAGGCGGTCTCCGACTACCGACCAAAGCCGGTCGAGTTCGATGATCCAAGGATCCATTGAATCCAGGCGACCCCACTCCATCGCGTATCCGACGATGATAGCGGCGATGGCGACGCACTCGCCCGCTACGTCACCGTGAGCCTTGAAATTGGCGGCTGCTCGCACCAAGTGCGGACGGGCTGCCGCGGGGGCGCGCATGCCTAAGCACACGCCTTCCCAGTAGGACAGCCAGGCGGTTATGTGTCGTAGGCGCTCCGGGATGTGCTCCATCCAACTCGCGAGAGTTACAAACCGGCCGGCCGCGGCAAACCCTGGCGCATGCTCGCAAATAAGTTCAGTGAGCTTTACCCAGTCTTGGGTGGCGATCCAGAGCGTCGCGGCGTCATCGATTTCGCCCCCTTGAGTTAAAAGCTGCGCACCCTTTCGCGCTAGGCTCGCACATCTATCTGCACCAAGTGAATGCGCCGCCTGCTGGGTTAGAAACTGCCGGAACAAGGGGTGATACTCGTAGACGATTGTTTGGTCGTGTCGGGTATGCGCTTCCGTGAAAAGCCGGTTGCGGTGTAGCCAAGCCAAACGCTGCGGCGCCTGCGCGTCGCTAGTGAGGGCGGCGGCAATGCCGGGCGCAACACGTGGCAGGACCGCGCTGCGCAGTAGGAAGTCACGCAAAGCTGGATCGGTGCGGTTCAAGATCTCCGCAGCAAAATAGTCGAAAAGCGGGCTACTCGACATTTCGTCAGCCGTCTCGACAACCACGCCGGCGTGCCTTGCGCGCAACAACAGCCGCAAACCTGCCGCCCAGCCGCGCGCCACGTGGTTCAGTTGTTCAATTGAGCTGTGTCCGTTGAACGTGGGCTCGAACGCCCGTGCTTCCTCGTCAGTGAGTCGCAGCGCGTCCCAGGCGACTTCTCGAAAGCCAGGCTCGGCGCGCCAACGGGCGAGCGCTGGGGGCGCTTGCTCGCGGCTGATGCACACCAGCCGTGCGCCCGCAGGGAGTAGGGCGAGCGCTCCGGAAATCACTGCAATACTAAGAGAGTCAGCGCCGAGCTCCTGAAAATTGTCGAATACGAGCGTGATCCGTTCCGACAGGCGTGCGAAGAACATTTCGAAATATCGGCGCACAAATATTTCAAATCCCGGTAGGCGTTCGGGTGTTAGTTGTGGCAATTCGGGACGCTTGCGTTTGTTGAGTTTTTGCGCAGCCAGCGTGAGGTATTGAACCAGTGATCCGGGATCCGCGTCGCCGAGGTCAACTTGATACCACAGGTATGAAAGCTTGCGGTTCTCGATCCAACTCGACACGAGTGAGGTCTTACCGGCGCCCGCCGGCCCAGACACCCAAATTAAATGCCCAGGGTACGCCGCGTCCAGGTCGGCGAACAGCCGCTCGCGCGACAACAACCCCACAGCGCTCGGTTTGGCGAGCTTTGAGAGTGTTGGCATGGCGCGAGGCATCTTTCCTTAGAGCTGCTTCATAGACACGCCAGGTAATGAAGCGTGGCAGGATGTGCGAGAGAAAAAATCGATATCTCCCTGGTCGTTACTCGTTGTTTGCGCGATACCGTTCACGGTTTTCGCGTTCCGTGATTGCCGGCGGCGATCTTCCAGCGTCGCTATTCGCCAACCGGCAGTATTCTAGGATCACATAGTATTTATTAAGTCAGCCATCAACAATATGTCAAAAGACATAGGCCGAAAGTAGTAGATGCGGTGCAGCAAAGGCAGTGAAGGTAACTGCGTTGGGCAGTGTGTTTTTCCGTTTAAGTAAACGCAGCGCAAAGATTAATTGCCTTACTATGCCTTCCCAGCCAGGTGCGGCGCGTTAACCTCAACGCGCGGGTGAGATAGATTGAGACGACATCGGTTCGCTAAGAGGTGGGACGAATTGTATGGCGCGCCGAGATTTGGAATAAACTCTGTAAGATGAACACAACGATTACTTGTTTACTCACCGCGCCAGGAGGCAATACTAGCAAGGCTTCCACGGCAGGCTTCGCCACGAGCAAGGATCCACGCGCTTTCTGGCGTAGTGTCCCGCGCGACACGAATTATTGCATACGGCTTTCCGATCAGACCAGGTGCGAACCCGGCATGGGCGTGGCGATACGTTTCTGATGGCCACTCCATCCCCCAAAATCGCCCTCGTCCTCTTCGCCCACGGCTCGCGCGATCCGAAGTGGGCTGAGCCGTTCAAGGTGATTCAAGGCCTGATCCGTGCTCAGGCGCCGGACATGCCGGTGGAGCTTGCGTTTCTTGAGCTAATGCAGCCGGATATTGAGGCGTGCTTGAGCGGCCTTGTTAACCAAGGCGTGACGCGCGTTAGCATCGTCCCGATTTTCCTCGCGGCGGGGCGGCACTTGCGCGAAGATTTGCCGGCGCTGATTGTGCCGATTCAGAACCAGTATCCCGATCTCGTGATCAAAGTCACTGCGCCGATCGGCGATATTCCGGAATTTCAAGCGGCGATCGCCAAGACTCGCGCTAGCACAAGCGAACCTTTAGTTTGTCATTCTGAGCGCAGCGAAGAATCTGTTTTTGTTCGCACGGGAAAGCAGATTCTTCGGCCTAGGGCCTCAGAATGACAATGGTTAAGCCATCCTCAAATCATGTAGACGTCAGCCTCGCCGCCGCGCGAGCGCTCGACCGTGTCCCGGGTCAGGTGCGGCGCGAATAGCTCGATGAACTCGTAGACGTAGCGCCGCAAATAGCCGTCGCGGCGGAAGGCGATGCGGGTGGTGTTGAGTGGGAAGAGGTCATCGATTTCTATCATGCTCAAAGAAGAGTCCCGCGCCGGCTCGAACGCCATTTTGGCGACGATGCCGATGCCCAGGCCCAGCGCGACGTAAGCCTTGATCACGTCCGCATCGAGCGCGGAAAGGATGATGTTCGGCGTGACGCCTTGCTGCTCGAAGGCGCGGTTGATTTTGCTGCGACCGGCGAATGCGGTGTCGTAGGTGATGATGGGATAGCGGCCGATGTCGAACAAACTGATCGAGCCTTGTTTGAGCAACGGATGATCGAGGGATGTGACCAGACAGTGATGCCATTGGTAACAGGGCAGGGACACCAGCTCGGCGACGTTGGCGAGGGATTCGGTGGCGATGCCAAGGTCCGCCTTACCGGCGACGACCTCGGCCGCAATTTGGCCGGGGTTGCCCTGGTGCAAGGTGAGTTTGACCTTGGGATAGCGCTCGGAGAATTGCTTGATCACCTTGGGCAGCGAGTAACGCGCCTGAGTGTGAGTAGTCGCTATCGTAAAGGTGCCTGTATCTTCTGCGTGATAGTCTTCGGCAACACCTTTAAGGTAGGCTGCTTCTCGCAACACTCTTTCCGCTACATCGACGATGGCGCGGCCTGGCTCGGTCAAATCCACCACTCTTTTGCCGCTACGAACCAGCAGTTCCACGCCCAATTCTTCTTCCAATAAACGTATCTGCTTGCTTATCCCCGGCTGGGAAGTGTGCAGCGCGATCGCCGCGTCGGAGACGCTGAGCCCTCGGTTCGCCACTTCGCAGAGATACCGCAATTGCTGTAACTTCATGATCTGATTATTTATAACCAAATAGCATTAAATTATAAATTAATATTCCTTCGCAATCTATACAGCCTTTGTTACCCTCTTTTTCCTTACCAACTTAGTGCGTTGTAAATAAGAATGGACTGGCTGTACCCCCTATCAGGATTGCTCGTCGGCGTCATCGTCGGCCTCACCGGTGTCGGTGGCGGCTCGCTGATGACGCCGCTCCTGGTATTGGGTTTCGGCTTTTCGCCCGCAACCGCAGTGGGTACTGACTTGCTCTACGCGGCCCTAACCAAAGCCGGCGGCACCGTCGCCCACCAGCGAAAATCCAATATTGATTGGCGCATCGTCGGTCTGTTGGGCGCGGGCAGCGTACCCGCAGCGATACTCACCGTCTTTGCGCTGCACTCCCTAGGAACCCAGAGCAAGGCGTTTAATTCCATTATTACGACCACATTGGGTATCGCGCTGATTCTCACGGCGCTGTCCATTATTCTGCGCGGCATGTTCCAAAAGCAGGCTGCTCACGCGTATGTGAAAAACCTAGTCATCTCGCGCCAAACCGCCATCAATACCGTGCTGGTCGGCTTGGCGCTCGGCGTGTTGGTTACGGTTTCCTCCGTTGGCGCGGGCGCCCTTGGAACGCTCGCGCTTTTTCTTCTTTATCCGCGGCTGTCGACGCGGCAAGTCGTCGGTACCGATATCGCTCACGCGGTTCCTTTGACTTTGATCGGTGGCCTGGGCCACGCGGCGCTCGGCACCGTCGACTTCGCCCTGCTCGGCGCCTTGCTGCTCGGCTCGCTGCCCGGCATTTGGCTCGGCAGCCATTTGAGTTCCCATGTTCCCGAGCGCATATTGCGCTCTTTGCTGGCGACGATGCTGCTCATCATCGGCGGCAAATTCGTTTTATAAAGATTAACTATTTATGTATCGCTACGATCACTACGACCAAACCATCGTCAACGAACGAGTCGCGCAGTTTCGCGACCAGACGCGCCGCTTTTTAGCGGGCGAACTGGCGGAGGAGGAGTTTCGTCCCCTGCGCTTGCAAAACGGCCTGTATATCCAACGCCACGCGCCGATGTTGCGGGTGGCGATTCCCTACGGCATGCTGTCGTCTAAGCAACTGCGCATGCTGGCGCACATCGCGCGCAAGTACGACAAAGGCTACGCGCATTTCACTACGCGCCAGAACATTCAGTACAACTGGCCGAAGCTGGAAGATGCGCCGGACATTCTGGCGGATCTGGCCGCGGTGGAAATGCATGCGATCCAAACCAGCGGTAACTGCATTCGCAATATCACCAGCGACCATTTCGCCGGCGTGGCGGAAGATGAAATCGTCGATCCGCGCCCCTATTGCGAAGTATTGCGCCAGTGGTCAACCTTCCACCCGGAGTTCGCCTACCTGCCGCGTAAATTCAAGATCGCCGTGAGCGGCACCAAGGAAGACCGCGCCGCAACGGCGGTGCACGACATCGGCATTTATCTACGCCGCGACAACGCCGGCGAGGTGGTGTTGGACGTGCTGATCGGCGGCGGCTTGGGCCGCACGCCCATCGTCGGCCACGTCATCAAGACCGGCTTGCCGTGGCAACACATGATGAGTTATCTGGAGGCCGCGCTGCGGGTCTACAACCGCTACGGCCGCCGCGATAATTTGTATAAAGCGCGCATCAAGATTCTGGTGAAAGCCCTCACGCCGCAGAAATTTGCCGAAGAAGTCGAAGCCGAGTGGCAGCACATTAAGGACGGTCCGGCGACTTTGACGGAACAAGAGCTGGCGCGGGTGGCAGCACATTTCACCGATCCGGAATACGAAAATTTAAGCGCCGTGGACGCGAGCTACTATCAACATCTAAGCCGCGACAAAGCCTTCGCGACTTGGGTGAAGCGTTCCGCCCATCCTCACCGCGTTCCCGGTTATCGCAGCGTGACCTTATCGCTGAAGCCTTTAGGCGTTGCGCCGGGCGATTTGACCGACGGGCAAATGGAGCAAGTGGCGGACTGGGCCGACCAATTCAGCTTCGGCGAACTGCGCGTGTCCCATGAGCAAAATTTGATTTTGGCCGACGTCAAACAAAGCGATCTTTTCGCGCTGTGGCAAAAAGCCAAAACGGCCGGCCTCGCCACGCCGAATATCGGTTTGATCAGCAACATCGTCTGCTGCCCCGGCGGCGACTTTTGTTCGCTGGCAAATGCGAAATCGCTGCCCATTGCGGAATCGATCCAGCAACGCTTCGAAAACCTCGACTACCAGCACGACATCGGCGAACTGGATCTCAACATTTCCGGTTGCATGAATTCCTGCGGTCATCACCACGTGGGCCACATCGGCATCCTCGGTGTCGATAAGGGCGGCGCCGAGTGGTATCAGATCAGCATCGGCGGCCATTCCGGCCGTGCGCTCGACGACAAAGGCCGCACCCGGCCGACGGCGCTGGGCGATGTCATCGGCCCCTCGTTCGCCGCCGTCGATGTGCCCGATGTGATCGAGCGCTTGGTGCAAACCTATCTTGAAAACCGCTATGAGGATGAGCAGTTCGTCGACACCGTCGACCGCCTCGGCATCGAGCCATTCAAGGTCAGTGTCTACAGCGAAAAAGCACATGCAAAGGTGGCCGCCCATGCCTAAGATCATTCGTGATGGCGCCATTGTCGACGATCAGTGGACAACCCTCGCCGCTGACGCGGCAGCGCCGCTACCCAGCGCGCAAGATGCGCCTTATCTGATCGTCCCGCTCAAAGTCTGGCAATCCAAGCGCGAAGCATTACTCGCGCGCGATGGACAACTCGGACTGTTGCTCGAGACCACGGACGAACCCGCGCCCATCGGCGCCGACATATCGCTGTTCAGCGTCATCGCCATTAACTTCGCTAAATTTACCGATGGCCGCGGCTATTCTCTGGGCCGGCTGCTGCGCGAACGTTATCGCTACAGCAACGAACTACGCGCTGTGGGCGATGTGTTGCAAGACCAATTGTTTTATCTCAAACGCAGCGGCTTTAATGCTTTCGCCATTCGCGCCGACAAGAACATCGACGCCGCGCTGAAGAGCTTGAACGACTTCAGCGAAAGTTACCAAGGCGCATGGGATCAGCCTTTGCCGTTATTTAAGCGCCGCCAAGTGGCCGCGATCAACTAGGAACAAACAGACGTGAGTTTTGCTAATAAATTACTGACGACCCAGCAACTGCTGAAGCACATCGCGGCGGAGCACGCTGCGGTTGCGTTCGCCAATAGCCTGGGCGCGGAAGACATGGTGCTGATGGATCTCATCACCAAATACGCGCCCACCATCGAAATTTTTTCCATCGACACCGGCCGCTTGCCGGCGGAAACCTATGACCTGATCGACCGCGCCACGAAACACTATCGGCGCAAAATCAAAGTGTATTTCCCTGAGCAAAGCGCGGTTGAAAATTATGTGCGCATCAACGGCATTAACGGTTTTCGCGACAGCGTTGCCCAGCGCCAGGATTGCTGCCACGCGCGCAAAGTCGAGCCGTTACAGCGCGCGCTCAAAGGCAAAGCGGCGTGGATCACCGGGCTGCGCCGCGAGCAAGCGGTGACGCGAAAAAATCTCAGCGCCTCCGAATTCGACCAGGCGAACGGCCTGCAAAAATTTAATCCGCTCGATCGATTGGACCGAGGATGACGTTTGGGAGTACATCCACGAATTCGATGTGCCTTATAACGCGCTGCACGATCAAGGTTACCCCAGCATCGGCTGCGCGCCCTGCACCCGCGCGGTTCAGCCGGGCGAAGATGTGCGTGCCGGACGCTGGTGGTGGGAAAGCGCCGAGCAAAAAGAGTGCGGCTTACATGTGAAAAAAACCGATGATGACTTCGCTGTCACAGTTTCGTCATAAACCAAGGCTATAAAAAAATGTTAGCGAACGTAGAAGAAAACACTTTGGACTCAAATAGCGTCACCGCTGGCGCGATCGCCGGATTAGGTCGGGCCGAAACACCGGCCGTCACCCGCATCAGCCACCTCGATTGGCTGGAAGCGGAAGCGATACACATCATGCGTGAAGTCGCCGCGGAATGCAGCAACCCGGTATTGTTTTTCTCCGGCGGCAAGGATTCGATTGTCATGCTGCGTCTGGCGGAAAAAGCATTTCGCCCGGGAAAATTCCCGTTCCCGCTGATGCACATCGACACCGGCCACAACTTCCCGGAAGTGATTCAGTTCCGCGATGAGCGCGCCGCCGAACTGGGCGAGCGCTTGATCGTGCGTTCGTTGGAAGACTCCATCGCGCAAGGCCGCATCCGTTTGCGCCGCCCCGATGAAAGTCGCAACGCTTATCAAAGCATCACCCTGCTCGACGCCATTAATGAATTCGGCTTCGACGCCTGCTTCGGCGGCGCGCGCCGCGACGAAGAGAAAGCCCGTGCCAAGGAGCGCATGTTCTCCTTCCGCGATGAGTTCGGTCAATGGGATCCGAAAAATCAGCGGCCGGAATTGTGGAGCTTGTACAACACGCGCGTGAACAAGGGCGAGCATATGCGCGTGTTTCCCATCAGCAATTGGACCGAGCTCGACGTATGGCAATACATAGAGCGAGAGAAGCTCGCCGTGCCGTCGATTTATTACGCCCATGTGCGTCCGGTGGTTCGTCGCGGCAGCGCACTCGTGCCGGTGACGGAACTCACACCGCCCAAGGCCGGTGAAATTATCGAGCAAGTTTCGGTGCGCTTTCGCACCGTCGGCGACATCACATGTACGGCGCCGGTGGAATCCGATGCGAAAGATTGCCAAGACATCATCGCCGAAACCGCATTGACCCGCATCACCGAACGCGGCGCCACGCGCCTCGACGATCAAACCTCCGACGCATCCATGGAGTTGCGCAAAAAAGAAGGGTATTTCTAATGGGCGCCGCCATCTTACACACGCCGGAAACCATGGAACTGCTGCGCTTTACTACCGCAGGCAGCGTTGACGACGGTAAGAGCACATTGATCGGCCGCTTGTTATATGACTCGAAATCGATATTCGAAGACCAGCTCACGGCGGTGGAAAAAACCAGCAAGAAACGCGGCGCGGACGCCATCGATTTATCGTTGTTGACCGATGGCTTGATCGCCGAGCGCGAGCAAGGCATCACCATCGATGTGGCCTATCGTTATTTCGCCA
Source organism: uncultured Pseudomonadota bacterium (assembly GCA_963714525.1). Taxonomy (GTDB): domain Bacteria; phylum Pseudomonadota; class Gammaproteobacteria; order Burkholderiales; family JALYOK01; genus JALYOK01. The sequence goes on from CAVQPB010000026.1 coordinate 169,748, forward strand.
CGCCGAAACGAAAATTCATCATCGCCGATACGCCGGGCCACGAGCAATACACGCGCAACATGGTCACCGGCGCCTCGACCGCGGATCTGGCCATCGTGTTGGTCGATGCGGCGAAGGGCTTGTCGATTCAATCGCGCCGCCACGCGCTGATCGCGCACCTGTTGGGCATTCCCCATGTAGTCGTTGCAATCAACAAAATGGACTTGGTGGACTACTCGAAAGAGGTTTTCGAAACCTTGCGCGGCGAATTTTCCGCATTCTGCGCGCGCTTGGGGGTACGCGATGTGCGCTTCGTGCCTATGTCCGCCCTGCGCGGCGACATGGTCGTCGATCGCGGTGAACGCTTGAATTGGTACAAAGGACCAACGTTGCTGGAGCTGCTGGAAAGCGTCACCGTGTTGGAAGATCGTGGCGGCCCATTCCGCTTTCCAGTGCAGTTGGTCGGCCGCCCCCACGCGGTGGAACTGCAACATCTGCGCGGCTACATGGGCCGCATCGAATCCGGCAGCGTCGCCGTCGGCGATCCGATCAAGGTATTGCCCTCGGGCCTCAGCACCAAGGTGCGCGAGATCGTCACCTATGACGGCGCGCTCGAAGTCGCCCACGCGCCGCAGTCGGTGATGTTGTTATTGGAAGACGAGATCGACATTTCTCGCGGCGATATGCTGGTGCATCCGCATCATCAGCCCAAGGTGGATAAGACTTTGCGCGCGCATGTTTCTTGGATGGACAGCGAGCCGCTGAATCTGTCGCGAAAATATTTGATCAAGCAGACCACGCGCATTTCCAAAGCGGTGTTCACCGCCGTCGAACACAAAATCGATGTGCAGACATTGAGAAGAGGTGGATGCAAACGGCGTGCTAAAGCTCAACGACATCGGCAGCGTCGCGATCAAGCTGCAACAGCCGCTGGCGTTCGATTCTTATCAAGACAATCGCGTCACCGGCAGCTTCATCGTCATCGACGAAATCACCAATCACACCGTCGCCGCGGGAATGATACGCTGATGGGAAAAGTTTATTTAGTCGGCGCCGGACCCGGCGCGCCGGACCTGTTGACCTTGCGGGCGGCAAAGCTGCTCGCGCAAGCGGACATCGTTTTTTACGATGCGTTGGTCCATCCCGAAACGATTGCGCTGGCGGAAAACGCGGAGAAAATCCCCGTAGGTAAACGTTGCGGCAAAGCGTCCACCGCGCAACGCTTTATCAATAAACGCTTGGTCGACGCGGCGCAAAAATATCAAACCGTTGTGCGCTTAAAAGGCGGCGACCCGATGTTGTTCGGCCGCGCCCAGGAAGAAATCGAAGCGCTGCAACAAGCCGGCGTCGGGTATCACATCGTTCCCGGCATCACCGCAGCGCTCGCGGCAAGCGCCGATCTCGGCATCTCTCTCACGCGCCGCGGTTTAAGTCGCAGCGTCGCATTCGTCACACCGCGTATCGGCCCCGGTGAAGCGGAAAACGACTGGGTGCAAAGCGTAATCGCGGTGGACACAGTCGCACTCTACATGGCCAGCGGCGAGGTGGAAGAAATTACCAAACGTTTGATCAGCGCAGGCAAAGCGGCAAACACGCCGGTCGCCGTGGTGGAAAATGCATCGCTGCCGAATGCGCGTATTGTGTTTTCTACGTTGGCAAATCTCCCCGAGGAAATCGCCGCGCTCGATCTAGAAGGCCCCGCGCTCATTCTGCTAGGCGAAGTCTATCGCCAAGGCTCCGAAGCGGCGGTCGAAGATGTCATAGCGCAAACAAAACTCGCAGCGTACAGTTGATTTTATAAAGCATCGGCCTGCAAGCCAATACTGGTGCGGCTCTTAAGCCATGCCATCCTGAGAGGCAAGCTGGATGCGCCTCCTGGCAAGATAAAAATATAAATGTAGGGTGGATCAAGCGCAGCGGATCCACCAAACCTCATCAGAATTTAGCCGTTAGGCGGATTAGGAATCCGCCCTACATTTTTGCCAAAAGCGTTACCGACCTTGCCTCCTTGCAAGATACTCCCTAATAGCCACAATGGGCGGGGCTCTCCAGACTATCCAAAAAATGCTTTTGATCTTAGTAAACGGATCGGCCATTTATTTTTCTTCAACAAGATCGCGTCTCCAACCGCCGTAGCTAGAAATACCCTCGGCGTCGAGCGCCGCACAATTCTCGCATAAAAATCCTTGTGCCGCGTCGCCCGACTCACGCTCGGTGGCGCCGATGGCGATGGTGGGGAATGCGGCGGCGGGAACTTCCTACACTTCCAGTTAAATGTTGCGGCAGGACAGACCGCTTAAGGCAAGAACTGCATGTTGCCTAATCCTTAAAACGTTGCCACGACGATTTCCTGTCGCACCGCACGCGCCTCAAGCTCTACCTCGAGGCCGGCAATAGGCGGCCGTGCGCGATAGACCAGCACGCCGCGGCTTAGTGCCTCGCCTAACGAACCCAGCAGGTTCGCTTCCCACAGGTCGGGAATGTCATGGGCGTGGAACAAGGCAATCTGAGTCGTGTCCTGCCATGAAACGCCCAGCTTCGCGAGAGTCGCCCCAACCGTATCGATAGTGTAGCGCGCGCGCTTTTGCATCGCGGCTGGCCCGGTGTCACCCTCGGCTATCGCCTTGCCGCTGGCATCTATGTCCGCTTGCCCGGAGAGAAAAAAAGTCTTGCCCTTCGCCGATGTCGGCGCAGTATAGGTGAACGCACAAAGCGATGTAGTCGCCGGGGGATGCAATGCAAGCGCGATGTTGGAGCGGCATACGCCGCTTTGGTCGCCGAAAATCAACCCCCACTTGCGCAGTTGCGCGAGATACGGGACATTGAATGAAGACCAATCCTTCATCGCCAACGGCGCCGGTACGCGAAGCTCGATTCCACAGAAGGCTTGAATCGGTCGGCCGATATTCTTCAGATAGTTTTCAATAAAGCCGTAGCCTTGTTCGAGCGGAATCCAAGGGCGCAACAGCACCCGCACGATCTCGTAGCCTTCGTACGGAATGACGCCAGAGCAGAACGCAGCGCCACCCGGCAGGATTTTGTAGGCTCCGGCATGGTTTTCGATCAAAGCCGAGGTAGAAGTCGAAACGGATTTATCGCCCATGGAGAAAGTCCTTCGCAAAGGAAAAAATACTAACATTTTTCATTGATGTTCCTGCGCTTTAAGTGTGTGTGGGATCCTGCCGCCATCAACAATAGCACCGATGAATGTGGTTAGGCGGATTGGGAATCCGCCCTACATTTTTGTTTTGCCAGAAGCCTTACTTGGCTTGCCTCCTGGCGAGGCATTCCCTAAGAGCCACAACTGGTGCGGCTCTTCAGCCATACCACAATGTCGGGCGGATCCCACCCGCCCCACGAAATAATCCCGGCGGCTGAATCAATCATTTCGGCTCTGCAAGATAACGCCGCCAACTGCCGTGACTGGTGATGTCCTCGGCGTTTCCCGTCGCATAATTCTCACAAATAAACCCTTGCACCATATCGCCCGACTCAAGCTCGATGGTGCCGATGCCCAGCGGTGCGGGGATGCCTACGACGAAGGTGCCGAACGCGGCGGCCGGGATTTCCCACACTTCGAGTTCGATTGCGCTGCCGGCCTCGCTTCTGACCATGCCCGGCCGGCGTACGCCGGCGCCCGGTAATGCATATAAACGATACTTCGCCGCGCTGCGCGTGGCCAGCACCATTCGTCCGCCGCGATCGGTGAGTTGGTGATTGAGCGGCAGGCCCGACATGTGGGCGCCGCAGACGGCGACGCGGATGAGTTCCGGCGTGGGCGGGGAAAGTTTCCTAGCGCGCTCGATTCCCGTCGCGCCCAGGGCCAACGGAAACACGGCTTGCCAACGTTGCGCTAAATCCAACAGCGCCGTGTCGCTGAAGGCCGGTGCGCCGAAAGTGATGCCGAACGGTAAACCGTTGCCGAGAAATCCTGCGGGGATCGCAACGGCGGAGAGGTCGAGCAAGTTCATGAAGTTGGTGTAATAGCCTAGGTTCGAATTGAGTTTGATCGGGTCGGCCAACACTTCATCGATGGTGTAGATCGTTCCTGCTGTGGGGGTGACGAGGATATCGATGTCGTTCCACACGCTCGCCGTGCGGCGTTTCAATTCTTGCAGTTTATACAGCGCCGCGAAAGTATCGGCGGCGGAGATGTTTTTCGCGCCCAGCGTAATCGTGCGCGTTACTTCGTGCAAAGATTGCGGCTGGTGCTCGATAAACGCGCGTATCGCCTGATAGCGCTCCGCGACCCATGGGCCACCGTAAAGCAGGCGCGCGGTTTCCAGGAAATCCGCGAAGTCGATGACCACCGCCTCGCCGCCCATGGCTTTGAGGCGCTCGATGCTGCGGGCGAACAGCGCTTTTGCATCGGCGTTGCCGAAAAATTCCAGTTGTTGCGCTTGCGGAACGCCAAAGCGAAAGTCGGGCGTTGAAATTTGCTCGAGCCGTTTCTGGCGCTGCACGCGAGTACGCATCTTCCTTATCGTAACCTTGAGCAACCGCCGCGACCGCCGCTGCGTCCTCTGCCGTCAGTGCAAAAATCGACACGGCGTCCAAGGTGCGGCAGGCGGGCACGACGCCGCGCGTCGATAGCAAGCCGCAAGTCGGCTTCAGCCCGACGAGATTGTTGAACGCGGCGGGCACGCGGCCCGAGCCTGCTGTGTCGGTGCCGAGGGAAAAACTTGCGAGACCCAACGCGACCGCTACCGCCGAGCCGGCGCTTGATCCACCGGAAATATAGCTCTTATCGAATGCATTGCGGCAAGGTCCGTAGGGCGACCGGGTGCCGACGAGGCCCGTCGCAAACTGATCCAAGTTGGTTTTACCGATGGGGATCGCGCCCGCGGCCATGAGTTTTTCCACCACCGTCGCCGAGCGAGTGGGCGTGTAGGCGAAGTCCGGGCAGCCCGCGGTGGTGGGGATCTCGGCGAGATCGATGTTATCTTTGATCGCGAACGGAACGCCGTACAGCGGTTGCGACTCCATGCCGCGCGCTTCCACTTCACGGGCATATTGGTGCACACGATCGCGGTCAAGCAAAGTGATCCAAATACTATGGTCGCTGACCGTCGCGCAGCGTGCGAATATTTCCTCGACGACTTGACTAGGCGTCAGAGCGCCGCTTTGATACGCTTGTTGCAGCTCGAGGATTTGCAGGTTGATGTCGCTCATTGGGTCTGCTCGATTAAGACTAGATTTTGTCCGGAGGCCACCGGTGCGCCTTCTGCGCAGAGCAGGCGCTGAACGATACCGGCCTCTACCGCGCTGACGCTGATTTCCATTTTCATCGACTCGACGATCATCAGCGGCGTGCCGGCGCTGACTCGTTCGCCCGGCTTCACTAAAACTTTCCATACGCTGCCGGCGACGGGACTGACCGTCGCGTAGGTGCCGGGGGCGAGTGTAACATCGTCGTTGGAAACTGGGGCATCGATGGTCTCGCCGGCGAACTCCGTTTGCCCGGCCGCTTTCCAGCGTTCCCGTTCGGCATCGAACGCAGCTTGTTGCTGCGCTTTGAAACGGGCGATGTCCGGCGCATTGACTTCAAGAAACCGATGATAGTCGCGCAAGCGAAACGTCTGCGGTTCGATTTTGATATTGAACTTTCCTTGCAGAAAATCCTGGCGCATGTCCAGCAAGCGCTTCCTCGCTCACCGGATAAAAACGAATCTGATCGAAAAAGCGCAGCAGCCACGGCTTACCTTCGCGAAAGTCGGCGGTCTCGCGATAGCGGTTCCACATCTGCAACGTGCGGCCGACGAATTGATAGCCGCCCGGGCCTTCCATGCCGTAGATGCAAAGATAGGCGCCGCCGATGCCGACGGCGTTTTCCGGCGTCCAGGTGCGCGCCGGATTGTATTTCGTCGTCACCAGGCGATGGCGCGGATCCATCGGCGTTGCGACCGGCGCACCGAGATAGACATCGCCCAAGCCCAACACCAAGATAAGACGCATCGAACACGATGCGCTGTACCTCGTCGATGCTGTCGAGCCCATTAATGCGGCGGATGAACTCGATATTGCTCGGACACCACGGCGCATCCTTGCGCACCGACTGCATATATTTTTGTATCGCCAACTGCGTCTGGCTGTCGTTCCACGCCAACGGCAAGTGCACGATGCGCGTCGGCACTTCCATGGCGTCGATCGCAGGTAATCGATTCTCTACATTGAGCAGAATTTCCATCAATGCCGTCAACGTTAGTCGCGCGCTATCGTAGTGGACTTGCAATGAGCGGATGCCAGGCGTGAGGTCGATGATGCCGGGTATTCGTTGCGCGTGCAGCGCTTCCATCAACGCGTGAACGCGGAAGCGTAGGTTGAGATCGAGCACCGGCGGTCCGTATTCAATCAACAGATAATCGTCGCCTGCGATACGATAGATCACGCCGACTTGGTCGCGAGTTTGTTCCGTGCGATGAATGACTGCTTCGCTTACCACACGATTCGGAACACTTGCCATTTTTGTCTGTGGATTTACGAGCGTAGCAACTAAGTCTTCTTGTTCCACGGCGAGCGCCAAGGCTAGTTGCAATGACAGCCGTTCGAAGCGAATCTTGTCGCCCGGCTTGAGTTGGCCGACTTTCCATAATTCGGCTTTGACGACGACCGCAGGACACACAAAGCCGCCCAAGCTCGGCCCATCGGGGCCGAGGATCACCGGCATGTCGCCGGTGAAATCGATGGCGCCGATGGCGTAGGCGTTGTCGTGGATGTTCGATGGATGCAACCCCGCTTCGCCGCCATCTTGGCGCGCCCACTGCGGTTTCGGCCCGATGAGGCGCACGCCGGTGCGGCTGGAGTTGTAGTGCACTTCCCAATCGGTCGCAAAAAATGTTTCGATATCTGCATCGGTAAAAAAATCCGGTGCGCCGTGGGGGCCGTACAACACACCGATTTTCCATTGAGTGTCGTAGCGTGGAATCGCATGCGTCGCTATCGCCGGTAATTGCTTATGCGGCGTTGGCGCTTCGCCGATGTGCAGCACATCGCCCACACGCAAAGGTCGCCCGCCATGTCCGCCCACTTGACCGAGGGTGAACGTTGCCTTGCTGCCGAGATAATCCGGCACGCGAATCGCGCCGGCGATGGCTAGATAACATCGCGCGCCAGCTCCCGTGACGGCGGCAATCTTTAATGTGTCGCCCGCTTTTACTTTATGGCTCCGCCACAGCGGAAGCGCCTGTCCATTGAGTTCGACTTGGAATGCCGCGCCGGCAATAGCGATCACCGCGTCGAAATTGAAGCGCAGCGCCGGGCCGGACAACGTGATCTCCAACGCCGCAACACCATCGGGATTACCTACTAACCGATTCGCCAATCGCAGCGCAAGTGCATCCATCGGGCCCGATGGCGGCATGCCGACGTGCCAATAGCCGATGCGCCCCGGATAATCTTGCACCGTGGTCTGTATGCCGGGCAGCAACACTTCCACGCTTCGCGCGTTGTATTTCAACTCGGATAGATAGCGGGTGGTTTGTCGCCCGGCAGAAAAAATTTCGTCCGCAGCGATCTGACGCAAATAGGCAACGTTGGTCTCGATGCCGTGTAGCTCCGTAGCTGCGAGCGCCTCGCCGAGCTTGGCTATGGATTGCGCTCGGGTGTCTGCCTTAACGATCAGTTTCGCGATCATGGGATCGTAGTAGGGCGAAATCTCGCTGCCGCTTGCGACCCAGGTTTCCACTCTGGCATCGCGCGGAAATATCGCCGTGGTCAACAAGCCGCTGCTCGGTTGAAAATTCTTACCGGGATCTTCCGCATAGATGCGCGCTTGAATCGAATGGCCTTGGATACGCGCTTGAAAATTCGCTAGATCGAGTTCATCGGCCGCTTGCCGCACCATCCATTCGACTAAGTCAATGCCGGTGACTTCTTCCGTAACGCCGTGTTCCACTTGCAGCCGCGTGTTGACTTCGAGAAAGTAAAACTGTCCCCTGCGCGAATCGAATACAAACTCAACAGTCCCGGCAGATTGGTAATCGATTGCGATACCTAGGCGCTGCGCCGTCGCTGCGAGTTGTTGTCGTTGCAGTTCGCTCAATCCCGGCGCCGGCGCCTCCTCGATGACTTTTTGATTGCGCCGTTGCACCGAGCAATCGCGCTCGCCCAGGCTCACGACATGGCCGCGGCCGTCACCGAAGATCTGCACCTCGATGTGGCGCGCCGCTTCCACATATTTCTCCAAAAACAGCCCGCCGGATTTGAACGCGCTTTTCGCGAGCCGCTCGACCGACTGAAACGCGGTGGCGAGATCTGCTTCTTGCCACACCAACTGCATGCCGATACCACCACCACCGGCGGTGCTCTTGAGCATGACCGGATAACCGATGCGTGTGGCTTCAGCAATAGCCTCATCAACATTTGCCAGCAGGCCCGAACCCGGCAGCAACGGCACATCGTTCGCCGCCGCGAGTTCCCGCGCCGTGTGTTTGAGCCCGAAGGCGCGCATCTGGGCGGGCGTTGGCCCGATGAAGGTAAAGCCTGCATCGCCACAAGCCTGAGCAAAATCGGCGTTTTCCGACAAAAATCCATAGCCCGGATGGATCGCTTGCGCGCCTGTGCTGCGAGCTGCACCGAGGATGGCTTCAAATCGGAGATAACTTTCGGACGCCGGCGCGGGGCCGATGCGCACCGCTTCATCGGCGTCGGCTACGTGTTGCGAATGGCGATCCGCGTCGGAGTAAACGGCCACCGAGGCTATGCCCATGGATTTCAGTGTGCGCGCGATGCGGCAGGCAATTGCGCCGCGATTGGCGATGAGAATTTTATTGAACATCTTGCGACTCTCGTCCCTTGTTCCTCGCGGGTCGTCCCGTGCGATTACCTAGGCCGATTCGCGGGCCGTCCCGCGCGGCGGTTATTTTTACAGCGCGACTACTGTTCGTCCCAAATCAACAATTGCAACGGCGTCGGGTTATAGGCATTGCATGGGTTATTGAGTTGCGGGCAATTGGAGATAAGGCAAATCACGTCCATCTCGGCGCGCATTTCGACATATTTTCCGGGCGCGGAAACGCCGTCAGCGAACGTCAGTTTTCCTTCCGGCGTCACCGGGACATTCATAAAGAAGTTGATGTTGTGCGCGATGTCGCGCTTGCCGAGATGCGTGTGGGAGTGGATCGCGGTGTGCAAAAACGTGTCGCGGCAACTGTGCATGTATTTTTTCTCCAACGCGTAGCGCACGCTGTTGCTCTCGGCAGCACACGCGCCACCAAGCGTATCGTGGCGGCCGCAGGTATCGGCGACGATGGTCAGCAGCACGTTGCCTTCGTTCGACATCAGGCGACTGCCGGTGGTCAGATACAGGCTGCGCTGCGCGCGTATCGTATCTTGCGCGCTGTAGCGATCAGCGGGATCGGCCGCGCTGTAGAACATGGTATCGGCGGATTGGTTACCCTCAACATCGACGATGCGAAATACTTGGCCACACTTGATTTCCCGCAGCCAGCCTTCGCCGGCGGGAAGCGTCAAGTCATAGACTCGCTCGCTTCGGGATTGAGCCTGCTTTCCGTAAGCGCGCCGGTCATAAACTCGCTCCACGAAAGTAGCGTTCCGTATTCTCGAAACCGCGACCGTTTTCAGCACAACTCATTCGGCAGGCATCATCCGCCGCTACTGGGCCCGCTCGCCAAGCCGTCACGCTAATCGGGCCGGGTTGGTACTCGCTCGCGTCCGTCAGCGGATGGGGCGCGGTCGATAGCGCCACCAGGCAATTCATTTCAAAACGTAGATCCACGGCGTCGCCGGCTTTGGAATGATCGGCAGCGTAATTAAACCGCGCCTCATCGTCGACCCACACCTTGCTGAAAAAATTCACTGTCGCAACCAAGTCCCGTGTACCTAATCCCCATTTCGCGAGTTCGATAAGCAAACTATCTCGACCGTTGCGATACATGTCGTTGCGCGCTTCTTGATAGCCGCGCTCGCCGAATTTCGCGCGAATATCTTGCGCGGTGGATGGGCCACACAGCGGATCGTGCCAGCCCAAGCTATCGGCGGTGATGGAGCACAACACGCGCCCCATGTCGGAGTAACACACATGGCCCGTGGTGAGGTGCGCCGTGTGTTGCGCTTTCAACGTATCGGGCATGTTGTAGCGCTCGAGCTTTTCTTCTTGATTGAAAAAAATCGCCGAGCAATTCGCGCCGCCCTTCAAGTCCGTCAAACGCAAGGTAGTTCCGCGACGCACGATGCCGGACCAGTGGGTGCCGCCCGGTATGAGGTCTTGCCACAAGACAGCCTCGGTGGCGATGCAAGGTAGGGTGTGAGTCATCGTGAGCTTTCTATTCCTATGCGATCTGCGCTGCGTTCTGGGTCAGCTTGCGCAGCATGTCGTAGTCGGTCTTCATGCCCGAGGTCTCGCGGATGCGGTCGAGGATGACGCGCTTGACCGCGATGAATTCGGGCGTGAGTTTCATTTCTTGGATACGCTCTTCGGGCAGCGGCACGCTTTGTATGCTGTCGATGCGCCCAGGGCGCGGCGCCAACACCACCACGCGATTGCCGAGGTAAATCGCTTCTTCCACATCGTGGGTGACGAACAGGATGGTGGTGTTCTCGATGGCGCGCAGATAACGGATCAAATCGTGCATGACGTCGCGGGTTTGCGCATCCAGTGCGCCGAAGGGTTCATCCATTAAAAGTATCTGCGGCCGTGGCATCAGCGCGCGGGCGATGGCGACCCGTTGTTGCATACCGCCGGATAGTTGATTGGGATACGCATCGGCGACATGGCTCAATCCCATCACGGCGAGCAGCGCATCGGCGCGGCCGGCGGCGGCCTCCACATCCGAGGAAGTAATGTCGCGGCGGTGTATTTCCAAGCGGCGCGAGAATTTTATGTTCTGCATCACAGTCAGCCACGGATAGAGACTGTAGTGCTGAAATACTACGGCACGATCGACACCGGGACCTTCGATGGGAACACCCGCGATACTGATTTGGCCGCTGGTCTTTTGTTCTAAACCCGCGACGATGCGCAGCAATGTGGATTTGCCGCAGCCCGACGCGCCGACCAAGGTGACGAATTCACCGGCTTCAACCGTGAGGTCAACATTTTGCAGCGCGGTGGTCGTTCCTTCGGCGGTCGAAAAAATCTTGCCCAAGCGCGAGATGGTGATGGTCTTCGCCATGCTTATCTCGAATAGAGCCAGGGGAACGAACGCCGATGCAGCCAGCGGAAGCCTTGATCCATGGCGAGGCCGATGGCGCCGATCAACAAAATGCCGGCGAAGATCTTATCGGTCTGCAAAAATCGTTGTGCTTTGAGGATCGCGTAGCCGAGGCCCGAATTGGCGGCGACGAGTTCCGCCACCACTAAATAAGTCCACGCCCAACCCATGGTGACGCGCAGGGTATCGACCAGCGCCGGCTTCGCCGACTGAAACACGACCAAGGACATCACCTCGCCGCGAGCCGCGCCCATGGTTTGCGCCGCCTCGATTTGCTGCATCGGCACGCGGCGCACGTCCTCCGCCATCATCAGCACCATCTGGAAAAAGGTGCCGATGAAAATGATGGCGATTTTCGAACTCTCGTCGATGCCGACCCAGATCATCACCAGCGGAATAAACGCCACCGCCGGCATGTAGCGAATGAAATCCATGAGCGGCTCGAACAGCGCCTGTATCGGCCGATAGGTGCCGATGAACAAACCCAAGGGCAATGCGATCACCGCCGACAACAGCCAACCGGCGGTGACTCGATAGGTGCTGATCCAAATATCGCGCAGTAGATTATCTTGACTGAACCAAGTGCCGATGCGCGTCACGACATCCGCGGGGCTGGGCAGGAACACTTTGTCCATCCAGCCGCTGCTGCTGGCAATCCACCACACCGCCAGCGGAAACAGCAGACCAGCGATGGCGAAGAGCCAATACTGCCGCGTGCCGAGCACGCCGCGGATCACCCAGATGCTCGAACGCCGGTTAGGCACGTCCGTTGCCGCACTGGTGAGATTGGGCTCCACGGGGATCATCGCTGCAATAAACCGAATTAGATAAATTCTGAATTAGTTCGAGTTCTAAATGAGACAAGGCGCGAACAAAAAATATCGACGCGGCATATAGATAATATGTAAGGCGATATTTTTTGTGAGCAACGCAGTATCATGACGAAATCGGACTAATTCAGCGTTTGGCGATTTCTTGCACCAACGAAGCATCGATCCCCTTGGCGATGTCGGGCGTTCCCTCCATCAACTTGTTATCGAGCAGAAATTTGGTGATGGTCGGCGCCACGGCGACCAGTGAGCTGCCGTTCTTTTCATCCAACGCGGCGAGTACTTCTTTCTCAGCGAAGAATTTTGTCCCCGGTAAGAACACTTTATATTCGTCCGCCTTCAAGCCGACCACCTTGCTCATGATTTGCGCGGCCTCGTCGGGCTTGGCTTGAATGAACGCCACGGTATCGTACCAAGCGCGGATCATGCCGAGAAAATCTTTGCGTTTTTCTTTGATGGCTTTTTCTTGCGCGACCAGCAGATCGGGGATGAGGCCCGGCATGTCCTTCGAGGTAAACAAGGCTTTACCCTTGCCGCTCGTTTGGATTTGATTCACCCAGGGATTCCACACCACGGCGGCATCGACGCGGCCGGCAAGAAATGCGGCGGCGGCGTCACCCGCGGTCAGATTGGTGACTTTCACATCGGCGAGACTCATGTTGTTTTTCGCCAAGGCCGTGACCAGCACGAAATGGGATACGCTGAATTCTTCCAGCGCGATGGTCTTGCCTTTGAGATCGGCGAAACTCTTGATTTTCGGACTGACCATCAAGGCATCGTTACCCGCCGAGTTGTCGTTCACCAAAATCGCTTTGATGGGAATGCCCTTCGCCAGCGGCGCGAGGGTATCGCTCCATGTTTGGCTGTTGGCGTCTACTTGTCCCGCCGATAGTGCAGTAATCGAGTCGGTATAGTTAGCGAACCAAACCAACTTCACCTTGGCGTTGTGCTTTTTGAAGAAACCCTTTTGCTCGGCGACGTACCACGCCACCCAGCCGGGCCAATCGCTCAAGCCGATCTTGACTTCCGCTAGCGCGGTAGAAACGGTGGATAAGGAAAAAATGAGCGCGCTGAGCATAGCGCATAGCAGACGTTTGAATGACATTGCGATTCCTTTTCGGTTTTTTGCCAGAGGAGAGGACGCCAGCACCACAACTGATCGCGACCTCCCGGGCTTTTATCCCTCCGTGGAATCCCATCCTTGATGAGACCGGACTGCTCTCGGACCAGACACTTCAGCGAAGCCGGAACCCTAGCTGTCCTTAAGACGCGGTCTATCGAGCACCTCGCCTCTCTACTTATTTAGTGCAGGAAATGTGCCACGCTGTCCGCAGCGTAGTGAAGGTGTTTCGGATCAGGGGGTTAGATCGGAGTAGCGTGACGCATTCGCGAGATCGTTGTGCTCTATTTTGGAGCGTCTGACTATTGATACGCACTTATTTCGTGCGTGTTGCTTTTTTATTGGCCAGGCTGAAAGGCAATACTGGCGCGGCTCTCCGGGCATGCATTGCCACGAGCCTTACTGGATAAGGCTCGTGGCGGGTTACGCTCCATTATTCATTCTCGTCCAATGGTGGGATATGCCGCGGCAAATCCATTGCGTCATGGAGGATTCGCAATACATCCAATGTCTAGTTTCCCGCGCCATCGCGGCTAACGCGGAACAACACTAGATGCCGCCCCTTTCGCCCATTACGCGCCACATGTAATGTGAACAATCCTTTAGCGATATCATCGCGTGTCTTTACGCCAATTGTGGTCGGTCCTCCGGTTGCGAGCTCTACTAAAGCGGCGGACACGGTTCGAGAATAAACATGCGCCTGCGCTTCACCAAACTGATCTTTTGTCCAGCCTAAGATGTTCGTCAAATCTGTTTCGGCGCTAGCCGTCAGGCGAATTGTCCAGCCGCCTTCAGCCATTACCTGGCGCGACTCTTCGAGGCTTTCCCAGAAATCGCGACATCAGCGATCGCGCCGATATGCTGCTCTAGGCTCACGATTGAATCGAAGCTCCGGAAGCGACCTGCTTCGATATCGGTAATGCCGATGCGCGCAGCTTCGCGCAGAGCCTTAAGGCGTGTTGTCTCCTCGGCTTCTCGATTTTCGACCAAGCGAAGTCCGTCACGTAATACTTCGCTTGCATTCAGATAACGACCGGACGCCACTAATTTTTCGATAGTTCCGTTTGATAGTCCGTGAGTACGACGTTTCTAGTGGGCATGATTAAACGCTTTTGACGTAGTTCTACGTTGCTATAGGCATATTAAGCCATACCTTGAACATCCCAGGTGTCAGTGTGTCTCAAAAATTACAGCAACGCATCGTACATCGCGCGGCCAAGAATACCGTGTATATAAGTGGTCGGATGTTCGATGTCCCAATAGAAAAACGGTAGCGTGAGGGCGAGCGGGACATCGGGACACGTTGCGGGATTGAGCAGCAGGCAACTGCTCGAATTTGAGGTCAGCGTTTTCGCCAGTTGTTAATGCCGAGATCACCAGTCGGTAAATTATGTTATATGTATGCCAATTAAAATGTCAATATAAATCCCTTGACGTAAGCCTATAGAAATAGCTATGCTTATGTAAATAGGTGTCCCGGTCGCAATTACCACACCGACAATTCGCATAGTCTCGTTCGCTAGCTATCCGATCACAGAATTTCGCACCTGAGACGGCTAATTTCGCCTCACGAATAAAGGTTAATCATGAGCAGCAATGCAATTGCACGTCGACTTGAGGCCATCCAAACAAAAGGCGCAATGCGCTCAGCCGACGTTGCCAATGTTCTAAACGTGCGCCCTGAAACGGTCTCTCGCTGGAATCAGGGGAAGGCTTTCCCACACCCCGATACTGAAAAGTTACTGCTTGAACTGGAATTTATTATCGATAAGTTGTCCGATATCTATGATCCACGCGACGCGCGACTTTGGATCTTTGGTCGGCAGCGCCTGCTTGGGGATCGTGTTCCCGCCGAACTCATTCAGCAGGGAAAGGTCGATGAGGTGTTGGCTGTTGTAAACGAGTTGCGCGATGGTGTTTTTATTTGAAGCGTAATTTGATTGATGGTGCATGACCCTGATCTGCTCGACAAGCTTGACTCACTACCTAGGGAAGGGTTTAGTGGAACAGTGTTCCGGGCGACGAGGCAAAACCTCGACGCGCTGACCAGTTCGTTCAGCGGAGGACGGTGGATGACTCCTGGATCGGTGGGAGTGCTCTATACCAGCCTCCTCCGCGAAGGCGCGCTAGCAGAAATATCATTCCATTGGGCACAGCTTAATCCGCTTCCGTCGAAAGCCATCATCGTGCACTCGTTACGAGTCGTTGCTCATCGCACCTTGAGGTTGATGCGCACTAATCTTGTTACGCTTGGTGTTCCGGTAGTTACTTATGGAGCTATCAACTTAGTTCGCACCCAGCAAATCGGCGCCGCCGTAGAGTTTCTAGGCTGCGATGGGTTAATCGCGCCCTCTGCGCGCTGGCCTTGCGACAATCTCATCCTGTTCCCTGACAGGATGAGTGTCGATGGCACGCTGGCGGTCGAATCAAGCGAGCAAGTTAACTGGATGCAATGGGCAACAGAGAACGGAATTCTGAAAACAGGCTCATGAACCGCTGAATAATAATGTTGTCGACAAGCCACAAAAATACTTTTATCGATTAACGTACCTGGCGATAAGATTTAGTTCATTTACCGGAACGCATCGTACATCGCGCGGCCGAGAATACCGTGTATATAAGTGGTCGGATGTTCGATGTCCCAATAGAAAAACGGTAGCGTGAGGGCGAGCGGGACATCGGGACACGTTGCGGGATTGAGCAGCAGGCAACTGCTCGAACCCGGGACCAGCGTTTCCAGCGCCGGGATAGCGGTGATGGTTGAACCGAGTAGACTTTGCCCCAGGGAGAAAACGTCGATCGATATGATATTAATCGCTCGCGCCCGCATCGATCCGCTGCATTTTAAGGTCGTGGAATCACTTGGAGTAGCGGTCGCCGCGCCGCCTGAAATGCGCCGCCCAGTACACGCATTTCGCGCAGCGTTTAAGCGCGTGACGGCATACCCGGCAATGACCATTACCGAGAAGCTCGGCGGGTAGGCTGAAGCCGTGAGCAAGGAGCGATACTCATGTGGCTTGGCGAGACTTCATTGCTTGTTGCTACTTTCAGACTGCGCGCGATACCATTTCAAGAATGCCTCTGCACCCAATCCACCGACCCACTTCGGTTTCATCCGCCGCCAACGGCCGGTCTCGGGATAAAAATCCACCATGGGCTTGCCGCGTTCGCGAAAGCTTAAGCACCGCCCTTCATCGCTGACTGCAAAGGGAATACCGCTGGCTTCGATGATTGCCGTGTTTTCGCGGCGTTGCTGCTTGCTTTGTCGATAGTCAATCGTCTACGTTCTCCATGTTGAACGTCAATGCTATAACGGCATCGCTTATTGTGAACACAAGAACTTTTGAATATGCGGCAACGTGACACAAATTACGATATCAATGACGATTCTTGGCCATACAATTTACCGTTGTCTTTCCCGATTTAAAGGGGTGCAGACGAAGATTGTATCGCCAGCGCCACACCGCGCGAAACCCCAGCCGGCCTGGTTCTCACAAATCTTCACAATACAAATCGGGTTGCTGGCCTAATATTCGCTTTTAAATTCAGCACGTAACTGAAACAAGGCATACCTGATCGAAAGACGGGGACGCAAAGCTTCCGGCCTAACAAACGCAACAATAAAAACGCTTTATGGCAGCGGAGCCGCCAGTATGAGTAGTTGAACAGTCGCATCGTTGGTCTGCGGATTACGCGTAGCCGCTTGTTCGCGATGTTCGGCTTCCTGGCGTTTTATTGATTGTGGTTTAACCAGGGAGTTGAAATGCATAAATTTAAGCAATCGTTATTGAGTGCGTGTATCACACTGATTTCACGAAAGGCCATGGCTGCTATAGCGATGACCTTATTGGTTGGACAACTCACCGGCCAAGCCCTCGCCCAAACCATCCCGTTACCCAGTGCCCTCGATGCGGCCAACGAAATACGCCGGCAAGAAGAACGTGACCGCGCAATCCGCGAGCGTGAACGAACCACGAGTGGACATACGCACCGATGCAGTTGGCCCGATTGCACCGGAACGTTTGCCCATTGGTGAAACGCCTTGTTTCGACATACTTAAAATTGAACTGCGTGGCGAAGAAAGCCAACGCTTTCGAATGGATATTAAACCGTTTAGGCGGACCGGCCGGCGGCGATCTGCGCGTGGCAAATGTCTGGGTGCGCCAGGGCATCAACGTACTGCTCAAACGCGCACAAGATGCACTGATTGTAAAAGGCTTACATCACCAGTCGAATCTTAGCTGAGCCGCAGGATTTAAAAAGCGGCGTTTTGGCCCTCACCGCCATCCCCGGGCGGATCAACGCCATCCGTTTCGCACCTGGCACGAGCAAATCGTGCCCATGCATGGAACGCCGTCCCTGCCGCACCGGGCGACATTTTAAATCTGCGTGACATCGAGCAGGCACTCGAGAACTTCCTGCGCGCCCCCAGCGCCAAGGCCGGACATTAAAATTGAGCCCGCTGAAGGTCCCGGAGGCCAAGCCGGGTTATAGCGATCTCGTGATCAGTTATCAACAAAGCAATCCGTTTCGCCTGAGCATCAATGCCGACGACAGCGGTACCGACGGCACCGGCAAATACCAAGGCGGTATCACCGTCAGCTATGACAATTGGTGGACGATTAACGACCTGTTCTATATCTCCGCTAGCCACGATTTGGGCGGAGGAGACGACGGTCCGCGCGGCACTCGCGGCAGCACAGTTCACTACTCGGTACCGCTCGATTATTGGACCGTCGGCGCGACCGTCGGTAATAGCCGTTATTACCAAACTGTCGCCGGGGCAACGCAAGAATTTAACTACCGTGGCACTAGCAACAACGCCGAGGTTAAGTTATCGCGCCCGATTTACCGCGATGCAAGGCGCAAGTCGACGGTTGCCGTTCGAGCGTTCCAGCGCAAGTCCAATAACTACATCGACGATACCGAAGTTGAAGTCCAGCGTCGTATTGTCGGCGGTTGGGAAGCGTCCGTCGACCACCTTGAGTATTTTGGTGCCACCACCGTCGACGCCAACCTGGCGTACAAGCGGGGAACCGGTGCGTTTGAGTCGATGGCCGCGCCGGAAGAGGCTTTTGACGAAGGAACCTCACGCTTTGCACTCCTGACGGCGGTTATCACCGTCAATGCACCATTCAAGCTGGCCGAACAATCGCTCCGCTATGTCGGCTCCGTGCGAATTCAAAACAACCGAACAATGCTAACCCCACAGGATCGTTTCGCAATCGGTGGACGCTACACCGTGCGCGGCTTTGATGGCGAAACCAACTTATCGGCTGAGCGTGGCTGGTTCGTGCGCAACGAACTGGGCGTGGCAATCGGGGCAACCGGCCAAGAATTTTACCTTGGACTGGATCATGGCGAAGTCGCCGGCCGTTCCAGCGAGATGCTCGTCGGTAAGCGCTTGACCGGCGCAGTCATCGGCCTACGCGGACAATTCAAGGCCCTGCAATACGACCTCTTCGTCGGCACGCCGGTACGTAAACCGGAATTCTTCCGCACTGCGGGCAGCACTGCCGGGTTTAACTTAAACCTGAGCTTCTAGCTTTAGCACCCCCATTCAATTTAACACCAATTATTGGAATTATTATGAACAAGAACCTCTATCGCATCATCTTCAATCAATGTCGCGGTCAAATGATGGCTGTTTCGGAAACCGCAACCGCAACGGGCAAGGCTGCGAGCGGCGAAGGTCTCGCGATGGGCACATGTAGCATCGGCCGGCGTGCTGGGCGCACTTGGTTGCCAGGCTGCGGCCGCTGTGTCTAGGCGTACTGGCCAGTTTAGGAATTGCGATGTTTACGACGGGTTCCGCGAACGCTCAAGTCATTGTTGATCCAAGCGCCCCGGGTAATCAACGACCGACCGTTCTGCAAACCACCAATGGTCTGCCACAAATCAATATCCAAACACCGAGTGCCGCCGGTGTGTCGCGCAACACCTACCGTCAATTTGATATTCAAAGCAACGGCGCGATTCTAAACAACAGCCGTACCAACGCACAAACTCAGTTAGGCGGCTGGGTGCAAGGCAATCCCTGGCTGGCCACGGGCAGCGCTCGCATCATCTTGAATGAAGTTAATTCCGCGAACCCCAGCCAGTTACGTGGCTATATCGAAGTTGCCGGCCAGCGCGCCGAAGTCATCATTGCCAACCCAGCCGGCGTAAACGCTGACGGTGCGGGCTTCATCAACGCCAATCGCGTCACGATTACCACAGGTACACCGCAAATCAGCGGCGGCAATTTAGAAGGTTACTTGGTTCAGCGCGGCACGGTAACAATTAATGGCAAAGGCTTGGACGCGACGCTAACCGACTACACCGGCATTCTCGCTCGGGCGGTGCAGATTAATGCCGGTATCTGGGCCAAGGATCTCAAAGTCGTCACCGGCGCTAATCAAATCAATGCGGAGCACACAAGCCATATGCTGCCACAGCGGGCTCAGGCGCCGCGCCAACGTTTGCGTTAGACGTCGCGCAATTGGGCGGCATGTACGCCGGCAAGATCATACTCATCGGCACCGAATCCGGTGTGGGTGTACGTAACGCCGGTGTGATCGGCGCTAGCGCGGGCGATGTCGTCTTGCAGTCGGACGGCTGGCTCACTAACAGCGGCAGCATTCAAGCCTTGGGTGCTGCTGGCAACACGCAAATTAGCACGGCTGGCGATGTCACAAATAGCGGCACGATTTACGCGACCGGCAATACCAACATCAAAGCGCGCGGCAACATCAGCATCAGCGGCCTGGTCGCGGCGCAAAACCACGCGATGGTGCTCGCCGATGGCGCGACGTCGCGCGTTGATGCGAGCGCAAGCGCGGTGCTCGCAAGCGGGTTGAATAGCAACGGGACGCTCGGTAGCGTAGGCGATCTGCAGGTACAAAGCTCAACCCGCGTGGCGATTCAAGGTAAAACCGGTTCGGTGGGCAATACACATAACGCGGCCAGTGAACTCGACTTTAAGCGGTGCCACGATTTCCGGCGGCGGGATCACGATCGCATGCAAAAAATGGCGATCTGAATACTACCGGTGCGGTTACGGCGCGCAAGGGATCCTTGACTGCGCAAACGCCGAAAATGTGGCGGACGGATAACGCAAAAATTACTGCGAATCGAATCAATATCATTGCTCACGATTTATCGAACGTTGGTGGCCAGATCGCCCATTCCGGCACCGCCGATTTGAACATTCAATTGCCCGGTAACCTAAACAATAACCACGGACGCATCGCCACCAATAGTCAAAATCTCACGCTAGGCGCAACTACGCTCACCAACACCGACGGCATAATCGAGCATGCCGGCACGGGTACGCTGAATATTGCGGCCAGCACATTCGATAGCCGGCGTGGCAGCACCACCAGCAATGGCGCGCTCAATCTGAATGCGGCGAATATCAACATCGACCGCGCGACCACGACAGCCAATCGAGTCACCATTAACGCAACCGTGTTGAGCAACCGCGCAGGTCACATTAGTCAGACCGGTGTCGGGCAAACTGAGGTTGTTGCAAGCCAAAGGCTAGACAACACCGCAGGAAAGATCGAGAGCAATGGAAATGCCACGGTCACCGCGCCCACGCTGGTCAACAGCCAAGGTCGCATCGCCTCGGCTAAAGATGTCAGCATCACGGCCAACAGTAGCGCCGACAACACCGACGGCACCGTAATTGCCGCGCAAAACCTGTACTGAACGGGCGGCAATCTAAACGAACACTAACGGTGAAATCCAAGCCGTGAGCGGCAATGCGACGATCAACGTCGCTGACTTGAGGAATACCGGCGGTAACGTGTATGCGGGCGGCAATTTGAGTACCTCGGCGGCTAACGTCACTAATAGCGGTAATCTTTACGCAGCAGGCAATCAGCTTCTCAACGTCACCGGTAGCGTTAACAATACCGGGCTAATCGCGGCTCAGGGTAACAATGTTATTAAGGCGAACAGCCTGACCAGCGGCGCGACCAGCCTGCTTGGCGCCGGCATCAAAGCGGACGGCATGCTGGCCAACACTGGAAATCTCAGCGTAACCACCACCGAAGGCCTCACCGCCATCGGACAAAATTTAGCGGCAGGCAACGCGCACTAACGGGTGCGTGGGTAAACCTATCGGGTAGCCAAACGCGCGCGGAGAATATCGCTGTCACAGCCAATGCTGGCGACGTGATCACCGACAACGCGAGTGTCGGCACACCGGGCACGCTGGGCGTCGTCGCGCGCACACAAAATACGCAAAGTTGGAGCAATGTTCGAGGCACTGTCACTGCCAATCAATTGAACGTGCAGGTTGCGAACTTGAACAATACGCAAGGCGAATTAGTGCAGACTGGAACGGGCGACACGACGATCAATCTGACTTCGCCGATCGGCACGTTGGATAATACCTCGGGTCGAATCGCCGTGAATAGCAATAACCTAACGTTAAGCGCGCAGACACTCACTAACACCGACGGGAAGATCGAACACGCCGGCCCCGGCACGCTCGTAATGAAGGCCGAGAACCTGAACGATCAGCGCGGAAGTATTATCGGCAACGGTGCATTGACCATCGACGCGGGCAACATCGATCATCGCAACGCGAGCATGGCCGCGGACCAAATTGCGATCACTGCAGCTCATCTCGACAACCGCAGCGGCCAGATCGTGACGCGCGGTCAGGCGCAAACGGGCTGACGCTGAACCTCGATACGCTGAATAACCAACAAGGGGTGATCGATGCCGCGGGCGCACTGGCGGTAACGGCAAGCGGCGCGATCGACAATACCCGAGGCGCTATGCAAGCCGGTACGCAAGCGCCTGTGGGTCAAGGTACGCTTACACTACAGTCCGCCGCGCTAACCAATACCGGTGGTAAAGTGATCGCACGCGATGCGCTGAGGGTGACGACCGGCGATTTGGTCAACGATGCCGCAAACGGCTATCGCGGGACGCTTGCGTCCAACCTCGGCAGCGTCAAAGTGGAATCGGGTCCGACAAGCAACGTCGGTGGTCTGATCACGAGCGCAACCGGGCACCGCGGTGCGCACGCAAGCGCTCGACAATCGCGCTGGCGAGATCTCCAGCGCTGCTGATCTGACCATCGACACCCAATCTCAGGCGCTGACCAACACAGGTGGTCAATTACTGGCCAACGGCGATATGACGCTGCGCGGCGGCATGATCGCGAGCAATGGCAACGCTCGCATCGCCAGCGGCGGGAATCTCGACATCCAAGCCAACGGCCTGAACAACGATGCGGCCCATATCGCCGCTGGCGATGTAAATATCGCTCTTGGCAATACGGCGTTAAACAACAATGGTGGCAGCATCCAAGCTGATGCCACGTTAACCATTGCCAGCGGTATGCTCAACAATCAGAACGGTGCATTGCTCGCAAACGATAGCGTGAGTCTGACTAGCGCTGATCTGAACAACACCGACGGCGTGATCTCCGCGACCAACACACTCGATATTCGTAGCAGCGGGCAAGTTATCAGCGACCGTGGACAGATCACCAGCGACGGCGATGTAACGCTTACTGCAACGGGCTTAGATTTGACCGACGGCGTAATGAGTGCCAATCAAGCGGCGAGCGTGCAATTGGGCAGCGGTTTGCTGACCAATAACGCGGCCAGTTAATCGGCGCGCAAAGTCTCACCGTGCAGTCCGGTGAAATTCAAAACGTTGGCGGGCGCATTGCCACGGGCTCGGCTCTCGCGCTCGATACCCAAGGCCGTATGCTCAATAACAGCGTGGGATAAATCGTCGCCGGCGGCGCATTGAATGTGAACAGCGCACAACTAAACAATACCGGCGGCACTGTCGCGTCGCTGAATGGGAGCTTGACCGCGAATACCAATGGCCAGGCGCTGATTAATGACGGTGGCAAATTGCAAGCCAAACTCGATACCACGCTTGTTGCCGGCACGACCAGCAATCAAAGCGCCGGTTTAATCAGCGGTCGCGATATCCGCCTGACTAGTGGTGCGTTGAATAATCAAACGGGTGAAATCGTCGCAGGCGGCGATTTGACCGCTTCGACGCTCGCGGTGAACAACGATCGCGGTCTGGTGCAGGCGGTCGGTGGTATCGCAATGAACACGAATGGCAACGGGCTGAACAATACCAACAGCGGATCAAATGGTGGCTTAGTCGTGGGCGCGACGTTTAGCTTGAATGCCGGTTCATTCGATAACCGTGCAGGCTATCTGGGTAGCAATGGCGACCAAACGTTGAATTTGAGCGGCCGGTTGGATAATGGCGGCGGCCAAATGCTGTCCAACAGCGACACCACGATCAGCGCCACGGATCTGTTTAACGTCAGCGGGCGTATCCACGCACTCGGCAATATCGACGCGACACTTACCAATCAACTGGATAACCGCGCCGGCCAGATCAACGCCGACGGCACGGCGAACTTGCGCGCATCGACCATCGACAACGGCACCGGGCGCATAGAGGCGGCGAACCTCACCATTAACGCGAGCACGCTGCGTAACGGCGGCGGGCAACATTGCGGCGGGCAACGACGCGGGCATTCACGCCGATCTCGACAACAGCGGTGGCCTAGTCAGCGCCAAGCACGATCTGACGCTTACCGCGCCGGCCCTCAATAATGCCGGTGGCCGCTTGATCGGCGACAACAGCCTGACCGTGACCACCAGCAGCGGTAACTTTGGTGGGATCTTTGCGTCCGCGAATGCGGTCACCTTGACGGTCAATGGAGATTACACCAACACGGGATTACTCTCGGCGCAAAAGCGCCTGAGCGTGACAGCCAACAACATCAATAACAGCGGGACCTTGACCGCCGGCCAAAGCTTGGGATTGACGACCGGCAACTTGACCAATAGTGGCGAGATCAGCGCGCCGACCACCGTTATCAATGCGTCGGGGACGCTGACCAACACTGGCTTAATCGAAGGGAATGACACGACGGTGCGCGCCGGTACGCTGAACAATACCGGGCGAATCTACGGCGATTGGCTGGCTATCGGTGGCGGCACGCTAAACAATAGCGGTAGCGGTACCTATAGCGGCGCGTCAAGATTTGCAAATCGGCGCTTACGCGCTAAACAACACCAACGGCGCATTGATCTACAGCCTGGGCGATATCGCGATCGGCGGCGCGTTGGATGCGAACGGTACGGCACAGGGTTCGATGGCGAATTTGCTCAACGCCTCGAGCCGCATCGAAGCGCCGCGGCAACTTAACGATTGAGGCCGACGACATTCTCAATCGAAATGATGACTTGGTTACAGAATTGGTTAGCGGCGCATCAGTGCGTCAATCGAAGTCCAGCCCACCGGTTGGGCGGAGCGTTATCCAATTGATCGCTTCAGAGGGGTTTTTAGCGATGGCGATAAAGTTCACTTCATAGTGAATCCTGATGTGTACGGTCAACGAACGACGCTGAAGTCGGTTTATACAACCACCTTCGGAACTTGCCATCGTGGCGGCTGTAACGGTGGTGGAACGGTGGTCAATTACGAATGGGACGCGCCGGAATTCCGCGAACTGGGTGTCACAGCACCCGGTGCGCCTCCCGTCAGCACCGAAAGGATGCACGCTAGCTTTTGGATTTGGCGCAGAGTGTCGCGCTTGGCGAACGGCGTATAACACGTGGCAAGTACAGCTGGATGGGGCATTAGATCGACTGGATGATGCAATTACCGTCTATAACGTGGAGGTAAACGAAGACAATCGCACGATTGATTTCGAAGACTATCGCGTCTACGATATCACCGCCACGCAGAGCCGCAGTGAAATCGTCAGTACTCGGCCTGCCGAACTGCTGGCCGGTGGTGGACTCTACCTCGACGGCGCGCTAATGAACCGCGACAGCACCGTGGTGGCGGGCGGCGCACTCAGCGTCATTGGCCCGTCTATCCAAAACCTGTCCACCGAAGGTGAGCAGCGCACAACATACAGTGGTACCACCGAGTTAACTGAGGTTGAGGCGTGCGGCACCTTTGGCGACGATCATTGCCGTGAATGGCGCGGCAAAACGCCATTTAACCCGGCACCGTCGGTGGAGACCTTTAATTTGCCGAGTGCGCGCGTTGAACAATACACGGCCAATCCGACCGGCAACCGTGACCTCAGAACAACGACCGCGAGCGCCGATGCCAGCCGCGCGGCCGGCACCATCGACGCCACCGGTAACGGACGTGGTCCCAATGCGGCTACCTTACAGGCCGGCCTTGCCATTGCAGTCGATGCCCAAAACGCGATAGTCGGCAGTGTGAGCACAGGCAACGCGCAACGTGATGCCGTTGCTGCCAACACTGGGTCCGTCGGCGCGCTATCCGCCGGTCTGTTACCCACGTCGAGTAATCGGCAAGCGCCCGCGTTAGTCCAAGTATTGCCCGTTGACGCCAACGGCGCGCAAGCGGTCATCTTGACCAATCCGCCGGCACTGAGTTTGCCGAGCGCGAGCTTGTTTGTATTGCATAGCGAGCCCAGCGCACGTTTTGTTGTGGAAACCGATTCGCGCTTTACTAATCTGCGCCAATTCCTGAGCTCCGATTACTATTTGCAACAACTACAACTCGACCCCGCATTCCAACTCAAGCGTTTGGGTGATGGCTTCTACGAGCAGCAGTTGATCAGCGATCAAGTCTTAACGTTAACGGGTCGCCGCTATTTGACCGGTTACGTCAATGCCGAAGAACAGTATCGCGCGCTGATGAATGCCGGCGTGTTGTTCGTCCAGCAGTATCAACTCACGCCCGGCGTGGCGCTGACGGCAGAGCAAATGGCGCTGCTCACCACTGATATGGTGGTACTCACCACTCAGACCATACGCCTCCCCGACGGTCGTAGCAAGCAAGTGCTGGCGCTGCAGTTATATCTGCGCCGTACCCAAGCCGGTGATCTCACGCGCAGCGGCGCGCTCATCGCCGGTAGCGACGTATACCTCAATTCCACCGGCGATCTGATCAACAGTGGCAGCATCGCCGCCGATAAGAGCCTGGTACTACTTGCCGGGAAGGACCTGATCAACAGCGGCGGGCGCCTGAGTGCCC
Organism: uncultured Pseudomonadota bacterium; assembly: GCA_963714525.1. Taxonomy (GTDB): domain Bacteria; phylum Pseudomonadota; class Gammaproteobacteria; order Burkholderiales; family JALYOK01; genus JALYOK01. Next base: position 195,853 of record CAVQPB010000026.1, read on the forward strand.
AAGACATCTACGCCCGTGCGGAGAACGATCTAAACAATCTCTCCGGTGTTATTCAGGGCCTGGATGCGACCGGCAGCGTGAATCTTCAAGCCGGGCGCGACCTGGTGCTGCAAACGCGCAGCATTCAGACCAGCAACGCCGAAGGCAACAGCAGCCGCGTCAACGTCGATCGCGTGGCCATTGTGCAAGGCGGTAACGTCACGCTGCAAGCCGCGCGCGACTTGGTCGTGGCCGGCGCCAAAGTTAACGCGAGTGAGTATTTGACGGCCTTCGCCGGCGGCGAGCTACGAGTTAATACCGTCGCGTCGCAGTATCAAATCGATGTCAAAGATGCTAACGGCATGAGCACCCAAGGCCGCAGCGGTTATGTCACCGAAGGGTTGATCGCCCATCAACTCGGCGGCCTGCAAGCGGGCACCGATTTGACCCTGGCCGCACAACGCAACGTCGCAATCAAAGGCGGCTTACTCGCCGCCGGAAACGATATCGTTGTTCAAGGCGCCAATATCGATATCGAAGCCGTAACGGACAGCACCTTCCACGATTCGCAATACATCGGCAAGAAGAGCTACAACCGCACGGCAAGCGCGGGCGAAACCCTGGTCGGCGGCATCGCCGCAGCGGGCAACAACCTAAGCCTGGTCGCCATGGGTACACCCGGCATTGCAACCGATCTGGGCAGTACAGAGCAGCAAGATGGCAACATCAATTTGAGCGGCGCTAATCTGAGCGCAGCCGAAGGCCAACTGACGCTGGCCGCCAAGAACGATGTACGCATCCAACATCTGAGTGTTGCGAACAGTTCATTGAACGAGTCCTACTCTCAGACCGGCAACGCGCTGCAGACAACGACCTCGGTTGGCTACGATTCGCTCACCCACACCACCGCCGTCGGCAGCAGCCTGGAAGGCAAAGACGTTGTTATCCAATCCGGTAACGACATCACTATTCGAGGCTCCGTCATCAACGCCGATCAAGCGCTGATCGTTGATGCTAAACGCGATGTGAATATCATCGCGGCCGAAGACACCCATGGCGAGACGCATGTCAGCCAAACCCGGCGCGACGCCACCGGACTGGCCAAAGGGATTGCCGGTGCAATCGCCCTCGCGGATCCGATCGCGGCGCTGACGCCGAACAGCATCAACCAAATCGCCATCGCCGCGCTGATCACCAAAACCAACGATACGGGCGATCAAGACGGCATGAGCACGACGGCGGTCGGCAGCCAGCTCACGGGCGGCGATATCGCCATTCAGTCCGATCGCGACACGCTGGTACAAGGCGCGACGATTGTGGCCGATGGCGATGTCAGCGTGATTGCCGGTCGCGATCTGACGGTCACCACCGCGCAAAACACCGACGCCGGTCATGCCAACGCCAGCAGCGATGCCAGCGGCTTGTTACGTTTCGAGGCCACCGGCAACACCATTGGCAAGCGCGAACAAGACCAAGCGCAACAGAACGAAGCAATCGGTCATACCGCCAGCCAAATCGCAAGCTTGGGCCAAGGCGGCGAAACCGGCGAGGCAGGCAGCGTCCGCCTTATCGCCGAAGGAAACAATACCCTCACCGGTAGCAGCGTGCTCGCGCCTAATGGTGACATCGACATCGTCGGCTCAACCGTCCTGATCAACGAAGTCCATAACAGTGCGAGTCTAGCCAGCCAAACCCATTACCGCGAAACCGCCGCCACCGCGCAACTCAAGAGCGGCTATGTCGATGCCGCCAAAGGCGCCTACGAGGCGGTAGAAACCGCGCGCGATGCGAAGGACGATACCGGCAGCGATCGGATGGCGGCCCTGGCCGCGATCAACGCCGCGGTCAGCGTCTACAACGCCTACCAAGGGATCAAGAACAGCGCCATTGCCACCAGCAACCAACCGTTACCGTATGGCGCCGGCGCGGCAAGCCAGAGCGCTGCCCCGATTAGCGCCATCTCGGCGAGCAGCAGCACCGGAGTGAGCAAAGGCGAGAGCGACAGCAAGAGCACTCAGCACACCGCGCAGGGCAGCCAGTTGGTGGCCGGTGGTGAGTTGAATATCGTTGCGAACGGCGATTCATCCGCCGACAGCGGTAACCTCACCCTGATCGGCGCTAAGGTCGTCGCCGGTCAAGCCGCGAACTTATCTGCAACCGGCGACATCGACCTACGCGCCGCGCAAAGCACCACCGAGGTCAAGAGCACCAATAGCAGCTCCAACGCCAGCCTGGGCGTCACCTTTGCCTTAGGCGGCAGCCAGAACGGCTTCTCCTTCCAGATCGGCGCCCAAGGCATGCGTGGGTTCACGAACGGCGAAGAACTTACCCATAGCAACACGCAAATCCAAGTCGGCAGCCCAGACCAGCCGGGCATTCTCACACTCAGGAGCGGTGGCGACACCACCCTCAAAGGAGCGAGCGTCAGCGCCGACACCATCAGCGCCGACATCGGCGGTGATCTATTGATCGAAAGTCTGAAAGACAAGCTCACCTACGACAGCCAACAAATCAGCGTCGGCGGTGGGGTGAGCTTGTGTATTCCGCCGATCTGTTACGGTCAGATGGTGGCGGTGAATGTCAACGCCAGTGAGGCCAAGATCAAGGCCGATCACGACAGCGTCGGGGCGAATGACGAGGCGGCGCAGCGTGGGCAGAGGGTCAGAGTGGACTGAAGGCCGGTAACGGCGGCTTCGAGGTCAAGGTGGGTGGTAACACCGACTCTGAAAGGCGGCGTCATCACCAGCACCGATACAGCCGTCAACGATCACGTTAACCAATTTAGTACCAGCGGCACGTTAACCACCCAAGACATTGCCAACCACAGCGAACTGGATGCCTACAGCGTTAGCGCCAGCATCAGCACCGGCAGCAAGGGCAGCAGCGGCAGCTTTGGTTATGGCGCAGTCAGCGACAATCAAAGCAGCACCACGAAAGCCGCGATCTCGGGCATTGCCGGTAACTTAAGCGCCAGAACCGGCGACGGTGAAGCCGGCATCAAGCCGGTGTTCACCACGGAAGATGCCGACACGATCAACACCAGTTTGTCGGTGCAAACCGGGATTACGTCGGAGTTTGGTAAGAACGCCGCAAAGATAGTGGGCGATATCGCCGCCAGCAAGATGAAACCCTATCAAGATGCCAAAGCTTATCAAGACATCAAAGACAAGCAAGACAGCGGCGAGGCGTTAAGTCCGGCGGAGCAATTCCAACTGGCCGTCCTAGAACAAGGCGGCATGACCGATGCGATCGCTCAGAGCAATCTAGCCAATCCCGAGTTGCAACAAGGCTACGAGAACTGGAAAGAAGGCGGGGTGTATCGCGTCGGGCTGCATGTGATCGCCGGGGCGATGGGGGGTGGGGTAAATGGCGCGATTGGTGCGGGCGTGAGTGCGACTGCGGCACCGCTGCTGGATGCAATGCAACAGCAGATGACGCAAAGCTTGATCGAGTCGGGTATGAATGCCGAAACGGCGCGCGCGACGGCGGGGTTGATTGCGGTGGGAACCGCTGCGGCCGCGGGTGGATTCGCCGGTGGCGGTGTGCAAGGCGCAACGAGCGCCGCTAACGTCGATCTTAATAATCGGCAGTTGCATCCGGATGAAGAAGTCTGGCTAAAAGCCAAAGCCAAGGAGTTCGCCAGAAAAGAAGGCATCACCGAACAACAAGCCATGGAGCGCTTGACACAGCAGGCGCTTAAAGAAGTTGACTATCTGTGGCGCGCGGAACTGGCAGACGGTTAGTCGGAATAATATGTGGAATCCTCGTAGTAACAGGCCAACTGTCTTTGCGGTCGAGTATCAGCAATTTATGAATGCGGGTTACACTAGAGTTGGCGAATATCTGATCCCTCCGAATCATTAAGGTTTAACTATGGAAAAAGCATTGGAGTATTGCCAGAGTAAGTACGAGCGCCTAAAAGCATGGAATAATGAATCTACTGGCGAAGCCACTATTCCATCCTCGTTGGACAGCGAGGTTGCTGAAATTGTTCGTCTTTTCATCGACGCAGATCGAGACAAGCGCGGCGAGATCTCAAACATATTTGACGAAAATCACTCCTTTACCTTTATCGGGTTCGCCGAGACTAGTGCTGCGCTGGCGGTTAGGCGCGGTTCTGCGGAATTTCTTCGCGAAGGGCTAGCCGCTCTTATCTTAGATGGGGGTAAGTTTGATATTCGCGAAAACATATCGGCTCTAGCACCGCTTTATGATGCAACGCTCAAGATCCACGTTGACGCGCAATCTCTTTTCACCTGGGCGGCTGATCTTTTAGTCAACAAAATTTCACCCGTTATAAGAAGTTTTCCGGGCCGGCCGGAAGAGTCCAAAAATCTGGGGTCAATGAACTACGTAGAAGGAGGTGATGAGAATGGGTTTTTCTATCAAAAGCGCTAGTTGTTTCTTTTACTCCAAAGTACTTCGAGACGCTAACCCCAGACTCCAATTCGGCTGGCGGGCGATGCATCACGACGAGGCAATATCCATGCGCTTTCTCCGGCAGTCTATAGTTAAATCTGCGCGTCCAGCGCGGCATTAGCTATTCTAGTCATGGGTGGCGCTAATGGTGGTTTGCTTATCAATTCGATTGCGGAATCTTGGAACGTATTAAAGATCAATAGTGTCCGGTTTAATTGAGGGGGATCGGCGGTAATGCCACTATTGGCGGGCATTTTGAAAAGTTGTAGAGTGTCTACGATTTGAATTTTACTCGTTACTCGCTGGTACCAGGTCTTGCAAAACGACATTTGCACGCAGGCCTGAGCATTTTTCCTGAAAATCAAGTTCAGATAAATTTGTCCAGCCAGCGTAGCTTGCGCTAGCAGGAAAATGGCGTCGTAAACCCAATGTGCAATTGGATAGCCGAATAACACAACCCTCGTTCAACTCATACCCCGCCAACACCCGCACCCCGCTTGCAGTTTCAGGCACAGTGCCTGAAGATCGCTTATCCATGCGCCTGCTGGCGACACCACCCTACGCGGCAGCAGCGTATTAGCGCCCGGCGGCGACATCGACATCGCCGGCTCGACCGTCCTAACCCAACTTCCACAGTTGGCGATGTAGTGTCCTTTAAAATCCAATAGTTAGTTTAAAAGTCGCCACTACATTTGAGGGGAACCTTCAACCGCTGTGGCAGGGTAAGGCCAAGGCGCTCAAGCAGGATCGCCTGCGCGGGATCGGGACGCACCACGCAGCGGATGCGCAATTCACGGTGGGTCGCATCGGCCAGTGGCAACACAATGTCGGCGGCGTGAATGCGCGAGAACTCCGTCGAGAATCGTTCGTGGCGCATGTCCGAGTCCCGCACGTGACTGCCATTGCTGCAACGTCTTCCACAAGGCATAGGCGATGAAGCAGATCAGAATATGCGCCTTGATGCGTCCTTGCCTTGTGATGCCAGATCGGGCGAATCGCCAGATCGGACTTTTGGATGCGGAAGGCGGCCTCGGCTTCGGTCAACTGGATGTAGGTTTGCCACAGCGCTTCATCGGTCCACTCGCGGATGTTGGTGCGCAGGATGTAGACCCCTTCAGTAAGCCGCGCCCAGTCGGCCCAGTCGGGACGGTGCGTGCGCGTCATGCGGATGCCCGAAGGGTGTGTCACATCCTCGGTGATCGAAATCGAGAAGGCGCCCGCGGCGCGGCTGTTACGCCCCAGCAGCCGTCCGATCTGGCGCTCGATCACGCCGCGATCCAGCGGCTTGTGGCTGTTGCTCGAATGCGCCGCTCCAAGCTTGCGAGCGCGTCCTCGATGCGCGCCTTGAAGCGCTCGTGCATGGCGCGCTCTTTCTCGACCCGCGCCGCCGAGCGGCACAGCAGGAAGGTTTCATCCCCGCGGGGCTGCGGCATAGCTTCACCTCGACATCGTCGCGGATGTGCCGCCAGTCGGCGCTGTCTTCAATCTCTTTAGCCAAGCGTCTAAGTTCCGCCTTGGGCGTGCCGATCACGTAGCGCCGTCCTGTCTGGTTGAGCCACGCCACGTTCTCCTCGCTCACCATCCCGCGATCCATCACCCACACTCGGTTCGTCTTGCCAAAGCGCGCCTCCATGCCCGCGACGATCTTCCTGCACCGTGGTCACGTCGGTAGTGTTGCCAGGGAAGATCTCGTAACCGAGCGGCATCCCTTCGCGCGTGACCACCAGGGCGATGTTCACCTGCACGCAATCGGGCCGGTGGTCGCGGCTGTAGCCGCGCTTGGCGATGGCTGGATCGGCCACCCCCTCGAAATAGGTGCTGGTCACGTCGTAGAGCAGCAGGTCGTAGTCGATCTCGAACAGCTCGCCGAAGCGCTCGCACCAGGTGCGCTTCGATGGCCTCCTTGTGCGGCAGCAGCCGATCCAGCGCCCGATACAGCCGCTCGTCGTAGATGCGCTCGGACGCCACGTCCAAGCAGGTCTTCCAGCGCCGTGGTGCGATACCACTGCTCGGCCACGTGCAGTTCGCTCGACGGCTCGCACAGCCGCCCGATCACGAGGATGGCAATCACTTCGGCCCACGCTACCGCCTCGCGTCCACGCGGCAGCAGTCCACCCAGCAGTTCGTCAAACTTGAGCGCTCGCCACAGTGTCCAGCCGAGCCACGCCGCGCCAAAGCTTCTGGAGCGCTCCAGGCGCACGGCGTTAAGCCGAACCTTGACGGCTCTACCGGCGCGTGGGTTTCAAACAGGTGGCCTTGTGAACGCTCCGCTATGCGCCCGGTGATCTCGCGCGCAAGCGCTGTTGCGCGTGCGCGCCCCTGGGCATCGAGTTCTCCGAGTTGCGCTACCGTCTCCTGCGTCACCTTGCGGCCGCGGCGAACCGAGCGTACCAGTTGCCAGTAGACGTGCGTCTTGCCGTCTTTGCGCCGTGTGGTGTGTCGCAGAGTACATGGCCCAATTCTCGGCGCGGCCCGACCAACCGGCAATATACTGGGTCGCCACTACACGCGCTTTTTACCGCTCAACGCGCCAAATCGCACCCATCGGCGACTGTCTGGTCAGTCCATGCAGAGAGAAAATCGCGTGTTGCCCGCGCGCAACAGCACCCAAAAATACGCTCTCGCGGGGGCGGGTGTGGAAGTTGGGTTAGCAGAGCCCCTTTGATGTCTACGACTAGGGCGTGGTGAGAAGTTAGCTTGCTTCTGCCGGATTTGGTATCGGCCATAAGTCTTAAGACTTATGGCTGATGCGCGTTGAACCAAAACGCTATCCACAAGTCCATAACGCTATGCAGACGCATCGGCCTGCAGGTCAATGGGGGTGCGGCGCTCCAGGCATGCACTGCCACGAGGCAAGCTAGATGGCGCTCGTGGCGAGGGGTAATATTTACCGGCAAATTCTCCGCGCGTATACTCATCTTTCACGTGGCGCGATGGATGGTCACCAAAGCGAAGGGACAGCAGATGCACGATCGTAGAGATTTTTTGCGCTTAGGTTTGGGATCGGCGTTGGGTCTTAGCAGTATCGCCGGCAGCCCGCCAAGCACGGCAGCCGAAGCACAAATCCGCCGCTACGTGCGCCTCGGCAAGACCGAGCTCAAGATTTCCGACATCTCTTTTGGCTCCTCCAGTTCGTCCGATCCCGCTTTGGTGCGCCACGCCTTCGACCGCGGCGTGAATTATTTCGACAGCGCGGAAAGCTATCGCGGCGGAAATTCGGAGGAAGCGATCGGCGAGGCGTTGCAAGGCAAACGCGACAAAGTATTTCTCACAAGCAAAACCAAAGCCGGTGCGAACGATACGCGCAAGGACATGATGCAGGCGCTGGAACAAAGTTTAAAACGCTTGCGCACGGACTACGTCGATATCTACTTCAACCACGCCGTGAACGATGTGGCGCGAATGCAAAATCAGGAGTGGTGGGAATTCACCGCGCTCGCCAAGAAGCAGGGCAAGATTCGTTTTCGCGGCATGTCCGGCCACGGTGGAAATCTAGTGGAATGCTTGGACTATGCGATCGACAAAAATTTAGTCGATGTCATTTTAGTCGCGTACAACTTCGGCCAGGATCCCAAATTCGTCGACAAACTCCGCCATACTTTTCACTGGGCGGCACTGCAGCCGGAGTTGCCGCGCGTGCTGGCGAAAGCCAAGCAAAAAGATATCGGCATCGTCGCCATGAAAGTGTTGATGGGCGCGAAGCTGAACGACATGCGACCCTACGAGAACGGCGGTGCGACGTTCTCACAAGCGGCATTCCGCTGGACCTTATCGACCAACTACGCCGACGCGCTCATCGTCTCGATGACCGACAAAGCACAGATCGACGAATACCTAGTCGCGTCCGGCGACTACAAATTGCGCCAAGGCGATGTCGAGTTGCTCGAGCGTTACGCGGGACTGCAACTGGGCAGCTATTGCCAACCGGCGTGCAATGCTTGCGAGACGAGCTGCCCCGATAAAGTCGAAATCGCGGAAGTGTTGCGCACCCGCATGTATGCGGTCGACTATCGCGATCCGTTACTTGCGAAAAGCGAATATGCAGCGCTGGAAAAAAATGCTCAAGCCTGCGTCGCCTGCGCGCACCAGTCTTGCCTGAATGCTTGTCCGAACGGCGTGCCGATCGCGACGTTGACGCGCGACGCGGCGATGCGATTAGGTTAAGGAAGCTCTGAATAAGCTCGATTTCGTCGTGATACTGCGTTGCTCACAAAAAATATCTCCTTACATATCATCCATATGCCGCGTCGATATTTTTTGTTCGCGCCTTGTCTCTCTTAGAACTCGAACTTATTCAGAGCTTCCTTAACGTTTCCAGCATGAACAAATTCTTTGCGCATTTTCTATTCATCCTCGCCGCGTGGACGCTGGTCATCAAGTACATTTTTCCCGCCGCCTATGCCCTCGGTCACGGCGAGCCGATAGGCACGTATATCTTCTGGGATTTCTGGTGGGTGATACATATTTGGCTAGGTTGGGCGCTGCTTGCGCAGCCACGTTATGTTTACGGACTCGCGCTGATCGTGTCGGTGGTGGAAATCATCATCATCGTTACCAAGTTCGCGCTGTTTTTACCCGCGCCGGAGTGGACGATATGGCGCACCAATTGGTTTATCAATAAATGTTTCGTACTCGCGTGCTTCGTCGGCTTGCTCGGTTATGTATTGCGTTACGGTGCGCGATTCCCCAAATTTAGCTTGGTGGCGCGCTAGTGCATAGCTTCGGATTTGATGCAATTTTTGCTCCCTTAAAAATCAGCCCACGCGAAGCAACAGAACTACTCCTTTCCTTGTGCGCACCGCGCACGGGAGACGGCCGGGATGGGGGCAACTCTTAATCGCGGCAAGGGTTCAACATGCTATGCAACTTTGACGATCAACTTTCCCGCATTTGATCCGTCATAAAGTTTATTCAGCGCGACCGGCGCATTCTTTAATCCCTCGACCACATCGACGCGATATTTGAGTTTGCCTTGCCCATACCATTCGGCCAGCGCGCCGATGCCTTCGGCTGCGCGGTTCCAGTAATCAAACACGAGAAAGCCTTCCATACGCGCGCGGCGCGTGACCAAGCGGAAAATATTGCGTGGTCCCGGATCGAATTCGCTCACGTCGGCATGGTTGTATTGCGAGATCGCGCCGCAAACCACAATGCGCGCGTGGAGGTTGAGCCGGTCGAGCACGGGTTCGAGAATCGTGCCGCCGACGTTGTCGAAGTAGATATCGATTCCCTTCGGGCAGTGCTGGGAAAGTTTTTCCGGGACTGATTCGCGCTTGTAGTTAATCGCGGCATCGAAGCCTAATTCGCGCGTCAGCCATTGGCATTTCTCGTCGCTTCCGGCAATGCCGACCACGCGGCAACCCTGAATTTTTCCGATTTGGCCGACCAGCGATCCGACCGCGCCCGCCGCGCCGGAGACAACCAAGGTTTCGCCGACTTTGGGCTTGCCGATATCGAGCAAGCCGAAGTAGGCCGTCAAGCCGATATGGCCGAATAAACCGTAGTGCATGGTGAGTGGAATGTTCGCATCGGGCGGCAACAAAGCTGTCAGCCCGCTGCCGTCGTGCACGCAGTATTCTTGCCAGCCGAATAATCCCATCACATGACCACCGACCGGAAAATCCGGGTGGTTCGATTTCTCGATGCGCCCGATTGCGCCGCCGCCCATCACGTCACCGAGTTTGAGCGGCGGCAAATAATCCTGCTGTTCCCAGAGCCAGGTGCGGTTGGATGGATCGAGCGATAAATACAGAATCTTGACCAGGAATTGCCCCGCGCCGGGCTCGGGGATTGGCTCTTCGCGCCATTGAAAATCCGATGGTTGCGCCAAGCCGATTGGGCGGCGCGCGGCGCGCCATTGACGATTGAGTTGGGTAGTCATGGCATACCTATTTAATCGCGTAGACGTCGTAACGCACCAGGAGTTTGTCGCGTTCAAACTCGCCGACCTGCATATATTGTGAGCGATTCACCCACTCGTACTTCGGATTTGCTGTGTGCATCCGCGACGCGACGGTAAGGCGAATGAACTCCAGGAGTTTTCCCTCGGCGAAATTCTTGTAACCATCGGGGCCAAGATCAAGCGTGCCAGTGTAGGCGATATAGATCAGCGCGCCGTCGTCGGTTTCCATCGTTGCGCGCACATCCAAAATACCGATGCCGTCTTTGCGCAACGTCAGCCAATCGCCGCCGACCGGTCGAACCTTGCCTTGAATGTTCGGCCCCTTGAAAAGACCATCGGTCACGTAAAAGTTAACGCGAATCCCTTCGGGAATTGGTCCGATAATCTCCGGCGGTGCAAGGCTTGCGTTGTAGGACAAAACATATTCCAGTTTCGGTTCGTAACGTTTATCGCCTGGCTTCGGCAGTCCGTCCCCTATGGCGTTAAAACTAACTAAAAACAGTAAGCCGAAAATTGCTTTCAATGTTGAATTCATTTTGTTACTCCTTTCCCCAGATTAAGAACAACGATGTTTCGGGTGGGTGTAGGGTGCGCATCGCGCACGCGTTGACGCGAGTCGGCTATCGACAATCCGCGTGCGCCGTGCGCACCCTACCGCCTACTTAGAAGCCCGTGCTGGCAAGCCAACCACCGACCTCGCCGTCGAAAATCTCGCGAATGATGACGATCGGCGCGACGCATTGGCTCGGCAGCATGAGGAACGATCTGATCTTTGCCTCGCCGGTAATGCTGATGGGAACGCCTGCGGTTTGCGCGACGACCGCGCCGCCGTTGGGGCCGCACACCAACGCAGCGACCACACCGGTGACGCCGTTGGGCGTGCCGTTAGACATACCGGTCGACACATCGTCGAGCACCAGCCCCTTTACGTTTACCCGCAGCGCGCCGTCGGCGCTCAATCTGACACTGCCAGTTGCGAGCTTCCAGATTTTGCCGCAGTTGAGCACGCCGCCGATGGTCAGCATTTGCACCGAATTGGGCGTGCGGCAAGCGGTCAGGCTGCTGCTCAGCCCGGTGCTATCCGCGTGCGCCGTGCCAAAGCTAAAACACAGCATCGCAGCAGAAGTGACGGACAAGAACTTTAGAAGCTTGATCATGATAGTGTTCTCCATAGTTACGTTTAGGGACAGATGCCAGCCCAGAACATCGCGATCGGACTAGTACGGTGAAACGTTAATTACGCGCCAGGTCAAACCAATTGGCTCCCTCCCTCGCGCGCTGTTTGCGCGGAACTTGGGGAGGGGCAAGCATCTTGCCACCGCTGCCCCCATCCCAACCTTCCCCCGCACGCGAGGGAAGGAGTCAAATTGACGCGCACTTTTTATCGCAGTTAATGCGTCTGAATACTAGAACCCTGCGCCGGCCAGCCAACCGCCAACTTTGCCTTCGTAAACTTCGCGCAGCAGGATCATTGGTTTGTCGCATTTAGCAGGCATGGCGAGCTTTGTTTCTATTTTCGCCTCGCCCTTGGGATTGCCGAGCGGCACGCGATCCGCCATGGCGGCCACGGCGCCGCCACAAATAAGTGTGGCCACCACATCGGTCACACCGTCCGGCGTGCCGTTGAATTCACCGGTCGACGCGTCGTTTAATACCAGCCCTTTTATTTCGACTTTGATCTTCCCATCGGCATCGAGCTTCGCTTCGCCCGATCCAAGTTTCCATACCTTGCCGCAGGATCCCACTTCGCCGAAGGTCGTGCCGTCTTTCACGCAGGGACGCAGTTTTGCCTTCAGCACTTCTTCGGCATGCACCACGCCAACTCCGCTGCAAACGATTAGGCCAGCCAACATTCCACGCAGTAAAACACCGGTTACTTTCATGTCATTGCCTCCTTTGGTTGAAAAAATTTAACGCGCTATTGTGCGGCCTGCTCCGCGCGCAAACCTCACACAAAGCTCACACTTTTCGAATAAATTCTTTCGGCGCTTGGCCAGCCAAGGCCTGGCGATACAGCGCTTCGGTTGCCTCACTCGGCATGACGCCCAACACCAGCGACAACAATTCGCGGCAACGGCGATAGACACGCACGACGTCGGCAAACTCTTGTCGCACCAAGTGACAATTCATGAGTTCACGATAGATGTCTTCCGCTAAGTTATCGAGTTCGAGCGCACTTTCGTATAACTGTGCCGCGCAATCCCAACACCGCGTTGTTTGCCAATAAGCGCCGGCAACTTTGATGGTGCGGAAAAATTTGCAGCGGAGCGCATCACGCATCTGTACGACCCAGCGCGCCTGCAGCTCTTGCGCCAGAAAGTGGCCTTTATATAAATCGAACAGGCGTTCGCAACGACCGGTGATTTCCGTGCCATCCACCGTGCTCGCTGCGGAGTGCAAACGCGTACAGAGCGTTTCGGCTTCCGTGGCAAAGTCCCAGGCGTCAATCGATACGCACCGATCGTCCAGCATCATTCGACCCCGGGTGACTCTCACACTCTCATCGCTACCGACTAACTTGCGCAGCCTATATAGCGTGGTGTCCAGAGTGCTATCCCCCAGAGCCGCCTGAGTTTGTGGCCAAAGATTGACCTCGGCGACATTCTTTTCGACACCCTGCGGCCCTGACACGATCAACAAATGCAACAAAGCCGCCGGTCGACTCTTGAGCTTAAGGGGTATAGCTGGAGATTTCGGTGTCTGGCGTAAGAAGAAGTGACCGAAGCAACGAATCTCTATTTTTGCGTTGCGTTTGGCCACGCGGCGGCCGCTTAAATGGTTACGCGGCAACCCGATTGATTCGTTGCCGCGGGATCCGGCAAACTCGGGGCGCGTCATATCGGAGATCTCGCGACGGGTCGACCTTAGCGAGTACATGGCAGCCCCACGCGGCGACGAACTGCGAATTCGGCCTTTGCCACGAGGCGCATGCAGCTTGCCTCACCAGGCAATATGCCATGAGAAGCAGTATCCATGCGGTGTTTGACGATGCCAGTTGTAGCAGCCTGAGTCCTCGTGGTCATGATTGGATCCTTCGCTTTGTTGTTGCGATGAGAATACCCACAACGATCGAGAAAAAACCTACCTGACCAGGTAGGAGTTGAGGGGGCAGGTCAAAATATAACGAGTCCGCAGTTACTTTTTGGTTACGGATTCCCGGTATGAACAGCGAATTCGTGATTTGCTCTTATCCCGGACAAGGAAGTGCGGGAAGTCACAGGATCGAAATAACAACGGTTACTCTTTCCCGATAGCGATGCACTTGCCCTCAAATTTGTTTAATTGAGAACACGTGTCCGATCGTGTCGACCACGGATGCTTCTGTAGAGCAGTAACATATTTACCGTGTTTGACGCGGACGCACTCCGGCCAAATCGCGCCGTGAGTCAAGTCGAGTTCAATGGAGAAAAGTATGATCAACCCCTTCTGCCGTGTCTGCGGCAAAGTTCATCCGAATCCTGTGATAAATTCACACTTTTCCCCAAGCAGCATCGCTACCTCATCGCCCGCTACTTGAACGATGGAGTGACCTCGATCTGAGTGGTTCGCAACGCCTGATGCGTTGCCTATTCCTGCAATCGACTTGGTTGCGAGAATTGCACAAACATTCACTTACCACCGCGCTGGCGGGGCTTGCCTAATCACGATACGGCTCGCTTTGTTCGCGATGTAGCCCCCTTCGCGCAAATCAGATAGCACGCGCGAAACCATTTCGCGTGAGCAACCAACGCGATTTGCCATTTCCTGCTGCGTCATACGCTCAGCAACGATTAGTTCGCCCCCTTCGTTCGTCGCGTTTTCTAATAGGAGGCGCGCTACGCGTCCATAGACGTCCAACAACCCCAGATTGCCAGCCACCCTCGTCAGACTCCGAGCGCGGCCGATAAGGCTCAGGATAAGCTTGAACGCAACCTTGGGCTGCGCTGAGATGAACTGGATGAATGCATCTTGCTGTAGGACTGCGATCTGAGATGCTTCAATCGTCATGACCGATGCCGATCGCGGTTCCCCATCCAGCGCCATTTCGCCAAAAAGCTCGCCCTGCCCAAGCGTGTAGAAAACGAACTCCTTGCCGGTACGGTCGGCGAGAAACACTTTAAGTTTTCCAGTCAAGATAACGAACACTTGATTGTTTTTGTCGTTCTCTTGGATTAGTAGTGTGTTCTTCGGGAACGAGCGGGTAGTTCCTAAAGCAGCCAAGGCTGCAATGTCGTGCGCGTCAAAAGTGGTCTTGACCATATTGGAAGCAAATCAAGAGTGAATAATTCACAGCAGTTGTGTGCACTAAGTCATCGCTTGCATAAACGCGGACTTCATATAATACGAAGCGGCACATTGATGTTTCGTTGCTCAGAAATTGTTCAAGTTTAGAGGAGGTCCACATGAATGCAAAGCGTACACTGTCACAGTTTGGTCTATTTTACATACTGGGTATTACCGCGCTACCACCAGGGATGGCTGGGGCGGGCGAAGAGTTTCCGAAGCAAGGAAAATACGCCTTTCACTGGGGATGGCAAGCAGCGGCTAAGCCTACCGAATTCGGAAAGAACCAAACCATCTTTACGGGCGAGTTTGTTGGCGTCAATTTCAACAACTCTGGGAAAGGTTTCATGCAGCATACCGCGTTCACCTGTCCCTTTATCAATCACGTTGAAAGTGGGAGGATGAATGCGTCCGGCTATTGTGTTGGCACTGACTCGGACGGCGACAACATTTATCAGCGTTGGAGTTGTTCCGGCACGTTACCGCTATGCGAGGGCGAAGACATTTGGCTAAGTGGAACCGGCAAGTATTCGGGTATCACTGGTCACGGGACTTTCCGTGCTTCGTTTATCGGTGCGACCACCTTCGGATGGGCAGACTGGTCGGGCGAGTATCGAATACCTTAGGAGAACGGCGGCTTGGTTAGTGTAGTCACGGGAACTCTTACTTGGGCAAGGTTGCGAGCTCTGCTCTGATGATGTCTGGTTGGCGCAATGTCCCAAGCCTCTCGAAGAGTTCAAGGGCGGCCTCAAAATCTGTGCGGGCACCGTCGTAGTCCCCGCTCGCGCGCCGTGCGCGCGCCAAGCCCAGGCGTGCCAACGCTAGCTCATTGTCGGCGCGCAGCGCTCGCAACTCCGCAATACTGGTTTCATAGTGAGCCTGCGCACGTAGACCGCCCACCTCGGTAAGATCCAATATCAGCTCCAGATCACCCAGTAAGCGCCGTGAAATAGCAGCATAAAGCTTCATTCCGTACTGCTCAGTGCGCGCGACGAGATCAATCAGAAACGCGCGTGCTCTCTCTGGCTCCCCAACCGCGATGTAGGCCTCGGCCAAGTACGGACTAAACACTTCGTTCGGCACGAAACCTACTTCGCGCGAAACCGTTACAAGTTGCTCCAATAAAGGCAGCCCTTGCTCCGCTTCACCGTTGCGGCAGTATGCAAATCCAAGTACCCCCTGCGACCAAGTTTTGTCGGCGAGCGTGGGTGCCTGATCGAGAGCGAGCTGCGCATACTTGACTGCCGTAGCAACATCGAACCGGTAGGCCGCGGCCGCAGCGACACTCAGGGCGCCGAAGGATACGGCACCTCGATCGCCGGATTGCTCTCCAACCCCCATACCTTCTTCGCCTTCGTTGATCGCCCGGTCCCACTGCCCAAGAAAGGCGTAGGCCCACGAGGATGCCGTACGCCCCCACATCTCCGCACGCGGGTAGGGTTGCTTCCTCAAGCACTCTAGGATGAGCAGTTGCGTTGGCTTGACCAGCTCGGAGTCGCCCTGGTGAAGAAATGACCACTGCTGTGACAGATAACCTAACGCGGCAAAGTCAAACCTGCCAGATTCTTTGCATAGGCGCGCCCCCTCCCTGCCGTTGGCGATCGCCGCCTTAAAATCACCGAAGCAGAACTGAGACCACGCGAGACTGGAATAAAACGCACCACGCAAGCCTGGGTCGGGAAAGTTTGCTCCGAGTGCCGCGAACCGCTGCACATAATCACGATACTCGCGCAGGCGGAACACGAGTAGCGCCAAGAGTGGTTGCCGGACAAGAATATCAAGGCGGCGACGCTGGTTTGTCGCGTTGTCTGGCAAGTTGTCGAGCAAACGCATTGCTTGTTCGAAGTGAGACCAAGCGACATCGCTCGCATTTGCTAGCGCAGCTTTGCGATTAGCAAGATCCAGATACTCGACCGCCTTTTCGGCGTTACGACTGCGAGTGAAGTGATACCCTAGTAGCTCGTATTGCTCCTCCAGCCTCGCCTCGTAAAGGTGTTCAATCGCTTGGCCGATGCGGTCGTGGTATTCCTCGCGACGAACCCGCGACAGTGTCTGATAGACAGATTCTTGCGTCAGCACGTGCTTGAACGAGTACTCACGTTCGGCCGCGGCCGGATAGGCAAGCTCCAATTCTACTAATTGTGCGATCACGTCATCCAGTGTCGCCGCGTATTGTGGCTCAAGCGCTTGCTCCAACACGGTCTGCGAAAACACGCGCCCGATAACCGACGCCACCTGAAGCACGTGTTTCAGATCCCCACTTAAGCGATCGATACGGGAGAGCAACACACCCTGTATCGTAGTCGGAACCGAAACAGCAACGGTGGGCCTGCGTAGTTGATAACCGCTAGCAGTACAAGTCAGTTCGTCGCCCTCCAGGAGCGAGCGAGTAAGTTCTTCCACGAACAAAGGGTTCCCACCAGACTTTGCGGCAATAAAGGCGCCAAGTGCTGGAGTCAACGGATCTGTTTGTAGTACTTCGCGCGCAAGCGCAACACTCTGCTCATCAGATAGTGGCTCAAGCTTGAGCTTAGAGGCGTTGGGCATCGACAATATCGATCCGACCATCGCGGCCGTTTGTCCTCCCGGAAGCCGTTCAAGCGTAATACGCGCATGATTTGGTGTCGATTTCCAGCCATGCAGATGCTCCGGCCGATACACCAACACCAACAGCAGCGGCAACTCGTGGATGGTCTCAACGAGCGCTGCGAGCGCTTCCTCTGTTGCCTTGTCGATCCAGTGCAAATCCTCGATTACAACCACCGCAGGTCGCATATGAGCGTAGCCTGCTATCAACGATTTAAGAGCACTTACCGTGCGCTCGCGAATGACGTATGGATCGAGCCGAGCGAATAGTTCAAGGTCCGTTTCGTAGGCGAGCAGGCGCAAGAGATACGGGACAGCATCGTCGCTAACGCGGGCCTTAGTGCAAGCGCGCGCGCTAACTGCATCCGCCGTACTTTCGAGCCCGAGCATCGCCTTGACGATTTCGAGGAAGGGTAGATACGAAATGCTGTCGCCGTAAGCAAAGCAAGAACCTTCAATACATCGGGTTCCCTCGTCATCCATTCGCTTGCGAAACTCTAGTAACAATCGGCTCTTGCCTACGCCGGCTTCTCCAACCAGGGAAACGATTTGTCCAACCCCAACCTTCGCCCTTTGCCAACATGCTTCGAGTACTCCGATCTCCGCGCCGCGCCCAACAAAGCGAGTTAGCCCTCGGCTAGCTCCAGGACTAAAGCGCGGGTTCACCCGGATGGCAAGCAACTCAAAAACTCGTGGCGGATGCACTAATCCTTTGATTGCGATTGGGCCATGCTCCCGGGTCTCCACCATTGTATAAACAAGGCGCAGGCTCTCTTCGGACAATAGAATCTTGCCGGGAGGGGCTAGCTGCTCCAACCGAGCGGCTAGATGGGTCGTGAGCCCTTCAGCAGAATATTCGGTAGAGAAGTCATGCTCGATCGTACGCAACAGCGTCTCGCCGGAGTGCAGTCCAACGCGGATTTGGAGGTTGATTGCGCATGGAGCGCTACCAGAGGCAAAGTGCTGCGCTTCCTCCTGCATCGCGAGCGCAGCATGGCACGCGCGCAGGGCGTGATCTTCCTGTGAGGCAGGGGCCCCGAACAGGGCCATGATGCCGTCGCCTGTAACACGATTTACCGTGCCACCGAATCGGCGCACCGCTCTCTTCATGATGTCGATAACAGGATCGAGGAAATTCTTTGCATCCTCTGGATCAAGGTCAGCTATCGCTTCGGTGGAGGCGCATATGTCCGCGAACAGCGCTGTCAAGCGCTTGCGTTCGTCGTCGATATGATGAACTGAGTCCCTGAAGTCGGGAGCTGGTAGGCTGGTTCCTGCCGACGGCTGGCCACAGATATGGCAAAAGTTTGCACCGACGACAAGGGCGTTCCCGCAATGTGTGCAAGAAAGCAGCAGCGGGGTACCGCAGCGGAGGCATGACTGCAAGTTAGTCGGATTGTCTTTCCGACAACGCATACACTGCATCGCGAATCTCCAGCCGCTTACTGTTGCGGATATTGTTAAATTGCATTGTCAGATTACGTCAAACAAGTTAATTGTGTGACAAGTTAAATAACCCCCGGCGGAGCCTCAGCGCATGCATCTTTCAATATGCTGTTAAACGATTCGCATGCGCCCTCTTGGCAATTATCCAGAACCCAAACGGAACCGACCTTCAAGCGTTGGAAAAGTTGACGAAAATAACGTTTCTAAAACCCGGAAAAGTCTGGTAGATACTCTGGCTTAAGGTAGGGGAGCGGCTTAGCGTTTGCGCTGCCGATTTGTTTAGCAAGCATGCCCATGTAAAAGAAAAAACTGGCAGGGTCATGATCAGTTTCATCCACTTGATACCAGAGCATAGAAATGTCGTTCGCTTCGAGGTAACTGGCAACCAAGGTGGTCTTGCCCGCCCCGGCCGGCCCGGCAACCCGGTTGAGTGGAATTTCTTCTAGTTCGTGAAAAAGATCGAAAAGGCGTGAACGTGGGAGCGCGCCGTGCAAGCGCGGGCGACTGAGCTTCGCAAGTGAGGGAATGTCTATTGCCATGATCGCCTCCCAGCGGTTAGTGAAGGTTAGGGTGTCTCGGCCTGACTAAGCGAACCTTCGTTGACAAATATTATTCACCAATTTGGTGTGGCTGTCCGCAAAAGACTAAACAAACACAGATCGAATCGTTAAATGCGAAACGCTGTTGTCCTGGCTGATGCGGGGTTGATTATCTTGGGAGCCGTAACGAGCGCTTGAAATTCAATTGCAGTATATGTACACTTTTGCCATATGAGTCATACAATTTCTATCCGCGTTAGCGAAGAACTGGCCGCTTGGCTTGAAGATACCGCCGCCAAAACTGGCGTGTCGCAAGGTAAAATCGTGCGCGAGCAATTGGAGAAGGCGCGGGCTTCGGCAGCTAATCAAGGATTCATGCGCCTTGCTGGTAGCATGAGAGGTCCGAAAAACCTGTCGAGCCGTAAAGGTTTCTCGCGCACTTGAAAGGCATCGCCGATACGGGTTTTCTCTTGGCATTTGTGAATCGCGGTGATGCCCATCACGAATGGGCGTTGCTTATAGCGGAGCAAATCACGGAACCATTGCTCACGTGCGAAGCTGTGCTCGCGGAGACGGCATTTCACCTTCACGATCCCGCACTGGTATTGGCGATGTTGCAAGATGGCCTCATTTCGTTAGCATTTGATTGCAACGACCATTTGCCACAGCTCACGGCGCTTGCAGAGCGCTACCGCGACCGTCAACCCGACCTCGCCGATCTTTGCTTGATCCGCATGAGCGAACTTTATCCAAAGCACAGCGTCATCACCGTGGACCGCACGGACTTTCGGGTTTACCGGCGTAACAAGCGCGATACGATCCCGCTCATTAGCCCGCCCGAACGCTGAGTTGCGTCAATCGTTGTGGGTAGCACAATATGCGGTTCAGAGACACTGGATCCCCGTGCGCAGACGCAAGCGGAAAGGACAAAGTGCGCGGGATGATCGTCGTGACCTATTCACCGCCTAGAAAAAGCAATAACGTGTTTACATCCCTTACTAAGTTCCAGCCTTAACGAACCACATCATAAAATCCGCTAGCGTAGGCGAACTCAAGAACAACCCGTTCGAGGCGCTGCGCATGTCTCGCGATGATATGGTTGTGGTGATGGATTGCGATGCGCCGCAAGCGCTGCTTGTACATCTAGACGATGATGGCTTGCTCGCTGAGGAAGGCGTACGCGCAGCCATGGCGATCTCGCTGTATCACGATGGCAGCTTCACACTCGGGCGCGCGGCTAAGCTTGCGAGAATGGCGCCCGCGTTATTTATGCAACTCATATCCCAGCGCGGCCTACCCCTCATGAAAGGGGACTCAGCCACGCTGCGCGAAGACATCGAAACCTTAGGCGCGTGGCTCGCCAAATAGTCCTGGTGGACGCAAGTCCTCTGATTGCGCTTGGGGTCGCGGGCGCGCTGCCATTACTGCGAGATCTTTTCGGAACGGTAAAAACTACCACCATCGTTTTAGGCGAGGTTGAAATCCGTCAAGCCATCCGCGCAAAGTGGTTAACCTCACTAGACCAAGACTGGAACGAACCGGCATTCACGTTTCTGGATCCTGGCGAAGCAAGCGTGCTGCGTGCCGCGTCGAATCTGCGTGCGCCTTGTCTTTTGTTAATTGACGATTTACCTGCTCGGTCAGCGGCTAAAAATTTGGGCTTTTCCGTAACGGGAACCGCTGGCATCTTGGTGAGCGCCAAGCGGCGCGGTCTGCTACCCGCTGTCCGTCCCGTATTAGAAACGTTGCTCGTACAGGGGTTTCGGCTGTCGACAGAGTTGATCAAGGCAACCATAGTTGAAGCGGGCGAAGGCTAATGTTACGCAGGCGCTGCAACGCGCCGCAATCTCCAACCAGAACGCCGCAGCAACCATCCTGCGATAGCAATGTTCAGCAAATTCCACGCGACGCCGTTGATGAAGGCCGCGCGATAGGAGCCCAGCCAATCGAAAATCACGCCGGACATCCAGCCGCCGAGCGCCATGCCGAATAGGGTGGCGGTGATAACGATGCTGATGCGGGCGCCGGCTTCTTTGGCCGGGAAAAATTCGCGCACGATGACGGCGTAGGCGGGCACGATGCCGCCTTGGAACAAGCCGAATAGCGCCGAGATCAAATACAGCGATGCGAGGCCGTCGAACGGCACGAACAGCAATAACCCAAGCGCTTGCAAACTGGAACCCAGCAGCAAGGTGCGTAAGCCGCCGATGCGATCGGAAATCCAGCCGAAGGTGAGACGGCTGACGATACCGAAGGCGAGCATCAGCGACAGCATCTGGGCGCCGCGCGCGGGACCGTAACCGAGATCGCCGCAGTAGGCGATGATATGAACTTGCGGCATGGACATCGCCACGCAGCACGAGAGTCCGGCGATGACGAGTAAGGTTTGCAACATGGCCGGCGGCAAGCCGAGCGGGTGCGGCTCGGCGGCGGTGCGTTGGGTTACCGCAGATGTAACGGGCAAGGCGGGCGGGCGGCGGCGCAGCACCAGCGCTAACGCTAACATGGTCACCAGGCAAAATAGCGCGACACCGAAATAGGTTTCGCGCCAGCCGGACGTTTGCATGAAGTGCGCCAGTATCGGCGGCCAGATCGCGCCCGCAAGGTAATTACCGCTGGCAATGATGGCGATCGCCAGCCCGCGCTTTCTGATGAACCACAACGAAGTATCGGCGAGCAGCGGCGCGAAGGTCACCGAGCTGCCGGCGCCAATCAACACGCCTTGTGCCAGGGTGAACTGGCCGATCGTCGCCGCGAGGCCGGCGGCGGCGAAACCGAGCGCGAGCGCGATGGCGCCGATGATGATGGGTATAAAGATGCCGATGCGATCGGCCAAGCGTCCCATGAAAATGCTGGCCAATCCGAAGCCGATCATGGTCAGGGTATAGGGTAACGACGCATCGCCGCGCGCCGTGCCGAACTCCGCTTGCACGTTCGGCAAGGCCACCACCACCGACCACATGCCGACGCCGCCAATGGTGGCAAGGAGCAGCGCGACTGCGAGGCGCAGCCAGGGGTAAGCAGCGTTATATTCTGTGTGCGCCTGGTTTGCTTCGATCATTGATTATTAGGGTTTGTCTGGCTTCCGATGGCGCTGCGGGATAAGATGCTGCCACGAGCCACATCCAGCTTGCCTCGTGGCGTGGCATGCCATACGGACCAGTATCCATGCGGGTTTCGGCGTTGTCGAAACAACACTTTTTACGACCGTAGGGTGCATTTATGCACCGGAGATAATGGAACGGTGCGCACTGCGCACCCTACATTTTATACATCCAAATTGCGCACGCCCAACGCGTTGCGCTCGATGAAATTGCGGCGCGATTCGACTTCGTCGCCCATGAGTGTGATGAAGATTTCATCGGCGGCGATGGCGTCTTCGATTTGCACTTTGAGCAGGCGGCGCGTGGCGGGATCGAGGGTGGTTTCCCACAACTGCGTCGGGTTCATTTCGCCCAAGCCCTTGTAGCGCTGCACGGTGAGGCCTTTGCGCGCTTCTTCGAGCAGCCAGTCCAGCGCTTGTTTGAACGACACCACGGGCAATTCGTGATCGCCGCGCTTGATCGCCGCGCCCTCGCGGATCAGGCCGATGAGTACGACTGCGGTTTTCTTGATTTGCGTGTAATCACCGCTCTCGACAAAGTCTTGATCGAGATAAGTGGTGTAGGCATTGCCGTGGCTCATGCGCAGGATGTTCAAGCGATAAGCTTCGAAGCGCTCGTCGCGTTCGACGGTAATCTTTATTTCGTTATTGTCGATCGCTTGCATGATGCGTTGCGCCGTGGCTTGTGCGGCGGTTTCGCTAGACAAATCGATTTCCGGCGCGAGCAACAGTGCATGCAATACTTGCCCCTCGATGAGCCGCGCCAGGCGATCGATGACCGCTTCGCCCAATAAATATTCGCGCGCGATTTTTTCGAACGCGGCACGTTGCATGGGTTCTTCGCCTTTGGCGGTAATCAGTTCCGCATCTTTCAAGGCGAGCTTGAGCAAATGTTGTTTCAATTCCTGATCGTCTTTGAGATAGCGTTCGTCTTTGCCGTGTTTGACTTTGTACAGCGGCGGCTGGGCGATGTAGATGTGGCCGCGCTCCACCAGCTCCGGCATCTGCCGGTAGAAGAACGTCAGCAGCAAGGTGCGGATATGGGAGCCGTCGACGTCCGCGTCGGTCATGATGATGATGCGGTGATAGCGCAATTTGTCCGGCGCGTATTCGTCCTTGCCGATGCTGGTGCCCAGCGCAGTGATCAAGGTTGCGATTTCTTGCGAGGAAATGACTTTGTCGAAACGCGCGCGCTCAACGTTTAGGATTTTGCCTTTCAGCGGCAACACCGCTTGATTTTTGCGGTCGCGGCCTTGCTTGGCCGAGCCGCCGGCGGAATCGCCCTCGACCAGATATAGCTCGCACAACGCCGGATCTTTTTCCTGGCAATCGGCGAGCTTGCCGGGCAAGCCCATGCCGTCGAGCACGCCTTTGCGCCGCGTCATTTCGCGTGCTTTGCGCGCCGCTTCGCGGGCGCGGGCGGCGTCGATGATTTTGTTGCAGATAATTTTCGCATCCGTTGGGCTTTCCAGCAAAAACTCCATCAACTTGCTGGATACGACTTCCTGCACGATGGGCTGAACTTCGCTCGAGACCAGTTTATCTTTGGTTTGCGACGAGAATTTCGGTTCCGGAACTTTGACCGACAGCACACAGGTCAATCCTTCGCGCATATCGTCGCCGGTGGTTTCCACTTTGGCTTTTTTCGCCAGCTCTTCTTTTTCGATGTAGTTATTCAACGTGCGCGTCAACGCTTGGCGCAGGCCCGTTAGATGAGTGCCGCCGTCGCGCTGCGGAATATTGTTGGTGAAGCATTGCAGCGATTCGTTGTAGGAATCGTTCCACTGCATCGCCACTTCGACGGTCATGCCGTCTTTTTCGCCAAGGGCATAAAACACTTTTGGGTGCAATACGGTTTTGGCGCGGTTCACGTACTCGACAAAACCCTTGATGCCGCCGGCGTAGGCAAAGTTTTCGCTCTTGCCATCGCGCTGATCGACCAGTTCAATTTTGACACCGTTGTTGAGGAAGGACAGTTCGCGCAGACGTTTGGCGAGGATTTCCCAGTGGAATTCAACGAGCGTAAACGTCTCTGTCGACGCCATGAAATGGACTTCTGTTCCGCGCTTTTCGGTCTTGCCGGTAACGCTCAACGGCGCGACGGCAAAACCGCCGCGAAACTCCATTTGGTGAACTTTGCCATTGCGCCAGATACGCAGTTTTAGCCACTCGGACAGCGCGTTCACGACCGACACGCCGACGCCATGCAGGCCGCCGGAAACTTTGTAGGAGTTGGAGTCGAATTTGCCGCCGGCATGCAATTCCGTCATGACGATTTCCGCGGCGGAGCGCTTGAATTCGTCGTCTTCTTTGATGTCGGTAGGAATACCGCGGCCGTTATCCACCACGCTGATGGAGTTGTCGGTGTGGATGACGATTTTGATGTCGTTACAGTGACCCGCCAGCGCTTCGTCGATGGCGTTGTCGACCACCTCGAACACCATGTGATGCAAACCGGTGCCATCGCTGGTGTCGCCGATGTACATGCCGGGCCGCTTGCGCACGGCCTCAAGGCCTTTCAGGATCTTGATATTGTCTGAGGTGTAGTCGTCTTCTGCAGCGCCGTTCTTCGGCTTTTTACTGTCTTTATCGGTCACGCGTTTGTTCCTGGATTAGATTCATTACTTAAATTCGCATCGGCATCACAACATATTTAAATTGCTCGTCGCCCGGCACCGTTATCAATGAGCTGGAATTGGCGTCGCCGAACGACCACACCACGTCCTCGGTGTCGGTGTGATTCAACACATCGAGCAAATAAGTCACATTGAAACCGACATCCAACGGTTCGCCGTCGTAGGCGATGGCGAGTTCTTCCTGCGCTTCTTCCTGCTCGTTGTTGCTGCACACGACATTCATGCTGTCTTTGGTCAGCACCACTCGCACGCCGCGTATTTTTTCGTTCGATAGGATGGCGGCGCGATTCAACGCCTGTTGCAAGCGAATGCGGTTCAGCGTGATGTGTTTGCTATAGCCGATGGGGATGACTTTGGTGTAGTCGGGAAATTTGCCGTCGATCAGTTTTGACGATAATTCCGCGTGACCGAGATCGAACTTCACTTGGTTGGTGCGCAAAGTAACTTTGACGCTGCCGTCGGCGTCGCCGTCGTCCAGAAGTTTGATCAACTCCGCCACCGTCTTGCGCGGCAAGATCACGTCGGCCTTGCTGTCGCCGCCTTCCATGGGACTGATCGCGAAACTCAGGCGATGGCCATCGGTTGCCACGGTGGTCACGCTGGCATCGGCCACGGATAGCAACATGCCGTTCAGGTAATAGCGGATGTCCTGATTGGCCATCGCGTACTGAACTTTTTCGAGCTGTGCTTTGAAGCTCTTGCGGTTGAGATTGAAGCTGATTAACTCGTCGCCGCTGTCGGCGAGTTTAGGAAAATCTGCCGCCGGCAAGGTTTGCAACGAAAAGCGCGACTTGCCGGCCTTGAGCGTCAAGCGGCTGTCCTTGCCGTCGAGCACGATGTCGGCGTCTTCCGGCAATGAGCGCAGAATGTCGAGCAATTTTTTTGCCGCGATGGTGACGCTTTGATTTTCGTCCTTAAGTTGAATGTCGGCGCCGGTGCGTATTTGGACTTCAAGATCCGTCGCCGTGAGGTTGGCCTTGCCGTCGTGACTCTCGATCAAGACGTTGGAAAGAATCGCCAAAGTGTGACGACGCTCGACTATCCCGGCAACTTTCTGCAAAGGAATCAACAGCGCGTTCCGCGACGTTTTAATAGTAATCATAATCTTTAAATATTATTGATTAATAATTAAGGACGGGTCGAACAGGGTATAAGTCACAATCCACTTCTATTTATAGGGACTTAGGACATCCGAATGTTCGGTATGAATCAGTTATTGCCGCGGGATAGTTTGTTAGTAGTTTTTAAAACCGCGGATGGCTCGACAAACTAACCCCTGATTATACCGGACTATTCCGGTCGTTATCCTTTGAGTATTTGCTGTAACACCACTAGGTCCCGGTGGATGCCGCCGTCGCTGTCTTTGAGTTGCTCCACTTTGCGGCAAGCGTGTAAAACGGTGGTGTGGTCGCGGCCGCCGAAAGCTTCGCCGATGTCGGGCAGCGACAATTGGGTGAATTCTTTTGCTAACGCCATTGCCACTTGCCGCGGCCGCGCGATGGCGCGATTGCGTTTCTTCGAATACATTTCCGCCACTTTTATTTTGTAATAATCGGCTACGGTTTTTTGTATATTTTCGATGGAAATCTGGCGGTTTTGTATGACCAGCAAATCCTTCAACGCTTCCTTGGTGGCGGCCAACGACAGCGGCGTGCCGGTGAACCGTACGTAGGCGAACACGCGCTTTAACGCGCCTTCCAGCTCGCGTACGTTGGAACGGATATGTTTGGCGATAAAAAACGCGATGCTCTCGTCCAGGGTCACGTTGTCCGCCGCGGCTTTGTTGATCAAAATGGCCACCCGCATTTCCAGTTCCGGCGGTTCGATCGCGACCGTTAGCCCCCAACCGAAGCGCGATACCAGGCGATCGTCGACGTCGGCGAGTTCTTTCGGGAAACGGTCGCAGGTGATGATGACTTGTTTGTGGGCTTCGATCAGCGCATTAAAAGCGAAAAAGAATTCTTCTTGCGAGCGGGACTTGCCGCCGATGAATTGAATATCGTCGATCAGCAATAGATCCAAGGTATGGTAGCGGCGTTTGAAGCTGTCGAAGGATTTATGCTGATACGCGCGCACTACATCGGTGACATAGTCCTGCGACGTTACGTATTGAACTTTGGCATGGGGCATGCCCTGCAAGGCGGCATTGCCGATGGCCTGGATCAAATGGGTTTTGCCGAGACCCACACCGCCGTAGATGAATAACGGGTTGTAGGCTGTTCCCACATGTTCGGCGACTTGCTGCGCCGCCGCTCGCGCCAGTTGGTTAGCTTTGCCGGGAACGAAGTTGTTGAATGTGAAACTGGAGTTGAGTCGATTGCTGTCTTCAGCGCCGTTGACGATGCGCGGGATTATATGGCCGTTGGAATGACCGTTGGGTTTGTGATCGTCTGGTACCGCCGGGGGTGCGATTAAATCGTCCCGCACGGTCAAAACGAAACGCATCGGCCGGCCGAAGTAACCTTCCGCCAGATCCTCAAAGCGCTTCAAAAACCGGTCCCGCACCCATTGCAGCACGAAACTATTGGGCGCAAGCAGCAGAATTTGGCCGTCTTCCAGGGCGACGTTGAGGGGTTTAATCCAGTTGTTAAACTGGCCCTGAGAAAGCTCGCCGTGAAGATGGGTTAGGCATTGCTGCCAAAACGGATCGATCATGTTCAACAAATTGATTTGATTGGAGATTATTGTTATCGAGGGGTCTAGGCCGAAGCTCAGACAGCCCTTATTCTACCTACCCAAAACAGACTTATCCACAGACCCCAGAGAGTGAGTATCCATGCGCTCCCTTGACAGTCACGCCGGTAACCGATGTAATAAGGGGTTTGCTAGGTCGAGAAAATCATGAAGCGTACGTATCAACCGTCCGTCACTAAACGCCGCCGTACCCACGGGTTCCTGGTTCGCATGAAAACCCGTGGCGGCCGCGCCGTCATCAATGCCCGCCGTGCTCGCGGCCGCGTGCGTTTGGCTGTTTGACTCCCGGCAAAAAACCAGGAAAAAACAATACTCGTCGCGGCTGGTTCGATCGCGTGTTCGCGCAGCGGGAAACGGTGGGTGGACCCTACCTGCAACTGTATCTCGCGCTAAGCGAGGCGCGACCCGGACGTTTCGGTGTAAGCGTCAGCAAGCGCACATGCCCGTCTGCCGCGTCGCGAAATTATTGCAAGCGCACGTTGCGCGTTTGGTACCGGCAGCATAGCGCGGCTGTTGCGCAAAGAGATCTCGTTGTTCGAGTTCGGCGCAACTATAGCCGACGCGAATTTGCCGTGGTGAGAGAAGAATTCGCCAAACTGATGCGGCGACTTGGCTGATGCAGCGACTATTGCTGGCCTTACTGTCCTTATACCATTACACCTTGAGTCCGTTGCTTGGCCGCAATTGCCGATTTTTCCCCAGTTGTTCCGAGTACGCCAGCGCCGCGATTGCGCGCCATGGAGCGTTTAACGGCTCGTTGCTTGCCGTTAAACGCATCTGCCGTTGCCACCCCTGGCATCCCGGTGGCTACGATCCCGTCCCTTAGCCGTTGAGAAATATGGAAACCCAGCGCCTCGTCGCCTTATTTGTTTTTTTCTTTTCAGCATTTCTGTTGTGGACCGCATGGCAACGGCAGTATATGCCGGCGCCGGTCGCGCCGCCGAGCTCGACTCAGCAGCCGAGCGCAAACACCGTTCCGGTGCCGTCGTCCTCCAGCGCCGGTACGCCGGCAGCGACGCAAATCGCGGTAGCGCCGGAGGGCGGCGGTTTGGCTCGGGGTGAGCGGATACGCGTTAGCACCGATTTAATAATCGCCGAAATCGACACCATGGGCGGCGACCTTAGGCATGTGGAGTTGATCAAACACAAAGCATCTGAAGACAAATCTCGTAATCTTTCGCTGTTTAACGATTCCACACCACAGATTTTCGTGGCGCAGTCGGGCCTGATCGGCGCGGGTTTACCGAACCATAAAAGCCAGTTCAAGGCCGAAGCGACTAGCTATCAACTCGAGCAAGGTAAGGACTCACTGACGGTAAGATTGACTAGCCAAGACGGTGCTGGCGCAACGGTCGTAAAGCAATATAGGTTTTACCGCGGTACCTATCGCATCGACGTGAGTTTCGAGATCGACAATAAAGGAACTGCGGCGATCGCGCCGGACGCCTATTTTCAATTTTTGAAATTCGGTGAAGCACCCTCCACTAATCCTTTTGGTATCGCGACCTTCGTGGGCCCGTCGGTGTTTACCCAGGAAAAGAAATTCCAAAAGATCGGCTTCCCCGATATCGACAAAGGCAAGGTCGACTATCCGCAAAAGAGTAAAGACGGTTGGTTGGCGATGCTGCAACACTATTTTGTTTCTGCATGGTTGCCGAAGAACGGAGTCGATCGGGAGTTCTTCACCAAAAAAGTGGGCGAGAAGCTCTACACTGCCGGGGTAGTCGTGCCGGCCGGTGAGATTGCGCCGGGTACGCAGGGCAGTATATCCGTGCCGCTTTATGTGGGACCGCAAGAGGTCGATAAACTTGCAAAATTGGCGCCGGGGTTAGAACTCACCATCGACTACGGCTGGCTTACGGTGATCGCTGCGCCGTTGTTTAAAGTATTGTCGATCATCCATGGCTGGGTCGGCAATTGGGGTTTGGCGATCATCGTGCTGACCATATTGATCAAGCTGCTGTTCTTCCCGTTGTCCGCGGCAAGCTATAAATCCATGGCGAAGATGAAGGTGTTGGGACCGAAGCTGCAAAAGCTAAAGGAGCAATACGGCGACGACAAACAGAAGATGAACCAGGCGATGATGGAGTTGTATAAAACCGAAAAGGTTAATCCGCTCGGCGGTTGCCTGCCCATCGTCATTCAGATCCCGGTGTTTATCGCGCTTTATTGGGTGTTGCTTGCGGCGGTGGAACTGCGCCACGCGCCGTTTTTCGGCTGGATCAAGGATCTATCCGCCGCCGATCCTTTTTATATCCTGCCGGTTCTAATGGGCGCCACCATGATCTTGCAGACCCGGCTTAACCCGACGCCGCCCGATCCGATTCAGGCGAAGATCATGCTTTATATGCCTATCGTGTTTTCCTTCATGTTCCTGTGGTTCCCGGCGGGGTTGGTGCTTTACTGGACGGTAAATAACCTCTTGTCCATCGCGCAGCAATGGCAGATCAATCGCATGACCGAGATGGCTGTTCCCGCGAAAGGAAATGCCAAACGCTGACACCATCGCGGCCATCGCCACGGCGGCGGGCCGCGCCGGAATCGGCGTTGTTCGAGTATCGGGTAACCAGGTAGCGTCGCTCTCACGCTCGCTGCTGGGCAAACTCCCGGTCCCGCGTGCCGCGACATTGGCCAAGTTCATAGATGCGCAAGGCCGGTTGATCGATCAAGGCATTGCGCTCTACTTCCCCGCTCCCGCTTCCTACACCGGCGAAGACGTGCTGGAACTGCACGGCCATGGCGGCGATGCGGTACTGCGATCGGTGTTGCAACGCTGCCTGGAACTCGGTGCGCGCATGGCCGAGCCCGGTGAATTCACCCAGCGCGCCTTCCTCAACGACAAACTCGATCTAGCCCAAGCCGAAGCGGTCGCCGATCTTATCGATGCTGCGACGGCGGAAGCGGCGAAGAGCGCTATGCGTTCATTGTCCGGCGAGTTTTCCGCCCACGTTCATGCCTTGGTCCAGGAGCTTAT
Source organism: uncultured Pseudomonadota bacterium (assembly GCA_963714525.1). Classification (GTDB taxonomy): domain Bacteria; phylum Pseudomonadota; class Gammaproteobacteria; order Burkholderiales; family JALYOK01; genus JALYOK01. The sequence continues at coordinate 226,394 of CAVQPB010000026.1, forward strand.
CGATCTGCGAATGTTGGTGGAAGCCACCTTGGATTTTCCGGAAGAGGATATCGATTTTCTACAAGCCGCGAATGCAAACGGTCGCTTAGACACCATTGAAGAAAAATTGAAGTTAGTATTCACTGCGTCTAAGCAGGGCTCGTTATTGAGGTCAGGCATACAGGTCGCGATCATCGGCCGGCCGAACGCGGGCAAATCGAGCTTGCTAAATCAGCTAGCGGGCGAGCCCCTCGCCATTGTCACCGCCATCCCAGGTACGACCCGGGATCCGGTGCGCGCGCCGATCCACATCGGCGGCGTGCCGCTGCACATCGTCGACACCGCCGGGTTGCGCGACACGGCTGACGAAGTCGAACGTTTAGGCGTCGAGCGCAGTTGGGCGGCGGCGGAGCAGGCGAGCGTGGTGCTGCAGGTGATCGACGCCACGGTTGGGATGACTGCTGAAGATCGCAGCATACGCGAGCGGCTCGGTGAACGTAGCGTGATCGAAGTGTTCAACAAAATCGATTTGGTCGAAGTAGGCAAAGGAGAACCGGAATCTCACGCCCGGGTTTTTATCTCCGCGAAAACAGGTCTAAATATCGGCGCGCTGAAAACCCAACTGTTACCGCCGCAGGCTGGCAGCCCAGCGGCGAAGGTGTTTTCGCCGCTCGCGAACGACACATGCGAGCGCTCACTCAGGCGCAAGCGCATGTGCATCAAGCACGTATAGGGCTAACCCAACTGGAATTATTGGCGGAAGAGCTGCGCCAAGCACAACAAGTACTGAGCACCATCACCGGCGAATTCAGCGCCGACGATTTACTGGGGGAGATTTTCTCGCGCTTCTGCATTGGGAAATAATTCCGTTTCTAAATCAAAAATACCTTTGCCGCCTTGGCTATTGTTTCACCAATTCCACGCGCCGATTCTTGGCGCGACCGGCATCGCCGTCGTTCGACGCGACCGGCGCGAATGACGCCACACCTTTCGCCGCCATGCGCTTCGCGTCGATTTTGTATTCGCGTCGCGAGTGCCTTGGCGACTGCTTCGGCGCGCCGCTTTGACAGATCGAGATTGCGCGCGAGCGCACCTTGGTTGTCGGTGTGCCCGACGATGTAGACGCTGAGCTTGCTATCGTTGCGCAGCAGCTTGGCCATTTCGGCGAGGGTAGCCGCGGATTCCGGCTTGATATCGGCTTTGTCGGTATCGAAGTAAATACCGTATAGCGCGATTTTGCCTTCGGCTGCGAGGCCTTTCGCCATGTCGTCGGCGTTAAGGCTGGCGAAGACTTTCTCGGTTTCCATCGGCTTAGGTTCGACGATCTCGATATACACGCCACCGTTGCGGCCTTCGACGGGCGGCATGACGTACACCGCTGCGTAGGCTAAACTGCCGTCGCTACGGGTTCCGGAAGCCAGCACATAGCGCGGCTCGATACGACCGTAGTTGAACGGCTCCCAGTATCGGCTGGTGTCTTCGATCCGAAAGTCGCGGTCTATGCGCTCGAGCATCAACTCGCCGAAATCTTTTCCGCACGTTTCTTTTTCGCACGAGAATAGCGTCTTTAGCCCGGCTTTCTGTATCGCCGCTTGGTAGTTGCGCATCACTTCCACCGAGGAGCGTTCCGGCGGGTAGTTGTAAGCGATGCGGGTAAATTTGCCTTCCGTGCGCAAGGTCTTTTCGAACACGCGCTTATTTTCTTTCTCCACTTGCTTGCCTGCAACGAGGTCGACTTCGTCGAACTCTTTTGCGCCGTAACCGACCAGCATGGCGCCAGTAAAGCGCGACAACAGCGGGTGATCTTTTGCGCCGCGTACGGTATCGGCTTTAGGCATTTCTGCCGATGCACTGCTCGCGACGAACCATGCAGTTATACAAGCCAGCAGAAAAATTGAATGCTTGAATTTCATGTCAAATTTCCTCGAGAACATTAGCCAGCCCAAGTCGCTTTCACTCGCGAAAAAGCGCGGAGGGGCATGATACCGTAAACGCTCGCGCGGCTAATCGATTTTCGCAGCGTGCTATCATATGACCATCTTAATGACCATCTAGCGGAGGGTTCACATGGGTGCATATACGGTGGCTGAAGTGAAAGCGCATTTGAGCGCGATTCTCGAGGCGGTCGCAAATGGCGAAGAAGTCGTGGTGACCAAACGCGGTAAACCGGTCGCGCGCATTCTGCCTGAAAAACAAAACCCCACCACAATCGACTGGGCCAAAATCGACGCGTTTCGCAACTCCTTGCGTAAAGGCAAAGCGAGCGTTTCTATACTGCGAAAGCAGGTACGTTATTGAAATATGATTTATCTCGACACCAGCGTAGTCGTACCCCTGATCGTGCCGGAAGCAAGCTCATCGCGGGCGAGGTCATGGTTCGAGCGCTTGGATTCCGCGCAGACAAAAGCGCTTGCAGTGAGCGCGTGGGTACTTACGGAGTTTACGAGTGCGATGGGCATCAAGGTTCGAAATCGGGAACTTACCCGTAGCCAAGGCGAGTCCGCGCGCGCTTTGCTGGAAGATGCGCTGCTACCAAACGTAAGCATTATTGAAGTGACGCCCACGGACTTTCGTCTGGCGGAAACGATGCTGCGGGAATTCTCGCTCGGTCTACGCGCCGGTGATGCCCTGCACTTGGCAACGGCGTCGAGGTGCGCGGCGCAGCAATTCGTGTCCTTGGATCGCAAGCTGTGTAACGTTGCCGCAGTATTAGGTTTGCCGGTTACGCCTATCTGACACGCGCACTCGAGATTAACGAACAACCTCTCGGAGACTGTCTATTCATCTAGCTGTCACGCCATTGAACTTGGTGTTTTAGAAGTCTCGCCAGCGTTGACCAGCGGCGATCGGTGTTATAACATTGTTATTCCGGTATAACTTCGATTTCTATGAAAACCGCAATCCGAAAAATGGGAAACTCCCAAGGCGTGCTCATCCCCAAACCGCTGCTGGCGCAATTGGGTTTAGAAGTCGAGGCGGAGATGTCCGTCGAGAAGGGCGCCATCGTTATTCGTAAACCGCGTCGCGCGCCGCGCACCGATTGGGCCGTGGCCGCACAGCGAATCGCCGCCGCGCAGGACGATGCGTTAACGTGGCCGGAATTCGGTAACGAGGCCGATCGCGATTGGCAATGGTGAAAGTTAAGCGCGGCGAGGTATGGCTTGCCGCGCTCGATCCTACTATCGGCAGTGAAATTCAAAAGACACGTCCTTGCATGGTCATCTCGCCGCCGGAAATGCACGACTGGCTGCGTACCGTCACCGTCGCGCCCATGACCACCGGCAGCAAGCCCGCGCCCTTTCGTATTTCGATCACCTTTAAACGCAAGACGGGTTTGGTTTTACTGGATAAGATTCGCACGCTGGATAAAGTTCGTTTGGTGAAACGTTTGGGCGCTGCCGATCCGGCGACACTAAGATTGACCCTACAGACCTTGCAAGAGGTTTTTGCAGTCTAACGGATAGATTCATGACCGTTCGCATCGTTCGTCTAGGCAGCAAACGACTCCGCGGAGAAGGACTGCGCATCGGCACCGTACGGCGTCCGCCGCGCGGGGTAGAGAAATCCCAATACGCTGCGCAGAATTGGTACGACGTATGGTTTCCTAATCTTGCGCCGAGCGCCGCGACCGTCAAACTCGCCATGCTTGCCAAGACCGAACGCGACTGGGCAACATTTGCAAAACGCTATCGCGCCGAGATGGCGACCCGTGAGAACAGCAAAGCGATAGACTTGCTTGCGGCGCTTTCTCACCACGCTAACTTTTCTGTAGGGTGCTACTGCGCTGAGGAATCCCATTGCCATCGCGGAATTCTTCGCGCGTTGTTAATAGAGCACGGAGCGAAGGTGGGCTAGACGCCGCACCCAGCTTGGGCCCTGGCGATGCATGCTCTGAAGCCCAGTATTCATGCGGTGCCTGGCCTAGTGTCTGCGATGAAATCCCGGCGGTTTTCGTAAAAATCCGACCCAGCACAATCGAGTTTGCGCGCAACCCACAATTTTTCGCATCGTAATCCTGTAGAATTCGTCTTTAGTCGAGTGACGTTTCACGTGAAACATTGTCGAGGCGCAACAGTAGCGTTTAACCGTTATCATGAATTTCCCCACAACATTTGATGTCATCGTCATCGGTGGCGGCCACGCCGGCACCGAGGCGGCGCTCGCGGCCGCGCGTATGGGCAGCAAGACTTTATTGTTGACTCACAGCATCGAAACGCTGGGGCAGATGTCGTGCAACCCGTCCATCGGCGGCATCGGTAAAGGCCATCTGGTCAAGGAGATCGACGCCCTGGGCGGCGCCATGGCGGCGGCGGCGGACGAGGCGGGGATACAGTTTCGAATTTTGAATGCGAGCAAAGGCCCCGCAGTGAGGGCGACGCGGGCTCAGGCGGATCGTGTGCTTTATCGTCAGGGGATACGCGGGCGCTTGGAACGGCAACCGAATCTGTGGCTGTTCCAGCAAGCGGTAGACGATTTGCTACTGGACGGCGATCGTGTGTCCGGCGTTCTGACCCAGGTCGGACTCAAATTTATGTCTCGCACCGTGGTGCTGACGGCGGGGACATTCCTCGGCGGGTTGATGCACGTGGGATTGAACAACTATCGCGGCGGCCGGGCGGGGGACCCGCCGGCGCTGACCTTGGCGGAGCGATTGCGCGAACTTAAGCTTCCGGTCGGCCGACTCAAAACCGGTACGCCGCCACGCATAGCCGGCAAGTCTTTGGATTACAGCGTCATGACCGAGCAACCCGGGGATGATCCCGGTACCGGTATTTTCCTTCATGGGCAACGCGGCACAGCACCCGCGCCAAGTGCCGTGTTGGATCACGCATACGAATTCGCGCACCCACGAGATTATTCGCGGCGGGCTAGATCGCTCGCCGATGTTCACCGGCGTGATTGAGGGCGTGGGGCCGCGCTACTGCCCGTCGATTGAGGATAAGATCCATCGCTTTGCCGGCAAGGAAAGCCATCAGATTTTCGTCGAGCCGGAAGGGCTGACGACCGATGAGATTTACCCGAACGGTATTTCCACCAGCTTGCCGTTCGATGTGCAATATGAATTGGTACGCTCGATCCGCGGTTTCGAGAACGCCCACATCACCCGGCCCGGCTATGCCATCGAGTACGATTATTTCGATCCTCGCGGCTTGAAGCATTCGCTGGAAACTAAAGCGATTAACGGCTTGTTTTTCGCCGGGCAGATTAACGGCACAACGGGTTACGAAGAAGCCGCCGCGCAAGGTTTGCTCGCGGGCATCAACGCCGCGCGGCTGGTGTCCGGCGAGGATGTCCTGGTGTCCGCGGCGCGATGAAGCTTACCTCGGCGTATTGGTCGATGATCTGATTACGCGCGGCGTGAGCGAGCCCTATCGCATGTTCACCAGCCGCGCCGAGTATCGCTTGCAATTGCGCGAAGATAATGCCGACCTTCGCCTGACGGAAGCGGGGCGCCGCATTGGATTGGTGGACGATAGCCGGTGGGAAGCGTTTTGTGTGAAGCGCGATGCGATCGCGAACGAGACGGAGCGCCTGAAGCAGACTTGGATTAATCCGCGCATGGTTTCACGTGAAACATCGGAAGCGATTCTGGGCCAGCAGATCGAGCGCGAATACACGCTGGCGGATTTGTTGCGCCGACCGGAGGTGACTTACGACAAGCTCATGACTTTGCCGGGTGCGAATGGAATAGCGCTGGACGCATTAGTCGCTGAGCAAGTAGAAATTCAAACCAAGTATCAAGGTTACATCGATCGACAGCAACAAGAGGTGGCGCGCCAGCTCGACCATGAAACTCTGCGCCTGCCTGGGGATATCGACTACGCCAAGGTCAGAGGCCTGTCGCGGGAGGTGCAGCAAAAACTCAACACGCAACGGCCGGAAACCCTAGGCGCGGCGGGGCGCATTTCGGGAATCACTCCGGCGGCGATATCGTTATTGTTGGTTCACTTAAAACGCGGCTTCGAACTAAGTGGGACCGAACGAAAATCCGCATGAGCCTAGTGGAGGGATTGGCGGCGGGGCTCGCGGAGTTAAAAATTGTCGTAACGAAAATTGATCAGGCGCGCTTGATTCAATACGTCGGGTTAATAGAAAAATGGAACAAGATCCACAACCTAACTGCTATCCGCGACCCGCAGCAAATGCTTACTCACCATATATTGGATAGCTTGGCGGTGTTGCCTTACCTCGGCGATGCGCATTCATTGGCCGACGTCGGCAGCGGCGCCGGCTTACCCGGAATTCCTATCGCCATCGCCCGACGGGAAATCGACGTTACGTTGTTAGATAGCAGCCACAAACGAACGGCGTTTCAACAGCAGTGTAAAGCCGAGTTAAATTTGAGCAATGTGACGGCCGTTCATACTCGCGTGGAGGATTATTCGGGCGAGCCTGGTTTCGACGTAGTTATTTCGCGAGCGTTTTCCGATCTCTGCGAGTTTGTGCAGGCTGCCCGGCATTTATGTGCGAAACAAGGCCGCGTGATGGCGATGAAGGGGCTCTATCCCCACGAGGAAATTACTAAACTTCCTGTAGGAGTGAGCGTAACCAAGGTTACTGAGCTCAAAATTCCACGCTTAAGTGTGAACCGCCATCTACTTGAAATCAAGGTCGATTGATGGCCCGCATCCTGGCGGTGGTCAATCAAAAAGGCGGGGTGGGCAAAACCACGACCAGCGTGAATCTGGCGGCAAGCCTAGCGGCGCTGGGCCGGACCGTGTTGCTGGTGGACCTCGATCCGCAAGGCAACGCAACCATGGGCAGCGGCATTGAAAAAGGCCGACTTACCCATTCCATATATACGGTTTTGCTGGGCCAAAGTGAAGTCGAGCAAGCCAAGCTGCAATCGCCCTCCGGCAAGTTCGATATTTTGCCCGCCAACCGCGAATTGGCCGGTGCCGAAATCGAACTGGTAGATGTGCAGCAGCGGGAGAGCAGGCTCAAAGCGGCGCTGCTTGCGCTCGAACCGAATTACGATTTTGTCATCGTTGACTGCCCCCCTGCGTTGAACTTGCTGACGGTCAACGCCCTAACGGTGGCCCACGCCGTGCTGATTCCGATGCAGTGCGAGTACTACGCCTTGGAGGGACTCAGTGATCTGGTGCAGACTTTGAAGAAAGTGCGCGCTCACTTAAACCCAACGCTGGAAATCGAAGGACTGCTGCGCACGATGTTCGATCCGCGCAATTCCCTTGCTCAGCAGGTGTCGGCGCAACTGGAACAGCATTTCGGCACCAAGGTTTATAAGACCGTTATTCCACGCAATATCCGGCTGGCGGAAGCGCCGAGCTACGGTAAGCCCGTGATGTATTACGACCAGACATCCAAGGGCGCGCTTGCCTACCAGGCTCTCGCCGCGGAGTTGCTGGAGCGAATCGAAAGTAAAAAAAGGGACATGCTAAGCGATGGTGAAACCACTTAAAGGGCTCGGTCGCGGGCTCGATGCGTTATTGGCAAGCGCCGATTTGGGGCGACCGGAGCAGCCGGGCGATGTCCCGCAATCACTGCCCTTGACGGCAATGCGGCCAGGAAAATACCAGCCTCGTGTTGGTATGAATACGGAAGCCTTGGCCGAACTGGCGGAATCGATCAAAGTTCAGGGCATTCTACAGCCCATTTTGGTGCGTCCCGTTGGCCCCGATCAATATGAAATTGTGGCCGGCGAGCGGCGCTGGCGCGCGGCGCACATCGCGGGCCTTGCCAGCGTGCCGGTGGCGATTCGCGATATCCCAGACGACGCCGCACTTGCCGCTGCGCTGATCGAGAACATCCAGCGCGAAGACTTAAATCCTCTCGAGGAGGCAACCGGTATTCAAAGGCTGATTGAAGAATTCCATATGACCCACGAAACCGCCGCCCAGGCCGTGGGCCGTTCGCGCACGGCGGTGACGAATTTGCTGCGTTTGCTCAATCTTGCGCAACCGGTGCGCGAGCTGTTGTTGGCCAATCAAATCGATATGGGCCACGCGCGTGCGTTGCTCGCTCTGCCCAACGTGAAGCAAGTGGAGGTCGCGCATCAGATCGTGAAGGGCCGCATGTCGGTTCGCCAGACCGAGTCCATCGTTACGCGCAATCAAAACGCCAAACTCCAGAGCGTAGCTAGCGCCGATCGCGACGTGCTACGGTTGCAAGAGGAATTGGCCGACAAGTTGGGTACTGCCGTGCAAATTCGCGCAAATAAAGCGGGCAAAGGCAGCATCAAACTGGCTTTTCAAACGCTGATGGAATTGGATCGCATACTCGCTAAGTTGCGGCAGTAGACGAGAAAGCGCTGGTTCCTAACTAATGCGGCGGCGCATCATTTCTACATTGACTGGCGCGGCGATTCGTCATAGAATCGCAGAGTTTGTTCGGGCAGTACCGGCGTGATTATCATTCAGAGTAAAGCGATACGGACTGTCCTTCGGTGGCAAATTTACGTCACCCTCGCTCTAACTATCCTGGCTAGTTTTTGGAAGGGCGCCCACGGCGGCATTTCCGCGCTATTGGGCGGCGGCGTCAACGTTATAGCCGGCGCAGCTTATGGATTCATGGCTTCCCGCGGGAAACCACGATCGGCAGGTAGTACGTTGAGAACACTGATGCGGGCCGAATCAACAAAAATAGCCATCATCGTCCTCCAGCTTTGGGCGGTGCTGACAATGTACAAAGATATCGTGGTAATCGGATTCTTCTCGGCTTTCGTACTAACGGTGCTCATTTTTAGTTTAGCTTTATTTGCTAGCGACAAATAGGAATTAAAACAACGATGGCTTCAGGTAACGGCTTACCTACCCCTACCGAATATATCGAGCATCACCTCGCGTTTATGAAACATCCCGTCGGCGAGGGCTCATTTTGGACGCTGCACGTGGACACGATCGTGATGTCGGTGATCTGCGGCGTGATCGGATTCGGATTCCTTTGGATGATTGCGCGTAAGGCGCAAGCCGGCGTACCGAGTAAGCTGCAGGCCTTCGCCGAACTCACTTTCGATTTCATCGACGAGCAAGTGCGCGGTGTTTTCCACGGCGACCGGAAATTCATCGCGCCATTGGCGTTGACGGTTTTCATTTGGGTGTTGCTGATGAACGCGATGGACTTCCTGCCCATCGACATCATGGCCTGGATCTACCACAACGTGTTTCACCTGGATCATTGGCGTAGTGTCCCGACCAGCGACGTCAACACCACTTTTGCGTTAGCGCTCTCGGTTTTTGGTCTGATGATTTTCTACACCGTCAAGGTCAAAGGCTTCGGCGGCTGGATGCACGAATTATTTTGCTCGCCGTTCGGCGGCAACCCATTTCTTTGGATATTCAATTTCCTGTTCAACATGATTGAATATATTTCCAAACCGCTTTCCCATTCCCTACGTTTGTACGGCAACATGTACGCGGGCGAGATTATATTCCTGCTGCTAGGCGTGTTCGCCTCCACCGGTATCGTCGGCGCGCTGCTGGGTGGGGTGCTCGGCGCCGGATGGGCGATATTCCATATTCTGATCGTCGCATTGCAAGCGTTCATTTTCATGATGCTTACGGTCGTTTACTTGGCCATGGCGCACGAGAGTCACTAGTGCAGTGCGTCACCATTAATGGGACTAATAAAGTGATGGAATTTTCTGTCTGGCGAGGCGCGAGGAGGCCGCATAGCGGGCTCTACGCAACGACGAGTAACGAAGCCAGACGGAAAAAGACGCATTTTATGTTCCATTAATGGTGACGCACTGCACTGGTAATTTCGATTTCTATTAACTAAGTTCAAAGCAAAGGAAGGAAGTAACGTGGATAAATTAGCACTGCTAGCAAACATTCAGGGCTTCACCGCCATCGGCATCGGCCTCATTATCGGGCTGGGCGCCGCCGGCGCATGTATCGGTGTGGGCATTATGTGTAGCCGATTTTTGGAAGGCGCAGCCCGTCAACCGGAACTGATGCCGCAACTACAAGCTAAAGTATTTTTGTTGCTCGGCCTAATCGACGCGTCGTTCATTATCGGTGTGGGTCTCGCCATGTTGTTCGCGTTCGGTAATCCGCTGCTCGCTGTCATCCAGTCGGCTACTTAATCACTTTTGTTGGGTGTCTGAATGGACATTAATTTAACCATAATCGGTCAGGCAATCGCCTTCGGCATTTTCGTCTGGTTCACGGCCAAATTCGTGTGGCCGCCCTTGATGAAAGCCATCGAAGATCGCCAAAAGGCCATCGCCGACGGCCTCGCCGCAGCGGAAAAAGGTAAGCTCGAATTAGCGCAAGCGGACAAGAAAACCACCGAGGTACTGGGGGAAGCACGGGGCCGCGCCGGCGAGATTATTTCCAGCGCGGAAAAACGCGCAACGCAGATGATCGAGGAAGCAAAAGCCGCGGCAAAAACCGAAGGCGATCGCATCGTCGCCGGCGCCAAGGCTGAAGTCGAGCAAGAGGTGTTCCGTGCTAAGGAATCGCTGCGTGCGCAAGTGGCCGCGCTGGCCGTTAGCGGCGCCGAAAAAATTCTACGCCGCGAAGTCAACGCTCAAGCCCATGCCGATTTGTTGACGCAATTAAAGCAGGAGCTTTGATCGGCCATGGCTGAAGTTACCACGCTCGCCCGGCCCTACGCCGAAGCGGTATTTAAGTTAGCCGATCAGGCTAATGCACTGAGCGACTGGTCCGCCGTGCTGGCTCGATTTAGCGCGGCGGCCGCCCAAGCAGGCGTGCGCGATGCGATCACCGATCCGAAAACCACCACCAGCCAAATGGTGGATTTGTTCGGCGGCATCGTCAATGGCGATGCCTCGGCTGAAGTGAAGAACTTTCTCGCGTTGCTCGCCGACAACGATCGGTTAACGCTGTTGCCGCAAATCTCCGAACTATTCGAGGAAATGAAGCACCAGCGCGAAGGTGTGCTCGAGGCGGAGATCGTGAGCGCGTTTCCCATGGAAGACGCTCAACTCGGCAACTTGGTCGGCCATCTCGAAGCCAAGTTCAAACGTAAGATTCAACCCCACGTGACCGTGGATAAAGAACTCATAGGCGGCGTCAAAATCGTCATCGGTGACGAAGTGATCGACGCTTCCGTGCGCGGTAAGCTGCAGCATATGGCTACCGCGTTGACCACTTAAAGTTGTAGGAGAAAGCATGCAGCAACTGAACCCCTCCGAAATCAGCGAACTGATTAAAGCGAAGATTCAAAATCTCGCGCTCTCCGCCGATGTGCGCAACCAAGGCAGCGTCGTATCGGTAACCGACGGCATCTGCCGTATCCATGGCTTGTCGGATGCGATGCAAGGCGAGATGTTGGAATTCCCGAACAATACCTTCGGTCTGGCGCTGAACTTGGAGCGCGATTCCGTCGGCGCCGTGGTGCTGGGTGAATACGAACACATTTCCGAGGGCGACACCGTTAAAGCAACGGGCCGCATTCTCGAAGTCCCGGTCGGTCCGGAACTGATCGGCCGAGTGGTGAATTCCCTGGGTCAACCCATCGACGGTAAAGGGCCGATCAACGCCAAGATGACGGACGTGATTGAGAAGGTCGCGCCCGGCGTGATCGCGCGGAAATCCGTGTCGCAGCCAGTGCAAACGGGTTTGAAATCCATCGACGCCATGGTGCCCGTCGGACGTGGTCAACGCGAGTTGATCATCGGCGATCGCCAAACCGGTAAAACCGCCGTTGCGATCGATACCATCATCAATCAGAAGGGCAAAGATCTATTCTGTATTTATGTTGCCGTCGGTCAGAAAGCATCGACCGTTGCCAACGTGGTGCGCAAGCTTGAAGAATATGGCGCGATGGAATACACCATCGTCGTTGCCGCTACCGCTTCGGAATCTGCGGCGATGCAATACATCGCGCCGTATTCCGGTTGCACCATGGGCGAGTATTTCCGCGACCGCGGCCAAGACGCGTTGATCATCTATGACGACTTGACCAAACAAGCGTGGGCCTATCGCCAAGTGTCCTTACTACTGCGCCGCCCGCCGGGTCGCGAGGCGTATCCGGGCGACGTGTTCTATCTGCATTCGCGTTTGTTGGAACGCGCGGCGCGGGTGAATGAAGCCTACGTGGAGAAATTCACCAACGGCGCAGTTAAAGGCAAGACCGGTTCGTTGACCGCATTACCGGTCATCGAAACGCAAGCCGGCGACGTATCTGCATTCGTGCCGACCAACGTGATTTCCATTACCGACGGTCAGATCTTCCTAGAATCCAGTTTGTTTAATGCCGGTATCCGCCCTGCCATTAACGCCGGTATTTCCGTATCCCGGGTGGGTGGCGCGGCGCAAACCAAAGTCATCAAAAAGCTCGGCGGCGGTGTGCGTCTCGCGCTGGCGCAATATCGCGAACTCGCGGCGTTCGCGCAGTTTGCATCGGATTTGGATGAAGCCACGCGCAAGCAGTTGGAGCGCGGCCGCATGGTGACGGAGCTGATGAAACAGCCGCAATATCAGCCGTTGCAGGTGTGGGAAATGGCGTTGACATTGTTCGCGGTTAACAATGGTTACTTCGATGACATTCCCGTCGCCAAAGCGCTCAATGCGGAGCGGGCGATGCGGGACTATATCAAGAGCAAGTTCACGGACCTTGCCAATCGCATCGAGTCCACCAAGGATCTCTCTAAGGACGACGAAGCCGCGCTGCATGAAGCCATCAAAGACTTCAAAAAGAACGGGTCTTACTAAGCGCGCGTAGGCATAAAGGGTTCCCATGGCAGGTTCTAAGGAAATACGCACCAAGATCAAGAGCGTGCAAAACACGCGCAAGATCACGAAGGCGATGGAAATGGTCGCGGCCTCGAAGATGCGCAAAGCGCAGGAGCGCATGCGCACCGCTCGTCCTTATGGCGAAAAGATACGCAACGTCGCAGCCCACATCAGCCATGCCAACCCCGAGTATCGCCATCCGTTTTTGGTGTCGCGCGATACGGTGAAGCGGGTCGGCATTATCGTCATCACCACCGATAAAGGTTTGTGCGGCGGCTTAAACACCAACGTGTTGCGCTTGGTCATCAACAACATGAAACAGTGGGAAGCCGAGGGCGAGGAGTTCGACGTCTGCTGTATCGGCAACAAGGGCTTTAGCTTCATGCAACGCATGGGCGCGAACGTCGTGTCCCACGTCGTCGGCCTCGGCGACAAGCCGCACATGGAAAAGCTCATCGGCGCACTGAAGGTGATGCTTGACGCCTATGTGGCGGATCGCTTCGATCGCCTGATCATTTTTTATAACAAGTTCGTCAACACCATGAAGCAAGAAGCCGTGATGGAGCAACTGTTGCCCCTGTCCGGCGAAAAGCTCGGTGTGCCGACAGGCTCGTGGGACTACATTTACGAACCGGAAGCCAAGTCCGTGCTCGATCAAGCGCTGAGCCGCTATGTCGAAGCGTTGATATACCAAGCGGTATCGGAAAATATGGCGTCGGAACAATCCGCGCGCATGGTGGCGATGAAATCCGCTAGCGACAATGCCGGGGACGTGATCGACGAATTGACGCTGATCTACAACAAATCCCGTCAGGCCGCCATTACCAAAGAACTCTCCGAGATTGTCGGCGGCGCGGCAGCCATCGGCTAAACGAATCTACTGAACTAGGAAAGAAAGGAAGCACAATGAATGCTGTTGCGACAGAGGGAAGGATTGTCCAGTGCATCGGCGCTGTGGTCGACGTGCAATTTCCTCGCGAAGCGATGCCACGGATCTATGAAGCGTTGACCCTGGCCGATGATAGTTCCAAGTTCGCCGAAGCCGGTTTGACTTTCGAAGTGCAGCAGCAACTCGGCGACGGCGTGGTGCGCACCATCGCGATGGGCTCTTCCGATGGCTTGCGCCGCGGTATGGCGGTAAAGCCCACCGGCAAAGGCATTACAGTGCCCGTGGGCGGCGCGACTCTGGGCCGGATCATGGACGTGCTGGGCCGCCCGATCGACGAGCAAGGCCCAATCGGCACAGATGAGCGCCGCGAGATCCATCAGCCGGCGCCGAAATTTGACGAACTTTCCCCATCGGTTGAATTGCTCGAAACCGGCATTAAAGTTATCGATTTGGTTTGCCCGTTCGCCAAGGGCGGTAAAGTGGGCTTGTTCGGCGGCGCCGGTGTGGGCAAGACCGTGAACATGTTGGAGCTCATCAACAACATCGCGAAAGAACATTCCGGCCTATCGGTATTCGCCGGTGTGGGGGAGCGCACGCGCGAGGGTAACGACTTCTACCACGAGATGACCGACGCAGGGGTTATCAACAAAGATAACCTAAACGAATCAAAAGTGGCGATGGTGTTCGGCCAGATGAACGAGCCACCGGGCAACCGCTTGCGCGTGGCGCTCACCGGCTTGACCATGGCAGAAAAATTCCGCGACGAAGGCCGCGATATTCTGTTCTTCGTCGATAACATTTATCGCTATACCTTGGCCGGCACTGAAGTCTCGGCGTTGTTGGGCCGCATGCCTTCCGCCGTGGGTTATCAACCAACTTTGGCGGAAGAAATGGGTCGCCTGCAGGAGCGCATCACCTCCACTAAGGTCGGCTCCATCACCTCGATCCAGGCCGTATACGTGCCGGCAGACGACTTGACCGATCCCTCGCCCGCCACAACCTTCTTGCACCTGGACTCCACCGTGGTGCTGTCCCGCGATATTGCATCACTTGGCATTTACCCTGCGGTCGACCCGCTCGACTCCACCTCGCGCCAGCTCGATCCGCTGGTCGTCGGGGAAGAGCATTACAACGTGGCCCGCGGTGTCCAAGCAACGTTGCAGCGTTATAAAGAATTGCGCGACATTATCGCGATTCTCGGCATGGACGAACTGTCGCCCGAAGACAAATTGGCCGTGGCCCGCGCGCGTAAGATCCAGCGCTTCCTGTCGCAGCCATTCCACGTCGCGGAAGTGTTCACCGGTTCGCCCGGCAAATACGTGTCGCTGAAGGACACCATCAAAGGCTTCAAAGGCATCGTCGACGGCGAATACGATCATCTGCCCGAGCAGGCGTTCTACATGGTCGGCGGCATCGAAGAAGCTGTTGAGAAGGCTAAAACGATACAGTGAAAAGTGAAGGGTGAAGAGTGAAAAGAGTGCCTTTTCCCTTCACCCTTCACCTTTCACCTTTCACAGGTTAAACAATGGCAAACACCATCCACGTAGACGTAGTAAGCGCCGAAGAGCAAATCTTTTCCGGCGAGGCGGAATTCGTCGTTTTGCCGGGAGAAGCGGGCGAATTAGGCATTTATCCCCGCCATACGCCGCTTATTACCCGCATTAAGCCAGGCACGGTGCGCGTTAAAGTGGCTGGTCAAATCGCAGAGGAAATGATTTTCGTCGCCGGCGGCATCCTTGAGGTTCAGCCTGGTGTGGTGACGGTCCTTGCCGACACCGCCATCCGCGGTCACGATTTGGACGAGGCAAAAGCCCTCGAAGCCAAGAGGTTGGCCGAAGAAGCGATGCAGAACAAAACCTCCAAATTCGAAATCGCCAAAGCCCAATCCGAATTGGCCGAAGCCATGGCGCAGATTCAAGCGATTCAAAAGTTACGGCGAAAAACCCACTAGCGGCGTTTTCCCCTCTTAAACCCGAAAAGGCAGCAATAGTAAAGCTGCCTTTTTTTGTCTATATTGTCTGAATCGGGATGCTGCAAACCCTTCTAGGCAAACAATAAATGACCGCCCTAAACGTCGTCGTCCTGGCCGCCGGCCAGGGTAAACGCATGTATTCTAATTTGCCGAAAGTCCTACACAAATTAGCGGGTAAGCCTTTGCTACAACATGTGATGGATAGCGCAAACGCCCTTGGTTCAAGCAAACTATGCGTAGTCTACGGCCATGGCGGCGGTGCGGTTCCCAATGCGTTTGCGGAATGCGCAGCGATTTGGGTAAAACAAGAGCCGCAACTGGGCACCGGCCACGCGGTGATGCAAACCCTGCCCCACCTCGACCCAGATGGCCTCACGCTTATTCTTTACGGTGACGTACCGCTAACGCAAACGTCGACGTTGCGAAAACTGACCGATGCCGCCAGCCAAGGCAAACTTGCGGTGCTGACCATCGAACTCGCCGATCCCACCGGCTACGGTCGCATCGTGCGCAATAACCGCGGCGACATCACCGGCATCGTCGAACACAAAGACGCGACACCCGAGCAACACGCGATTCGCGAAGTGAACACCGGCATCATGGCGGTCCCGACCAAACACCTTTCCCGTTGGCTCGGGCAACTGAAAAACGACAACGCTCAGAAAGAATATTATCTGACCGACATCATCGCCATGGCGGTGAACGATAAAGTGCCCGTCACCGCTGTTCACCCCAGCGGCGAATGGGAAACGCTGGGCATCAACAGCAAAGTGCAACTAGCGCAGTTGGAACGCATTCACCAGCAAAACATCGCGCAAGCGCTGATGGAGCAAGGCGTCACGCTCGCCGATCCCGCACGTATAGACATCCGCGGAACCCTCACGTGCGGCAAAGACGTCTTCATCGACATCAACTGCGTGTTCGAAGGAAACGTGACGCTGGGCGACAACGTCGTGGTGAGCGCCGGTTGCGTACTAAAGAACGCAACCGTAGCTAGCGATACACAGATCGCGCCCTATAGCGTAATGGACGATGCCATCGTCGGCGCCGATTGCCGCATCGGGCCATACGCGCGGCTGCGCCCCGGCACCAAGCTTGCCGATCACGCCCATGTCGGCAACTTCGTCGAGATAAAGAATTCCGAGTTGGGCAAAGGTTCGAAAGCGAATCACCTGGCCTACGTCGGTGATGCGACGGTGGGCAGCAACGTCAATATCGGCGCGGGCACCATCACTTGCAATTACGATGGCGCCAACAAACATCGCACCATCATCGAAGACGATGTGTTCATCGGCTCCGACACGCAGCTCGTCGCGCCGGTCACCGTGCGCAAAGGCGCGACCTTAGGCGCAGGAACAACCTTAACCAAAGACGCACCCGCGGGCGAACTAACCATCTCGCGGGCGAAACAATTAACTATTCCGGGCTGGAAACGGCCCGTGAAACCCAGCAAAAAATAACGAGGTATAGACCATGTGTGGAATCGTCGGCGCAGTCGCAGAACGTAACGTCGTCCCATTGTTGATCGAGGGCCTACGCCGCCTCGAATATCGCGGTTACGATTCCGCCGGTGTCGCGGTGTTGAATGGCGGCATCAATCGCGTGCGCTCCGTCGGCCGCGTGGCCGATATGGAAGCAAAAGCCGAAGCGGTGAAATTGCATGGCGTCGTCGGCATCGGCCACACGCGCTGGGCGACCCACGGCGGCGTCACCGAATTCAACGCGCATCCGCACGTTTCCGGTGGCACGATCGCCGTCGTCCACAACGGCATCATCGAAAATCACGACGAACATCGCGCAAACTTAAAAAAACTCGGTTACGTGTTCGAATCGCAAACCGACACGGAAGTGATCGCCCATCTTATTCATTACCACTACGGCCAATGCAATAACCTCTTCACCGCGACACAACGCGCGGTGAAAGAGTTGATCGGCGCATTTGCCATCGGCGCCGTCTGCCTCAAAACACCTGAGGTAATGACCTGCGCCCGCCTCGGTTGCCCGCTGCTGATCGGCCTCGGCGACGGTGAAAATTTTATCGCCTCCGACGTGTCCGCCGTGCTATCAGCTACGCGCCGCGTGATGTATTTGGAAGATGGCGACGTCGCCGAAATCCGCCGCGACGGCGTGACGGTCGTCGACAAGAATGGCGTCAAAGCCGAACGCCCGGTGCGCGTCAGCGACGTGTCGCTCGCGTCCATGGAGCTCGGCCCCTACAGCCACTTCATGCAAAAAGAAATCCACGAACAACCGCGCGCACTGACCGACACCATCGAATCCGTCATAAGCGATGGTTTCGACCCGATACTATTCGGCGCGGAAGCCGAAGCGCTGTTCCGCAGCATCGACGGCATCCTCATCCTCGCGGCGGGAACCAGCTACCACGCCGGCCTCACCGCGAAATATTGGCTCGAGAGCATCGCCAAAGTCCCGGTCTCCGTCGAAATCGCCAGCGAATATCGCTACCGCGAATCCGTTGCCAACCCCAAGCAACTCATCATCACCATCTCGCAATCCGGCGAAACGCTGGACACCATGGAAGCGCTGAAACACGCGAAAAGCATGGGTCAAACCGCCACGCTTTCCATCTGCAACGTGCCGGAGAGCGCCATTCCGCGCGCCTCTCAGCTCGTCTTCCTCACCCGCGCGGGTGCGGAAATCGGCGTCGCGTCGACTAAAGCTTTCACCACGCAACTCGTTTCGCTGTTCATACTCGCTGTCACGCTCGCGAAAATTCGCGGCAAACTCACGCCGGAAAAAGAAGCCGAGTACCTCGACAACTTGCGCCACCTACCGGGCAGCGTACAACACGCACTCAATCTAGAACCGCAAATCGCCGAGTGGGCAAAAATGTTCTCGCCCAAACATCACACGCTGTTCTTGGGCCGCGGCATCCACTACCCCATCGCCCTAGAAGGCGCGCTCAAACTCAAAGAAATTTCCTACATCCACGCCGAAGCCTACCCCGCCGGCGAACTCAAACACGGCCCGCTAGCGTTAGTCGATAACGACATGCCCGTCGTCGTCATCGCGCCCAACGACGCGCTGCTCGAAAAAGTAAAATCCAACATGCAAGAAGTCCGCGCTCGCGGCGGCGAACTATTCGTCTTCGCCGATCTCGACAGCCACTTCGCCGAAAGCGAAGGCGTGCACGTCATCCGCACGCCGAGACACTTTGGTGTGTTCTCGCCTATTGTTCATTCGATTCCTGTGCAGATTTTGGCGTACCACGCCGCGTTGCAAAAAGGTACCGATGTAGATAAGCCAAGAAATCTCGCGAAATCAGTTACGGTTGAATGAGACAATGGGGGCGACTCAAGCGAATACCTCAATCAAGAAGTAAGGTAAATAGACTGGACAACGGTTTACGGTTCCTCAACGTTATTCCAGCAAAACCGAGAATCCAATTCGTTTAGGAAAAATCAACTACTGCGGTCTACTTGAAAAAGTAAAGCGAGGGGCTTCAAATCCAATTTGGAGAGCTTTCGCCATGAATGTTTTTTGCCGGTCAAGCAAAGTATTAAGAAATATTTCAGGTAGGAGTAAAGATCGCAAATTACGAGGAAGCAAAACTAAATTACAGTTGAGGAAATGAGGGATACAAAGGACCTTGATGCGGTTACTTCGCAAGCATGCACGCGAGCGGGAGCGTTCGCACTCCTCATTTCGCTAGCGCTAGTCTCTCTCAGTCCCAACTGGATTAGGCAACAGAACCTAATCGCTCTTGGGAACTACGTTACCTTGAGAGCGGAGTTGAACATAACCGTAGAACACCTTGGCCAAAACCCATATTGGAAAATTCACCTAAGCAAAGTTCCAAACGCAGAAAGTCAGCCACTTAAGCAGCTCCTCGAAGTGGCCATTGAGATGGTAGGGGTAGGTCGGTCAATTAAGTTGGACGCAGGGGCATCTTCAGGTGCGACTTCGACCGCAGGTATTGCCCCTCGTTTAGAAGCTCCAAAAAACATGCGACTGATGACCAATATAGTTGAGATCTTCGACATCGTTGAGATCTTAAAAAATCTCAACGATTCTTCTCTCCTTACCCGCGGCCGTAACGCGTCAAGTCTGGCCGACTATTCGATTTACCGGTGGGCCCTCAAGCGGAATAGCATGATTCAAGGTAATCAAACGGCTACACCATGGCTAATGGAGAAATTCTCACCTCCGGCCTTGAAGCGAAGCCAACAACTCCCTGAGGGCTACGTCCCTTCGGTACCATCGGAAGACTTAATTAACTACCTGACAGTCAACGACGTACGGGAGCTGGCCAAGTCCATGCCCCCAATATTCGATGATGGGATTCGTGTCGCCGACGTCCGGGAGGCTCCCGTCGAAGTATCGCCAGGAGCTCTCCCAAAAAACCTTTTCTGGGCCACCCTTTCCGCTCAACTCTTGTTAGCGTTCGTGATCGCCTACTTTGCTTTCTTTATGCGCGAAGCCACAAGCTCTGCGGGCTTCCCCGCTCCAGGGACACTATTTGGGGTCTTCTCGAGATCGTACGGGGCGCAGTTTGTATTTGTTGCCGCGATCGCGGCACCGCTTTTAGCATCGGTAGTCGTTGCCGTTGTCTCCGAAGAGTGGATGGTGAGACTCGCGACTGGGTTCATCCTTGCAGCGAGCGCATACGTTTTTACTGTCGCTAGACGTGCCGGCCTATGCCCATGTGCACGTGGTGAGGACGCAACTAGTTTGCGTAAAGGGCTAGATCGGCTTTAGCCCAGTAGGTTGGGGTAAGGAACGAACTGCAGCATCAATTGAGCTCGCCCAAACTGCTGCGTCTCAATTCCAATTGATATGGTTGACCCAACACTAGCATTGGATTTCGGGAAAGCGTGTTGGTTTGAAAGAATATTGGAAAAGACGAAATCGATGGCGATATCTAAACGAAATACCGGTAAGGAAATTCTCGAAGGAGTGCGGGAAATTAAGCGTGGTGAATCTGGTTTTATCACCAAGATTCCGTCGATTGAGCGCATTCGGATTTGCATGCGGAACTCCCATGCGGCATAGCCCCGGGCTACCCCGTCCCAACCTTCCCCTCGCCGCGTAGGAAGGAGTTGCCGAGTGCATTGCCAGAACCCGCATGAATACTGCCTCCTGGCGCATTCACTAAGTTGCCCGCGATGACTAAATATCAAATTTCCGGTGAACGTCTTGCTGTGAAGGCGTAAAATTATGCTTTGGTCGTTTACCGCTTCACTCGCGGAATGGACGAATGTCGCAGCTTAATCGAGCCAGTACTGAAACACCTAGCCGAAAAATACATCTGGTGGAAAACGCCCGACGAAACCTTCGTACAACCCGAACGCTTGTTCGCACAAGTGATGAACATCGGTGACTACGACGATGTCCTTGTCCTAATCGATATCGTCGGCGAGAACGCGTTACGTGAAGTCCTCACCCACGCGGAAATCGGCCAATTCAGTGAGCGCTCGTGGGCCTACTGGCATTACCGGCTTGGAGTTGCTTTGCCGGAACAGCTTCCGCCGATGCCAACACGAAAAGTCGCGTGATAGATCGTTTCGCGCCGCGCCTAGACTTTTTGCCCGAACCGCAACGGCGCTTTTGGCCAGAGTTGCGCCCGGCTTCCACTTTGGGCTTCGTTTTGTATGGCGGCACTGCGATTGCTTTGAGGTTAGGTCATCGGCCTTCAGTTGATTTCGATTTCTTTTCCGATAGACCGTTAAATAAAGCCGCTCTCCATAAAGCGTTGTCGTTTATCAAACGATCCAGTGTGATTCAAGATCAGCCCGATAGTTTCACAATCCTTGTCCCCGATTCGGGCGCTGCGAGCGACCACGTCAAAGTTTCGTTCTTCGGTAATCTCGATTTCGGTCGAGTCGGCCAACCTCAATTTACCGACGACGGCATTGCCCAAGTCGCTTCGCTGGATGACCTGCTTGCCACGAAGTTGAAAGTAATTCTTCAGCGAATCGAGGCAAAAGACTACCGCGATATTGCCGCGATGCTGGCCTCGGGCATGGATCTCTCAAACGGGTTAGCGGCTGCGCGCACACTGTATGGAAATCAGTTCCAGCCTAGCGAAAGTTTGAAGGCGATGGTTTATTTTGAGGGTGGCGACTTGCAATCGCTCACACCCAAAGAGAAAAACGCGTTGATAGCGGCGGCGGGTTCGGTTCGCAAGTTACCGCAGGTACATACGCTGTCTCGCGAACTATCGTGTTTTGAGTCGCCCTGACCGAAGCGGTAGCGCCATGTCGGGGTCGGGATCGGCGCTTCGAAAGGGCGCAAGCGTCTCAGCCCGGTGGTAGCGCGGATGAGCCGAGATACAATTTCGTCGACATCGGTCATGGCCAATATCCGCTATGAAAATTGCGCTTGGTAGCTCGCCTCATCGAAACCGATCAAATAATCCGACCCGGTTTCAATAATCGGACGCGTAATTGCGCTTGGGTGCGCGACCATGATCGCGATGGCGCCCGACTCGGAATCGGCGCTCATCTGTTCGCTTGCGGGGAGTTTCTTCCAGGTCGTGCCGCGTCGATTTAACACCGCGTTTGCACCTAAAGTGCGACACCAACGCGAAATCTGATCAGCGCTCGGCGGCACTAATTTTGAAATCAACAAATTCATATGTGACACCGCCAGCATCAAGCCAAGCGCGCGCCTTTTTGACCGTATCGCAATTCTTGATCCCATACACTTTCACCACGCCGGAATTCGCGGTCATTTATTTTGGGACGCTAAACTGTGGCGAATCCAGAAAAGACACGACAACGGTTATTTCTCCCGTTGCAAAACAGCGACACCGGCCGCCGTGACCTGAACCAGCAACCACCCCTCGGCGCCGAGTTGATTCAAGAGCAACTCGAGTTGCTGCGCGTTTGCGACGCTCACTTTTTTCAGTTGAATCGCTTTGTATTCGTAGGTGGTGGCCGCTTGTGCAATGGAACTGGTGGTCGCGGCGAACGCAGCGGCTAAGGTGGCAGCGAGCATAAAACGTCGAACGGTACTCATGTTAATTCTCCTTTTTGGCGGATGGATGCGATCGGGTCGCACGTTACCGGCAAATTATTAGGTGAGGTAAGGAGATGCGTCAACGATTTTCTTTGCTAATGATTTTGCCGCGATGCGTCGTGCAGCAAATGCTGTGGGTACGGGCGAATCAAAGAAGACCCTGATTTCTGTTCTTTAGGTTGAACCGGTTGTACCGTCGATCAGCTTCTTGCGGGTAGACGAAGAATATCGCGCGGTTCGTCGCGCTACCCGAATTGATAGTTGGTGAGTAGGTTTACTTTTCGCGCCGAAAAACCGCGACCCCAGTCGCGCTGGTCTCAATCAACAGCCAACCTTCTTGGCCGAGCTGATTTAACAGCAGTTCGAGTTGTTGCGCGTTGGTCACGTTGACTTTATCGAGTTGAATGGTTTTATATTCCCAGCGAGTTGCGGCTTCCACCACTGAAATTGACGTGGCGGTGAAGGTAATGGCCAGAATGGCGGCGAGCAGTACGCGTCGAGCGGTATTCATATTAATTCTCCTGAGTTTGAGCGGTGAGTAGGATTAAATACCGCCGACCCGTCGACGCTGATGCTGTGGGCACATCGAATGGCACACGGTATCGGAGAATTATTAAGTGAGGCGCCGATGTGCGTCAACGATTTTCTTTCTCACTGTCGCGGCGAGGCCATTACTTCTCAAATCGTCAAATTCGGCATCGCCAGACGCCGCATGGATACTGTCTCCTGGCAATGCCATCGCTGCGAGCCGCTCTGGGTAAGTATCACAGGCCGATGCCTGAAAACGTCGCGTTGCGTCATGCCGTTGGCGCGTTCAAGCAGCGAAAATTTTCACGTCATTTGCTCTTGACATCTTTCGCGCAATGCGGATAATTCGCCTCTTGCTGATTTTTTCTCTAGGACCAGCCATGTTTGTACGCAGATCATTATCGATGTGGGCCGAAGCCTCTCAGTGCTTCGCCGGCCTGCGCGCGTGCAATCGCGGCGCTGCGCACGGCTGACGCTGCTGCAGTTTCCGGTCCACCGCTAGCACTTTGAATCGCGCCCCTGGGGCGCTTATTGGCATCGTTCGCGCACGCGCTTGACGTCGCGCGCGAATTAATTTGGAATTGAACATGGGCATTACCCCTAACGAAGACGGATTTGTCTTCGATGCCGAGCATTTCGTCTCGGAATATGAGCGCTATGCGGCGCTCGTGCTGTCGCGCATCGCCCACGTCGGGCGCGCGGCGACCGCGCAATTGTTCGCCGACTACGATCGGCGCGAATTGCTCGCGCTTGCAAAACGCGACGATAACGTCAGCCATCGCAATCGTCTCGATACGGATGAGATCGAGCCGCTGTTGCGCTCTCTGAAAGCGCGCGAAGTTGCGATCCAGAGCCTGGGCGAATTCCGTGCGCCGGTGTTTCGCAATGTCGATGCGCTCGGCGATCGTCTCGGTCTGACGCCCGCGGAGCGAGCGTTGATTACGCTCGCCGTGGTCGCCGAATCCACCCGCGTGTTACGCAACGCGCTGGAACGCTTGGCCAATATCGTCCGCGATCGGCCGACCGCCGCGCAAACGCTCGCGGCGTTGCTCGATTACCCGCTCGCGTCGATGCGCGCCGCCCTCGCGCCCGAGAGCACGCTCATGCGCACCGGCCTGCTGCGCTTGAATCTGCATGACGACGACGATCCGCTGCTGCGTCCTCGCGGCGCGCTGGCGCAGATACTATTCGACGAGTTCGACGCGGATCAAGCGCTATTCGCCCAATTCGCGCGGCCGGCGCGCGCGCCGCATCTCGGTTTAGTGGATTTCTCCCATCTTGAACAAGACCTCGACATCCTTGTCGCGTTGCTCGAAGCCGCCTCACACAAAGGCGAAGCAGGCATCAACATCATGCTCTACGGCCCACCGGGCACCGGGAAAACGGAACTCGCCCGCGCCCTCGCCGCGCAGGCGAATCTTGCATTGCACGAGATTCGCCATACGGAAAGCGATGGCGAGGGCATGACGCGTGAGCGTTATTCGCAAGTGGTAGTGGCGCAGCGCCTGCTGCGCACCGTCGCCGGCGTCGCGCTGATGTTCGATGAGACCGAGGATTTATTGCCGCGCCGCGGTGTGACGGCGAGCGATGCGTTGGGTAAGGCTGCATTCAACGAATTGTTGGAAACTAATCCAGTGCCGATGATTTGGATTTCCAACGAGATCGGCCACATCGACCCGGCGTATTTACGCCGCTTTGCCTATTTGCTCGAAGTGAAAAATCCGAGCCGCAAAGTGCGTCGCCGCATAGCTGGCCGCGCCTTCGGCGCGCTGGATGTCGATGAGACCATGGCTCGACCGTATCGCGGAACACAGCGAACTGGCGCCGGGCCAAATCAGCGAAGCCGCGCGCGTGGCTACGCTGGTCGCGCGCGAGATCGCACCGGCCAGCGCCGCCGAGCGGACCCTGCACAGCGGCATGCGCGCCATGGGGCAGCGTGCGGCGTCCAGCGTCGTTGCTGCGACGGCGTTCGATCTCGCCTATTTGAATTGCAATGCCGATCCCGCCGCGCTGATTTCGAATCTAGCAAAACACCCGGTGGGAACTTTGGCGTTCTACGGACCACCCGGCACCGGCAAGACCGCGTTGGCAGCGCACATCGCGCGTGTGGCCGATCGTCCATTATTGATCAAGCGCGCATCGGATCTGCTTTCGCCTTGGCTCGGTGTTTGCGAAAAAAACATCGCGCTGGCGTTCGAACAAGCGAAAGATGAAGGCGCCGTGCTCACCTTGGATGAAGCCGACTCCTTCCTCGCGGATCGGCGTGACGCGCGAGCGCGCTGGGAGTTAACCGAGACCAACGAACTGCTGACCCAAATGGAGTGCTTCGACGGCCTGTTCATTTGTTCAACCAATCTCATGGAGCGGCTGGATCGCGCGGCGTTGCGCCGCTTCGCCGTCAAATTAAAATTTGATTATCTGCAAACCGATCAGGTGCGCGGGCTGGTGACGGAAACACTACGCAAATTGGGTGTGGTGGAGAACTTGACCATCGCGTTGCCCAAACTGGCTCGCCTGCAACGCGTTACGCCCGGCGACATTGCGGCGGTGGTAAAGCGTTGCCAGGTGCTCGGTGCCGCGCTCAACGCCGAGTCATTCGTCCAATGGCTAAAGGAAGAGATCGAAATGAAAGGCGAAGGCGCAGCGCAACCGATCGGATTTTAACATTCGGCATCGCCAGAATCCGCATGGATATTGGCTCCTGGCAATGGCATTGCCAGGAGGTGCACTGGATAATCCTTGCAGGCCGATGGGTTATTCCATTTCCCAATCAAAAATTACTTTGTCGGCTTCGCCTTGCCGTGCTACAGCACTGTCTGCGGCTCGCCTTCGCGTCCTTTTTGATTGGGAAATGGAATTAAACCCGAGAAAAATCCGGCTTACGTTTTTCCAGAAAAGCGGTGAATGCTTCCTTTGCGGCAGGCTCTTGCAGCATGCGCGAAAAGCTTACGCCTTCATCGGTCATTTGTTGCGCTACCTGCGGCGCTAGTCCTTTCTTCATCAGACGTTTGATTTCTAGCATCGAACTCATCGGTTTGGTCGCTAACTTTCGCGCTTGCGTTTGCGCAAGTGCGTTTACTTCTGCGGCCGCTACAACACGATTGACCAATCCCATCGCGAGCGCTGCATCAGCATTGATCGGCTCGCCGAATAACATCACTTCCGCCGCGCGGTGGTAGCCGAGCATTTGCGGCAAGAGCAAGCTGGATGCGGCTTCGGGGCAGAGTCCTAGATTGACGAAAGGCAATGAGAACGTCGCGTTGTCACCGGCGTACACTAAGTCGCAATGCAACAGCATGGTCGTACCGACGCCGACGGCCGCACCGCAGACAGCAGCGATCAGCGGCTTGGGAAATTCCGCGATGCCGTGCAAAAAGCGGTAGACCGGCATGTCCTTCGTCGTCGGTGGCCGATCGAGAAAATCGCCGATGTCGTTGCCCGCGCAAAAAATCGTCTCGTGACCTTGGAATACCGCAACGCGAGTAGCGGCATCGGTCGCAGCTTGGCGCAACGCATCTGCCATGGCGGCATACATCGCCGCAGTGATCGCGTTTTTCTTATCCACGCGGTTTAGGGTGATGGTAAAGACACCACCATCGCTGCTTGTGAGTATCTCGCTCATTGCAATGCCTCCTTCAAGAAATCGATTCGATCCTGACCCCAAAATATTTGAGCGGTAGGCCGTGTCACGCAAGTGACAAAGCCTTCGCGCGCTCCAGCAATCGTTTTGCGTTGAGATAAGTCGGCGGCTCAATCCATAACCCTGCCACCAGCGCGCGGTCCTTTCCTTGTGCGCGGGCTTGCTCAAAGGCTTGCACGGTCTCACGCGCGTGCGCCAATTCCGCCTCGCTCGGCGTGAACACGCCATGGATGACGGCAACGTGATCGGGCAACACCACGCTCTTGCTGCGGTAGCCGAGTTTTCGCGAGCGGCGTGCTTCGCGCTCGCAGGCTTGGGTATCGGCAAAGGTGAAGGGCGCATCGATCGGTTCGATGCCGAGCGCACGGCATTCCAACAGAAAACGTCCGCGAGCGTAAGCGAGTTCTTCGGCCTCAATGCTGCGCTCCGCCATCAGGTCCGCGGCCAAGTCTTCGGTGCCGAGCAGCGCGCTTTTAACTCGGGCGCTCGCTTGCGCAATTTCTTTCAGATTCATCACCCCCGCCGCGGTCTCGGCGTTGGGAACGATTTCAATCTCACCGAGCGGCAAGCGATGTTGCGCCTCCAAGCGATCAAGCTCCTGCGCTAAAGCCGATACCTGCGCACCGTTCACGCACTTGGGTAAGAACACCACTTGCGGTTGCGCCGCCATCACCGCGGCAAGGTCCTCTCGGCCTATACTTTCCAGCGTGTTAATGCGCACGGCAGCGACGATTCCCAAGTGCTTCGCCTCGGCGAACAACGCAGCGGAGCATTGCCGTGCGGCCTGCCGCAATTGCGCCGGCGTGCCGTCTTCCAAGTCTTGAATCAGCATATCGGGCCGCGCCTGCAAAGCTTGCGCGTGTATATCCGCATTGGCGCCGGCGACGAATAGGGCTGAACGACGTAATTCCGGCGAGCGCATCAACGTCATATGTTAGGGAAGCTCTGAATAAGTCCGATTTCGTCGTGGCTCTATGTTTGGCTCACAAAAACTATCTCCTTACATATCATTCATATGCTGCGTCGATATTTTTTGTTCGCGCCTTGTCTCACTTAGAACTCGAACTTATTCAGAGCTTCCCTAGGAAGGCTACGTGTCGATTGACCGAGGCCATGAATGCATCGAATATTTTTCAATTCATCTCAAACGTCTGATGCCACCAGGCCCATTATCCATCAGGCTTTTTGAGGCATGCCCGGCCAGAAGGTAAGCGCTGCGGAGTGCGTGGCGTAGTAGGGTGCGCAACGCGCACCAATACTTCTGCTCCGTCCGCGTGCGCGGTGTGCATCCTACCATTGCGCTGGCACACTACGATGTCGTCGGGTTAGGACTCTGCATCATTGCATTCCATGAGCTACCACTTCAACGACATAAGCCCACCGACCACCGCACTGATCAGCACGATTGACAATATGTTCTTGCCTAGTCGTTTTGGTTGCCTAATCGTTCGAGCGACCGAACGACGCGCGTTCCGCCAATAACCCCAGTGCATGGCGAGCGAGATTGCGAACATCACCACTGCCCATCCGTTTGCGCCGTTGCTAAAGCGCTGGGACACGATGCGCCAGATCGCTGTGGGCTCGGTATGGGTGAGCCATGCGCTGAAATTACCGAACGTCAAGCCGCGCGGAAACGTTCCGGGGTTCGCGAGGGCGAAGACGATCACGCCCCAGCATAGCGACATCGCGATCGAGATAAACAACGCTGTCGGCGTAAGCGCCATTAACAAATGGCAGGTCCAGAGGGCCAACATAAACGTTCCGACGCCGAGTATCGGGTGAAGATGCATGCCCTGCACGAACGATGGTGCGCTCACGAACATGCCGGCGGCGATCGCCAGCGCCAGCATCCACGGCCAAACGAGCCAGCCGACGAGGGCCGTGCTTCCGCCTTCGATTGACACTTGATTACTCGCGCCGCCCACGGGAGCGGGCCCATACGCAGTGGGAGCAGGTGAATTCCAAGCGGGGGCGAACGATGATTTTGGCGGGCTCGGCTTCCAAAATTCCGTGGTACTCGGATGGTCATCGAACACGGAGACCCGCTCCGGCCCGCCAAATGTGGCGCGCCCCACCATTGCGCCACCGGACCACAAGTTCCCGGCGTAGTCTTTACTCAGTGCGTCCCCACTGTCATTGAGGTAGTTTCCGTCGTTATCTTGGCGAAATCCGACCATGGATATTCTCCATCGAAATTGATGAGCTACTAACGATTTGCTACGGTATCAGATATTGACTTTCGTTGCACCAAGTTAGCGGGAAAATGAAATTCCTTGGTTATCGATCGACTCGACAAACCCCTTTCGCTTCCCGTTCTTTTTCGCTCATCTCGTTGCCTCCCGATTTGAGTGACCCATCTTCGAAATATTCCTCGCTCAGTTCCAACTTGCCGGACGGATCGTAGCACTTCAGTATCCGAATTTGATCTTTCGCATAGCGCTGTTCGATCGCGAGTTTGCCGTTGGCGAAATAGTATTTTTGCTCGCCGTCGAGGCGGCCGTCGCGGTAACTGGTTTCTTCAGTCAACTGGCCATCCTTGGAGAAGCGCTTCACCCGCCCTTCTTCAACCAGATCGTCCCAAGAGCCGCGCTGGTATTGGCTCTCCACGAAGGTGCCTGCGATTTTCAGTTTCCCGTTATCCCAAAATTCCTGTACGTCGAGCAGTTTCGCTTGTTGCGATTTTTTTACTTCGCGCTTTAATTTTCCATTCATGTAAAACCGTTGTTGGCGCGCCGGACGCTCTTCTTCGTAAACGGTCTCCAACAACAACGTACCCTCTTCCGAGTATTCGCGAAACGGTCCTTGCAGCCGGTTTTTCTTGGTGCCGTAGGCGCGAAACACTTTGCCGTTTTGATGCAAAGTTTCCACGTCGTAGGTATCGTCGTCACCCGGCTGCGGATAAGTGCGCGTCATCGCCAAACCCTGGCGGTCGACGGTTTCGATTTTCGTCAGCTTGCCGTTTTGCCAATAGCTCACGTTACGAATCGGGCTGCCATCGCTACTGTGAAGTTGCACGCGCGACACTTTGCCATCGAAGCCGCAAGGTTCCACGTCCTCGGGCGCCATGGAGCGGCTCGCGCATTGCAGACTTTTTACTTTTCCGCTTTCGAGTAATTCGATACGCCCCCGGCCTTCGCGGTCTCCGACGATTTCGAACGCGGCTTTTAGTTTCCCGCTCGGATAAAGTTCACGCACCGCGCCCTGCGCGACGCCGGCGCTGAAATTCATTTGGCAAAGCAACTTGTTGTCCTTGGAAAAAACTTGCGCCGGACCTTCGGCTAGATCATTTTTGAACGTCGCCACGATGCGCCGGTCGTTGTTATCGAAATAAAAACCCGCGCCGTCGCGCTTACCGTTCTTCCAGTTGAGCTCCGACACCACGCGCTTGTCTTCGCGATGGGTGCATCGCTCCAAACCGGTTTTGCCCTCATCGCCGTCGACGGGTTTATCGGGGATGATGCAGTCGCCGCTGCGCGGCGATACTTTCGCGCCGGTTTTGGCGTAGAAATTACAGTCGTCGGCGCGTGCGGACGAGATCAACAGGGAAAGCCCGATCAGAATTAACGATTTAAACAGGCGCATAGTTTTTACTCTAAAAGCATAGTCGATTGCTATTCTCGCATGGCATTGCGAGGAGTGAAATGACAAAGCAATCTTGCTTTTCAGCGGCAAGGCAAATACGGGATTGCTTCGTCGCCAAACGTGCTCCTCGCAATGACACTCTTAATGGACACGAAACGCCATTGCGCCGCTCGACGCCCTGCCTGTGATACAGTTTCGCGAGTTAACCCAATACGGAAAACATCGTGAGCGGCCCCAACTATTTTGGTTTCGATACCTTGAGCTTGCATGCGGGCGCCGAGCCCGATCCCGCGACCGGCGCGCGGGCGACGCCGATTTATCAGACTACCTCGTTCGTGTTCAAAGACAGCGATCACGCGGCGTCGCTGTTTAACATGGAACGCCCCGGCCATGTGTATTCGCGCATCTCGAACCCTACGGTTGCGGTGCTGGAAGAAAGGATGGCGGCGTTGGAAGGTGGCGCGGGCGCGATCGGCACCGCCAGCGGCCAAGCGGCGATGCATCTGGCCATCGCCACGCTCATGGGCGCGGGCAGCCACATCGTCGCCAGCCGTGCTTTGTATGGCGGGTCGCACAATTTGCTGGCCTATACCCTACCCCGCTTCGGCATCGAGACGACATTTGTGAATCCGCGCGACATCGATGCCTGGCGCGCGGCGATTCGCCCGAACACGCGTTTGCTGTTCGGCGAGACTCTGGGCAATCCCGGCCTCGACGTATTGAATATTCCGAAAATTTCCGACATCGCGCATGAAGCGAATTTGCCCTTGCTGGTGGACGCGACATTCACCACGCCTTATCTCATGCGCCCCTTCGATCTCGGCGCTGATTTGATTTTTCATTCGGCGACGAAATTTCTTTGCGGCCACGGCACGGTGGTCGGCGGCGTGTTGATCGACGGCGGCAAATTCGATTGGCTGGCGTCGGAAAAATTTCCGACCTTAAGCGAAGAATACTCGGGCTTTCACGGCATGACCTTCGCCGAAGAATCGCCGACCTTGGCGTTTTTCCTACGCGCGCGGCGCGAAGGCATACGCGACTTCGGCGCCTGTATGGCGCCGATGACCGCGTTCCAGATTTTACAAGGCATCGAGACGTTGTCGCTGCGGATGGAAAAACATGTCAGCAACACGCGCAAGATCGTCGAGTTCCTCGCGGGTAATCCCGCGGTGGAATCCGTTTCCTATCCCGAGTTGCCGCAACATCCCGATCACGAACTCGCCAAGACCTTGTTGCCGAAAGGCTGCGGCGCCGTGTTCAGCTTCAACATCAAAGGCAATCGCGCCTCGGGCAAACGCTTCATCGAAACGCTGAAGATTTTTTCTCACCTTGCCAATGTCGGCGATGCGAAATCCTTGGTGATTCATCCGGCGAGCACGACGCATTTTCGGATGGATGAAGCGGCGTTGAAGTCGGCGGGTATTGCGGAAGGAACCGTGCGTTTATCGGTGGGGTTGGAGAATGTCAGCGATCTTATCGATGATTTGAGCCGCGCGCTAAAAGCGTCGCAACGAGGTTAACCCAGTGACGCCGTACATAACGGTCTCCTCCCCTTCAAGGGGAGGATTAAGGTGGGGATGGGTCGTGCATTGTCTTGCGCTTATTGCGACACCCATCCCCATCCCCGCCTTCCCCTTGAAGGGGAAGGAGAATACTTTTTGTGATACCTGAGAATAATGAAACTCACTATCCAATCCCAAGAAACCTACGTTTATACCGCAGGCCGCGATATCGATCACCGCTTACCCAGTGTCGTATTCGTACACGGCGCGGCGAACGATCATAGCGTCTGGGCATTGCAGAGCCGTTATTTTGCATACCATGGCTGGAACGCGCTTGCAGTGGACTTGCCAGGCCATGGTGCCTCGAAAGGCAAGCCCCATGCGGCTGTTGGCGCGATGGCCGATTGGATTGCAGCGCTGTTGGATGAGTTAAAAATCGAACGCGCCGCCTTGTCGGCCACAGCATGGGCTCCCTCGCCGCGCTGGAAACCGCCGCGCGTTATCCGCAGAAAATCAGCAAGCTCGTGATGGTGGGCACCGCCGTGCCCATGGCCGTGTCGGACACGTTGTTGAATGCCGCCGTTGCTAATGACCACGCGGCATTCGACATGGTGAACATCTGGGGCCATACCGCCGCTGCGCAAATCGGCAGCAATCCGCTGCCCGGCGTGTGGATGGCGGGCGATTTTTTGCGCTTGCTGGAAAAATCGAAACCCGATGTGCTCGGCAACGATTTGAAAGCGTGCAATGACTACAAGGACGGCATTGCCGCCGCTGCGAAAGTTTCCTGCCCTGCCATGCTACTGCTCGGCAAGCATGACATGATGACCTCGCCGAAAATGACGAAAGAGTTACGCGCACGCTTAAGGATTGCCGCGTGGTCGTTCTGGAAAGCGCGGGACATATCCCGATGGCGGAAGAACCCGACGCGACCTTGAATGCGCTGAAGAATTTTCTGAATTAGGTTGTAGCATTCTTGATTTTGAAAGGGTCACAACACCTGTTCGGCGCCTGACGGCCAGTAAGCAGACCGCTGCGGTGCGGAACGGTCGGTCAAGTCATGGCGCGTTAGTTGACAAGTTACGGCAAGAAGTTGGCGCGCGATTTGAGCATTCGACATTCCTACGCGCGAATAAAATTTTCCGAAACCCGACGTTCAAACTCAATTCGGTAGTACTGGGTCTGGATTAGTTTCAATCTCTTTGGGTTCGATTCCCCGTGGCTTGCCACGAAAGGAACTTAGGTTTTAGGGTTGATACCCCGCTGCTTGCGGCGGGGTACTTCATTTGAGCGACTATCGTCCGAATACGAATTTCGCCTCAATCTCAACTTCGGCGTCGACCCTGCCTTTGCCGTAAGTCATGCCCCACTGGGTGCGGTCGATCTTGAACTCGCATTTTGCCTGGAGGCTGCCGTCGGTCACTTCGACGCTGCAAGGGATGGCGACCTCCAGAGCCTTATCGAGCATCGTCAGCGTGCCGTTCACGACGGCTTGATTGGCGCTCCTAAGCTCGATGCGGGTCGTCTCGAACGTGATGTTCGGATACCGGGGCACGTTGAAGAAGTCTGAGTTGTTCAAATGGTTAGTCAGGCCGTTGTTGTCAGACCAGAGACTGGTAGTATCGATGTCGACCTTAAAGCTGCTCTTCGATAGGTCACCCAAGTCCGCGCCGCATCGACTGTGAACCGCTTAAATCCCCCGCGATGCAACCCACCGGGTTTGGTACCCACGAATTCGATCCGAGATTTCTCATTGACCAAAGTCAACATATCCACTGCATGCGCAACGACCCAGAGACCAAAACTAAAAAGACCGACAAAAAATAACCGCCCTGAAACCATGTTGTAGTCTACCTCTCCGAAAAACAACCTCGATCGCCGGATCATCCCTGTATCAGAACAATGTCCCAGACCACGATTTTTGAATCCGGCTCTTCGCTCGCTGTCGGCGGTAGGAATTTTGCAATGAGACTTTCCTTGGCCCAGGATTGTTGCAGCAGCGGATCTTTTTTGTTAAGCGGTTCGTCCGGAAAGTACATTTGAGTGATCAACCGGTTGACCTTGCCGGTAATGTCGTAGTGGATGTGCGGCGGCCGCCAGTAGTCGGCCACGACCGGATAGGCGCCAGGCTTGACCGTCCTAAAGCGATAGCGGCCTTCCGAGTCGGTTGTCAGCGTCGCGTATCCATCGAAATTCGGATCGAGCGCCGCCGGATTGCGGTCGTGAGGATGCGTGTAGCGGCCTGCGCCGTTGGCTTGCCAGATCTCCAGTTTCACACCTGGACAAGGTTCGCCGCGCAAGCTGCGCACGGTGCCTGTGACGTAGATGACCTGACCTTGCGCTTGGCTCGACCGACCCTTGAGTCGCGCGAGATCGGCGCCGCCATCGGTGGGCTTCTGCACAGGATAAAACGGACCGAGTATCTGGTCAGGCGTAGGCATCGGCCCTTTGAAGTCCATGCCGGCCGCTTCCTTTTCCGCGGCGACCAAGGGCGACGCAAATCCCAGTGCGCCCATCGCAAGCGACAGCTTCAATACAGCGCGCCGCGACACCCGGTGTTCGGGACAAGTGGGCAAGTGCCCAAACGGGGCGGTGGGTACCAAAATGCGGTTGTTCATGCTCATGCTTTCCTCCATCAAATTAGTTTCGACATCGAACGGCCAACGCGACGTACAGGCAAATCTTAAATCCCTGCGAATGCGTGTAATTGATGCAAATGCCCCGCACTGATTCTAAGGGGCCAGCCCGATCTGCTTCAGAAAGGACTGGTTGTCGGACATGAGCCATTCCTCGATCATCACGCCGTTCTGCCAGTGACCGATCGTTACCATCGTAAGCCTGAAAGCCTTCCCGGTAGGAGGGATCGTCTTCCCGTTTCCGATTGGCATCGGCTTCGTGAAGGTGCCCTCGACGACTCCTTGCACAGCGTCCAATCGCCGGAGGCGATCTTGATCGGATGCTCGCGAATCCGGGTATCGGGCGCGAAGACGAACATCTGCTTCAGTTGTTCGATATGCGGATCCAAACCACGAGTGATGCTGTCATCCGAGTTATGCACCACAATGTCTTTGCTGTGGCTGCGGGCGAACTGCTCCCACTTCTGGCCACTATAGACGTTGAAATGCAAGTCGTCGAAGTTCTCCAAGTTGGCCTTTTCGGCCCGGCGGGTCTTCTGCACCGAAAGTAACTGCTGCTTCATCGATTCGATGTCCGACGCGCTTTGTCGGGGCTGGGTCTCACACCCTGCCAGCGTTGCAAGCAAGGTAATCGCAAGACCAAATTTCTTCATGATGACTCCTCCGTCGTAGCGGTCGTTGAACGACCGCTGGAGACACTTTACAACTTGAAGCATAATGATCAAATAGCAATATTGATTTTCACTGTGCGCACTCATGGACAATGACGTCGACTTGAATGCGGTGGCCGTGTTCGTCCGCATCGTTGAGACGGGCAGCCTGTCAGCAGCAGCGGAAAGCATGAAAATGCCGAAGACGACCGTCAGTAAGCGGTTGGCATCGTTGGAGGAAACGCTAGGCGTTGCGCTGATTACACGCACGACGAGAAAATTGCACGTCACGGAGGCGGGGAAGGTCTACTTCGGACACTGCCAGGCATCGGTACGCCGAATGGAGCAGGCTCGCGTCGAGGCAACCTCTGTCCGCGAGAACCCGTCCGGGCTGCTGAGGATCACTGCACCGGTAGACATCGCCCACACCTTGTTACCCAAAGTGATCCATGCTTTCGTCGCACGTTACCCAAGCGCCAAGATCGAATTGCTGGTTTCAAACCGAATTATCGACTTCCTCGCGGAGGGAATTGACTTGGCAGTTCGTGCCGGCGCGATGCGAGACTCGAGCTTTGTGGGGCGGCGGCTTCTTGAGCTGACCGCTAACGTCTACGCGTCCCCGGAGTACCTTCGTCGCCATAAGGCTCCATTGCAGCCCAAGGATCTTTCCTTTATCGACTTCATCGGCTACAGGGGAACGCAGCGCTCTTTCTCTATGATAAAGGGGCGCTCGTCCGTCAAGATCAATGTCAACCCGAAGGTGGTGGTGGACGACCTCGAGACCATCAAGGAACTTGTGGTGCTTGGGACCGGCGTTAGTTGGTTGCCCGACTTCCTCGCGCAGACCGCTACCGGAAAAATCGTTCCCGCTGTTCCTGGGTGGCGCGCCAAGTCCGTGGGTCAAGTGCACTTCCTTTATCCCAATCAAAAGCACCCATCAACTAACGTTAAAGCCTTCATAGCCGTGACGATGGAATTGTTACCATAGCTTCGCATGGTGGCGTCCGCTAGAGTGAACTTCGCCCATGCTCAACGGTTTGTGAATGCTCGCAATCGGAAGCTGCTGTGCGCCTGTTCCACGTGCATGGAGTTCAAGGTCGCACCACGGTCGAAGTCAGCAAAACGCTTGGCATCTTCGAGAACAACTGCTGCGTCATTTTGCATAGTGCGCGCAGCGCGCTGCGTGATTTGCTCGATGCGGACGGCTGCCGCCCACACGCCTAAAGGCAGTATTGGTTTTTTGGCGGCTAAGGATTATCCTTGGCCGATTCGGTAAGCACCGGGCACAGTTCGGCGTTATTTTGCTGCTTTAACTCGTAAGGAGGTTGTAAAGATGAAGCGTTCTAACACCTTGATTCACGCGGCGCTATCAACATTAATCGCCGCCGGTTTCACAACCGGCATCGCCAGCTATGCAGTGGCAGCGGACACAGAGAAATGCTACGGCGTCGCCAAGAAAGGACAGAACGACTGCGGTACCGCCGAACACGCTTGCGGGGGCCATGCCGCCACCGACAATATGCCCGAGGAATGGAAGTATGTCCCCAAGGGTACGTGCGAGCAAATCGGCGGCAAGCTGACGGCCGGCAAGAAAGAAGACAAAGACAAAGAAAAGATGTGATGAAAGTGTGATGGAAGCGTGAGGCGCGCGCGAGCAAGCGCGCGCATGCTCACCAGCATCGAAAGACTTCGCCCCAACTGAGCGTTTGCGCGGTTCCCATACAACGTACCGCTTCGCGCTTTTCCAAAGAAAGGTTGTTAGCCCGATAGCGCTGTGTCACCCCGCACCGGCCTGCCCCCGCGCTAGCCGGTACGATCGGTGCGCAGGCCAGGATATGGTTGCGTGCACAGCACGATCGCCAAGTACTGACCGCGCGGCCGGCGTTCGGCTGATTCGAAGTGCCAAGGGAGAGTTTCTTCGGCGCTGGCGGACAGCCGCTGTGGTTTCTCGACAAAATTCTAACCAGCATCAAGCTCTCGCTCGTCTATCGACGCGCGATGCTAAAGATTATCCAGGTTAAGACACCGATCAAATTTATTACTTTCATGATGCGCACGCTTGCCGCGGCCGGTAGGCTAAAAACGCTCTGCACTGTGCATAGGGGTCGACAATTTCAGTATATCGGTTTCACACCTTAAGACTTCCCGTAGCGGATGGGCCTTGTAGGCAAGATCAAGTCACGACTTCTAGGACTAAATTTTAGCCTCAGTAGCTTTCGCTTGTGGCATCAACCACCGCCCAAGCGGTTTCCCATTGCTCTAAGTCCTGCTCCACGCGCGAGGGTGCGAGATCGAACAGACTATAGCCCTCGCGCGCGCAGTGAATGTAGTTCTGCGTCGTTCGCAGGTAAGTCAAAATCGGCAACTCGAGCGACTTCAAAAAACCTTCCAATTCGTCGGCAACCAAGGTACGAGAATCAACGCGATTGCCGATAACGGCAACTTGACTTTCGCCTTTTCTCACCGGCTTCACAGTCATTAATTCCGCGAGAAACCGCTCAGTCGCTTCCATATCAAAGGCCGATGGCGTAACCGGTACCACGACCGCTTCTACACGGCGCACCAGATCGTTCAACTTGTCGCCGTGTACGGCGGCGGGCGAATCGATGATCGTCCAGTGAGCGTCGAATTCTCTGACGGTTTTCTTGTCGGTCGTCGCGGTCCAGGCCATGATAGTCGGCAAGGTTTCCGGCCGCCGCGCAAGCCAATTTGCCGCCGATTGCTGGCGATCCATATCGGCGAGCACGACGCGCTTGCCTTGCGCAGCGAAGAATCCGGCGAGATTGGTCGACAGTGTCGTTTTGCCGCTCCCGACCTTGGGATTGACTACTAAAATTGAATGCATGGGAAAGTTTCCTCGGCCATGATTATAAGTCAGGGTGGAAGGGGCCATCAGCCTGGTAAAATTCGTCATTTAACTTCCCCGATTTGAACGAATGAAATCAGCAGGGCCACTGGCGGGCGTAAAAGTAATCGAAATGGGGCAGCTCATCGCCGGGCCGTTTTGCGGCAAGATTTTGGCGGAGTTCGGCGCCGAGGTGATCAAGATCGAGCCGCCGGCAACGGCCGAGAACGCGGGTGGTGATCCGCTGCGCACGTGGCGGCAACTGCATAACGGTACGTCGCTGTGGTGGTCGCTGCAGGCGCGCAACAAAAAATCCGTTGCGGTGAATCTGCGTGTGCCCGAGGGCCAAGAAATTGTCCGCAAGCTCGCTAAAGACGCCGATATTCTCATCGAAAATTTCCGCCCCGGCGCGCTGGAAAAATGGCAACTTGGCTGGGAACAATTGTCGGCGATCAATCCCAAACTCATCATGGTGCGGCTGTCGGGCTACGGCCAAACAGGGCCGTATAAAGATCGCCCCGGCTTCGGCCTCATCGGTGAAGCCATGGGCGGCATGCGCTACATCACCGGCTATCCCGATCGCGCGCCCGTACGCGTGGGTGTGAGTATAGGCGATGCGATCGCGGCGATGTACGGCGCCATCGGCGCGCTGATGGCGCTGCATCACCGCAATGTCAACGGCGGCAACGGCCAGGTGGTCGACGTGGCGTTATATGAAGCGGTGTTCAGTTTAATGGAATCGATGTTGCCGGAATTCGGCATGACGGGCTTCGTGCGTGAGCGCACCGGTAGCTCGCTGCCGGGCATCGTGCCGTCGAATAGTTATACGACGCGAGACGGAAAGTATGTTGTGATCGGCGGCAACGGCGACAGTATATTCAAGCGCTTCATGCATGCCATCGGCCGTAGCGACATGGCGAACGATCCCAGTCTCGCCAACAACGCCGGCCGCTTCGCGCACACTGAAAAAATCGAAACAGTCATCGGCGATTGGTGCGCGGCCCACGATCTTGAGCATGTTTTAAAAGTGTTAGATGACGCCGATGTGCCGAGCGGCAGCATCTATAACATTCAGGACATCGTTCGCGATGTACACTATCAAGCTCGAGACATGATTCAAACCCATAAACTCGGCGATGGTCAGGACATTTCCTTGCCGGGCATCGTGCCGAAGTTTACCGCAACGCCCGGTGAGACCAAGTGGCTCGGACCGAAACTCGGCGAGCACACGAGCGAAATTTTGCAAGCCATAGGCTACAGCGACGAGCAACAACAGCAACTGCGCAATACAGGAGTCATAGGATGAAAAAACGGGTTTATATTCACGACGTCGCGGTGCGCGATGGTTTCCAGATCGAGCGCGACTTCGTGCCGACGGAAACCAAGGTCGCGCTGATCGACGAGCTATCGGAGACGGGGCTCGCGAAGATCGAGGTCACGTCTTTCGTTTCCCCCAAGGCGATTCCCAATATGCGCGACGCCGAACAAGTGCTGAATTTAATCGAGCGCGTACCCGGTGTGATCTACTCCGCGCTGGTGCCGAACCTACGCGGTGTCGAACGCGCCATGCAGTGTAATGTCGACGAGATTAATTTATTTTGTTCCGCATCGGAAAGCCATAACCGCGCCAACGTCAATCGCACGGTGGCGCAGTCGTTGCAGGGCTTTGGGGAAATCATGCAAGCGTTGAGCGGGAGCGACCTCAAAGTCAACGGCAATATCTCTACCGCTTTCGGTTGCCCGTTCGAAGGCAACGTTGCGCCGGACAAAGTGTTTTCTCTGGTCGATCAATTCCTCGAACTCGGTTTCGACGGCGTGACCATCGCCGATACCACCGGCATGGCGAACCCTAAGCAAGTACGCGAACTGATGACCGAGATCGCCAAACGCTGCGCCGATGTTGAATTGACTTTGCATTTCCATAACACTCGCGGTATGGGGCTCGCCAACGCGTTGGCCGGATTGGAGGCGGGCGTGGTGCGCTACGACGCGTCCCTCGGCGGCCTCGGCGGTTGTCCCTTCGCGCCCGGCGCGTCGGGAAATATTTGCACCGAGGATTTGGTGCATATGCTGGAGGCCATGGGTTACGACACCGGCGTCGATCTCGATCGCCTGCTTAGAGTTGCGCGCAAAATACCGGGCATCGTCGGCCACGAAGTGCCGGGCCAGGTGCTGAAGGCCGGCAAAGCGACCGAACTGCATTCGCTCGACAGCGTGGGTTCGTCGGCGGGCTAATCGCAGTGAGTGTCGCCGACGCCGATTCGAAGACGGCGATCATCGCATCGCTGCGTAAACTGGGGCTGATCGCGGCATCGGAAGATGTATCGATGCTGCCGCTCACGGGCGGCGTGTCGTCGGACATTTGGAAAGTCGAGCGACCGGCGGGCCCTGTTTGCGTCAAGCGTGCGTTGCCGCGATTGCGTG
Organism: uncultured Pseudomonadota bacterium; assembly: GCA_963714525.1. Classification (GTDB taxonomy): domain Bacteria; phylum Pseudomonadota; class Gammaproteobacteria; order Burkholderiales; family JALYOK01; genus JALYOK01. The sequence goes on from CAVQPB010000026.1 coordinate 266,687, forward strand.
TGCAGCAACTTTGGGAAGCGCCAGTTCAGCGCAACGCCTATGAAGTCGCTTATATGGAGTTCGCGCAAGCGGTGGTTCCGGGCGCGGTACCAAAGATTCTTGCCCACGACCGAGATGCAGGTCTGTTCGTGATGGAATATCTGGCGCCGGACCGCCATCCGATTTGGAAAACCCAATTGCGCAACGGCACAGTCGACCTTAACACCGCACGTATGGTCGGCGCCCAGATGGCGCGCATCCACGCTGCCAGCGCGGAAGATGCGTCGATACCCGCTCACTTCGCCACCGATCAGATTTTCTATTCCATCCGCCTTGAGCCCTATCTGGACGCCACGGCGCGTATGCATCCGGATTTGGCGCCGCGCTTAAAACAACTGGTAGACATCACCTTCCACACCAAACGCGTGCTGGTTCACGGCGACATCGCGCCGAAGAATATTTTGGTCGGCCCGAATCGCCCGATCTTTCTCGATTGCGAATGCGCGTGGTTCGGCGATCCGGCCTTCGATCTCGCGTTTTGCTTGAATCATTTATTGTTGAAGTGTTTGTGGTGTCCCAGCGCCCGCGAAGAATTTTTGGCGAGTTTCACCACGCTCACCGACACTTATCTCGCCGGCGTCACGTGGGAGCCGCGTGGGGATATGGAGCGGCGCACCGCGCATCTGTTGCCCGGCTTGTTTCTGGCGCGGGTCGACGGTAAGTCGCCGGTGGAATACCTCACCTTTGAAGGCGATAAAAACAAAGTGCGGCGTTGCGCTCGAAAACTGCTCGCAGAGCCTGTCGAGACGTTGAAATTTATTCGCGATGCTTGGAACGCGGAACTCGGAACATGAGCGACACACGCATTACCAATGTCATCGGCCGCCGCGTGTGGGATTCCCGTGGCCGTCCGACGGTCGAAGCGGAAATCCACCTCGCGGGCGGCGCCGTCGGCCGCGCGATCGCGCCGGCGGGCGCGTCGACGGGCAGCGGCGAAGCGTTGGATTTGCGCGATGGCGGCGAACGTCTCGGCGGGTATCGATGTACGCACCGCCGTCGACAACGTCAACATCCAAATCGCCGATGCCCTCGCGAACATGGACGCCGCAGACCAGACGTTGATCGATCAAACCTTAATCGCTCTCGACGGCACACCGAACAAACGCATCCTCGGCGGCAATGCCACGATCGCTACATCCATGGCCGTTCTCCAGGCAGCCGCCATGGCCGAGGGGAAGCCGCTGTGGCGCCATCTCGCGGGGAAACGCGACATCGTCATGCCCTTGCCGGAGATTCAGATTTTCGGTGGCGGCGCCCACGCCGGCCGCCGGGTGGACATCCAGGATTTCATGGTGGTCGCGCCCGGCGCCGAGAATATCGACGAGGCGTTGGAATGGACGGCGGAGATTTATCTCGCGGCGGGCAAGCTCATGGCGGAGCGCGGTTTGCTCTACGGCGTGGCCGACGAAGGCGGCTATTGGCCGGCGTTTTCCACCAATGAAGAAGCGTTGGAAATGCTGCTTCGCGCCATCGAAAAAACTAAACTCGTCCCCAACGAACAAGTGGCAATTTCACTCGACATCGCCGCCAGCGAATTCGGTAAAGGAGGCCAATATAAAATTGGCCTGGAAAAAAAGCAGCTCGATTCCGACGGCTTGATCGACATGCTCGGCCGCTGGCTGGATAAATACCCGATCGTTTCGATCGAAGATCCCCTGGCGGAAGACGACGAGGCGGGGCTGAAAAAATTTACCGCGGCGTTCGGCGCGCGGGTGCAGATCGTCGGCGACGATTATTTGGTCACTAATGCGCAACGGGTGAAACACGCGGCGCGAGTCGGCGCATGTAATGCGGTGCTGATTAAACCGAATCAAGCGGGAACCGTCAGCGAGACCCACGCTGCCTGGAAAGCCTCGCTGGACGCGGGTTTCGGCGCGATCGTCTCGGCGCGCTCGGGCGAAACGGAAGACGTGACGATCTGTCATCTCGCCGTCGGGTGGGGCGTGCAGCAAATCAAGGTCGGTTCGTTTTCCCGTTCCGAGCGCATGGCAAAATGGAACGAGTTGCTGCGCATACAATCGGCGAATGCGATTAAGCCGCGGTTCGCCGCCCACGATCCCTATCTAAGGAAGCTCTGATTAATTCCGATTTCGTCGCGGCTCTATGTTTGGCTCACAAAAAAATCTCCTGACATACTATTCGTATGCTGCGTCGATATTTTGTGTTCGCGCCTTGTCTCGCTTAGAACTCGAAATAAATCAGAGCTTCCTTAAAAAATGAATACCTTGCCAGCAGGCGCATGGATCAAGGCGCTTAGGGATGCCTATGCCAGACGCCGCACCCGTATTGCCTTTCAGGGTACCTGCTTTTACTTTTTTAACTTCCGGCGCTTGCGTCCATTGAAATCGACATGAATCCCCTGCTTGAACAACTCAAAAACTTCGACACACCGACCATCGCCAACGCGCTGGAAATCGCCGCCGGAAAGCGCTCCACTGAGGGCTTTACGCGCCAGACGATGATCGCGGCGAATCCCAAACTCAAACCCATCGTCGGCTACGCGCGCACGGCGATGATACGTTCCGCGACGCCGTTCAATCCGCAAACCCGGCGCGAGAAACAGATGGCCTATTACGACTACCTCGCCAAACCTGAACAGCCGACCATAGCGGTCATTCAGGATATCGACAGTCGGCCTGGGCTGGGCGCGTTTTGGGGCGAAGTGAACACCACCATACACTGGGGCCTGGGTTGCGTGGGCGCTATTACCAACGGCTCGATGCGCGATCTCGAGATGATGGAGCCGCGCTTCCAATGCATCGCGGCGTCGTTGTCGCCGAGCCACGCCTGGGTGCACGTGGTCGAAATCGGCGTCAAGGTCGACGTCTGCGGATTGATAGTGTCCAGCGGCGATCTCGTTCACGCCGATCATCACGGTGCGGTGGTTATTCCAGCCGATCTGCTGGAAAAAATGCCGACGGCGATCGACTTCATGGCGCGGAAGGAGAAAGTCATACTTGATGCGGCTAAAGCGCCGGGATTCAATATCGATAAGCTGCGTGCTGCGATGGCTGCGTCCGACGCGATTAAATAGAAAGCAATGTCTAGGATCTGGCGTTATGTTTGGCCGCTTCCGCTCACTTTGCTGGGTCTGGTGCTCGCATCGGTGGTGCGGTTCGCAGGCGGGACCTGGACGATACGCGGCGGTGTGTTGGAGGCGTGTGGTCCGGCGGCACGAAAGTTGTTGAGTTTGCATCCGGTGCGCGGCGTCATCGCCATGGCGCTGGGCCATGTGGTCATCGCGCAGGATGACTCATGCCTCACTCGAACCAGCGCTCACGAGCGCGAGCACGTGCGCCAATTCGAGCGCTGGGGCTTATTGTTTCCCGCGGTTTACTTGGGTGAAAGTCTGTATCGCTGGGTACGCGGCCAACACCCGTATTTAGATAACCGTTTTGAACGGGCCGCGGAGATCGCGGCCCGCAATAAACTTTAGGCGATCGAGGCGCGTTTCCTACGCTCGACCGACGGTGGCGTTTCGCTGCGCTGACGGCGATCGGCAAGGCCCGCGCGCTTGAGCAAGTTCAGCCAATACTTCTCGCCTTCGGTGGACTTGAACTTTAAATAAACCGCCACCTCGTCCGGATAGGCGCCAGGTGCGCCCAAACGCTTCAAATGCTCTGTCTTCGGACGCTTCGTCGTGCCCGGCTGGCCATCGCTCACCCAGGCACGGTTCACCGTGTGCCAGAGGGAAACGTAATAGGGATCGTCGTCTTCCGAGTAACCAAACTGCCAGCCGATGAGCGAAGCTTCGGCCTGGGTCAGATCGTCTGTCTTGAATTTTAGACTCATTACCTTCTCCAAAGAGCTTAGTTTTAGGGAACTTCCGATTAGGTCCTGGGACGCAGCGCGGGACTTAATCGGAAGTTCTTTAGGGAAGCTCTGATTTATTCCGATTTCGTCGCAATCCTGCGTTACTCAGGAAAAATGGCTCCTTACATATCATCCATATGCGGCGTCACCATTTTTCCTTCGCGCCTTGACGTGCTTAGAACTCGAAAGAAATCAGAGCTTCCCCGGCTATTGAAAACGATTTACGTCCAATACGCAACCCTAGTAACGACTTTTTCTCGGCTTGCGCCCGGATTTTGCCGCTAGTGTGTCATAGAACGCATTCGGCAGAACCCGCATATTCTTACCGGCCCACGCCATTTGCCAGGAAAACACGTAAAACGATCGCCGCGCGTCGATGGCTGAGATTATCTTTTTCGCCGTTTGATCCGCCGGCATGATAAACGGCATGGCGTAGGGGTATCGCGCCGTCATCGGGACGCAGATATGACCCGGACAAATGGTGAAGGAAGACCCGTTCCGTCACCGGACGGTCGATTTACTTGGTAGCCGTTTTTGGCTGCTGTTTAATGGCGGCGGCCTTCTTGGCGGCCCGGGCCTGTTTCACCAATTCGTCGACGATCTTAAGCATGTTTTCGTAGCTCCCGGCCTGGCTGGTTGATACCATATATTTGCCATCCACCACGATCGCAGGGACGCCGTTGATGCCGTAGGATTGTGCTCGCTGGTTGCTGCGCTGAATTTTTCCGCCCATGGAAAAAGAATCGTAGGCGCTGCTGAATTTCTTGCGATCTACGCCCTGTTTCTCGATCCAATCGAACAATACATCTTTTTGTTGCAGAATGACGTTGTCCTCGTGGATAGCGGCAAAAATCTTCGGGTGTACCCGCTCGATTTCGCCGATCGCTTCCAAGGCGTAGTAAGTGCGAGCCAACATCTCCCAGGACGCGCGGCCAAATACCACGGGCATGCGGCGAAACTGCGTGTCCGCCGGTAATTGCTTGACCCACGCCGCGACCTTAGGCTCGAACTCGTGGCAATGGGGACACATGTAAGAGAAAATCTCGACCACTTCTACTTTGTTGCCCGTATCGGTCGGTTGAGCCGGGTTAATCGCGAGATAGTCTTTGCCCGCCTGCGGCGCAGCTTGCACCACCGCGCACAGCACCAATAAACTCAAGGCAGACACAAAAGTTTGCACATTACGCATCGTCCACTCCATCAGTTAACGCCGGTGTTCGGCGTGTTTCTCACAATCTTAATCAAACTTGCGTTAATACCATTATCTTGCAGGACGGTTTTCGCCTGCGTCGCTTCATCCTGGCTCTTGAACGGCCCAAGACGCACCCGGTAGACCGTGCCTTTTTCCGGCAGCGTGGCGGTTTTCACCCGCGCTTCGAAGCCTAATAACGCGATGGTTGCCTTTTGGTTGTCCGCGTCGGCCTCCGTCTGGTAAGCACCTGCTTGAACGTAGAAAACGATCTTGTCGTCGCGCGTCGCCGACGGCTCACCCCGGCTTGGCGGCGTGGCGCCGGTCGGGTTTTCCACATCGGGCGTTTTGTTGCCTTCTAGAATGTCGTAAAAAGTATACGGTTTTTTCTCGTCCGGCTTGACGCTATCCTTCGCCATGGCTTCGGCCGCAGCGTTGCCGTCAGGTGCGACGGGTGACTTAGGCTTTTGCGTTTCGCTTGGGCTATTTTGTGTGTAGGGGCTGGGAATACGCGCGATATAAATCGCTACGCCTGCGGCGATGGCGATACCGATCACCAGCCCTAGCATCAGACCGATTAACAACGGCCTAGCGTTGCCGCCGTTTTTTTTCTTCGCCGTTCCCGGGCGATAGTCGTAGGACATAGTTACATTTTTTCCGGCGCCGTAACGCCCAAAAGACCGAGTCCGTTGCGTATGATTTGGCGCACCGCAGCGATAAGCGCGAGCCGGGCGAGTTTCATTTCTTCGTCGGCAACTAAAAATTGTTCCGCATTGTAATAGCTATGGAGTTTCCCGGCGAGGTCTTTCAAATAGTAAGTAATGAGGTGCGGCGCCCGTTCGTCGGCGGCGTCGGTGACCACGTCCGGGTAATCGTACAGCGCTTGCAATAGATCGGCCTCGTAACCGCTGGTCAGCGGCGCAAGGCTCGCATTGGCGAGCGCGCGCTCGTCCCCGCCCCACTTGCCGAACACGCTGCAGATTCGGGCATGGGCGTACTGCACGTAGTAAACAGGATTATCTTCCGACTGCGAGCGCGCGAGATCGATATCGAATATCAATTGCGAGTCGGATTTACGCATCAGAAAAAAATAACGCACCGCGTCGCGCCCGACTTCGTCGATCAAATCCCGCACCGTGACATAGCTACCGGCGCGCTTGGAAATTTTCACTTCTTCCTTGCCGCGCATCACCGTCACCATTTGGTGTAGAACGTATTCGGGATAGCCTTGCGGAATGCCGATGCCCAGCGCTTGCAAGCCGGCGCGCACCCGCGTGGTGGTGCTGTGGTGATCGGCGCCCTGCACGTTGATCGCGTACTTAAAACCGCGGTCCCATTTAGTGACGTGGTAGGCGACATCCGGCACAAAATAAGTATAGGCGCCGTCGGATTTTCGCATCACTCGATCTTTGTCGTCGCCATAGTCGGTGGTTTTGAGCCACAGCGCGCCGTCTTGATCGTAGGTTTTCCCCGATGCTTGCAGCGTGGCGACGGTCTTATCGACTTTGCCGTCGGTGTAGAGCGACGATTCCAAATAATAGGTATCGAACTTCACGCCGAAGGCCTGCAGATCGCGGTCTTGCTCGTTGCGTAGTTCCTGTACGGCGAAGGCGGTGATGGCACGCAAATCCTCACCGCCGCCGTCTTGCTTATTATGTTCGACATAGCGCTGCGCAATCTCAATGATATAGTCGCCGCGATAGCCGTCTTCCGGTAACTCGATTTTTTCGCCGCGCCCCTGCTTAATGCGCACCTGCACGCTGATACCCAGATTGGCGATTTGGTTGCCGGCGTCGTTGTAGTAAAACTCGCGCGTAACCGTGTGGCCTTGGGTTTGCAGCAAGGTAGAAATCGCATCGCCTAGCGCCGCTTGGCGACCGTGGCCGACGTGCAGCGGGCCGGTAGGATTGGCCGAGACAAACTCGACATTGATTTTTTCCGGCTGGGCAACACGTCGCTGGCCAAATCGCTCACCCGCGTGGAGGATGGTTTTCACCACTTGCTGTTTCGCCACGGCGGTCAAAAAGAAGTTGATGAATCCCGGTCCGGCGATTTCCGCTTTTTCCAAATACGGCGAGGGCGGCAGATCGCCGATCAAATCCTTTGCCACTTCACGGGGATTGCGCTTAAGTCCCTTCGCGAGTTGCATGGCGATGTTCGACGCATAGTTGCCGTGTTGCGCTTGCTTCGGACGTTCCAGCGTAATGGCGACGTTCTGTTGATCCGGTGCGATCACCGCTACGGCTTGCTGGATCAGCTCATGTAGCGAGCGCTTAAGGTCTAGATTGTCTTGCAAGGTGGAAGTGTCGATAGGGGTAACGCAAAGCGGTAAAAGATAATTCGTCATTCCCGCGCAGGCGGGAATCCAGTGTCGTAAGAAAAAGTCACTGGGTCCCCGCCTTCGCGGGGACGACAACGTTTAATCACTAGGGAAACTAAAGGCAATGAGTCGTAACGTGATAGAAAGAATTATACCCTTTGCCTCGCGTAAAATTCTGGTTCTGTCATTGCGAAGACCTACCATGCACAACGCGCCCGACTGAAATCGAAAGCAACACCTCCGACAACGAACACTTCGCCGACGTGCTCGTGGTCAATCGCAAACGCCGTCAGCTCTTGCAAGGCGGATTCAGTCTCGCCGCCACAGCGATGCTGGCCGGAGCGGCAGGCTGCGCGCGCACCGTGGCCAGGCTGGAAGCCGCACCAGTACTGGCTTTCCAGCCGGTGCCGGCTTCCAAGCAAGACGCGGTGCGGGTTCCGGCGGGATACACCGTACAGATTTTGTACGGTTGGGGTGATCCCGTTTCAGACGGCCCCGCAATGCGGTCCGATGCGAGTGATAGTGCGGCATTGCAAACGCAACAAGCGGGGATGCATCACGATGGTATGCATTTCTTTCCCTTTCCTGGCGAAAGCAATTACGGTTTGCTAGCGATGAACCACGAATACACCGACGACGGCCTACTGCATGCCGGCGGCATGACGCCGTGGACAGCGGAGAAAGTCGCTAAATCGAAAGCGGCCCACGGCGTGTCGGTAATCGAGGTTAAATTGGAAAACAAAGGCTGGAACGTCGTGCGCCCGTCGCGCTTCGGCCGGCGCATTACCGCCGATACGCCGATGCAGATTTCCGGCCCTGTCGCCGCTAGTGAGTATTTGAAGACGGCTGCAGATCCAAGCGGGACGCGGGTGTTGGGCACGCTCAACAATTGCGCGAACGGCTATACGCCGTGGGGAACGTATCTTACTTGCGAGGAAAACTGGAGTTTTTATTTCGTCAATTCTTCCGGCGACATCAGCGAGAGTGAACAGCGCTACGGCATCACGCAACAGGGCCTGCGCTATCGCTGGCATGAACACGACGAGCGCTTCGATACGGCGAAACATCCGAACGAAGTGCATCGCTTCGGCTGGGTGGTGGAGATCGATCCCTTCGATCCGGCATCCACGCCGGTTAAGCGCACGGCGCTGGGCCGCTTTAAGCACGAAGGCGCGACTACGCGGCTGACCCCGAGCGGCCAAGTTGCGGTCTATATGGGCGACGACGAACGCTTCGAGTACATCTATAAATTCGTCAGCCGTGATCGTTACGATGCCGCTAATCCGCGGGCGAATCGCGATTTGCTCGACCATGGCACGCTCTATGTCGCGAAATTTAACGCGGACGGCAGCGGCGATTGGCTGGAACTGACCCACGGCAAAAATGGCCTTACGACGGATAAGGGCTATGCCGATCAAGCCGATGTGCTGGTACGCACTCGCATGGCGGCGGATGCGGTCGGCGCGACGAAAATGGATCGGCCTGAATGGATCGCCGTACATCCGCAATCGGGCGAGGTCTATGTTACCTGCACCAACAATACCAAGCGCACGGCGGACACAGTTAACGCGGCCAACAACCGCGCCGACAACGGTTTTGGCCATATCATCGCCTGGCTCGAAAACAACGACGATGCGTCGGCCACAAGTTTTCAGTGGAAAATTTTTGTCGCTTGCGGCGACCCGAGTTTGAACAAGTCCGATAAACATGGCGACATCAAAGGCGACCTTTTCGCGTGTCCGGACGGACTGTGCTTCGACAGCCAAGGATTTCTTTGGATAGGCACCGACGTATTCTGCGACGTGATGAATAAAGGCGATTACAGAAACTTCGGCAATAATCAACTGCTAGCCGCCGACACTAAAACCGGCGAAATCAAGCGCTTCCTGACCGGCCCCGTCGGCTGCGAAATCACCGGCCCGGTGTTCGCGCCCGATGGGCGAAGTTTATTTGTGAACATCCAGCACCCGGGCGAAAACTCCAACATGCGCTCCGATCCCGCCAATCCGAAAGCGTTCAGTAGTTGGCCCGATGGCGACCAAGGCAACAAGCCGCGCTCGGCGACGATAGTGATTCGGAAAAAGGATGGTGGCGTGATCGGGAGTTAATAGAATAGTGTAGGGTGCGCTGCGCGCACGTGAAGCCGCCGGTGCGCCGTGCGCACCCTACAGTTCGATTGGATCGACATCGATAGCCCAGCGCACTTTGCGGTCGCTTTGTTCGCTGAGTTTGCCAGACCATGCCGTTAGAAACGCTTGCAAGCCGCTGCGATTGTTGGATTGCACCACGATTTGGTAGCGAGTCTTGCCGGCGATACGCTGAATATTCGCTTCGACCGGCTGATAGACCGTGACTGGCGTTTGCAATCGATCGGCGAGGTGTTTGGCGCGTTTGGCGAAAGTCATCACCACTTCGGCGGAGACTGCTTCCATGCGCAATAACGCTTGATAAATGAACGGCGGGAACGCCGCGGCGCGGCGCTCGGCCAGCAAGGTTTCCGCGTAGCCGGCATAGTCTTGTTTTACTGCGGCGCGAAATAACGGGTGTTCCGGAAAATCCGTTTGGATCAACACCTCGCCCGCGTGTTCGGCGCGACCGGCGCGGCCGGCGACTTGCAGCACCAAGGCGAAGGTGCGCTCGGCGGCGCGGTAGTCAGTACTGTAAAGACCGCTGTCGACGTTGATCATGCCGACCAGGGTGAGCTTGGAGAAATCGTGGCCCTTCGCCAGCATCTGCGTGCCGACCAAAATATCCACCCCGCCCGAGCCTATGGTTGCGAGGTGTTGCTGCCAGGCGTCTTTGTGGCGAACGCTGTCGCGGTCCAGGCGCAGAATACGCGCGGCAGGAAAAGTTTGGCTCAACACCGACTCGATGCGCTGGGTGCCCTCGCCCACGGGACGCAAATCGACGTTGCCGCATTGCGGGCAATTTTCTGGCGCCGCTTCGACGTGGCCGCACAGATGGCAGCGTAGCGGTCGTTTCTTAAGATGGAATACCAACCGCGTGGAGCAGCGCGGGCACCCCGCCATCCAACCGCAGGCGCGGCAATGAATTACCGGTGCGTAGCCGCGCCGATTAATGAAAATCAAGCTTTGCTCGCCGCGATCTAAACGTAACGCGATGGCGGTTTTTAGCGGCGTCGTCAGAGCTTCTTGAGCCTTGTTAACTCGCGTGTCGATGAGTTTAATGTTTGCCAGGGCAGCCTGTCGATGGGCACGCTGAGTGAGCGCTAACAGCTTATAACGGCCCCGCTGGGCATGGGCGAAGCTTTCTAAGGACGGTGTCGCGGAGCCGAGCACGACGGGCACGTTTGCCGCATTGGCGCGATAGATCGCCAGGTCCCGAGCGGAATAGCGCAGGCCCTCTTGCTGCTTGAACGAGGTATCGTGTTCCTCATCGACGACGATTAAGCCGAGCTTGGGCATCGGCGTGAACACCGCGAGCCGGGTGCCGAGCACGATTTGCGCTCGACCTTCCGCGGCGCTGCGCCACGCGGCGTAACGCTCGCTATCGCCCAATGCGCTGTGTAGGCTGACCTGGGCGATGCCGGGAAAGCGCGCGCGAAACCGCGCTTCCAGTTGCGGCGTGAGGCTGATTTCCGGCACCAGGATCAGCGCTTGCTCGCCCCGCTCCAGCGTCTTTGCCACGGCGCGCAAATAGACTTCGGTTTTGCCGCTACCGGTGATGCCGTGCAGCAGAAAACATTGGAATTGGCCTAGGCTGGCCTTGATTTGATCGGCTGCATTACCCTGCTCCGCGTTGAGCTTAGGCAATACAACAGTGTTGGATTCGAAAGATGCGGGCGTGGTAACACCGTCTACGATCTCGACCCACTTCAATTCGACCCAATCTCGCAATAAACGTCCGGCACTCGGGCTGATTGCGCGCAGCGTCGTCGATGCAATCAACGCATTCTGCGCAAGCGCGGCGAGCAATTTACGCTGCACGATCGCCCGCTTGGGCAGAGAACTCCAGGCGAGTTCGTTGCCTAGCGGCGTTAACCGATAGCAAAACTCCGCTCCACGCGCTTTAGCCCGCTGGATTTGCTTATAGGCGGGCGGCAAGGCGCTGAATACCGTTTGACCGATGGGATGATGATAATAGTCTGCAGCAAAGCGCAGCAGGGCGAGATCGTTATCGCTTAAGCGAGGGCTTCGGGTATCGAATTCTATGATCGACCGCAATTGATTTGCAGCGAGAGCCGTCTCATCGCTGAGGCCGATGATGATGCCGACTCGTTTTCGATTGCCGAATGGAACGATCACACGGCAACCAAGATGCATGGGCTCAAGCGCTGGCGCTAAATAGTCGAACACGGTTTCCAGCGGGACATCAAGGGCGACTTGCGCGAATTTCATCGAACTCAAATCAGGTTATTGTCATTTTGAAACACCCTAATTTACACGATAAAATTAAAGTAAAACCTTAGGAACCACCTCAAGCCGACTGAGCTGCGGAGCAATCTTAGACCGCTCACAAAATCTGTGGATAACTGTGTACATAACCTTCTTCAATCGGCCTAAGAACCCTTTAAAACCGTGACTTAGGCTAAGTTGCCCAAAAAAACGGCAAAATAAAATATTATATTAATCAATGAGATATAAATCATGCCTAGTTAGGCGTCCTGGCGCGGACACAATCGTGACACGAACATGACGATTGTGCATAAGCACCGACCCCGACCCCCTGAAATCCCTAGTGATACGGTGCGCTTAGCTCATGCACCGCTGCGACCAGCGCCGCTACTCGTTCTGGCGGGGTGTGTTGCGAAATCCCGTGCCCCAGGTTGAATACATGGCCATGGCCCGTGCCGAACTCGGTCAGCACCCGGGCGACTTCTCGCGAGATTTTTTGCGGTGCAGCAAAAAGCGTATTCGGATCCAGATTCCCCTGCAGCGCGACTCGATCGCCCACGCGCTTTCGCGCTGCGGCAAGGTCCATCGTCCAATCCAAGCCCAGCGCGTCGCAGCCCGTCGCTGCCATGCTTTCCAGCCATAATCCGCCGCCCTTGGTGAACAAGATCACAGGAATATCGCGGGTGGTTGCATCGGCCTTCAACGCCGCGACTATCTTTTGCATATAAGGCAAAGAAAATTCGCGATAGGCTGCGTGGGGCAAACTTCCGCCCCAGGTATCAAAGATCATCAGCGCCTGCGCCCCGGCTTTGACTTGCGCTTTAAGGTAGGCGGTCACCGCGTTGGCGTTTATTTCCAGGATATGGTGCAGCAAATCGGGCCGGTCGTAGAGCATGGTTTTGACGAGGCGAAAATCATCCGACCCGCCGCCCTCCACCATGTAACAAGCCAAGGTATAAGGGCTGCCGGAAAATCCGATCAGCGGCACCCGGCCATCCAGCGCGCGCGCGGTCATGCTGATGGCGTTCATCACATAGCCCAACTCGGTCTCGATTTCCGGCAGGCGAAGCGCCTTGATGGCAGACTCATCGCGAAGCGGCCGCTCAAATTTCGGTCCTTCGCCTTCGGCGAAATATAAGCCCAACCCCATCGCATCGGGGATGGTGAGAATATCGGAAAAAATAATCGCAGCATCGAGCGGAAATCGGTCTAGGGGCTGTAAGGTGACTTCCGTCGCGAGTTCCGGCGTTTTGCACAGATTCAGAAAATTCCCTGCGCGCTTGCGCGTGGCGTTGTATTCGGGCAGGTAACGCCCCGCTTGGCGCATGATCCAGATGGGGGTGTACTGCGTTGGCTCGCGCCGCAGAGCGCGCAAAAACGTATCGTTCTTCAGCGGTGTCATAGACTGGGATTTTAACTCAGCCACTGAGGCTTTCTTCGCATCAAATTGAAATTATCCGCATTGCCAGGAGCCAATACTGGCTTGCCTCCCAGGCCATGCATGCCTGAGAGGTGCTATGGATAAGGATCGTGGCGTTGCTTCCTAGAAAACGCAAAACAACCCTGATTAGGTTCGGCGCAGCCCAGCTTGTTCTAAAACTTCGCGCAACATCCCGATCCGGTCGGTGCCCCAAAACACTTCATCGCGAAAGATGAAACTCGGCACGCCGAAAACGCCGCGTGCTTCGCCGGCTGTTTGAATCGCCGTGAAAACATCTTTACCTTCTCTTGCGAGGAAGTCGTCGAAGCCAGCAAGCGGCGCGCCGGCGTTTTCCAACGTGCTTTTCACCACGGCAACACTTTCGATATCGAGTTCTCGATTCCAAAACGGCGGCAACACAGCGTCATGAAATTTACGAAACACGTGGTGGCGTTGCGCCCACAGCATGGCGATGCTGACGAGGGTCGGATCGTAAATCTTCACCGTGCCGCGTATGGTCAAGCCTTTGCGTTTCGCCAGGCGGCGGCAATCCATGTAGAGGTATTTGACCTTCACCCAATCCCGTGGCGTGCGTTCTTCGACCGGGCCGCCATAAGCGCCGGTAAGATCGATGTAGAACGGAAACCACTCGAGCGTGATGTTGAAATCTCGCTCGAGTTGGTAGGCCTCGTCTTTCGCTAGGTAGGAGTAGGGGCTGCGATAATCGATGTAAAGCGCGACCGTCTCGGCCATCTTACTGCGCGGCCGCTGGTGCGCTTGGGATATCTTTGCACTCGGACGGAATTTCCGATTCGACGATTTTTCTGCTGGTCGAATAACGCACGCCGCGGATCATGATGTCTTGGCCGGTGGTTTCGTTGCGCGCTTTGCGCATGTATTTGATCGAATCGAAGTCGCCTTCGACTTTATCGCCAATCGATACCGCGTTGGGACTAAACAACGTGACCAGACCAAACTCGTCGGGCTTTTGCACGGTGGCCAGGTTACAGGCGACGTTCAACCCGACAACCGTTGCGGGGCCGGCCTGCGCGATCGAGCCACTCAAGGCGCTTAGTCCCGCCGCAGTAATCAAAAATAATTTGTAGGTGCGCATGGTTTCGGGTCTCGTTAAGGAGGGAGGTGAACAGCGTTACAGTTTGAGGTCTGGCGCACCGGGCGCCATTTCGGCACTTTGTTCACCCTTTTCCGTGGTGAGTTGCAGCGACAAATTCTTGATGTCGGGCAATTGTTCAAACACCTTGACGCTTACGGTATCGGGTTTCGCGCTGCATTCGTAGCGATAGGCCGCTTGTATGTTGCCGAAATCGCCGGCGCGTTTGACGGGTTTGCCTTCGCGATCCACCGCGAAAGCCGAGCCGTTCGCCAATTTGCACTCACCTTTTCCGGGAAAGGCGAAAAGTTTTTCGCCTTCCTTCAAGCGTTTCAATACTTCATCGGGCGGCAAGCCAGGCTTATCCGGATTGGCGACCGCCATGGGCAAACGCAGCCGGGCATTGACGGCATTGCCTTCCACATCGATGAGCAGCTTGCCGTTGACGTACTCCGGTAACGCCGATCCGTCGGCGAATGCCAAGCTCGGAAGCAGGGCGGCCACCGCAGCCAATTTCCTACGCGAAGCGAGAATGTTCTTTTGACTAGACATGTGAGTAACCTCCTTAAATCAAGTTAACGCGGCAGATCGGAATGACCCATCAAAAATTCATCCACCGCGCGCGCGCATTGACGGCCTTCGCGAATCGCCCATACCACGAGCGATTGCCCACGGCGCATATCGCCGGCGGCGAATACTTTGTCTGCGGAAGTCTGGTAGCAACCCACGCCGTCGGTCGTCGCTTTCGCATTATTGCGCGCGTCTCTTTCGACACCGAAAGCGTCCAATACTTTTTGCGCCGGGCTGACAAAGCCCATGGCGAGCAATACCAAATCCGCTTTCATTTCGAATTCGGAGCCAGGGACTTCCTGCATTTTGCCGTCCTTCCACTCAACGCGGCAGGCGACAAGTTTGTTTACCCTGCCATTTTCACCTTCGAAGCGTTTGGTGGCGACGGACCAATCGCGCTCGCAGCCTTCTTCGTGGGAGCTGGAGGTGCGCAAACGCACCGGCCAGTAGGGCCAGACGGGATTGACGTCGGGATCGGGTGGCGTCGGCAGCAGTTCGAATTGGGTAACGGATTTCGCGCCGTGGCGATTTGAGGTACCGACGCAGTCGGAGCCGGTATCGCCGCCGCCGATGATAACGACGTGTTTGTTGGTCGCAAATAGGTCGGGAATAGCCTTGTCACCGGCGACGCGTTTATTCTGCAGCGGCAGAAAATCCATGGCGAAATAAATGCCGTTCAAATCGCGGCCCGGCACCGGTAAGTCCCGCGGCTGTTCAGCGCCGCCGGACAGAACCACGGCATCGAATCGATCGAGCAGATCCTTGGCGGGAACATCGCCGCCGATGAATTGATTAACGCGAAACTCCACTCCCTCGGCGCGCATTTGTTCGATGCGGCGATCGATCAGATCTTTTTCCATCTTGAAGTCGGGGATGCCGTAACGCAGTAACCCGCCGATGCGATCGTTTTTCTCAAACAGCACCACATCGTGGCCAACGCGCGCTAATTGCTGCGCCGCCGCCAATCCGGCCGGGCCGGAGCCCACCACCGCGACCTTCTTGCCGGTTTTGTGCTTGGGCGGCAGCGGCACGACCCAGCCTTGCTCCCAGCCTTTATCGATTATCGCGTGTTCGATGGATTTGATGCCGACCGGATCGTTGTTGATCCTAAGCGTACAGGCTTCTTCGCATGGCGCGGGACAAACGCGACCGGTGAATTCGGGGAAGTTGTTGGTGGAGTGCAAGGTATCGAGCGCGTTTTTCCAGTCTTTGCGAAACACCAAATCATTCCAATCGGGAATGATATTGTTGACGGGACAACCGCTCATGCAAAACGGAATTCCGCAATCCATGCAGCGCGCACCCTGGGTGCTCGCCTCGTCGTCGCTTAAATGCATGACGAACTCGCGATAGTGTTTCTTGCGCGCTTGCGGCGCCTCGTAGGGTTCCGAGAGGCGCTCAAATTCCATGAAACCAGTTACTTTACCCATACCTGCCTACACGATGAAAAGCCCCAGGACAGGCCTGGGGCTTAAAAGTTAAACCAGGAGATTAAGCGGCGAGTTTGTTATTTTTCGCCGCGAGTTCCATTAGCGCGCGCTTGTATTCGATCGGGAAGACCTTCACAAACTTAGCGCGCCAGGTATTCCAGTCGCCGAGTATTTGCTTAGCGCGCTCGCTCTGAGTCAACTGCGCGTGCTGCTCGATCAGGGATTTCAGCAATGTCTCATCCGTTTCGTCGCGATGCCAAATCTCGCGCGCCAGCTTTACCTCTTGCTCGTGGCTCGACAGCAGCGGCTCAACCGTCACCATCGCCGAATTGACGCGCTGCTTGAATCCGCCGTCTTCATCGAGCACGTAAGCGACACCACCGGACATGCCCGCCGCGAAGTTGCGTCCCGTACCGCCGAGCACGACCACCGTTCCGCCAGTCATGTATTCGCAGCCGTGATCACCCAAACCTTCGACAACAGCCGTCGCTCCAGAGTTGCGTACAGCGAAGCGTTCGCCTGCGACACCGCGGAAGAAGGCATCGCCGCAAATCGCACCGTATAAAACCGTGTTGCCGACGATGATGTTCTCGAGCGGATTACCGCGGAAGGCGGGACTCGGCCGCACGATTACGCGGCCGCCGGACAGCCCTTTACCGACATAATCGTTGGCATCGCCCTCTAATTCGAGCGTGATGCCTTTAGCTAAGAATGCGGCGAAACTCTGACCGGCCGTACCTTTGAAATTCACATGGATAGTTTCATCCGGAAGTCCGGTGTGACCATAGCGCCGCGCGACTTCGTGAGAAAGCAACGTACCGACCGTGCGATTAACGTTGGAGACCGGCGAGTCGATTATTACTCGTTGCTTGTTCTCCAGCGCCGGTTGCGCTTGAGCGATAAGTTTGTGATCCAGCGCTTTTTCCAGGCCATGGTCTTGCGATTCGCGGTGATAGCGGGCAATTTCCGCCGGCACATCGGGCAAGTGGAAGATGCGCGAGAAATCGAGGCCTTTGGCTTTCCAATGGGCGATGCCTTTGCGCGTATCGAGTAAATCGCCGCGGCCGATGAGCTCGTCGAGTTTGCGAACGCCCATTTGGGCCATGATTTCGCGCGCTTCTTCGGCAATAAAGAAGAAGAAGTTAACAACGTGCTCGGGTTTGCCTTGGAATTTCTTGCGCAACTCCGGATCTTGTGTCGCCACACCAACCGGGCAGGTATTGAGATGACACTTACGCATCATGATGCAGCCCGAGACGACGAGCGGCGCCGTGGCGAAACCGAATTCGTCCGCGCCCAACAAGGCGCCGACGATGACATCGCGGCCGGTTTTCATTTGGCCGTCGACTTGCACGGTAATACGGCCGCGCAAATGATTGAGCACCAAAGTCTGCTGCGTTTCCGCCAGGCCCAATTCCCACGGCGTACCCGCATGTTTGATCGACGACCAGGGTGACGCGCCGGTGCCGCCGTCGTGGCCGGCGATGGTGACGTGATCGGACTTGGCTTTGGACACGCCGGCCGCCACGGT
Organism: uncultured Pseudomonadota bacterium; assembly: GCA_963714525.1. Classification (GTDB taxonomy): domain Bacteria; phylum Pseudomonadota; class Gammaproteobacteria; order Burkholderiales; family JALYOK01; genus JALYOK01. The sequence goes on from CAVQPB010000026.1 coordinate 284,465, forward strand.
ACCCACACCGACTTCCGACACCAGCTTCACGCTGATGGAGGCTTTCGGATTCGCGTTCTTGAGATCGTGAATCAACTGCGCCAAATCTTCGATCGAGTAAATATCGTGATGGGGCGGCGGCGAAATCAGTCCGACGCCGGGCACGGAAAAGCGCAGTTGCGCGATATACTCGCTCACCTTATGGCCCGGCAACTGGCCGCCCTCGCCCGGCTTCGCGCCCTGCGCCATTTTGATTTGGATCTGGTCCGCGCTCGCCAGATACTCCGCCGTGACGCCGAAGCGGCCGGAGGCGACTTGCTTAATTTTTGAGCGCAGCGAATCGCCTTCTTTCAACTCGATATTCTTTGCGACGCGATCTTTACCGATGCGCGACATCAGCGACTCGCCCGCACGAATAGTGTCGTAACGCCGCGCGTCCTCGCCGCCTTCGCCGGTATTGGATTTGCCGCCGATGCGATTCATGGCAACGGCGAGAGTGGTATGTGCTTCCGTCGAGATCGAACCCAAAGACATGGCGCCGGTGGCGAAACGTTTGACGATCTCTTTCGCGGGCTCGACTTCCTCGATGGGTATCGGCGCGCCGGCGGGCTTGATGTCGAATAAACCGCGGAAGGTCATGTGCCGCTGGGATTGATCGTTGATGATCTTCGCGTATTCTTTGTAGGTGGCGTAGCTATTTTGTTTAGTCGAGTGCTGCAATTTCGCGATGGAATCCGGCGTCCACATATGCTCTTCACCGCGCACACGGAACGCGTATTCGCCGCCTGTATCGAGCGCTCCAGCGAGTACCGGATCGTCGCTATAGGCAAGGCTATGGACTCTAGCTGCTTCTTCGGCGACTTGTTCGATACCTATGCCTTCGATATTGCTCGCGGTGCCGGTAAAATATTTGGCGACGAATGCACTGTTCAAGCCGATGGCTTCGAAGATTTGCGCACCGCAATAGGATTGGTAGGTCGAGATGCCCATCTTCGACATGACTTTGTATAAGCCTTTGCCGATGGCCTTGATAAATTTCTTGGCGCCGTCTTTTTTGCCTTCGGCCATGGCGTTTATAGTGTCGAATGCCAGCCATGGGCAAATCGCTTCCGCGCCATAACCGGCGAGCAGAGCAAAGTGATGTACTTCGCGAACCGAGCCGGTGTCGATCACGAGGCCAGTACTAGTTCTTAGGCCCGCGCGGACTAAATGATGATGCACACCCGCACAGGCCAACAAGGCCGGGATCGGGATATGTTTACTGTTGACGCCACGATCGCTCAAGTATCAACACGTTGTAACCGTCGCTCACGGATTTTTCCGCGTCCGCGCAGAGTTCGCTGAGCGCCGCTTCCATGCCCGCTGCCGCCTCGCTTGCGGGGTAGCAAATATCGAGAACCAAGGAACGATAACGGCCTTGCGTAGACGCGTCGACCTGCTTTAGTTTCTCCAATTCTTCTAGATCCAGTACCGGCTGGCTTACTTCCAGGCGCAGCGGGGGATCGGTTTCATCGATTCCGAGCAAGTTCGGTTTCGGCCCGATGAACGAGACGAGCGACATAACAATCTCTTCGCGGATCGGGTCGATGGGCGGATTCGTAACTTGCGCGAACAACTGTTTGAAATAGTTGTACAGCGGTTTGAGCTTGTTCGATAACACCGGCAAGGCGGCGTCGTTGCCCATGGAACCGGTGGCCTCTTCGCCCGCTGCCGCCATCGGTTGCAGAATAAACTTGACGTCTTCCTGGGTATAACCGAAAGCCTGCTGGAGATCCAACAGTGGTTCCGTGGATCTAGCCTCGATGCTGCTCGCGGGCAAATCGTCGAGGAAATAGCGCGATTTCTCTATCCATTCACGATACGGCTTAGCGCCGGCGAGTTGCGCTTTCAACTCCGCATCGTCGATGATGCGGCCTTTTTCGAGGTCGATCAGCAACATCTTGCCCGGCTGCAAACGCCACTTCTTAATGATCTTCTCTTGCGGAATGTCGAGCACGCCCATTTCCGAGGCCATCACCACCACACCGTCATCGGTGACGAGGTAGCGAGCCGGGCGCAGGCCATTGCGATCCAAGGTCGCGCCGATTTGCCGGCCATCGGTGAACGCAACGGCGGCAGGACCATCCCACGGCTCTTGCAGTGCCGCATGATATTCGTAAAAAGCGCGGCGACTTTCATCCATTAGGGGATTGCCAGCCCACGCTTCCGGTATCAACATCATCATCGCGTGAGCCAAGGAATACCCGCCCATGACCAGAAGTTCGAGGGCGTTGTCGAAGCCGGCAGAGTCGCTCTGCTCCTCAGGAATTAGCGGCCAGATTTTTTCCAAGTCGCTGCCTAGGATGGTCGAACGGATTGCCGCGTGGCGGGCCGTCATCCAGTTTACGTTGCCGCGCAACGTATTAATTTCGCCGTTGTGGGCGATCATCCGGAACGGATGGGCTAGTTCCCAGCTTGGGAAGGTATTGGTGGAAAACCGCTGATGCACCAGCGCCAAGCCGGAAGTCAACGACTGGATTTCGTAAGATCGAGGTAGTATTCACCCACTTGCCGCGCTAGCAACATGCCTTTGTAGACGATGGTGCGGGACGACATCGAGGCGATGTAAAACATTTTGCCGTCGACCAGGCCGAGGTTGCGGATTTTGTGCTGGATGCGCTTATGCAGCATGAAAAGCTTGCGCTCGAACGCGTCTTGGTCTTTACAGCTGCTCCCCACGACCCACGAAAAGCTGACGAATGACAGGGCTCGCAGGCTTTGACGCCGACGCCCAAACCCGAGTTATCCACGGGCACGTCACGCCAACAAAGCACGGACTTGGCCTTCCTCAGCGACCATAGTCAGTAATCGCTTGCTCGCATTTTAATCGGCCTTCATCATTGCGCGGAAGAAACAACATCCCGATTCCGTATTGCCCCCGATTGCAGGCAAGGTTAATACCCAGCTTGCCTTAGCCCGTGCTGAAAAATACATCCGGGATTTGCAGCAGTATCCCGAGCCATCGCCCATCAAAGCGTCCGCACCCGTCGCTCCCCGATGGGTCAAATTTTTCAATATGCGTAGACCCTGCTCGACGATCGAATGGGTTTTCTTCCCATCGATGTTCGCGATAAATCCAACACCACAGGCATCATGCTCGTTTCGGGGATCATACAGACCCTGGGGCTTGGGTAAGGCTGGGTGAATCACGGCTAACCTCGTGCAGATACTTGTAATGAATCAGTAGCTTACGTTGGAAGCTCTTGCGCGGACAAATTAAACGCTCCGACAAGTACAGCTGCCAAAAACACGGCGAAAGTCTCTAAGTTTAACTTTAAGCCCCCGCGGTCGCAATGACTTTAGGGGCTCGCCAACGTCATTTCCCTCGGCGAAACAATCGTTTGAAGCGATTCTTTCGTCCGATCAGAAAGAAAAAGTTTGTCAGCTAGCAACCTGTCAAGTAGAATTAACAAAGTTTCACAACTCCCTATTGCATAAATATAAAATCTGAGTTCTAATGCTGTCTGCCAAGCGCTGCGTTTTTCGTTTATAACATTTTCTTAAAGTAATTATTAGGAGTGCTGCCTTGTTTAACCGCCCCGCTGCTCGATTCGTGTCGTTGTTCAAAACTTTGCTTACGGTTTCGCTATTGGCGAGCATTGCGGCTTGCGGCGGTGGTGGGGCGAAGTCGCCTGATGGCACTTCTGGTGGTGGCGGTGGCGGGACTGGCGGTGGCACAACGGCCGAACCAACGCTATCCATAAGCTTGGTCGATCCGGTGTCAGGTGCAGCAAAAACAGCCATCTCCAGCAGTAGCCCTGGATTAGTAAAGGTGGTCGCGAAAAAGGCGGATGGTAGCGCCGCGAGCAATACAGTCGTCACCTTTACCACTAACGATACGCTCGCTAAGCTTTCCCCAACTTCCGGAACGGCGTTGACGGATTCGAACGGGATCGCATCAGTAAGTATCTCGGCCGCGGACGTCACGTCCGCGGGTGCAGCGACGGTTGACGCGACGGCGGAGGTTGAAACTAAGTCACTTACTTCGAAGACTGCTTTTGCTCTGGGCGCCAGTAACGTAGTAATCAGCTCGTTAACTATCGATACGAATCCCTTGTCCGCATTCGGAACCACGGCGGTGCGCGTGACAGTACTTAGTGACGGCGCTCCAGTAACCACGCCGCTCACAGTAAATTTGTCTTCCGGATGCGCGGCTACCGGAAAGGCGCAGCTTGATACGGGCGTTGCGACAGTCGCGGGCGTTGCGGTTGCGTCGTACCGAGACAAAGGTTGCGCATCAAGCGATCCGATCACCGCTAGCGTCGCGGGTATTTCGGGTACGGCTTCCGGTACTTTGACAGTCAGAGCACCCAACACCGGGTCAATTCAGTTTATTTCTGCCACGCCTACGCAAATTTCCTTGCAAGGGACGGGTGGGCAAACCAGCGCGAACGTCAAATTCCGTGTTGTTGACGAAGGCAATGGAGCGGTCAGTGGAAAGCAAGTCACATTTAGCCTTAGCACGGGCATAGGCGGGGTAACTCTTTCAAGCACTTCTGCCGTGTCGGACGCTTCCGGCGAAGTTACGGCGGTAGTTCAATCCGGAACGCAAACCACGCCGGTGAGAGTTTTAGCAACGACCACAACTGCAACTGGAACCGTCCTTTCGACGCAGTCCGCACAGTTGACAATTACGACCGGGTTGCCAACTCAAACAGCGTTTTCTGTTTCCGCAACGAAATTAAATATCGAAGGTTGGGATTTTGACGGAGAAAACTCAACGATCAACGCTCGACTAGCTGACCACTTTGGAAACCCGCCACCTGAAGGTACAGCAGTAAATTTCGATAGCGAGGGCGCTAAGGTGCAACCTACGTGTTCAACTGCGTCGGCGGGACCGACAGCGGAAGCCGGTGTGTGCTCCGTCTTATTTACCAGTCAAAATTTACGGCCGGATAATGGACGCGTGAGTGTACTGGCTTTTGCGGTGGGTGAAGAAGGATTTACCGATTTGAATGGTGACGGTTTACTCGATCAGAGAAGCGAACTTAAAGATGCGAACGGCCGGGATACAGTCGGGTTTGGTGAAGCGTTCATAAATTTCGACGAAAGTGTTGTAAATGCTGATCCAAGCGCTCCCCCGCTAGATTTTACCGAGACTCGATCTTCCAATGAGCCCTTCAAAGACTTCGACTCTAATGGAACCTACTTAGCGCCAATAGCACCAGCGTCCGCGAACTATAAGGGCATCTTGTGCAAAGCCTCGTCTGGACTCTGCGATAGCAGCAAGACCCTACATATCCGGCAGACTATGGTTATCGTTTTGTCGGGATCCGATCCCTACATAACCAGTAATTTTGATCCATCGGTGTTGATCGATTTAACGTCGGGGCCAAAAACGGTGAGTTTCAGAATATCGGATCTACACGGAAACGCACTTCCAGTGGGGACAACGATTGCGTTTAGTGGTACAGACACAGAAGTGGTTAATTCAAGCGGCAATTTGACAGTAGGGAATACGATCGCTTGCATGAAAGGAGGAGCAGCTCCTGGTGGAGATGAGTTAGCGTTCCTCGCACTCGCAAGTGGTTCGAGAGTAACTGCTGGTTTGTGTCCTCCTTCCGCGAACAATCCGAGTGTCTTTGACTATTCGGCAACAATCAAGAGACCAACATCGACCACGGCAGCGACAGGACTATTAAAATTGACCGTTAAGACACCTAAAGATCGAACGGTTACTTACTCGTTTGGAACTCAGCTTTAAATTCATCGGGTTGTTTTGAGAGCACAACTGCTGATCGCAGCAATACGTAACGAGTGAGATACGGTGCTATCGCAGTATGCTTCGCCGATCTGCCTTAGCAAAATGAAGGTAATTGCGCCTGATGTAACTTTTTTGTCGTGACTCATCAAATCAACAAACTTCCCTTCATCTAGTTCTGGATGGAGGGTCGGTAAATCTGCTGCGATAAGCAATTGCCGGATTCTAGCGGCCATCTGTTCAGACAGATGGCCTAGATTTTGCGATAGGGTTGCCGCAAGGTTGATGCCCATTGCCACCGCCTCACCATGTAACCACTCGCTGTAACCCGTCGCCGTCTCAATTGCGTGACCGAACGTATGCCCTAAATTAAGTATCGCGCGGACGCCGGTTTCTTTTTCGTCCTCGGCGACGACTTCCGCCTTGTTACGGCAGGATTCAAAAATGGCGTGAATTAGAGCATCCTGGTCTCGCGCCATCACGCGTTCCATGTTGGATTCGAGCCATTCAAAAAATGGTAGGTCGCGGATTAATCCGTATTTGATGACTTCGGCCATGCCGGCGGAAAATTCCCGTTTCGGTAACGAGTCCAGAGGATCGATGTCGGCGAGTACCAGCTTCGGTTGATAAAACGCGCCGATCATGTTTTTACCTTGCGGATGATTGATCGCGGTTTTGCCGCCAACTGCGGAATCGACTTGTGCCAAGAGCGTGGTCGGAATTTGAATATACGGCGCGCCGCGCTGATAGCTTGCTGCAGCGAAGCCCGTCATATCGCCAACCACACCACCACCCAGGGCAATCAGCGTCGTCTTGCGTTCGCATCGTTTAGCGATGAGTTGATCAAAAATGAGATTAAGTGTTTGCCAGTTCTTGTGATTTTCGCCGTCAGGCAATACGATTTCAAAACTCTCTACTCCGACGGCCGCCAGCGCATTCCGGAGCCGTTCAGCGTAAAGCGGGGCTCACGTCGTGTTGGTAACGATGGCAACGCGCTTTTGCAAAAGATGCGGCACGATCAGGTCGGCACGATCGATGAGCCCCGATCCGATGTGGATCGGGTAGGGTTGATCTTTGATATCTACGGTAAGGGTACGCATTGAGGCGATTCGGAGAAAACTTACGGCCCCAAATTATAACTGAGCGAGCCGCTGTTCCAGTTGCCGTACCAGTTTTTGAACGTTCTGCTCGCCGGTGTCCATGATCAGATGGGCGGTTTCGCGGTAAAGCGGGTCTCGCTGCTCTAGCAGTTCCTGCAATCGTCCGCGTGGGTTCTCGGTTTGCAACAGAGGGCGATTCCTATCGTGGCGGGTACGGCGCCAAAGATCTTCAGCGGTAGCCCTTAAGTAAATGACTGTTCCACGGCTGCGTAAAGCCAAGCGATTCGATTCTCGCAATACGACACCGCCGCCGGTAGCGAGCACAAGACCTTGCTGGCGAGTCAGTTCTTCGATAACGGTTTCTTCACGCGCGCGGAAACCATCTTCGCCTTCAAGCTCGAAGATAACGTTGATCTTCACGCCGGTCCGCTTCTCGATTTCGTGGTCGGAATCGATGAATTGCTTATTCAAGTGCTTAGCGAGCAGCTTGCCGACGGTGGTTTTGCCCGCGCCCATTAGACCGACTAGAAACAAGTTTTCCGAAAGCATTAAGAAATGATTTATCCAAATGAAACCGGCCGGATCTTATTGATCACGGCCGGAGTAATTAGGATAACAGAAGTGAAGAACGCGGCGTCGCGTCCGCGCTTACGCTTTGGCGTTGGAGGCTATCGAGCCGTCAACGTATCCTTGATAATCTTAGGCGTAATGAATATCAGCAACTCGATTTTATCGTCGACTCTCGAATCATGCTTAAACAATCGTCCCACGAACGGTATATCGCCGAAGAACGGAACCTTTTCTGTATCAACGCGTGACGTTTGTTCGTAGATGCCCCCTAGCACCGCAGTTTCGCCGTCGTCCACAAGAATCTGTGTCAATACTTTCTTGGTGTCGATGGAAGGAATTCCCGAGAAGACTTGGCCGACTGCGTCCTTCTTAACCTCTAGATCCATGATCACGCGTCCGTCAGGGGTGATTTGTGGCGTCACTGCTAGGCTTAACACCGCAGACTTAAAGTTAACGGTAGTTCCGCCGTTTGCCGCAGAAGTGAGGTAAGGTATTTCTGTACCCTGTTCGATCGTTGCTTTTTGCTTGTCTGCGGTAATGACTCGAGGACTGGACACAATTTTCCCTCGCTTGTCAGCTTCCAGCGCCTGAAGCTCAAAACCAATCAAATTGCCACTACCGATGTTGAGCAGGGTGAATGCAATGGAGCCAGTCGCATCGGCCCCTGCAATCGGCACGCTGACATTCGGAATATCTGAAACGTTTACAGCAGTGCTAGTACCTGAGGCAATGGTCGTCGAGGGGTTTAGCGTACTCGAGACGCCGAGATTCGTATTATTTCGGTTAAAGCCGCCTCTTCCACCAAATCTGAATCCAAGCTGCTTACTCCACTTATCGTCGGCAATCACGATCCGTGCTTCAATCATAACCTGGCGGACGGGAACGTCGATTTTCGCAATCAACTTGCGTAATTCGTCGAGTCGGCTACCGGTATCTTGGACGAATAAAGTGTTTGTTCTCCCGTCAAACACAGCGCTACCGCGTTTTGAAAGAATTCGTTGCTTTTCGTCGGACAAGAGATTCTTAAGGTCTTCGGCCTTTTGATAACTGAGCTGAAAACTTTCCGTTTGAAGCTGCTCTAACTCAGAGATTTGCTGATTCGCTTCTAGGGCAAGTTTCTCTTTAGTATTAACCTCGTCCGTTGGGGCGATCAGCACAACATTTCCATTCTTGCGCTTGCTTAGGCTTTTGCTTTGTAAGATGATATCTAAAGCCTGATCCCACGGCACATCTTTCAGGCGTAAAGTGATATTGCCTTGCACGGAGTCACTGGCGATAATGTTGAGGCCGGTAAAGTCAGCAATCACCTGTAAGACGGAACGTATTTCTACGTTTTGGAAATTGAGAGAGAGTTTTTCGCCTGCATACCCAGGTTGTGTGCTTTGGACGAGTTTGTTCGGGTCTTCAATCAGCCGTTTTACTTCGACTATAAATTGCCGGTCGGTCTGATACGCCGAGTGTTCCCATTGCCCTTCAGGCTCGATATTCACGCGCACATTTGTGCCGAAAGTTCGCGCCTCTACAAATTTAACCGGCGTGCCGAAATCGCGTACATCGAGACGGCGTTCTAGGTTTTTGGCAAGGCTAGCATTAACGAATTCGATAACCAAATTCCGACCTTGCCGGCGGATATCAATGCCAGTCGTCGCGTCGGATAAGTCAATAACCACACGGCCTTCTGCGTTTTGGCCACGACGAAAGTCGACGTCGCGAATGCTATGGGCAGAGGTGGTCGGAGCAGGTTCAGAGAAGCGGGTTGCCGTTTCGCCGCCCGCCGATACGCTTTCGCCACCTTGAAGAGTTAGTAACAGAGTGTTGCCTTCAATTTTGGTTTCGTAGGGCACGGCGCGATTCAAGCTCATTACCACTCGGGTCCGGTTGCCGGCTTGAACGATATTGAGATTTCTTAACTCGCCTTCGCGCATCTCAACAGAATTCTTGCCTGTGGCGTTTGACGTGTCGGCGAAATCCAGCGCAATCCTTGGCGGGGTATTCACGGAGAATGTGCCGGGCAGGTTAGCCAGCTTTTGTTTCAATGTGAATTTGACAAGAACCTTGCCGCCGGGTAAACCTTGGGCCGTAATCGCTTGAATCGCATTCCCATCGTTCGTCGGACTAGCCGCCCATACCGAGCCAAGCATCAACAATCCTGCGCCAAGCAGAACCTGAAAAAATCGATAAAATCGGCAGCGCGCTTGCATCATTTCTTTTTCTCCAGTTCGTCCACTAGTTGCAGTGCGGCCTCGCTCTCTTTCCACTCGCCCTCACTGTCTTGAATACTTTCTCTCAGTAATACTTCGGTCTCGTTAATCACGACAATCTGACCGAAATTCTGACCTAAGTAATTTCCTGCCTTGACTCGATGAATCGTACTGTCTGCTTTGATCAGCGCGTAATTCGTTTTCAACTGTTCCATAGTCCCAACGAAAGTTAGCTGATCTAAGGGATAGGATTCCAAGAGTTCTTTACGGCGCTCGAGATCTGGCCCCTTGTTTGCACCATCCTTTTTGTTTTGATCGACAAGCTTTCTGGGCTTAAACGGCTCAAAAAGATCATCTCCCGCGTAGGTAAACCCTTGGTACGGCGCGACTTCCGGTAGCGGCTCAATCTGCTGGGTTACTTTTTCGTCGGATTCCTTGACCCACGCACGCAGGTCTTCGTTCGGTTCGCTGCTACAAGCTGAGACAAGCACCACAATCAAGGAAAACAAATAAATTCGCGACATTACTTACCCCCCTTCTTTTTCTGCTTTTCTTTTTCTTTATCCTTTTTAACTTTGACTTGGGCGGCAATTTCCTCGTCGTCCAGATAACGGTAGGTCTTAGCGACCGCATCCATGACGAGAAGGCCTTCTTTTTCTTTACTATTGCTCGGGGCGATAGCGACGTTATTAAGTAAAACGATACGCGGCAGCTTCGACACGTCGCTGGCAAAGTTTCCAAGGCTATGGTAATCGCCGGTAACCTTAATCGTGACTGGAAGTTCCGCGTAATATTCCGTGATCGTTTCGGTCGCCGACGGTTTGAATAACTCGAATTGAAGGCCGCGGCTTAACCCGGCCTGGTTAATGTCCGTCAGCAACGCGTCCATTTCGGATTTTTTGGGCAACTGTTTAAGAAGTGTGCCGAAGCCCCGCTCAATGTCGGCGAGGCGTTTCTCGTATGCTTCTAAATTAACGGCCATCGATTTTTTCTGCATAAACGTTTCTTTTAGTTGGAGTTCCTCGTTCTCCGCGGCCGCGAGTTCGTCCATCTGAGGTTTCCAGTCGAACCAAAACGCAGAAAACAGGACTAGCAACAACAGCAATAAAAGGCCACCCAACTTAAATGGTATGGGCCAAGAACCGATGTCTTGGAAGTTCAGAGTACGCAGTTGTTCGAGCCACTTATTCATGCGCTCTTTTCCTTCTTCTTTTTGCCGCCGTCTTTACCGGGATCATCGCCAACTTGGATTTCGGGCCGCTTGACCCGAACGTTTAAACTGAACTCGCTAATCGGATTGTTGTTAACCGTCACGGCTTTAATTTCCACCAGTTCAGGCTTCTCCAACCATTCCGATGCATCGAAATTACGCATCAACGTCGAAATTCGGCCATTTGTCTGGGCATAGCCGATCACGCTCACGATTTGACCCGTTTGTTTGATCGATTTGATCCACATGCCTTCTGGAAGTTGGCGAACCAACTGGTCAAACAAATGCACAGCTTCAGACCGATTAGTCTGCAAGCCTTCGACCACTTGCTTTCGCGCAAGTAAATCCTGGGTTTGTTCTTTTATTCCCTTGATTTTTTCAATTTGCTCGTCGAGCTTTTTCGTTTCCTCAGTGAGGTAGGCATTACGAACGCGTTGGGTATCAATGCGGCCAGAAAAATAGGTGTGGCCAAGCAGAGCAATCACTAATCCGACCCCTGCGGTAAATACTGCGCCAACTGCGATTTGGCGCTTACGCTGAGATCTCTTCTCTTGCCGATGCGGCAGTAGGTTAATTCGAATCATGCGTCAAACCTCCGCATGGCTAAACCACAAGCGACTAATAAAGCCGGTGCATCCTGAGTAAGCAAGCGCTGACTTACACGAGATGCAATCTGCATCCGCGAAAAAGGATTTGCTACTAATGCGTTAACCTGAGTGCGCGCAGAAACAATGTCTTCCAAGCCGGGAAGCATGGCGCAACCACCTGCTAGCAGGATATGATCGACTTTGTTGTACTGGGTGCTTGTGAAGAAAAACTGTAATGCGCGCGCGATCTCCAAAGAAAGGTTTTCCATGAAGGGTTGCAAAACTTCCGCGGTGTAACCTTCGGGTAACGATCCAGTTTTTTTCTCTTTCTCAGCTTCTTCGACATCGATATTGAAGTGTCGGGCGATTTCCTGATTTAGTTGGTTCCCGCCTACTTGCTGTTCGCGGACATATACCGCTTGTCCGTCCTTATACATCGCGATTCGCATGGTCGAGGCGCCGATGTCGACCGCGGCGATAACGCGCTCGGAGGGTTTGCCAGGTAATTGATTTTCAACGAGTTCTATTGCGGATTGCGCTGCGTATGACTCAACATCCATGATGATCGCTTTGAGCCCCGCCGATTCCGCCACCGCCACTCTGTCCTCGACTTTTTCCTTGCGCGATGCGGCAATTAGCACCTCGACCTCTTCCGGCCCCGTTGGCGCTTGGCCGAGGACTTGGAAATCCAAATTGACCTCATCGAGGGCGAAAGGCAGGTATTGGTTCGCTTCGCTCTCTATTTGCACCTCCATGTCTTCTTCACGGGGTGTCGAGGGTATGATGACTTTCTTGGTAATAACCGCCGACGCAGGCAGAGCCATGGCAACCTGCTTAACCCGGGTCCCAAGCCGTCGCCACGCCCGCTTCAGGGACTCACCCGCAGCTTCTAGGTTCGCGATATTTCCCTCGACTACGGTGTCTTTGGGCAAGCCCTCGATCACGTAGCGCTCGAGACGATAGCCTTCCTTGCCCGCAGGAGCGAGCTCGACGATCTTGATCGCGGACGAGCTTATATCCACGCCCAGCAAAGGCGGCGCCTTTGGGCTCAAAAACTCCATCTGGGAAAGAATTTTTTCCTTAAGCATCTCTAGTTACTTTAAATAATTCACGTTAAATTCTATCAGTAAGTGCAGCGTCTGTAAAGCATTTTATAAAAAATAACTTTAAATTTCGGTGGGTCGGTATAATCGCGATTTACAACGACAATGCAATCACGCAACATCGCTCCGTGTCCTATCGCTGGATCCTTTATCCTTTCTTGATTTTCCTGACCGTCGGCCTTGTCGCGCTCGGTGTCTTTGCGTTGACCTTGGCGTTGCTTTACCCAAATTTGCCTGGCTTGGAGTCGCTAACCGACTACAAGCCGCGCATTCCCTTGCGGGTGTACACTGCCGAAGGTAGCCTGATCGGTGAGTTCGGCGACGAACGGCGCGCGATTGTTAAGGTCGACACGGTGCCGGATCTGATGAAGAAAGCCATCCTCGCCGCGGAGGATGATCGTTTTTACGAACACTCCGGCGTTGACTACATGGGTGTAGTCAGAGCAGCGCTGGCGAATGTGTTTGCAGGTGGCGCGCGCGAAGGCGCCAGCACAATCACTATGCAGGTGGCGCGGAATTTTTTCCTGACCCGTGAAAAGACCATTACACGCAAACTCAGCGAAATGCTGCTCGCCTTCAAGATCGAGCGAAATCTTTCCAAAGATCAGATTCTCGAGCTTTACATCAATCAAATTTTTTTGGGTCAACGGGCGTACGGTTTTGCGGCCGCTGGGCAAACTTATTTCGCCAAAAAATTAGATCAGCTTAACCTGGTAGAGGTGGCAACTTTAGCCGGCCTGCCGAAGGCGCCGTCGAAGTGTAATCCCGTCAACAACGCGAAATGCGCTAACCAACGTGCGCTTTACGTGTTGCGCCGTATGCGAGATCTGAAGTACATCACCGACGCACAGTATCAGGAGGCCAGCAAACAGCCCGCGCGAGTTCGCCAGGCGATAGAGACTTACGCCGTGCCAGCGGATTATTTAGCGGAAATGGTGCGGCAATATATGTTCGACACCCACGGCGAGGCGGCCTACGAAAGCGGTTTCAAAGTCGTTACCACTATACGTAAAGAAGACCAAGAAGTTGCGGATCAGAGCCTGCGTAAAGGTATATTGGAATACGATCGCCGCCATGGCTATCGCGGGCCCGAGGGTTTTGTCGATTTGGCGGCAGCAAGCCAGAAGGGCGAAAACTATTTGGAGGAAATCCTCGCCGATCGAGAAGCCAGCGGCGGCCTGCAACCTGCCGTGGTCACGCAAATCGAAGGCAACAGCCTGCAAGCTTTCGTTAAGGGAGGATCCGTCGTAACGCTTCAAGGTGACGGTCTCAAGTTTGCGCAAGCTGCCTTTAATCGCGACGCGGCGCCCAATGTTAAGCTGCGTCCTGGGGCAATCATACGCGTTGCCAAGCTCGATGAAGAACGTTACAACATCGCGCAACTGCCTGCGGTCGAAGCCGCGCTGGTGGCAGTGAATCCGAACGACGGCGCCATACGCGCGCTCGCCGGCGGGTTCGATTTCCACAGCAATAAGTTCAACCATGTCACCCAAGCGATGCGCCAACCGGGGTCGAGCTTCAAACCCTTCGTTTATTCCGCGGCGCTCGAAAAAGATTTCACGACGGCCAGCATTATCAACGATGCGCCATTAGTGATCGATCCGGGTGATGCCAGCGGCGACCTGTGGGAGCCGAAAAATTTCGACGATCAATATTCCGGCCCTACCCGGCTTCGCGCGGCGCTGGCAAAATCAAAGAATATGGTGTCGATTCGCATTCTGCAGTCGATCGGCGGCCAGTATGCGCAGGATTATGTGACCAGCCGGTTCGGATTCGATCCCAAGCTGCATCCGCCATTTCTCACCATGGCGCTGGGGGCCGGGAACGCCACGCCGCTGCAAATCGCCGCGGCGTATTGCGTGTTTGCAAACAATGGTTACAAAGTACGCCCCTACTTCATCGAACGGGTGCTGGACCAGAAAGGCAATATAGTTAGTCAAGCCAAACCCCTGGTCGCGGGTGAAAACGCCGAGCAGACGCTGGATCCCCGTAACGCGTTCCTAATGAATAGCTTGCTGCGTGACGTCGTGCGCGCAGGTACCGCGACCAAGGCGCTATCGCTCGGGCGCCACGATCTTGCCGGTAAGACCGGCACGACCAACGAACACCGCGATGCTTGGTTCGCAGGTTTTCATCCGTCTCTAGTCGCCATCGCGTGGCTCGGCTTCGATAACAATAGCCCGTTAGGTGACAGAGAAACCGGCTCGGTTGCCGCGCTGCCGATCTGGATGTCCTACATGGGTAAGGCGCTACGAGGCGTTCCCGAAGTCACGCCCAAAGTTCCACCGGGGATAGTCCAGCTCGGGATTAACCCGGAAACCGGCAAACAGGATCCGGACAACCCAGAAAAGATTTACGACTACTTCTACCAAGAAAACGTGCCGGCTATGCAACCGCCGAAGGAAATCGAAATACAGGAAGGCGGCGGGGAGAAACCGGCGGAAGAAATCAAAGATCAACTATTCTGATATGGGAAAAAATAATAACCACATGCGCAGCCACCTCGCCTACCTGGCGGCGCGCTTGATGGCCGAGGACGGCATACAGGATTATGGCGCGGCAAAACGCAAAGCCGCGCGCCAAGCCGGCGTGCCGGATACCCGCGAACTCCCCGATAACCAAGAGATCGAAGCGGCGCTCAAGACTTATCAGTCCTTATATCAAGCCCACGAACAACCGGCGATTTTGCGCGATTTAAGACAGATCGCGATCCGAGTCATGCAACGCTTCGCTGTATTCAATCCTTATCTAGTGGGCTCGGTCTTGACCGGCACTGCCGGCGAGCACTCCGACATCAATTTGCATTTGTTTGCCGATAGCGCGAAAGAATTTGAAATTTTTCTACTGAACGAAAAATGTCCGTTTGAACTTGAAACCCGAAACTATAAACTTGGCGATCGCCTCAACGCCGTGCCGGTTTATCGACTTGAACAAGACGGCGCGGCAATTTCCGCTGCGGTGTTCGAGCGTGACGACGAACGCATTATGCAAAAGTACAAGGCCGACGGCCGGTCAGTCGAGCGCGCCAAGCTTGCCGAAGTCAAAGCACTGCTGGAGACCATGCCGGAACGGCCCATGGATAGTTGACCTCAGCAATGCAATGCCTGTAAGCCGCTTCCCGCTTAAATCTCAGGACGGCATGCCTTGCGAGCTAAGCCTGGAGCCACTCCGCAGCCTGCAATGCAAAATAAGTCAAAATCCCATCTGCCCCCGCGCGCTTAAACGCTAGCAACGATTCCAGCGCACATTTCTTTTCGTCCAGCCAACCGTTTCTGAACGCCGCTTGCAGCATGGCGTATTCGCCGCTCACTTGGTATACGAAGGTCGGCGCCTGATATTCGTCCTTCACCCGGCGGACAATATCGAGGTAAGGCATGCCGGGCTTCACCATCACCATGTCCGCGCCTTCTTGCAGATCCAAGCCGACTTCCCATAACGCCTCATTGCTGTTGGCCGGGTCCATTTGGTAAGTCATTTTGTTGCCCTTACCGAGGTTAGCTGCCGAGCCGACGGCGTCGCGAAATGGGCCATAAAACCCCGAAGCGTATTTGGCGGAATAAGCCATGATCTTGGTGTGTATGTGCTTGTTTTCGTCCAGCGCTTGCCGGATCGCGCCTATGCGGCCATCCATCATGTCCGACGGAGCCACAATATCCACGCCCGCTTCCGCTTGAGTGAGCGCCTGCTTACATAGAATCGCTCAAAGTTACGTCGTTGAGGATGTAACCGGAGTCGTCGATCACGCCATCCTGGCCGTGGCTGGTATAGGGATCTAACGCGACGTCGGTCATGATGCCTAACTCCGGGAAATTCTTCTTCAGCGCCGCGACTACACGCGGGATCAAACCGTCGGCATTCGTCGCCTCTTTTCCGTCCAGGGTTTTTAGCGCCGGGTCGATCAAAGGAAACAACGCCATCGCGGGCACGCCCAGCTTCAGGCATTTTTCCGCCACGGGCAGCAGGCGATCCAAGGTCATCCGCTCCACCCCCGGCATGGATGGCACCGGTTCAGTGCGATTGTTACCCTCGATCACGAACACGGGATAAATGAAATCGTCCGCCGACAAGCGATGCTCGCGCACCATGCGGCGGGAAAAATCGTCTTTGCGCAGGCGGCGCATGCGCTTTTGCGGGAATTGGCTAAGAATATTCATATTGAGGTGACTAAGGGGTCGTTGAACGGTAGGAACTTTTTTCAGAACACTGGGGTCTTACTTACAGATGATAGCAATATCATCTCCCGCTTTTCCTCCCTGAGCGGGTGCCTTAATCAAATTAGGGCTTTGCTTCGCCCCCGGCTTTACTCCCCTTTAGTCGGGGGTTTTTATTTTCCGGATCCGCGCGCTTGCGTGCTTCCATACCGAACAGCGCGGCGATCCAATCTTCGGCGTCGTCTACGCCTTGTTTGTTCAGGCTGGAGAAAAGCTGCGCGCTAGCCCGGGGAAATTCGACGGATAAACTATTTCGCACTTTGCTCAAAGCCGCCGCCGCCTCGTTTTTTGTTAGCTTATCAGACTTCGTGAGTAACACGCGGATCGGCTTATCGCGCGGGCTGAACCAACCGAGCATGCGCTGATCGAGATCTGTCAGCGGATGGCGGCTATCCATCATAATCACCAAACCCACCAGACTGCGCCGTGTGGCGAGATAAGCCGAGAGCAAATCGCCCCAGTGGGCCTTGAGTTCCAGCGGCACGCCGGCGTAGCCATAGCCTGGTAAATCTACCAGGTAACGTTGGTTGGGCAACGCGAAATAGTTAATCTGCTGCGTGCGTCCCGGCGTTTTGCTGACGAAGGCGAGCTTGTTCTGGTTGGTGATGGAATTGATCGCGCTGGATTTTCCGGCGTTGGAACGGCCGGCGAAAGCCAGTTCCGCGCCTTCGTCCGGCGGCAAGTCTTCCCAGTTATGGGCGGAACGAAAATAGGTCGCCGAATTAAACAAAGACATGGGGAGATACCGATATGGCGAGGCGAAAGGGAACTCGTGTAAAATCCGCGGTTCTATAAGTTAGGCACAACATGCAAGGAACAATATATGAACAAGCGGTGGGCGATAATAATCGGTTTCGGCGTGACGTTGAGTGCGGTTTCGGTATTCGCGGAAGGCGGTGCGACGGCTAAAGCCGATTTGGCGAAAGGCCAGGCTGCATCGATAACCTGCGCCGCATGCCACGGTGGCGACGGCAATAGCGCCATCGCGATTAATCCCAGTCTCGCCGGACAGCACGCGCAGTATATCACCAAGCAATTGATGAACTTTAAGTCCGGCGAGCGCAACAACGCGATCATGAAAGGCATGGTCGCGGTATTGGCGACCGATGAAGACATGAAAAACGTCGCCGCTTATTACGCCGCGCAAAAACCACGCCCTGGCATCGCCCGCGATCAAGCACTGGTCGACGTAGGTCAAAAAATTTATCGCGGCGGCGATGTCGCCGCGGGCATTCCCGCATGCGCGGGCTGCCACAGCCCAAGCGGGGCGGGCATTCCGGCGCAATATCCGCGCCTCGCGGGTCAAATGAAAGAATATACCTTAGCGCAGCTTAAAGCCTTCAAAGCAGGCGAGCGCGCCAACGATAACGCCGCGATGATGCGCACCATAGCCGGCAAACTGAGCGACAAACAAATGGAAGCATTGGCGGAGTATGTGTCCGGCCTGCAATAAGCCGTTAGCGATTCTGTAGTACTTCTCTAACCACCGCTTGCGCTTGCCGTAAACTCGACTCCGTCGTGGGCCAATCGATGCAACCGTCGGTGACGGAAACGCCGTAACGCAACAACGACAAGTCCGCGGGAATCGCCTGATTCCCCGCGTGGATATTGCTTTCCAGCATCACACCCACAATCGATTTATTGCCCGCGCCGATCTGCTTCACCACATCGTCGAACACTTGCGGTTGCCGCGACGGGTCTTTGCTTGAATTCGCGTGGCTGCAATCGATCACGATATTGCTCGGGAGTTTTTGCTTCGCTAACGCCGCCTCGGCCAGCGCAATAGATTCACGATCATAGTTAGGCTTCGCGCCGCCGCGCAAAATCATATGGCCGTAAGCGTTTCCCTTGGTGCGGACTACAGCGACCTGGCCGGTTTGATTCACGCCGAGGAAACTGTGGGGCTGTTTCGCTGACAGCATGGCGTTGATCGCCACTTGCAGGCCGCCGTCGGTGCCGTTTTTGAATCCGACCGGCATCGACAACCCGCTCGCCATTTCGCGATGGGTTTGCGATTCCGTCGTGCGCGCGCCGATGGCGCTCCAGGAAATGAGATCGGACAAATACTGCGGACTCATGGGATCGAGCGCCTCGGTGCCCGCCGGCAAACCGAGCTCGGCGATATCGAGCAACAACTTCCGCGCTTTCTTCAGACCCTCTTCGATTTCGAACGAATCGTCCATGTGAGGATCGTTGATCATGCCTTTCCAGCCGGTGGTGGTACGCGGCTTCTCAAAGTAAACACGCATGACGATGAACAGCGAATCGCTCAGTTCATCGGCGAGCCGTTTCAGGCGATGGGCGTAATCCATCGCCGCTATCGGATCGTGCACCGAACACGGCCCGACGACGATGAGCAAACGCGGGTCGCGCCGATCGAGTATGTGCTCGACGGTTAGGCGCGCTTCGAATACGGTTTTTTCAGCGCGCGCGGAAAGCGGCAGCGTTGCCTTGATCTCGCCCGGTGTCGGCAAGACGTCGAGCGAGGCGATGTTGACGTTGTAGATACGGTTTTCTTCCATGCGCTCCCTACTCATTTAGAAATGTCATCCTGAGCGCAGCGAAGGATCTGCTTTCGTATTTCCAGCGCGCAAAAAAAGCAGATCCTTCGCTGCGCTCAGGATGACATGGGCAAAAAATTTACGCAGCCAGCGCCTGCCTAGCCGCTGCGATGGTCTTCTCGATCTCCTTCGCCCCATGCTCCGCTGAAACAAATCCCGCTTCGAACGCCGATGGCGCCAGATAAATGCCCTGTTTCAACATGGCATGAAAAAACTTATTGAAGCGTTCCTTATCGCACTCCATCATTTCCGCGAACGTACGCGGCGCCTCGCCACGGAAGAAAATCCCAAACATGCTCCCGGCGGATGCGCTCGACAGCGCCACGCCAGCTTCTTTAGCAACTCCGCCGATACCCTGGAGAATGGCTTTGGTATTGGCTTCCAGCCTAGTATAGATAATCGGATCGCGTTGCAAAATCTTTAGCGTCGCAAGGCCCGCCGTGACGGCGACGGGATTGCCTGACAAGGTGCCGGCTTGATACACCGGGCCGAGGGGCGCGAGTTTCGCCATGATGTCGCGGCGTCCGCCAAAGGCGCCGACCGGCAGGCCGCCGCCGATAATTTTTCCCAGCGTGGTGAGGTCGGGCGTGATGTTGAAATGCCCTTGCGCGCCCTGGGGCCCGACGCGAAAACCCGTCATCACTTCATCGAAAATCAACACCGTTCCGTGTTTGGTGCAAAGCTCGCGCAAGGTCTGCAAAAATTCCTTGTCCGGAATCAGCAAATTCATATTGCCGGCCACCGGCTCGACGATCACGCACGCGATCTGATCGCCCATTTTCGCGAACGTGTCCTTGATCTGCTGCGAGTTGTTGTAGTCCTGCACCAAGGTGTGGGCGACGACTTCCGGCGGCACGCCGGCAGAACTCGGGTTACCGAAGGTCAGCGCGCCGGAGCCGGCTTTCACCAGCAACGCATCGCCGTGGCCGTGGTAGCAGCCTTCGAATTTGATGATGGCATTGCGGCCGGTGTAGCCGCGCGCGAGGCGGATCGCGGTCATGGTCGCTTCCGTGCCCGAACTTACCAGGCGCACTTGCTCGATACTCGGCAACATTGTGCACAGCAATTGCGCCATTTCCAATTCCGTTTCAGTCGGCGCGCCGAAGCTCAAGGAATTTTCCGCGACTTTCTGCACCGCTGCGATAACTTCCGGATGGGCATGACCCAAAATCATCGGCCCCCACGAGCCGACGTAGTCGATGTATTCCTTGCCGTCGGCGTCGTAAAGGTAAGCGCCTTTACCGCGCTGGAAAAATATAGGCGTGCCGCCGACGGCGCGAAACGCGCGCACCGGCGAGTTCACGCCGCCTGGGATGAATTTCTGCGATTGTTCAAATAACGTCTCGTTACGAGAAGGCATGCTTTTTATCTCTGTAAAAAAGTTGAGTGAATTTTTTTGCGGAGGCCTCGATGTCCGATGCATCGAACAACGCGCTGATAACCGCAACGGCATCCGCGCCTGCGTCAATCAACAACGACGCGTTGTCCAACGTAATTCCGCCGATGGCCACGATGGGACAAGAAATTTTCTGTTTCGCGTCGCGCAACAAATCCAGCGAAGGCCGCACCGCATTGGGTTTCGTGGTCGACGGAAAAAAGCTGCCGAAAGCGACGTAGTCCGCGCCGTTCTTTTCCGCTTCTATCGCCAGCGGCAATTGATCGTAACAAGAAACGCCAACGAGCATGCCTGAGAGCAAGGACTGATGCGCCTCTCCAGCCGGCATATCCTGAGAGCCAAGGTGGACGCCGCTTGCAGACATGCTTGTCGCAAGCGCTGCATCGTCGTTGATGATCAACGGCACGCGATATTGTTTGCATAACGATTGCAAGGCCTGAGCTTGATTAGCTTTGACGTTCGGCGCGAGGTGCTTGGCGCGATACTGCAATATACTCGCGCCGCCGCGCAGCGCCGCTTCGACATCGCGCAGCAACTTATTGCTATCGCTGGTTTCCGGCGTGATCGCGTACAGGCCGTTAATGAGTTTCGCCATTGTCGTCCTCATCCCGCGCCCAAAACATGCGGTCGGGAATGAATTGTCCCATGCCTGGCCGAAATCCCGCTTGCAGCGTTTGCCAGGTATATTCCTGTGCTTCGCGCACGGCCTCCGACAGATCGTCATTCTGTGCGATCAGCGCCGCACAGGCCGAGGCCAACGTGCAGCCGGAGCCATGATAGCTGCCCGCCAAACGCTGCCATCCATCGGCCCGCACCACACCTGATTTATCGTATAACGTGTTGATCACCTCTGGCGTGTGATGGTGCGTGCCGGTGATGAGCACGTATTCGCAACCGGTGTCGAGCAACTGTTTCGCGCAATCGGGAAAATCCAACTCGTCGTCGGTGCCGATGATCTCCTGAGCGAGGCGGCGCGCCTCCAAGGTGTTCGGCGTGATCAACGTGGTCTGCGGCAGGATCAATTCATTCAACGCCGAGATCATGTCGTCGCTCGACAGCTCATCGCCGCCGCCGCTGGCGAGCACCGGATCGAGTATCAACGGCACATCGGGATAGTCCGACACGATTTCCGCGATCGTGGCGATGATCTCCACGCTGCAAAGAAGCCCAAGTTTAATCGCCGCGATCGGCATGTCTTCCAACACGCAGCGCGCTTGATCGTCCACCCATTTCGCGTCCATGGTTAGTAGCGCTTCAACGCGCGCCGAATCCTGCACCGTGATGCCGGTGATCACCGGCAAGGGGTGGCAACCGATGCTCGCGAGCGTGAGAATATCCGCCTGAATGCCTGCGCCGCCGCTGGGATCGTTAGCGGCGAACACCAAAACAGCGGGAGGAGGGGCGGGCATGGGAAGTCCGGTGACGGTTGATAAAGAAGGCGGCAACGCTTATGATGAGCAGCTTTATTTTTCGCCCTATGCTTTCATTTTAACTCAAAGCGATTTGCTCCCATGAATACAGCGGTTATCGATAAAAAATATATGTGTTTGATCTGCGGTTGGATTTACGACGAAGCCGAGGGCGTGCCGGAAGACGGCATCGAACCGGGAACACCGTGGGAGAAAGTGCCGCTGAACTGGGTGTGCCCCGAGTGCGGCGCGCGTAAAGAGGATTTTGAGATGGTGGAGATTTGAGTTCCACCGAACCTCAATTCCTGTCATTCCCGCGCAGGCGGGAATCCATAGTGCCTTGGCAAACGGTGACGCAGTATGGATTCCCGCCTGCGCGGGAATGACAGATCAAATAATTCGCTACACTCGGTTCCAAAAATAGAGCAACACCAAGGTCCCAAATATCAACCGATACCACGCGAAGCCGATGAAATTATGGCTTGAGACGAAGCGTATCAGCGCGCGCACAGCGATCAGCGCAGCCACAAATGAAGTAACAAAACCCACCGCGAACATCGGCAAATCGCTCGCTTGAAGCAAATCGCGATGCTTGAACACGTCGTAAAACGTCGCGGCAAACATGGTGGGAATGGCCAAAAAGAAAGAAAACTCCGTCGCGGTCTTGCGCGATAAACCGGCGAGCATGCCGCCGATAATCGTCGCGCCCGCGCGCGAGGTGCCGGGAATCAGCGATATGGCTTGCGCCAAGCCCACCATCAGTGCATCGCGCGCCGTCATATCGTCCACATCGCTCACCCGTGGCCGACGCTCGCGGCGCTCGACCCAAAAAATGACGAAGGCGCCGACGATCAAAGCGATGGCGACGGTGATGGGATTGAAGAAAAGCGCCTTAATCGTTTTGATGAAAAAGAAACCCAACAGCGCCGAGGGCAAAAACGCGACGATCAGGTTCGCGATAAACCGTTGCGCGGTGGAATTCGACAACATGCCGGTGATCGTAGCGCCGACCCGCACGCGATATTCCCATACCACGGCCAAGATCGCGCCGAGCTGAATCACGATCTCGAACACCTTGCCTTTGTCGTCATTAAAACCCAGCCAGTCGCCGACGATAATGAGGTGGCCCGTGCTCGAGACAGGCAAAAATTCCGTCGCGCCTTCGACAATGCCTAGAATGAAAGCGTGAAATAAGTTTAGAAGGTCCATTTTTGTTTTTTTTACAGGCTAACGTTTAGCGACGTCCCTGCAGCAGCGGGGACCCAGCGTCTTTCCGCTAAAGGACGCGGGCTGCTAGCGTCCAACGGAACGACGAATTTCGTTATAGCAGATTTACTCTTCCAATTCTGTCTTGGGTTTCTGGGTGAATTCCTCGGCCAGTTCCGCTAAATCGGGCGGCAGCACGCGAAATACTTTCTTCCTTAATTCGGCCATTAATACCGCAAACTGAAAACCATACTCCAGCCGCATTTCCGTCATGAAATCGCGAACCTTGGCCTTGAGTTCGGGCGCCATGGGCGTTTGCAAACCCATCATCGCGCCCTTCACGTAGGCCTTTAGGCTCTCGATATCGGCCAGGGAAAAATGCTTGGCCAGCATTTTCTCCACACTTCGCCAGTCGATCCCTGCAATGGGGGATTCTGCTTGTGGGCTCGCTTCGGCGCCGGCAAAGACCGGCAAGCTTATTGCAACAATACTCACCAACAATAGCGCCTTAAACAAAACTAGAAAATCTCTAAAAATCAACATGATAGATGCTGGTATCAATTGGATAAAAAATGGTGGGCGTGGATAGCATAAAGATTTTGAAGCCGTCAGTTTCGATCCGGAAACCGTGGCCCCGGCGATTCGGAAGCAGTCGAATCGGCTTGAGGCGGTTTGCCGAATTTCGGGACGGGCGCCTCATCGTCATCATGGCGTTGCTTCGGTTTTTTGTATCTGATTTTGAATTCTTCCTCAGAATTTTCGCTGCTAGGCTTTTCTTTTTGCACTTGATTGCTTTGTTGAATCACCGCGCCTGCGCCATCGCCGCGAGCCGCTTCCTCGGCGCCAGCCGATGCATGCAGCAGCGACAAGACCAGCGCGAACGTGCACAGGCTCGTTTTCACCAATGGTTTTCTTTCGAAATAGCTGGCTGAAGACATCCCTATATTTTAAGCCTAATGCGACTTTGCGCGAATAAGTTGACGCTCACATTGCGCGATTTTACGTCAAATAGTAAGATTCTTACTTCAATAAAGTAATACTTTTGTGAGGCACGACATGCGCATTACCAGCAAAGGACAAGTCACTATTCCCCAAGCTATCCGCGAAAAAGCCGGGCTACTCCCTCATACGGAGGTCGAGTTTCAGTATGTTCGCGGGCGGGTAGTGTTGAAACCTATTACCAAGCCGCGCATCGCCAATGAAGACACATTGTCGCCAATCCGGGCAGCAATCCGACGTGCGCGTGGCTCGGCCAACGAGCCGATGTTTAGAGGCTGGAGCACGGATCAAATCATGGCGTTTTTACGCGGCGACGATTGAAGCCGAAGCGTGGTCATGTCGCGCGTGAACCTCGCGCGGTCTACACCGTGCCGACGCGTGTGTTGGTCGACAGCAACGTCTTAATTGACTTGCTCGAGAACGATCCAAACTGGGCGGATTGGTCGGAAACACAGCTTGCTCCGCTCGCGGAAGCGGGGTTGGCCGTTATTAATCCCATTATCTACGCAGAAGTTGCGGCGAATTTCGCAACCATAGAAGCCCTTAACGCGGCAGTGCAGCCGTTCAACCTCCTGCGAGAGCCGTTGCCTTGGGACGCGGCCTTCCTCGCGAGCCAGGCTTTCAAACTGTATCGCCGCCGCGGTGGCGCCCGCTCATCGCCCCTGCCGGATTTTTACATCGGTGCCCACGCAAGCCTGACCGGATATTCGTTACTTACGCGCGATGCGAGGCGCTATCGGGAATATTTTTCAAAATTAGAGATTATCGAGCCGATTTAGGACGTTATGCCTTTGATGATTGCCTGCCTAAACCCCGAATGCTATTATAACAATCGTTATAACGTTTGGAGCTAGCTATGCAATCGCTAAAACTCACTCAAATCGGCAATTCCGTCGGCGTAATTCTGCCAAAAGAAATTCTCGTCCGACTTAAATTAGAGAAGGGCGATACGGTGTTTGTGACGGAAACCCCCGAAGGCTTTGCCGTTACGCCCTATGATCCCGCACTTGAAGAGCAAATTAATGCTGGCCGTGAATTTATGCGTGAGTTCCGCGACACTTTTCATCAATTGGCGAAATGACCTGGCGTTGGATCGACAAACGCGCGTTGCTGTTGTTACACAATGAAACGCTGGCCGAACACGGCGGGGCTGCGGGAATTCGCGACGAGGGTTTGCTAGACTCGGCGCTAGCGCGTCCATTGAATTTGGTTGCCTACGGCGAACCAGACTACGCGGATTTGGCTGCGAGCTACGGATTTGGTCTTGCTAAGAATCATGCATTTGTCGACGGAAACAAGCGAGCTGCTTTTTTAGCGGTTGGTTTGTTTCTGGCGCTTAACGGTTATAGGCTCACGGCGACCCAAGTAGACGCGACCTTAACCATGCTCGCCGTCGCTGCCGGCGAAATGGAAGAATCGGCGTTCGCCGATTGGCTGCGCGCTCATAGCGCCGCGCGCGAGCCATAACAGACTAACCGCCATTCCGAGCTTGAAATCTCAGCGACCCCCCCGACATTGAGCTTAGTGGCGCGCTACTTTGCATCCGGAAGAAAGGACAGATAATGGGACGATTGTTGAAACTAGGCGTACTGTGGCAATTCTTAAAACGTGAAGCGGCAACGGTTTGGTTGCTGCTGCGCAATCCGCGCGCGCCGTTGGCGGCGAAAGTGGTAGCCGTCGCCGCGGCCCTATATTTGTTTTCGCCGCTGGATATCGTGACCGACTTTATCCCGATTCTCGGCTGGATCGACGACGCCATCATCGTCAGCGCGCTGTTGAGTTTGGCCTATCGATTGTTGCCGGCGGATCTTTACGAATCGTTGAAACGGCAAGCGGCTAATCGCGCCGCGCCAAAGACAGTCGACGTCACTCCCACGGCTTAGCCCTCACGTACGCGCGCGGCTGAATAGTCCCGCAATCGGCCTGGGAGCCAATATGGGTGCGGCTCCCAGGCCGACACCTACACTATTCAGCGAATCAATTCGTAAGCAGCGATACCGGAAATGCGCCGCGTAAGTTTACGCACGCTGATTTGATTTCCCTCATTGAGCGCGCCCGGATGTTCGACTTTGATCAGCGTCGTGGCGCCGTCGGCGAACTTGATCGTCACGTCCGCGCTGGGCGGACCCGATTGGTTCGGCAGCGGTTTCACGCCGACGATCGTTGCCGTCAATATCTCGCCCGGCTGCACCGGCCGGTCAAACAAAAACCAGCCTATCAGCAGCGCAACAACGATAAGAAATATCCAACCCAGATTCATTCGCTGCAATTATGCAGCTTTTCACCCGCTGCGAATAGTCCGTTAGAGTCTGCAAAGATGCCCTGAGAGCCAATATCCATGCGGGTCTACAAGGTATGTAGTTAGGCCTGCCAGCGAGAATATGAGGGCTGTGAAGCGGCGAGGAGTAAAATCGCAGTCATGCAACTTGCCACACAAGCTCCAAAAGATATTTTTTCCCATCGCAAGTACTGGGCATCGCGCTTTGGCACGGCGCCTTATTTGCCCATGTCGCGCGCCGAAATGGACGCACTCGGTTGGGATTCTTGCGACATCATCATCGTCACCGGCGATGCGTATGTCGACCATCCCAGCTTCGGCATGGCCATCGTCGGCCGTTTGTTGGAGGCGCAGGGATTTCGCGTCGGCATCATCGCCCAGCCCGATTGGCATTCGGTGGATGCGTTCAAAGCGCTCGGCAAACCCAATCTATTTTTCGGCATCACGGCGGGCAATATGGATTCAATGGTGAATCGCTACACGTCCGATCGACGCGTGCGCTCGGACGATGCCTACACACCCGGCGACGTCGGCGGCAAGCGCCCGGACCGCTCCGTGATTGTGTATTCGCAACGTGCGCGCGAAGCGTATGGCAACGTGCCCATCATCATCGGCGGCATCGAAGCGAGCCTGCGCCGCATTGCGCACTTCGACTATTGGTCGGAGAAAGTGCGGCGCTCCGTGCTGGTCGACGCGAAAGCGGATCTGTTGCTGTATGGCAACGCGGAGCGCGCGATCGTCGAGATCGCACATCGCCTTGCCGGGAAAGAACGCGTTCAGGATATCGACCATATTCGCGGGACTGCGTTTCTGCGCAGTACGACGCCTGATGGTTGGATCGAAATCGATTCGACGGAGATCGATGAGCCCGGGGCGATTAATCCGCCGGTAGATCCCTACGCGATGACGCCGGATGTACCGAAGACTAGCTCCCTCCCTTTCAAGGGGAGGGATGGGGTGGGGATGGGTTTAAGTGGCGATCAGCGCGAAAGACCCATCCCCCACCCAACCTCCCCCTTGAAAGGGGAGGGGCACAGCATCGTACGCTTCATCAAACAAGTAAAAAACCAAGACCGAGGCCGCAGCGTCATCCGCATGCCCGCGTTCGAACGCGTCGCGAACGATCCCATTCTTTACGCCCATGCCTCACGGATTTTGCATGTCGAATCCAATCCCGGCAACGCGCGCGCGTTGGTGCAGCGCCACGGCGACAAAGACGTGTGGCTCAACCCGCCGCCGATTCCGTTAACGACCAAGGAAATGGATGGCGTTTACGAGCTGCCCTATAAGCGCTTGCCGCACCCCAGTTACGGCAGTGCGAAAATTCCCGCCTACGAGATGATCCGTTTTTCCATCGCCATTCAGCGCGGCTGTTTCGGCGGTTGCACGTTTTGCTCCATCACCGAGCACGAAGGCCGCATCATCCAAAGCCGCTCGGAAAATTCCGTGATCCGCGAAATCGAAACCATACGCGACAGCGTGCCCGGCTTTACCGGCGTGATCTCCGATCTCGGCGGGCCGACGGCGAACATGTATCGCCTCGCATGCAAGAGTAAAGAAATCGAATCGGCGTGCCGGCGGCCGTCCTGCGTCTATCCCGCCGTGTGCCCGAATCTCAACACCGATCACGCGCCGCTGATCAAACTTTATCGCCGCGCGCGCGAGTTACCCGGCATCAAAAAAGTGTTGATCGCCTCCGGCGTGCGCTACGATCTCGCCATCGAATCGCCGGAGTACGTGAAAGAATTGGCGCAGCACCACGTCGGCGGCTATCTCAAGATCGCGCCGGAGGCAATCGGCGAAGGCCCGCTATCGAAAATGATGAAGCCGGGCGTCGGCACGTACTACAAGTTCAAAGAACTGTTCGACAAGTTTTCTAAGGAAGTGGGCAAGGAGCAATACCTCATCCCCTATTTCATCGCCGCCCATCCCGGCACGACCGACAACGACATGCTCGAACTCGCGCTCTGGCTAAAACAAAACAGTTTTCGCGCCGACCAAGTGCAAGCGTTTTTGCCGGGTCCCATGGCCACCGCCACCGCGATGTATCACTCGGGCAAAAACCCGCTACGCAAAGTCACTCGCAACAGCGAAGAAGTGGTGATTCCCAAAGGCATCAAACAGCGCCGCTTACACAAGGCGTTTTTGCGCTATCACGACGCAGACAATTGGCCGCTGCTGCGCGAAGCGCTGCGCAACATGGGCCGCGCCGATCTCATCGGCAACGGTAAACGGCAATTGATCCCGAGCTTTCAACCCGCAGGCACGGGACGCGTAGGGCGAAGGCGCGCGCCGGCCCGGTAAGACATTCCGCACCCAACACACCGGTTTGCCGAGCACGCCACGTCAGCCCGAGGCTCGGCGACCAGTTGGCATTAACCCCGGTAGTCCGACGGGAAGAGGCAAGCGACGTAGCGCGTAAGCAAGTATCCTTGCGCGCACCGCAGGATTTCGCTAAAGTAAGGATTCCTTACTTTAGGATAATCGTATGTTAGCGAAAATCACCTCCAAAAATCAACTCACGTTGCCGAAGGCCATCGTGAAAGAATTTCCCGGCACCGATTATTTCGACATTCAGGCCGAAGCCGGGCGCATCGTATTGACGCCCGTACGGGTACAAAAGCTGGAGCCGATCTGGAAAAAAATCGAAGCGCTGGGTATCACCGAAAAAGATATCGAAGACGCTGTGCAATGGGCGCGCGGGCGACGTAAGTGACCGAGCCCGTTCGTGTCGTGATCGACACAAACGTGGTTGTCTCTGCGATCGTTTTCCGCACCGGCCGGCTCGCCTGGATACGCCAAGCGCTTGGAACAAGCCTTACGCCGGTTGTTTCCTCTGAAACCCTGCAAGAGCTCGTACGCGTTCTAGCCTACCCTAAACTCGGATTGAGCATCGAGCAACAAAAAACCGCACTAACCTTCTACATGGAGCACGCGGAAATCCATGCGGAACCCCGCACTAGAAGCAAACTGCCCAAATGCCGCGACCCGAATGACGAGATGTTTTTGCGCCTAGCCTACGCCGCAAAAGTAGATGCAATCGTAACGGGCGACCATGATTTACTCGCGCTGGCGGGCGAATCCCGTATCCCGATTTTGTTGCTAAGTGAGTTGGCAGCGCACACCAAAAAGTGATGCGGCCGCATGAATTGATTCGCGATCAAGTGTAGCGTCGCCTTACCAAGACCTAGAATGCGTCAATTGTCATTGCATGGAGCCCGCGATCGGCTTTCTCACGTTGGCGCAGGTAAAACATTTTAGGCGTCGGCCTGAGAGCAGCATGGAAACTGGCTCTCCAAGCATGCGACGCCATGAGGCACGCTGAATGCGGTTCCTGGCGTGGTCTAAGAAAAAATGTAGGTTGGGTTGAGGAACGAAACCCAACTAGCATATCTCGAAGAAGCAATATTGGATTTCGTTACTCAACTAAATCTACTGGGCTATTCTTTTAGTAATTTTGTATCATCGTTAGCGAGTAATTTGTCGAACACCGTTTATGCGGACCGTCAATCGAATAGGAAAAGAGGCTATGAGTTTGCAATGGCGTGAACTTAAAACACATGTACGAAACATGCTGATCATGCCAGGAAAATGTCCGTCATGCGGTCCCTAAATCCCTGGAGAAGTGATACTTTCTAAGGGGGAGGAGTACGAATGTAAGTTTTGTAAAGCGAGCCTAGAAGTCGACTTGCGACACGTGATGATAGTCTGCTTTCTCGCGATGTTTTCTGGATTCTTGACGTTATCTTTTCGATGGTGGGCCGTCCTCCTTGCGGTCGCGATTACAATTGTGTTATTTCGATTTGTTGGACTAAAGCGATTCAAGTTGAGACGCTCTAGGACTTGAACGAGCGAGAGTCTATTGCGATTCACAGTCTTGGTATTGGCGCCCCCACCGTTTGGCCAGGCAAGAAACGCACTGCGATTAATTCGCAGAAGAGTTAGCCTTGTACTGAGCTTCGACCTATTGAGCTAGAGAGCCAGTTTCTTATCAAGCCGCTTGCTTTAAAGTAGGAATTTTTCGCACCATCGATTTCAAAGCCCGCTCAGCCTTCCACAGTTCGTATTGCGCTTGCATGTTGATCCACACATCGGGGCCGGTACCCAGCCACTTTCCGAGCCGCACGGCCATTTCGGCGCTAATGCCCGCCTTGCCATTGAGTACGCGCGATAGCGAAACGCGCGTTACGCCGAGCGCTGTGGCTGCATCCGTCACGGATACGAGGTTATCTGCGAAGACGCCGTCCTTTAAAACTTCTCCTGGATGTGGGGGGTTATGCATCCGCGTCATGGTCTTCTCCTAGTGGTAATCTTGGTAATCGACCAGAATTGCATCTTGGTCTTCAAATTTAAACGTGATCCGCCAATTGCCGCTGACCGAGACAGCCCAATGGCCGGCGAGTGGTCCGCTTAGTGGATGCAGTTTCCAACCCGGCAAGTCCATGCTTTGCGGCGCGATAGCATTGTCCAGCGCGGCCAACTGCAAGCGTAGGCGCGTGGCGTGAGTTGGCTGTATGCCCGCTTTGCTCCCGGTGGCGAAGAATGCTTCAAGGCCTTTGTGCCGGAAGGATATGATCATCGCGAGATTGTATACAGTAACGTTACACGCTGCAACGGCTCAGTGAGTCGTTGAAAGCGTTGCAGGTGATCAGTGTCCTTCGCGAGCGCTAGGCCAACTGCTTTGAAAGAAATCGGCGTTTTTCTTTCAAAGCTCGTGAAGCATTGTAAATCGACCTACAAAGCTAAGCGGCTACCTGCAAAATCGCGATATCGCTAAAACATTACTCCACCGTACTTCGTAGACTTCTTCCCGCTGCCACAAGGGCAAGGTTCATTGCGTCCGATCTGGGGTTCCGGGCCTGCGGCGAATCGCTTCAACTTCCGGACAAGACGTGATTTCATCGCGGTACACCTGCGCAGCCGCCATTACCCCATCGTAGAAAGGTCTAAGAACGTTTCTAGCGCGGGGCGAATCGCATCCCATGCGCGCTATTTGGCGCGGGTCTTTGACCAACGAGGGCGCTAGCGTTCAAACCTTGTGATAAACCTCGGCGCCTTGCTTAACGAATTCCAGAGACTTCTCTTCCATGCCTTTTGCTAGCGCTTGCTTCTCGTCTAAGCCTTGGGTAGCAGCGTAGTCACGAACATCCTGGGTGATTTTCATCGAGCAAAAATGTGGCCCGCACATGGAGCAGAAGTGCGCGAGCTTGGCGCCTTCTTGCGGCAGTGTTTCGTCGTGGAATTGCTTGGCTTTGTCCGGGTCGAGTCCCAGATTGAATTGATCGTCCCAGCGGAATTCGAAGCGCGCTTTTGATAGGGCGTTGTCGCGTATCTGCGCGCCGGGATGGCCTTTCGCCAAGTCGGCGGCGTGGGCGGCGATTTTGTAGGTAATGATGCCGTCTTTTACATCGTCTTTGTCGGGCAGGCCGAGGTGTTCTTTCGGCGTGACGTAGCACAGCATCGCGGTGCCGTACCAGCCTATCATCGCCGCGCCGATGCCGCTGGTGATGTGGTCGTAGCCCGGTGCGATGTCGGTGGTGAGCGGGCCTAGGGTATAAAACGGGGCCTCGCCACAGTGTTTTAGTTGCAAATCCATGTTCTCTTTGATGAGGTGCATCGGCACATGGCCGGGACCTTCGATCATGGTTTGCACGTCGTGCTTCCAGGCGATTTGCGTGAGCTCGCCTAGGGTTTTTAGTTCGGCGAACTGAGCTTCATCATTGGCGTCGTAGATCGAACCCGGACGCAGGCCATCGCCCAAGGAGAAACTCACGTCATAAGCCTTCATGATTTCGCAAATTTCTTCGAAGCGCGTGTAGAGGAAACTCTCTTTGTGATGGGCGAGACACCACTTCGCCATGATCGAACCGCCGCGGGACACGATGCCCGTCATGCGCTTGGCGGTCATGGGAATGTAGCGCAGCAACACGCCGGCATGGATGGTGAAATAGTCCACGCCTTGCTCCGCTTGTTCGATCAAGGTGTCGCGATAAATTTCCCAGGTGAGGTCTTCGGCCTTGCCGTCGACTTTTTCCAGCGCTTGATAAATCGGCACGGTGCCGATGGGTACCGGCGAATTGCGGATGATCCATTCGCGGGTTTCGTGGATGTGTTTGCCGGTGGAAAGATCCATTACCGTGTCGCCGCCCCAGCGGATCGCCCAGGTCATTTTTTCCACTTCTTCTTGGATGCTGGAGCCTAAAGCCGAATTGCCGATATTGGCGTTGATCTTCACCAGAAAATTGCGGCCGATGATCATCGGCTCCGTTTCCGGATGATTGATGTTGGCGGGAATGATCGCGCGGCCACGCGCCACTTCGTCGCGCACAAATTCCGGCGTGATTTGCTTCGGGAATGCTCGCGCCGAAATCGTGCCCGGGATGTTGTTTGCGCAACAGTTCGCTCAGTAAATCGGTGCGCTGATTCTCGCGGATGGCGATGAATTCCATTTCCGGCGTGACCATACCGCGCTTGGCGTAATGCATTTGCGATACGTTCATGCCGGCTTTCGCGCGACGCGGTTTGCGGTGTAGATCGAAGCGCATTGTCGCAAGCTTGCTGTCGTTAAGCCGCTCGATACCGTATTGCGAACTCGGCCCATTCAGAATTTCCGTATCGCCGCGCTGTTCGATCCAGGTTTGACGCAGCGGCGCCAAACCGGCGCGAATATCGATCGCAACCGTCGGATCGGTGTAAGGCCCCGACGTGTCGTAAACGAAAATCGGCGGATTTTTCTCCGCGCCGAAGCTTGCCGGCGTATCGCTCTGGGAAATCTCCCGCATCGGCACGCGAATATCCGGCGTCGAACCGGTCACATACATCTTGCGTGACTGCGGCAAAGGTTGGACCGCGGCCTCGTCGACGTGGGCGGCGCTGGCTAAAAATTTGGGGTTGGCGTTCATGACAAGCTCCTAAAAGCCGTAAGGAGCAAGACGACTTGCTTCCCTACGACGGCATAATCCGTATCAGGTTCGAAGGGTTTCTCTCACCGGGCTTCACTGAAACTCCGCGCCGGACCCCTAGCAACGAATGACAACGTTAGAAGAAATGGCACATAATTGCAAGCCTAAATAAAGAGTCCGCCTCGACCAGGCGGGCTGATCATGGAGATCCCATGCTAGATCGGCTCACGCTGCGCCAATGTTTCCTGCTTGGTTTCGTCATCCTGTTATTCAGCGCCTTCACCACCTTGCTGGCGATCCGCTATCTAGGCAAGAGCGCGTTGTTGTACAAAATGGAGCGAGGCCACAAGGTCATTATGATGGAGGTGAGGACCATCTTGGATGCGGCCAAGCGTGGCGATGCCCAACAGCATGGCTACACTCGTGCCCAATTGATTGAGCTGCTCGGCAGGGCGCAGAACATTTCGTTACAGGGCATGCAAGAATACTTCGCGGTCGAAAGATTCCTGCTCACCCAAGCGGGTTTCATCAAGCCGTTTGAATTGACGGAACGAGACCTCGTGCTTAACAGTTCAATGCGGCAAGTGATCGAGCAAACGCCGGGCACCCAGCTCACGACGGCTGTCGCCGAAAAAGTTGAACCCTTGATACACGAGCAGTTTGAAAATTCCGCGCAGTTCGGGCCGGAGTTCGATAAAACCCTGGCCATGACGAAATGGTCGTCGCTGGCGCTGATGCTGCTTGGCCTATTGTTGGTGTTTTTATGCGGGATACTGTTGCGCACCCGCGTACTCACACCGTTGGAATCGGCTACCAAGCTAGCCGGCAAGATCGCCTTAGGCGATCTGACCACGGACGTGCAAATCCGCTCTAGCGACGAAATCGGTGCTTTTCAAAAAGCGCTAAAGGACATGAACGATAATCTCGCCAACATCGCCCAACAAGTACGAGCGAGCGGCGAAGGCATAGCCAGCGCCGCGAACGAGGTCGTCGCCGGTAGTAATCAGCTCGCCGCGCGCACTGAACATCAGGCCTCGACACTAGAACAGACGGCGGCGAGTATGGAAGAATTGGCTGCGACCACGTCCAACAACCTCAACCAGATGCGGCAAGCTAAAACCGTCGCCGAATCGGCGGTTTCCGCCGCCCACGACAGCGGCTCAGCGGTCAAGAATGCGATCGAAATCATGGGCCGGGTCGATGCCAGCTCAAAACGCATCGCCGATATCGTCGGCCTGATCGACGGCATCGCCTTCCAAACCAATATTCTCGCGCTTAACGCCGCGGTGGAAGCGGCCCGTGCGGGTGAACAGGGCCGTGGCTTTGCCGTCGTCGCGCTAGAAGTTCGCCATTTAGCGCAAAAGAGCGCGGCAGCGGCAAAGGAGATCAAGGGCTTGATCGATGGCTCGCTGAATGTGGTCATCGAAAGCAACAAGCTCATCGGTGACGCCGGGAACAAAATGCGCACCACCGTCGACCGCATCCGTCATTTGGCGGAACTGGTTAACCAAACCGAGCTCGCGTCCACGGAGCAGGTCGGCGGGATTCAGCAAGTAAACCAGGCGATATCGCAATTGGAAGAAGTGACCCAACATAACGCCGCGCTCGTGGAGCAAGCCACCGCCGCGGCTGAATCACAAGAACGGCAAGCGCGTTATTTAGTTGGGCTGGTCAGCCAATTTAAGTTAAAGGAGCTCGCTCCACCTCGCGCGACAACTCAACCGGCGCAGCGCCCAGCGGCCAAGGTCCCGGCGGATACGGGGTGGCCGCGGGCCACCGCCGCCGCAGCCAATATCGCGCCGCGAGCCAAGGTCAACGCGGCACAAGGTAAAAACAAATGGCCGGACGACGAAGAGGCCGACTGGCAAGAGTTTTAGGCTCACGCCTAGAAACGATGGACGATCGAGGGCAATTACCGCGCATGGGATTGATACCGTACCTCGACGACGTGCTGCGCCGGCGCCCATGTTAGAGTAATGCAGACCTAAGGCTGTCGCATCGCTAATCGATTGATGTTTTAGTTTCCCCGGAGCGCCTATGGCCATGTCCATCCGCACCACCATGCATGTGGCGAACGCCGTGCGTATAGGGTTGTTTCTGATATTGGCTGCGGCCGGCTACTGGGGCATCAATATGCAGGTTAAGCTCCATCACGAGCTTGCGGCGAACTCAGCGTCCATCAGCGCTCGCGGCCCCATGGATCGAGCCGCGGCGGCGCCGGATGCTGCCGTCGGCGCTGGCTCGGTGCTGGCGGAAAGCGAACGGCTGGCAAGACGAGCGAATTGGGTGCTCGGCGGCTTTACTCTATTCGGCGCTACCGCGCTGTTTCTTATCGGCATGATCTTCGTGCGCCGCGTCAGCGATCCGTTATGGAAAGCTGTGCAATTGGCGGAGAAAGTCGCTGCGGGCGACCTTACCATCGAATTCGAACGCCTGAACAAAGACGAGGCGGGGCAGATGATGGCCTCCCTGAATCAAATGGTCGAAAGCCTAGGCGCGATCGTGCGCGAAGTGCGCAAATCGAGCGACGAGGTGGCGAGATCTGCCGCCGAGATGGCCACCGGCAACGCCGATTTAGCGGCGCGCACCGAGCACCAGGCATCCACCCTGCAACAGACTGCCGCCGCGGTGGAGCAGTTCGCCGCGACCATAGGGCAGAATGCGGACAACGCCATCAAAGCCAAGGAGGTAGCCGAAAACGCCGCAGAGCTTGCAATCAAAAGCGGCAACGTTGTCGGCAAAGTGGTGAACACCATGAAGCATATCGATGGCAGCGCCAAACGCATCGCTGATATCGTGAGCGTGATCGACAGCATCGCGATTCAGACCAATCTGTTGGCGCTCAACGCCGCGGTGGAGGCGGCGCGCGCAGGGGAAAATGGACGCGGCTTCGCTGTCGTTGCGCAAGAGGTGCGGCATCTGGCGCAACGCTCCGCCGGCGCCGCGCGCGAGATCAAGGGCCTGATTGAAGAATCGGTGCATACCGTGGGCGCGGGCAATCAACTGGTGGATGAGGCCGGTCGCGGCATGCAGGAAACGGTCGCGGGCATGCAAAACCTCGCCGCTATCGTCAATGAGATTGCGCAGGCCTCCCAAGAACAAAGTTTAGGTGTGCGTCAGGTGAGCCAAGCGGTAACGCAGTTGGACGACGTTGCGCAACGAAACGCAGGGCAAGTGCAACAGGCAAGCGATGCCGCCGAAACATTGGCGCAACAGGCGCGCAAGTTGGTGGCATTGGTCAGCAAATTCAAAGTAGATGCCGCCGCTTCAGCATCCGCGCCAACTGCGCCGCTGGGAGGTGGCAAAGGCCGCGCGGATACAACGTCGCCGAGGGGTAATGGCTCGCAGGCCCTCGCCGGGCGGCAGACAAGAATCGCAGCGGCGAAACCGGAACGCGCTCCGAACAAAGATGGACTCACCGAGGAATGGACAGAGTTCTAAGGAAGCTCTGAATAAGTCCGATTTCGTCGTGATCCTGCGTTGCTCACAAAAAATATCTCCTTACATATCATCCATATGCTGCGTCGATATTTTTTGCTCGCGCCTTGTCTCACTTAGAACTCGAACTTATTCAGAGCTTCCTTACGCGTTACGGCAATTCCAACTCGATTTGCGTCGGGTCGGGCTGTTTCTGCCATTCGATTACGCCCAACAGCGGCGCGCGAATGCGTTCTTCCAGCGCTTCTACGTTAGCGTCAAGTTCCGCCATGTGTGGATCGATCTGATTGGCGACCCAACCGGCCAACGTGAGGCCGCGCGCGACAATCGCCGCCTGTGTCAGCAGCGCGTGATTCAGACAGCCCAGGCGCATACCCACAACGAGTATTACCGGCAAATCTAAATCCGC
Organism: uncultured Pseudomonadota bacterium; assembly: GCA_963714525.1. GTDB lineage: Bacteria > Pseudomonadota > Gammaproteobacteria > Burkholderiales > JALYOK01 > JALYOK01. Next base: position 321,764 of record CAVQPB010000026.1, read on the forward strand.
GGCGAGATCGGCGGTGTCGATGTCGTCGCCCAACGGCACGATAAAGCCGCCGACGCCTTCCACCAACACCACATCCGCGAGCTCGGCGAGTTGATCGAAGCGTAGTCGAATGACGTCAAGGTCGATATCGATACCTTCGCTAGCCGCCGCGATGTGTGGCGCGATGGGTTCGGCGAGCAAATAACAGTTGAGGTCTTCGCTTACGAGCGGAATGCCGCTTGCCGCACGTAGCGCTTCGATGTCGTCGTTACGTAACCCATCGGGCGTCGGATCGGCGCCCGCCGCGATCGGTTTCATGCCGATGGCGGCTATGCCTTGCTCACGTAAGTTGTGCAGCAGCGCGCAGGTAACGAAGGTTTTGCCGACGCCGGTATCGGTGCCGGTGATGAAATAGTGGGGCATCAGACGATCTCGTTCAACATCTCAAGGGTTTGCCCCGTCAGCAAAGCCGATTCTTCGTCGTCGATGATGTAGGGTGGCATGAAATACACCGTGTTGGCGATGGGCCTAAGCAACAATTCGCGCTTAAGCCCTGCGAGGAAAAACTTGCGGGCGAACTGAAGATCGGACGTGTCCACATCGAACGCCCAGATCATGCCGCGGTTGCGAAAATGTTTGACCTTGGGATGAGCGGCAATGGGTTTCGCTAGCGCCGTGATAACGTTGTGGCTTTTCGCCGATTCGCAGCGATCACCTCGTCGTGCTCGAAAATATCCAAGGTCGCCAACGCCGCGCGGCAGGCGAGGGTGTTGCCGGTGTAGGAATGGGAATGTAAAAAACCACGGGTGACATCGTCGTCGTAAAAAGCTTCATAAATCTCATCTCGCGTCAGCACGACGGACAACGGCAAATAGCCGCCGCTCAAGCCCTTCGACAAACACAAAAAATCCGGCGTGATCGGGCCGTGCTCACAGGCGAAAAAGGTTCCGCTGCGGCCGAAGCCGACGGCGATTTCATCGGCGATCAGATGCACGTGGTGGCGATCGCAAATCGCTCGCACCTGGCGCAGGTATTCCGCATCGTACATCGCCATACCCGCGGCGCATTGGATCATCGGCTCGATGATAAACGCAGCGGTTTCTGCGTGATGCTCCGCGAGATAGTCATCCAACGCTTGCGCGCAGCGGCGCGCATAGTCGCTCGCCGATTCGCCGCGTTCAGCCAGGCGAAAATCCGGCGTCGGCACGGTGGCGCTCGCGCGAAGCAGCGGGCCATAGGCATCTTTGAACAGCGCCACGTCCGTCACCGACAGCGCGCCCAGGGTTTCGCCGTGATAGCTATTCGCCAGGCTCACGAACTTGCGCTTGCTCGATTGGCCGACGTTACGCCAATAATGAAAACTCATCTTCAACGCAATCTCGATCGCCGATGCGCCGTCGGACGCGTAGAAACAATGGCCGAGTTGGTGACCGGTTTTCTCACTAAGCCGTTCCGATAATTCGATCACGGGTTCATGGGTGAAGCCGGCGAGGATGACATGCTCCAGCTTATCGAGCTGGTCCTTAAGCGCGGCTTTGATGCGCGGATGATTGTGACCGAACAAATTCACCCACCAGGAACTCACGCCGTCCAAATAGCGCCGCCCGTCGAAATCGTACAGCCACACGCCTTCGCCGCGCTCGATGGGAATCAGCGGCAGTTGCTCGTGGGCCTTCATCTGCGTGCAGGGATGCCACACGGCCTTAAGGCTGCGCTGAAGATAGCTTGCGTTTTTCACAGGTTTTTTCCGCAGGATTTGACGCCATTATCCTTGGGTTTGCTTCGCTTGGCGACGACTCGCCGATGCTGCTCTAGCGGTTCTCGATACTTTAGCTGGCCCAGAGCAATCGTAGGGTGCGCAACGCGCACGGCTTTAACGATCGCCCAGTCCGGCGACTACGATCAATTTATTTCACGATATTGCAGTTCCAAGAGGTACAAGTGGAGGGGAAAACGAATGCGCGTGCGCGTTGCGCACCCGTGTGCTCATGCTGGAGAGGCGCATGGATACTGCCTGTCAGGCATACCTTGCCAATAGCCAAGCTGGGAGCGGCTCCTGGCACGGGCGTTCAGCAAGCGTAGCCCGGAAGGAGCGAAGCGCATTCCGGGATAACATACACCCATGGTTAACTATCGCCGTAACCGTGTCGCGTGTGGAACATTTTTCTTTACCGTCAATTTACTTGACCGACAAAAAACCTTGCTCGTTGAGCATATCGATTTGCTTCAACAAATCGTTGTCGACGTGAGGGTCAAGCTGCCGTTTGTTGTTGATGCAATGGTTGTTCTGCCGAATCATTGGCATGCGGTTTGGACAATGCCACCCGACGACAGCCGTTACGCGGAACGGCTGCGGCTCATCCTCGCTTGCTCGCGGCACTCAATTTCATTCGTTAGCGTGCTAGTCGTCACGGTGTTAAGCTATTGACTATGAACCAAGTGTCCGTCGCTGAAATTCTTGAGCTTCCTGTACAGGAGCGCATCCGACTCGTCGAGTTGATCTGGGAAAGCATCGCTGCTGTCCCCGAAGCTGTCGAAGTGACGCCGGAGTTGAAGGCGGAGCTTGAGGCACGATTGAGGGAGTTCGAGGCCAACCCTGAGGCCGGCTTTTCTTGGGAAGAGGTCAAATCCCGTATTCGTGACGGTACGTGGCGTATCGCATAAAGTTCTCTGCTCGCGCGCTTAGTGAAATAGCGGAAGCGCATGATTGGTATGAAGCCAAAAGCCCCGGACTAGGTGAAGAATTTCTAGCGGCAGTCGACCTGCAACTCAAGCGCCTTGAGCAAGCGCCGTTGCTTTATGCGGAAACTATTCCCAGTGTGCGTCGAGCCTTGCTGCCGCGATTTCCCTATGGCGTCTTCTACGCCGTTCGTAAAGATATTGTCCATATCTTGGCGGTCATCCACAATGCGCGCAATCCGCGTCGCTGGCCTAAAGGCGGAGCGCGTTAACCCGGCGTTGGATAGGACGCCGCGAAGCGCACGCGGCGCCTCTCAACTTTGCGTTCAGCAAGCGTAGCCCGGAAGGAGCGAAGCGCATTCCGGGATAACATACACCCATGGTTAACTATCGCCGTAACTGTGTCGCGGGTGGAACATTTTTCTTTACCGTCAATTTACTTGACCGACAGAAAACCTTGCTCGTTGATCATGTCGATTTGCTTCGACAAATCGTTATCGACGTGAGGGTCAAGCTGCCGTTTGTCGTTGATGCAATGGTTGTTCTGCCGAATCATTGGCATGCGGTTTGGACAATGCCGCCCGACGACAGCCGTTACGCGGAGCGATTGCGGCTCATCAAGGCTCGATTCACTAAGCAACTTCTGAAAGCAGGCGTAGACATTGCGAAAGACAATCGCGGCGAATATAAGCTCTGGCAAAAGCGTTATTGGGAACACACCATTCGCGACGAAAATGATTTCGAATCGCATGTGAATTATGTGCACATCAATCCGGTGAAGCATGGCTACGTTGCTCGCGCAATCGACTGGCCACATTCGACGATTCATCGTTATATCGAAAATGGATCGTTGCCCAAGGATTGGGCTTGCGCGCCGGACGACGGAGAATTCGGTGAGCGATGATGGGGTCGTTCCCGGAATGCGCTTCGCTCCTTCCGGGCTACGTTTACTGGAAAATTTGCGACGCTGAGTTTTTAATAGAGATCCATGCTGGAGAGGCGCATGGATATTGCCTGTCACGGCATGCCTTGCCACGAGGCAAGCTGGATCTGGCTTGTGGCCGATGGGTTATTTAAGCACGCCCGTAGCGTAGCATCGGCCGACGCGGCGAATGTGTTAGTGTGTCTGCCAAGCTTCCCTAACTAAGCGGCTGTTTTTTCTAAATTTGTTATAATTTGTTCGCCACTAATCAAACTTGGATTACATGAATTTGGAGCAAGCGCGTTTCAACATGATCGAGCAGCAGATCCGTACGTGGGAAGTGCTCGATCAGGACGTGTTGGATTTGTTGTTTGAGATCAAGCGTGAGGAATTTTTGCCGGAGCGCTCCCGTGCCTTGGCGTTTGTCGATATGCAAGCGCCCATCGGCTTCGGCGAATTTACGTTACCTCCGAAACTGGAAGCGCGCATTTTGCAGGAACTGAGCTTGAAAAAATCCGACCGCGTGTTGGAAATCGGCAGCGGCTGCGGTTATATGACGGCGCTGCTGGCGAAAACGGCGCAACACGTCACCAGCGTTGAAATCATTGCAGAATTGTCCGCGTTTGCAGATAAGAATTTGCGTACCCATGCAATCGACAACGTGAGTCTCGCGGTGGGCGATGGCGCCCGTGGCTGGGCGGCGGGTACGGCCTTTGATGTCATCGTGTTGACGGGGTCTACGCAAAAGCTGCCGGATGCGTTCGTTCAGGCGTTGAAGCCCGGTGGCCGCCTGTTCGCCGTGGTAGGCGAAGAGCCGATTATGAAAGCACTGCTGGTATCCCGCAGCGCGCAAAACGCAATCGAGCGCCATGAACTGTTCGAGACGTGTATTCCGCCGCTGAAAAATGCGCTGCAACTTGAACATTTTGTATTCTAATCCTCAGTCCTAACGGGAATTATTCCATGAGAGGCTTAACTCCGATTGCTTTGGGTCTGATGCTGGCCTATTCCGCTCAGGCCGCAGATCTGCTCGATGTTTATCAGGCGGCGGAGCAGCAAGACCAGACCTACGCCGCCGCGAAAGCCGCCTATAGAGCGGGCATTGAGAAGCTGCCCCAGGCACGCGCGGCATTGTGGCCGCAGGTCAACTTGACGGCCCCGCTGACGGGGAATTACGTCAAGGATCACATCTCGGAACAAAAGGCGAGTTATGGGTCGGCTAGTTATACCTTGTCGCTGACGCAGCCGCTTTATCGGTTACAAAACAATATTGTGGTCGACCAAGCAACGTTGCAGTTGACTCAGTTCGAGGCGCAACTGAATCAGTCGCAACAGGATCTGATTTTACGCGCCGCGCAGGCCTATTTCGATGTGCTGCTCGCGGAAGACAATGTGGCCGTATCGCGTAACCAGAAGATCGCCATTTCCGAGCAGCTCGCCCAGGCGAAGCGGAATTTCGAAGTCGGCACGGCGACCATTACCGACACCCACGAAGCCCAAGCCCGTTACGATTTAGCCACCGCGCGGGAGATCGCCGATCAGAACGATCTGGAGGTAAAACGCAGGGCGCTGGAGATTTTGATCGGCAAGCCGCTCGACGATTTAGCGCCATTACGCGACAAGCTGGTTTTACCGCCGCCGACGCCGAACGACATGAACCAGTGGGTCGACGTGGCGCAGAAACAAAACCTGCAAGTGGTGGTGTTTAAAGCGGCGGAAGAGATCGCCGCGAAGGAAATCAGCCGCAACAAAGCGGCGTTTGCGCCCACGGTAGATTTGGTGGCGAGTTACGGCGATTCGGCGACGACGACGCGCAAACCCGGCTTCGGCCAAGAGGTTTCCAACGCCAGTGTCGGCGTACAGATCAACATTCCGATTTGGGAAGGCGGTTTACGCCACTCGCGCGTGCGCGAAGCGGTCGCCAACCGCGAAAAGGCGCGCTTCGATGTCGAGGGTACGCGCCGCCAAGTCGCGCAAAACGCCCGTCAGGCGTATCTCGGCGTAACCAGCGGCATCGCTCAGGTGAAGGCGCTGGAACAGGCAGTGGTCTCGACCCAAAGCCAACTGGATTCCACCAAGCTGGGTCAGGAAGTCGGCGTGCGTACCGGTGTGGACGTGCTGAACGCGCAGCAGCAACTGTATACCGCGCGGCGGGATCTTTACTCGGCGCAATACAACACGATTTTGAACCAGCTCAGGCTTAAGTTCGCCGCCGGCCTGCTGGCGCGCAACGACTTGATCGAAGTGAACGGCAGCTTACGCAGGCCGGGCGAACCGAATTCGCGCGACGCCGTGCTGCCGGCGCCCGCCGCGCCGACTTTGCCGAAGGCGATCGATAAACCGACGGGTGAGGTTAAGCCTGTCGCTCCAAAAGTGAAGAAACCAGTGCGTAAGCCCGCTCTGCGGCGCCCCGGTGCCGGGCAGTAAAGGCTAATCCCGCAGCGGCCATGGCCTGCCGCTGCGCAGCATCGGCGAACAGGCTATCTATTTCCTTCGATAATTCCGCGCCGTCGAGGACGCGCCGCGCGGCGCCGCAGGCAATCGCTTGCTCAGTCGCTTCGGCAAAATTAAAGGTGTGAGGACCGATCAGCACCGGCGTGCCGACAGCGCAAGCCTCGATTAAATTCTGACCGCCGAGCGGCAGTAAGCTACCGCCGATGAACGCCACGTCGCTCGCGGCAAAATAGGCAAACATTTCCCCCATGGAATCGCCGAGCACAACTTGTGTCGTCGGTGCGATGATAGCGTTATCGCTGCGCCGTTGAAACGCGATGTCATTTGCTTTCAGTAGCTCGGCGACTTCATTAAAGCGTTGTGGATGACGCGGCACGATCACCGCCAGCGCATTGGCGGTTTGAATTTTATTGAGCATATCGAGCAATAGTTTTTCTTCGCCGTCGCGGGTACTCGCGGCGAGCCAAACGGGGCGATCTGTACCGAATTGCTGTCGCAGTTTTTTGCCGACCGCGACTTGCTCGGCGGGAACATCGTTGTCGAACTTGAGATTGCCCATGATAGTGACCTGCCCGGAGAACAAGGACTGGAGCCGCTCTCCATCGGCATCGGTCTGCGCGGCAAGCAGGGAAAGGGTCTTCAAGGCATCGTTTGTAAGAGCCGGAAAACGTCTATAGCCGCGTGCCGAGCGTTCCGATAATCGTGCGTTGACCAAAGCGCAAGTGGAACGTTTTGCTCGCGGCAAAGGGAAATGAGATTTGGCCACAGTTCCGTTTCCAACAAAATGCCCAAGCGCGGCTCAAAGTGGCGCAGGAATTTGCGTACCGCAAACGGATAATCGTAGGGCAAATAACAACGCAGCACCCCGTCGCCCCACAACTCTTGCGATGTGGCGCGTCCGGTGGGCGTCATGTGGGTGAGCAGGATTTGATCATTCGGATGGCGCGCCTGAAATAGTTTTACCAACGCGCTGGCGGCGCGGGTTTCGCCGACGGATACGGCGTGCAGCCAGATGATAGGTTTGCTTGGCGCTGCGGTGTAGAAACCGAAGCGCTCGCCGACATGCTGCAAATATTCGGGCTGTTTGCGCGCACGCCAGGCGAGGCGCAGCGGCAATAAAGGCAGCAATCCATAGAGCAGAGCCGTGTAGAGCGCGCGTTGAATCACGCGACGCTAACTCGCCGGTATGCGGCGATTACTTCCTCGACGCGAGGCGGTGCGCCGATGCCCCCGAGGTTGACTGCGCGCGCGCTGCCGTACACGCCGGTGAGACCGGGATCGGAATTGCAGTAGAGCGCGACGGCGGGTTTACCGAGAGCGCATGCGAGGTGAGTAAGACCCGTGTCGACGCCGATGACGGCAGCCGCATGCGAGATGAGCGCGGCGACATCATTAAGCGAGCCGGGCACCAATGCGCGGGCTTCCGGAACAGCGAGGGCTAATCGGCGAGCGCGCTCCTTTTCATGCTCGTTACCGCTGGGAAAGATGCTCGCGTACCCATCCGCAGCAAACCACTTGCCCAAAGCGATCCAATTTTCCCCCGGCCATTCTTTGTCGGCACGGCTGGTGGCGTGCAGGAATACAACATAGGGTGCCTGAAGAGCCTTATCCAGTGCGGCTTCTGGCATGGATAGGCCGTAGATCGGCTCTGTGCTTGCCTCGTAGCCCAGTGCCATGGCGACGAGTTGCCGGTTGCGTTCCACCGCATGCAAGTTTTTTGCGACGCTGAATTTGCGTTGATAGGCGAAGCTCGCCAAGGGCTCGCGAGCGCTATCCCAATCGTAGCCGCAACGCAGGCCACGTGCGCTGCGCGCGATCACGGAACTTTTGAGCAGGCCTTGCGTGTCGATGACGAAATCGTAATGCTGCTCTTGCAACCGTTGTTTAAACTCGCGCCACTGTTGCCATGTGGCGCCGGCGGAAAGATGTTTGCGCCAGCGGCGCATGGCGACGGGAAGTATGCGTACTGACCTGTGGATGGAGCCGGGGAATAGCGGCGAAATTTTCCTCGACGACCCAATCGATTTGCGCATCGGCGAAGTGACCGCGAATGTCGGCGACCACCGGCAGATTGTGAATCACGTCCCCCAGCGACGAGGTCTTGATCAAGAGGATGCGCATCTGGACATTTTAACGTAGCGGATTGACCGACAACTCCCCTCTTGTCATTGCGAGCGCAGCGAAGCAATCTCGTCCTTCTATTGAGCTTAAAATCGAGATTGCTTCGCTGCGCTCGCAATGACGGCAGAGAAGATTCGCGACACCAAACTAGAGTTTTGCGCGAAATATCAATACAATACGCAACTTATCGAGTGCTCGGAAAACGAGTGGTAATGGTTGCAACCCGCGTGCCGCTATCCGTCGTGATCATCACACGCGACGCCGCGGCTCAGATCGTCCCGTGTTTAAAATCCGCCGCGTTTGCCGATGAGATCGTCGTCGTCGACAGCGGCAGTGAGGATGAGACTGTCGCACTCGCGTTGGCGAACGGTGCGCGCGTAGTCAGCCACGAATGGCAAGGCTTCGGCAAACAAAAACAATATGCGGTGTCGCAGGCGCAACACGATTGGGTGTTGTGCCTCGATTCGGACGAGCGCGTGACCGATGAGTTAAAAGCATCGATCGAAGCAGCGTTGGTCTTGCCGGAATTCAAAGCCTATCAAATGCCGCGCCGCAATCGCTTCATGGGGCGCTATCTGCGTCACGGCGAAGGTTACCCGGACTGGTCGCTGCGCTTATTTCATCGCGCCCACGCGAGTTGGAGCGACGACACGGTGCACGAAAAAGTCGAGACGCTGGTTTCCGTCGGCATACTCAAAGGCGATTTGTTGCACGAATCGGAACAGGGCATCGCCGATTATTTGCACAAGCAAAACGGTTACACGACGATCCAAGCGCGCGACCTGCATCGGGCGGGCGCGAGAGCCGATGTGTTGAAATTGGTGTTGAGTCCGTTGGTTCGTTTCATCAAGTTTTATGTGATGCGGCGTGGATTCTTGGACGGTGTGCCGGGGCTGATACATATTCTGATCGGTTGCTTCAATACCTTTAGCAAGTACGCGAAGTTGATCGAATACAATCGAGGCGCGTAGCTTGAAAATCCTGGTGACCGGCGCCGCGGGATTCATCGGCATGCACACGGCCAGGCGCCTGCTCGAGCGCGGCGACGAAGTAGTGGGTATTGATAACCTCAACGACTATTACGATGTACGCCTAAAATACGCGCGACTCGAACAACTCAAACCCTTTGGAAAATTCCAGTTCATCAAGATGGACATCGCCGATCGCGAAGCGATGGAAAAGTTGTTTGCCGAACACAACTTCCCGAGAGTCATCCACCTCGCCGCACAAGCGGGTGTACGCTATTCGCTGAAGAATCCCCATGCCTACATTCAAAGCAATGTCGTCGGTTTCATGAATATTCTTGAAGGGTGCCGCCACAACAAAGTCGAACATTTGGTATACGCGAGCAGCTCGAGCGTGTACGGCGCGAACGCCAAAGTGCCCTTCAGTGAGCACGACAACGTCGATCATCCCGTAAGCCTCTACGCGGCCACCAAGAAATCCAATGAGCTGATGGCGCACACCTATAGCCATCTATACCGCTTGCCGACAACAGGCTTTCGCTTCTTCACCGTATACGGCCCGTGGGGCCGGCCCGACATGGCGGCGATGTTGTTCACCAAGGCGATCCTTGAAGGGCGCTCAATTGACGTTTACAACCATGGCGACATGCAGCGGGATTTCACATACATCGACGATATCGTCGAGGGAGTGGTGCGGGTGCTCGATAAAATTCCTGCGCCGGACCCGAGTTTTGATACCATGAATCCCGACCCCGCAATCAGCAACGCACCCTATCGTTTATACAATATCGGCAACCATCAGCCGGTCGGCCTCATGGCTTTTATCGAGACGCTTGAGCAGGCGCTGGGCAAGAAAGCGGTCACCAATCTTCTGCCGATGCAAGCGGGTGATGTGCCCACGACGTTTGCCGATACCCATAGGCTGCAAACGCTGGTCGATTTCGCACCCCATACTCCACTTGCTGAAGGCATCGCTCGATTTGTCGAGTGGTTTCGGGAGCACTTTGGGCCCCCGGTTTGACGGTGCTCATACCCTCCTTGGTGGTCTTGCCCCACTTGGCGTTGCCCGAGCAGTGCAACCGCGGGAGAGCATGACTGCATCCGAAAGTTGTGAGGAAATATTTCTGGCGATCATGTGTGCAATTAAGGATATTGGTTCCTGTAATTGCATGGATAAACAATCCCGATTTAAGCTCTTCCACCTTTTGCCGCGATCGCTCAAGCGTCCTCCGCTTGCCGTAACCCCGCTTATCATGCCGACAAACCCATAAGCCAGCTAGCGGCATCAGTAATTCTGATTCCATCGCGGAACTCTTCTTGACGCAATCCATAAACTACCTGCACAGACTCCGTATCAGGAAACTGTTCAGCAAATCGTATCAGGCCCCGATGCGGCTTATTGTCGCCCCACTTGCATTCAATCATTTGTGTCAGCGTCCCTTCCTCGCTGAGCGCGAAATCTACTTCGGCGCCATCCTTGGTGCGAATGTAATGCAGGCCAGCCGTTCGTCCCGCGCTATCCTGTAAAAAATGCACATGCTTCAGCAGCATTCCCGCGACCGCATTTTCCAGGCGCACGCCCTGATCACCTCGAACCAATCCCGTATCAAAAAAATACACTTTAGCGCTTTGCAAAATAGCGCGGGCAATATTGTGATGCCAGGGCTGAACGGTAAAAACGATAAACAACGCCTGCAGAATATCCAGATAGCGTTTTAATGTCGCAGGTGAAACCGCCAGATCGCGCGCTATAGAAGCTAACGAAAGCGGCGACCCCACACGTTCGCGCAACAACTCCACAAACAGGCGCATCGTATTGATCTCGTGCAGGCGTGAAAACTCCAGCACATCTTCACGAATCAGATCAGTGAAATACTGTGCACGCCAGCGATCTGCCTGCAACTGAGTCACTGGCCAGGCACGGCTCGGGAAAGCCACCTCTTTCCAACAAATGATCCAAAGCATCGGCGGGCGCCACTTGCTGCTGTTCACACCACTCGCGCACCGAAAACGGATGTAAGCGGGAAGCAAAATAACGACCCGCAAGTGAATCGCCTCCTTGCCGGAATGTTTCCATGCGCGCACTACCCGTCACCAACAGTGCCTGCTCGGGCGAACGCCCGTCCACCACGCCCTTAAGCCAGCCCTTCCAGGCGTGCATTTTGTGAACTTCATCCATGACGAGCAGCTTAGCGCGTGGATTCCATGACTGGCGCTGCAACACACTGCGGTCCTGCAACACATCCCAGTTGAGATATTGCGCATTGCCGAACAACTGCATCAACTGTCGAGCAAGCGTAGTTTTCCCCACCTGCCGTGGTCCAGTCAACACTACCATCTTGGTGGTTAAATCTTTCAATATTAATTCGTCAAGGTAGCGTTTCATGGACTAATCGTACAACAATAATAATAAAGTTGCGACTTTATTATCAGTTATGGCATAAAAGTCGTTAATAGTACGGTTACGGAATGATACTGGCAAAACACGGCCTGCACGAGAAGTTTAAGCTTTGCGTCGCCTCGAGTTAATTGAACACCTAATCAAAGTACCGCCGCTCTACCACGGGTGTTATCGCTGCTCACGGCCAAGGCTTTCAGAATCTCCACACAAGCGATGGCGTCAACCGCAATGTAATTGATCCCCCGCTCCAATTAGGCTATTATAGCCAGATGAAAACGGCCTCAATTTCGCAGACCAAAAACCAACTCAGCGCCCTGATCGATCAGGTTCGGCAGGGTGAAACCATCGTCATCACCGACCACGATCGACCCGTGGCGAAGCTGGTGCCCGCCCAAGCAGAAAACGGCGAAGAGGCGGCGGGCGTACTCACTAATCTGGAGCGCAAGGGGATTATCCGGCGCGGTAACGGCGAGGCCCTTCGGCTGGCGCCGCGGCTCAAACCGCGCGGTGGCGTCAGCGCACTGGCAGCCTTGCTCGAAGATCGCGAACAGGGCAAATGAGGTTTTGGGACAGTTCCGCCATTCTGCCGCTAGTCGTGGAAGAGACCACCAGTGATCCGGCAACGCGTTACTACAAAGCATTTCCGGAGCTGGTTGTATGGTGGGGCACCAGCGTGGAATGTGTTTCAGCGCTTGCGCGCCTAGAACGGGAAGGCGCGATCGAGACACGCGACGTCACGCAGGCGCTACGGCAATTGCAGGCGTTACAGAGCGCGTGGAACGAAGTTCAGCCTTTAGACACGGTGCGCGCGGCGGCACAACGACTACTGCGTCTGCATCCTCTGCGTGCCGCAGATGCGTTACAGTTAGGCGCAGCCCTAGTGGCAGCCGACCATAGACCACAGGCCTGGGAATTTGTTTGCTTGGATGTCCGCCTAGCCGCGGCGGCCGAGCGCGAGGGATTCGGTATAGTAAATTGCTTCGCCCAAACGACACCAAGAAACTAACGCCGTGCAACGAATTGAGAAAATTGTGCTCACCGATAAAATGCCAAACTGCGCGGAAGCTAAGATTCGTGCTGGAGTTAGCGAAAATGATCCAATATTATAGGGCCGCGTAGGTTGAAAATCCTGGTAACAGGCGCTGCGGGATTTATCGGCATGCACACAGCCA
>CAVQPB010000027.1:0-368810 GCA_963714525.1 uncultured Pseudomonadota bacterium
AACGCCGCGCATCAGCGGGCGGGCAACTGCGGCGCAAAGCGACGCTGTTGAACGCTCCGCTGCATGCGCTTGTTGGGCCCCATTACTCGGGATAGAAACCCGCACCGACCAGCCCGGGCACACCATCGAGGTTTACCCGCCGAACGTAGCTCCACTTAGGAGATGGCTTGGTCTGACCTGGCTTGGGCCACATGTAGTCAACCCACCCAGCTTCCTTCTCTTTCAGAAGCTCGACCATGGCTCTCTGCAAAAGCTTCCCGTTCGCGTCCTTTTGGTCGATGACATTCTTCCCCTCGTGCTGGGGGAAGGCGGGGTTCAGCAGGACATTCCCAGCCATGTCATCGGCGAAGATGTAAATATCGCCCGTGAACCACAGGGTCCCTTTCTTCCGGAACTCGGCGAAAGCAGCGGCCCGTCCTTGTTCTTGGATCAAGCCTGCTGCCTTGTCCACAAGCGAAGCAATGTGCCTCGCCTTCTCGGATTGCGGAGCATCGCGATCTGCCGTCGCGCGAAATGGTCCCACAGCGATCACCGCCGCCGCCATCAGGGGTAACCAAAGCGAACTCTTCATTGGGTTCCTCCTTTAGTGCTGAATTGAGACATCGACCCCCTGCAGCCTCGCGGCGCATGGGGCCCAACGCGCCGATGAGCGGCGCCGGAGTGCGCAGCACGGAGGCGTCCGCTCCATTGGCTTGTTAGATTGCATTTCGATGCTGCGCTTAGCCCATCTTAATCTTAGCGAGACTCCAGCCCACAGTTCTTAAGGTGCCAGATCAAGTCTACGATGCGGTCCTGCCCGAAGAATATTTCGCCTTCAAAGACAAAAAGAGGCGCGCCCCAATGTCCCGCCGCTAGCTGCTGTTTTCTGTTTTTGGCGATCGCCGATTCCAGATGTTGAGTTTCGCTTTTAACCGCGGCCTGCAGTTCTTTCGGATCCAAACCCGCGGCAGTAATCGCGTCCTCGAGGTAGGTGCCAGTATTCCAACCGTCTACCTCAGGGCTAAATATCAGCTTACTAACCGATACGACGAACTCTAACCCGCGGCCTCTTTCAGCGGCCGCTTGCGCCAGGCAGGTCAGATTTCGAATGTACGGCTGCACTGACGCAATTTTCTTCGTTTCCATGTCCTGCACGACCGGGTCCGGGCGAGGCCATCGATACGGGATATTCAATCTTTTCGCAATGCGCGCGGTGTCTTTGAATAGATAAGGCGGGAATAGTGGATCTACACGCTGAAAAAACGTCGGGTCGCTGACGGCCAGTGGATACACCGGCTTTAAGTCGAATGCCAAATCATATTCCGCAACTAGTTTTTTAAGCTGTGGGGTCGACAAGTAGCAGTACGGGGACCGCATGGTGTAATAGAGATCAACGTTTAGCGTCATGAATAGTTCTCCTAATGCAATCTAACGTTTGAGTTCAGCGGCCGCCGGAGGCGGTCCGCTGGAACGACGGGTTAGGCATCACCGTGCCGTCATAGATGCCGCTATGAGTTCCGCTTTCGCACGGACAAGATTTGCAGATTGCCCTGATTCGACGAGCGTCTTTAAGTCGCACAGGACGATAGAGAAGCCTTCAGTTGTGTTCACAACCTGTTCGACTAAGTCGTCGCCTGCGGAGCCCTGAACCTCCACTGAAACCTTCGTCTTCCCGTTTGAGTGCGCGGAGAACTCCAGTCGAGTGTTCGAGCCGTCAGACCAATTAAATGCGATGAGAGCGGCTGGTTCAAAATCTGTAATTGTGATCGTGTCGACTGCGCCCGGAACCATGAAGTGCCAAGTGACCTTGGCGTTCTTCGACAGAGGTCCACTCGATGCGCTAAGCCAGAACTGCGTGATCCTGTTTGGATCGACGAACGCGCCGAAGGCGTCGCTGGGCTGGCAGTTGATGAGTTGCGAAACCTTCGCGACAAAGTTGGTCATATCGGGACTCCAAGAGGTTGCTGGCGCGCGGCGTCTTTTCTGTGATGCCTAACGCAAAGTTAACCGGCGGCCCGCGGGCCGGCGCGAAGCGCTGCCCACGGGACGTCCGTGTTGAACGCCGGGTTAGCCCTCGCTCTCGCCATCGAAATCCTGGTCCATGGCTTTTGCAGGTTCGTCGGCCTTGGGATGACCGACAACCCTCGCGGGTACACCAGCAACCGTGGTATGCGGTGGCACCTCCTGCAAGACTACGCTACCAGCTCCAATCTTCGCTCGTTCTCCCACCCGAATGTTCCCGAGTATCTTTGCACCTGCGCCAATAAGCACCCCTCTCCCGATCTTTGGGTGGCGATCACCGCTAGCTTTCCCAGTGCCACCGAGCGTTACCTCTTGAAGTATCGACACGTCGTTGTCGACGACCGCTGTTTCGCCGATCACGATACCAGTTCCGTGATCAATGAATACCCCATAGCCAATGATCGCTGCCGGATGGATGTCGACGGAAAAGACTTCGGATATTCGACCTTGAAAGTAGTAGGCAAGAGATTGGCGTCCGTTGAGCCAAAGCGCATGGCCGGCACGATATGCCTCAAGCGCGTGGAAGCCCTTGTAGTTTAGAAACGGATTGGCAATTCCCTTCGAAGCCGGATCGCGCTCCGACGTCGCCAACAGATCGAGAGCGATGGCATTTTGAATTGCTGAAGATGATCGAAGCGTATTGGAGATGACTTCAACGAGCACTTTGGTGGGAACATTCTGCGAGGCTAACTTACCGGCTAGCAATTCAGCCAACGCGTCGATCAGGGATGCGTGGTCAATTATCGTTTTGCATAGATAGTTGGCCAGCAATGGCTCGGCCGACGCCATCGCGATCACTTCGGATCGCAGTTGATCCCACAGAGCGCGCAAATCGTTGGGGCCAGTGTTCATGCTTGCGAGGGCTAACGTAAAGTAGACACCCTAAATAATGCCTTGTAAAGCACTATAACGGTGTATATTCTGGTATTGTAAAACATATCGCATTGGTTGTATTGATCTTTATTCAATTGTAACGCCCTATATAATATGCAAACGACACCGACCGCTCAGCCACCCAAATTGCTTGATCAAATCCGCAACAAATTGCGCGTGAAACACTATGCCATTCGCACGGAAGAACAATATTTGCATTGGATTAAACGCTTTATTTTATTTCATGGCAAGCGGCACCCGAAGGACATGGGCGCGGCGCAGATTGAGGCGTTTTTAACCAATTTAGCCGTCGCCGGCAAGGTGTCGGCCTCGACACAGAATCAGGCGAAAAGTGCGCTGTTGTTTATGTATCGCGAGGTGTTTGAGCAAACGCTGCCATGGCTGGACAACATGACGCAAGCTAGGGTGCCGAAGCGTTTGCCGGTGGTGTTGACGGTGAAAGAGGTGCAGGCGGTGTTGGCGGAATTGACGGGTACGCATAAATTGATTGCCGGTTTGTTGTATGGCGCGGGCTTACGCTTGATGGAGGCGGTGCGCCTGCGCGTGAAAGATGTGGAATTTGCGCGTGGCGAGATTATTGTGCGCGATGGTAAGGGCGGTAAGGATCGGGTAACGATGTTGCCCGATGCGGTGGCCGTGCCGCTGAAGTTGCATCTGGCGCGCGTGAAAGCGCTGCACAATCAGGATTTGGCGGAAGGTTTTGGCGCGGTGTATTTGCCGTTTGCGCTGGATAAGAAATATCCGAACGCCGATAAAGAATGGGGCTGGCAATACATTTTCCCCTCGATTAATTTATCCATCGATCCGCGCTCGGGAAAAACGCGCCGCCATCATGTCGACGAAAAGGGCGTGCAGCGCGCGATGAAGCAGGCGGTCGCGACGATTGGCATTACCAAGCCCGCCACACCGCATACGTTGCGCCATTCGTTTGCGACGCATTTGTTGCAGAGCGGCTATGACATTCGCACTGTGCAAGAATTATTAGGCCACAGCGATGTGTCGACGACGATGATTTATACCCATGTGCTGAACAAAGGTGGCAAGGGCGTGAAGAGTCCGTTGGATATTCTGTAAGGTTCGTGTGGATTTGGTAGTTTTGGTAGGGTGGATCAAGCGGAGCGGATCCACCACACGCCCTACGGTGGATCCGCTCCGCTTGATCCACCCTACGAAACTACGAGACTGCCCGAAGAAGCGCATGGGTATTGCCTCGCAGGCCATGCCTTGCCACGAGGCAAGCTGGATAAGGCTTCTGGCTTGGTGAATTGTATTATCCAACATCACGATTCGAAACGAGTAAGCAGTGAATCAATCTTTTAGTTGGGACAACGTATATCCTTCCAAGCGAACGCCGGTGTTCGCGCGCAATGTCGTCGCTGCATCGCAACCGCTGGCGGCGCAGGCCGGACTTGCCATGCTCGCCCGCGGTGGCAGCGCCGTCGATGCGGCGATCGCGGCTGCCGCGACGCTAATGGTGGTGGAGCCGGTGAGTTCGGGGCTTGGCGCCGATGCGTTTGTGCTGGTGTCTCATAACGGCGAGATCATCGGTTTGAACGCGAGCGGGCGCACGCCGCGAGCTACGCCGCATGGATATAGCGGTGGCAAAATATCCGACTTCGGTTGGCCCAGCGTGACCGTTCCCGGCGCCGTCGCGGGGTGGGTGGCGCTTTCGCAGCGATTCGGCAAATTGCCCTTCGCGCAGTTGCTGGAGCCTGCCATCGGATACGCGGAAAATGGATTTTTCGTAACACCTATCGTCGCGCGCGTGTGGCGCGGATTGAAAGCGCAGTACCTGAAGTCTCCCGACGTTCTGGCTTGTTTTTATCCGGATGGAAGTAGCCCCGCGCCGGGTACATCGGTTGCGTTGCCTACGCTCGCGAGTACGTTGCGCGAGATCGCGGCGACCAAAGGCGAGTCGATATATCGTGGCGCATTGGCGGAACGCATCGTTGCTTACGCGCAAGCGACCGACGGCCATTTATCGGCGAGCGATCTTGCCGATCATCGCGTCGATTGGGTCGCGCCGCTGCGCATGAAATATCGCGGCACAACGCTGTACGAAATGCCGCCTAACAGTCAGGGGCTCGCCGCGCTGATTGCGCTGGGCGTCCTGGAGCATTTCGATCTGCCAAGCTTAGCGGTGGATTCCGCGGAGAGCGTGCATCTGCAGATCGAAGCGATGCGCCTTGCTTTCGCCGACACCTATGCTCACGTCGCTGATCCCAGCACGATGACAATGGACACGGACGAATTACTTTTGCCGCAACGAATCGCATCATTGGCGCAGCGCATTTCGTCGCAGGAGGCGCGTTATCCGGAGATGGATGTTAACGCCAGCGGTGGGACCACGTATCTCACCGCCGCCGATGGGGACGGCATGGTCGTCTCGTATATTCAGTCGAGCGGTCATGGGTTTGGTTCGGGCTTGGTTGTTCCCGGCGCGGCGATACCGCTGCAAAATCGCGCCAGCGCTTTTCATCCCAGTCCAGCCCACCCAAATGCCTACGGACCGAACAAGCGGCCGTTTCATACCAATAGCCCCGCAATATTAATGCGCGAGGATGGATCGCTCATGAGTTTCGGGCTCATGGGCTGGAGCGTGCAGCCGCAGGCGCACTTGCAGTTCGTGTCACGCGCGGTGGACTATGGGCAACACGGTCAGACGATACTCGATGCGCCGCGATGGCGCCTCGCCGTCGAGGAGCCTTGCATTCTGATGGAGCCGGTGCTGCAGCAGCGCATCGGCGAGGCGTTAGCCAAGCGAGGTCATCGCATCATCAATACCGAACGCTTCACGCCGGCCAGCACGCCGTTCGGCAGCTACTTGATGTACGGTGGAGCGAATCTCATCGAGCAGATTGCGGGTGGTTATATCGCTGCGTCGGATCCGCGGCGCGACGGTGCGGCGGTGGGTTTCTGAAACGGTGTAGCCGGGTAGGGTGGATCAAGCGAAGCGGATCCACCAAACGAAATGTCATCCTGAACGAAGTGAAGGATCTGCTGTTGTGATTTGAATTGGTGGATCCAGCGCTGCGCGCCTTGATCCACCCTACCTCCGAGCTTCGGTTTCGGAATTAATAAGCTTGATAAACAAACTGCACGGTCTCACCCGCGAAGATCAAGACGATGCCCAATACGATTCCCAATAGGATCGCGCGCAGCCATGGGTTTTTCCATTGAATGACGATTTTCATCAGAATAGTCCCAACGTCCACAGTCGGGCGTAAATTGTAAGGCTCAGTCCCAGATCATCGGGATGCCAGGTTAGCGCGAAGCCGACCACGATGTAGAACCAGGTCAACAAGGTCGCGGCGATGCGCCACACGCCGGTTTTACGTAGTTCGCTAAGCCAGGGAATCGTCAGCGCCATGCGTTGAAATCGCGCCAGGCATACCAAGCCGATCCCGTGATGCACGCCCCACAACAACCAGCCGGGATTAATTCCGTGCCACGCGCCGCTGGCGATCATGGTGGCGAGTAGAGGCACAAACGGTATTTCGGTATTTCGCGATCGTCGGAAAATAAATGTAGTCGCGCAGGAAGCTCGATAAGCTTATGTGCCAGGCGCGCCAAAACTGCGCAAGATTGGAACGAAACAATGGAAAATTGAAGTTGGGAACCAACTCGATACCGAACAACCGCGCAGTGCCGCGCGCCATGTCGGTATAGCCGGAAAAATCGAAGTAAACGAATAGGAATTTAATGGTGCAGGCAAAAAAAATCGTCCACCACGATACCTCCGCAAAGCCAGACTCGGTGAGATCATCCGGCGGTAACGCGGCGTTCAATAACCCGTCGGCGATAACGAATTTCTTCAGCGCGCCGCTAATCAGCCGTTCGCCGGCAACCGCGAAGTGATCCCAGCTCAGCCGTGCGTTGGTTACTTGGTTGACGAAACTTGGGAAGCGCTCCAACGGTCCGGCGACCAAAGTAGGAAAAAAAAGTACATAGGCAAGAAAGGTGATGAAGTTCGCTTGCTTAATCGTGCCGCGATAGCATTCGACCACGAAGTGCGCCTGGCGCAAGGCAAAGAATCCAAGGCTTACCGGCACCAGCCAAGTCGAGGAATTCATCAGGGCGCTGGCCGCCGGACTGAAACTAGTCAGTAAAAAAATCGAGAACGGCAGGCTGACACCCAATACCAGCAGAGGTTGCGATTGGCGGCCCATTAGTCGTTTGCCTATCGCGAAACTGATGAAAATTAACGCCAGCATGAACACGAAAAAGAAAAGTGCAACGGTGTTTTGTAAATGTTGGTGCAGGAGATAAGCGAACGCCAAGATGCTCGCGCCAGCGAAATAAGCGATACGCATGTACGCGCGATCGCCGACCGCCCAGCAAATCGCGATGGCGATGAGTAAGCTCGGGAAATACCAGGTCGCTTGGACTAACAAGTTATCGCTTAGAGATAATCGCGCGGTCGCCGCTGCGCAGCCAATCGCCGAGCGCGCGCGTCCATTTTTCTCGCCCGGTTCGGGAGACGTGCACGAGATCGACAAAGTCCGCGTCCGACCAGGTGATGCGGTCGTTCAAATTCAATAACTCGAAACCGAACGCTTTCTGTAAATCTCGAATGCGTGTATCGAACTGTTGATATTCGATGGGGAACCGATTGCGAATCTCGCGATTTAACTCGGGCGGCGCAGCGACAACCAAACGTGCGCCACTGCGATTCAACAGTGTCGCGAGCGCTTCTATGGTTGGGGCGACATAGTGTAGGTTTGTGGGGTAGTTGAGTTTGAAGTCGCGATCCATCTCGGCGAAGAGTGCCGCCTTCTTCATCTGTGTCAAGGTTGTCTTCGCGGCATGCCGAAAGGGTTGGTACGGCATATTTGGCCGACCGTACGCCCATTGAGCGATCCAGTGTTGCAAGCGGTATTCGAATTGACGCCCCCACTGATGCCGCGTTGCGCGCCATTGGTAAAGCAATCGATTGAATGGTTCGTTCCAATGCTCGGGAAACACGCCGTGGCCTGCGTACTTTTTCACTATCACCTGCGGCGCGTGAAGATAGTATCCGCGTTCCAATGTATCGAATGGACTTTTCTGGCGCAGCGAAGAGAACGATAGGAAAACAACGAACAGTTGACCGCGTCGCGGCGCAGTGGCATCCGCCAGGTAAAGCGTGTCGATTAAGCTTTGCGAACTCGTGGCGAGGTTCGCGACGCTGCGCGGCGAGGGATTGTTTTCCGACAGAGTTGTTACGAGTTCCGAGTCGGCCGGCAGCGCTTCGCGCGCAGCGGATGTGCCGAGTATGACCAGATCGGCTCGATGCGCTCGTTTGGAAAAGATCTGTCCTAGCGCGTAGCCATGGTCGTCCAAGCGTTGGCCCGTGAGCTGTTTCCATTCGGCGCTTGTCGGTGCGGCGCCGATTGAGAACTGGGCCATTGCCGCGGCGAGCACACCGGCGACGATCACCGCAACCAGCAACGCCCACCAGGGCAGCGGTGACGAAACAACTTCGACGTAGGTCGATTCGGGCTGAGCGGATCTAGACTTGGCTGGAAAGCTTACGCTCAACATACTTGGCAATGGATTCAAGGGAATCAAAATTGTCCATGCTGAACTCGGTGGGATTCACTCGAATCTTGCAGTAGCGTTCTACAAACTCGATCAACTCGACGATGTTCAGCGAGTCGATCAACCCCGTCGAAAACAACTTGTCTCCTGGCGCCAGCGCTTCGAGCGGGACGAGGCTAAAAGATTGAATTTGTGTTGCCAGCGCTGAAAAGAAATCTTGCTTATCCATAGCCTTTTAATCGTGACATCGTTATTAGCTTTGATTTGGCATTTGACAAATTTTTTATCGTTATCAGTCGCCACAATTATCATACACGAATCAGGCTACGAGGTAATACTGGTGCGCGTTTGCGGATAGGCCTTGCCACGAGGCAAGCGCCAGGCGGCTTCTGGCAAGGTGTTTCGAGGAATTTTTGGCCGACCCTACGCCTATTTGCTAAGAGCGTGCAGTTCGTGGCGAGGGAGTATTACTCTTCTCCGACTTTGAACAGTCGATAAATCGTACTATTGGAAAAGCCCCGTCCTTGCAGGAAGCGCATTTGCTTCGCTTTTTCGGCCGAGTTCGCGGGTGGCGATGGAAATTTTCTTTGCCAGACTTCCCGTGCGGCGTCGATCTCCTGCTCGCGCGAAGCCACCGTCAATTGTTTGATGCTGTCCGCGTCGAGTCCCTTGGCCTTTAGCTCGTAAGCGATTTTTAAATGACCGAAGCGTTTTTGTTTAGCGGCGATGAAGTGCTCGGCGAAGCGTTGATCGGAAACTAGGCCCGTTTGGGCGAGGTCGTCGATCAAGGCTTCGAGGTCGTCTTGTTCTTCTACATAGCGCGATAGTTTTTGCGCTAACTCGACACGGGTATGCTCGCGCCGCGCGAGTAGGCGCAGCGCGCGATCGCGCAGATTATTTTTCTGCGGCTTCTCCATTGGCTTTTGCGCCCGGCGCGGCGACACCGGCGGCGGCGCGCACTTTGGCTTCGATCTCTTGCGCGATTGCTGGGTTTTCTTTCAGATATTCGCGCGCGTTGTCTTTGCCTTGGCCGATTTTGTCGCCGTTGTAGGCGTACCAAGCGCCGGATTTGTCGACGATTTTGTGATTGACGCCGAGCTCGATGATCTCGCCTTCGCGCGAGATGCCTTCGCCGTAAAGTATGTCGAACAGCGCTTCGCGAAACGGTGGCGCGACTTTGTTCTTTACCACTTTCACGCGCGTTTCCGAGCCGATCACTTCCTCGCCCTTTTTGATGGAGCCGATTCGGCGTATGTCCAGGCGCACGGAAGCATAAAACTTCAGCGCGTTGCCGCCGGTGGTCGTCTCCGGGTTGCCGAACATGACGCCGATCTTCATGCGGATCTGGTTGATGAATATCACCAACGTGTTCGAGCGTTTGATGTTTGCGGTTAGCTTACGTAACGCTTGCGACATCAAGCGCGCGTGCAAACCCATGTGGGAATCGCCCATCTCGCCTTCGATTTCTGCCTTCGGCGTAAGCGCGGCGACCGAGTCGATCACGACGATGTCCACCGAGCCGGAGCGCACCAACATGTCGGCGATTTCCAGCGCTTGTTCGCCGGTGTCCGGTTGCGAGATCAGGAGTTCGGACACATCGACGCCGAGCTTTTGCGCATACTGCGGATCGAGCGCATGTTCCGCGTCGATAAATGCGGCGACGCCGCCCATGCGTTGCATTTCGGCGATGACCTGCAAGGTCAATGTGGTTTTGCCCGACGATTCCGGGCCATAGATTTCCACCACCCGCCCGCGCGGCAGGCCGCCCACGCCCAAGGCGATGTCAAGGCCGAGCGATCCTGTCGACACGACATCGATATCGCGCACCACGTCGTGGTCGCCCAGTTTCATCACCGAGCCTTTACCGAATTGTTTTTCTATTTGCGATAGCGCTGCGGCCAGCGCCTTGCTTTTGTTGTCATCCATCGTGGTTCCTTAGCGAGCGTAACTTGGGAAAATTCGAACACTCGATTATCTCATAGTGGGAGCGCGCGTTGCACGCTCATCGAGCGATCCGCGTTGGGTCGAAGATGAGCAAAAAAAACCCCGCTCACGGCGGGGCCCAATTGAATAGCTGAAACGACTACAAAAGTGCTTTCGCCGCAGTCATCGCCGCTTCCATATCGGGAAGATTGGTCAGTTCCGGCACGACCTGGATGTAACGCACGATGTTTTCTTTGTCGGTAACGATCACAGTACGGGCAAGCAAATGCAGCGGAACGACCATTAAGCCGTGGTTCTTGCCGAATTCGCCGGTCTTGTAATCGGACAAAAAGGTCACGTTGCTGATCTTGGCTTCTTTGGCGAAGCGTTGCTGCGCGAACGGGAGGTCCATGCTGACAGTGATGAGCTCAACTTGTTTGTCCAAGCCACCGTTCTTTTCCGACAACTGGTGGGTTTGCTCTTCGCAGGTTTTAGTGTCAACGGAAGGAACGATGTTGATGATCTTTACCTTGCCTTTGCTATCGGCCAAATTCACCGGCGCCAGGCTGCCATTGGTCAAGACAGCGGAAGGCAAGGGTTTGCCGACTTCGATGCCGGTTCCCATCAGCGGCAACGGGTTGCCTTGAAAATTAACGGTTTGGCCGTCGCCCGGTTTGTTGCTGCCTTTGTTGACGACTAACGCGGAGGTATCGGCGGCGAACGCGGCGCCGACTTGCAGCGCGGATGCGAGCGTCATTAGTGTGATGAGTTTTTTCATGGTGATTCCTTTGAGAGGGGGAAAACGGGATGTTTCGGTTTAGGATACAAGCGCGCCTTCAGATCGCAACCAGACGCGCACTCGCCTGGAAATGAAGGTAACAGACTCTTTCCGCAGGCTCAATACGGAAAATATGGATTCGGTAAGCTTTGTTTCTGAAAGGGTCATGGCTGTGAGCCAATACCAGTGCGGCTATCCAGGCATGTGCGCTGGAGAGCCAAGTCTGGTGGGCTTCTCAGGCACGCGTGGTTAGGATTTCAGGATTTAATTCGTCGAGCCGATTGCGTCCGAGTAGCGCCAACGCGATATCGATTTCATTCATGAGTATCTCCAGCGACCTTGCAACACCGGCTTCGCCACCCGACGCGAGGCCATAAAGCCACGCACGTCCGATCATGCAAGCGCGGGCGCCGAGGCACAGCGCTTTGATGACATCGCTGCCGCGTCTAACGCCGCCATCCAAAATTACTTCGGCGCGATCGCCAACCGCTTCGACTACTTCCGGCAGGGCGCTGATCGCGGACACGGCGCCGTCGAGTTGGCGGCCGCCATGGTTGGAGACTAGAATCGCATCGGCGCCGTGGTCGCAGCAACGGCGCGCATCGTCACCGGTGAGGATGCCTTTCACCGCCACCGGCCCACCCCACGTGGTCTTAAACCATTCCAGATCTTTGTAGTTGACGGTGAGATCGTATTGATTGGCGATGAACTGGGTGATGGTGACGGCGTCCTTGACCTGCATGTTGCTATCTTGGAAATTGCGAAACGTAACTTTGGGGCCGAGGCCGACGTCCAACAGCCAGCGAAAATGCACGGCGAAATCCAGCATCGTGCCTAGGGTGAACTTAGGCGGCACGGTGAAGCCGTTGCGCATATCGCGTTCCCGTGGCCCCTGCATTTTGGTGTCGACCGTCAGCACCAGCGCTTTGCAGTTCGTGGCCTTGGCGCGATCGATGAAAGTTTTCGTGAGTCCGCGATCCCGCAGCACGTAAAGCTGAAACCAGCGGGTGACGTTCGACGCTTCGGCGATCTGTTCGACGCTGCATGTCGCCATGGTCGACAAACAATAAGGCACACCGGCAGCATGGGCGGCGCGCGACGCCGATAATTCGCCGCGTCGATGCAAAATGCCGGCGAGTCCCGTTGGCGCCAGGATCAGCGGAGATGCGGATTTCTCACCGAGGATCGTGGTCGATTGATCGCGCTGGGAGATGTCCGTAAGCACGCGGGTGCGAAACGCGTAACGCTCGAAATCCGCGCGGTTGGCGCGCAACGAGATTTCATCCTGAGCGCCGCCGTCGATGAATTCGAAGATAGTCTTCGGCAAACGTTTGCGCGCTAAGGTGCGCAACTCTTCGATGTTGATGGCGCTCAAAGACTATCCGTAATTCCAGTTTGTGTTAGAAAATTAAGAATACAACAAGACCTTCTTAGTCATTGCCAGGAGTGCTTTTTACGACGAAGCAATCTCGTATTTTGGAGCCGAAAAAGCAAGATTGCTGCGTCGCTTCACTCCTCGCAATGACAAAACGAGGGTTACTTTTTTTTAGCTACTTAGCCGTCGAAGAAACTGATTTGGAAATCTGCGCGTTGGTTTCCTTCGCGTGTTTCAACGCTTCCGCCGCCTCCGGCGGCATGTAATTTTCATCGTGCTTGGCCAGTATTTCGTCGGCGTGAAACAGGCCATCGTTACCGAGCTTACCTTGGGCGACCACGCCTTTGCCTTCTTTAAACAAATCAGGGAGTATGCCGTTATACACGACGGGTATCGTTTTCGCGGTATCGGTGACGACGAAGTTGACCGTCAGGCCATTCGACTCGCGTTTGAGGCTGCCCTCTTGGACCATGCCGCCGATGCGAAAACTACGGCCGACGGGCGCTTCCTTGGCAGCGACTTGGCTCGGCGAAAAGAAAAACACCAGGTTGCTGTTAAAGGCATTCAAGACGAATACGGACGCGAGTCCTAGAGCGGCGAGGCCGAGGAGCATGAAGCTTAAGCGTTTGTGTCGAGTTTTCATGGCTTCTAAAATTCAAAAAAATGTTTTGTCATTCTGAGGGCATCGCCCGAAGGATCTGCTTTTCGAACGGCCACAAAGCAGATCCTTCACTTCGTTCAGGATGACACCTGAGTGAATTATTGACCATCGTCTTGATCAAGGGTTCGTTTGCGGTGACGCAGCATGAGCAATTCTCCGATCATGACCAGGGCGGTGACGGCATAGGAACCCCATACGTACAAACCATATCCGCCCATTTCGAAAAATTTGCCCCAGTCCATGGCCTAGTCCTTCATTTCGTTTAGCCATAACGCATTACGCTCGCGTTCGCGGATGATACAACGCAACCGTAGCAGCGAAACGGCGATGGCGTAAGCCCAAAACGCAAACGTCATGATCAGCATCGCGAGCAACATCGTTTTCGCCATGGACGGTGATTTAGTGAGACTGACCGATGCGCCCTGATGCAAGGTGTTCCACCACTTCACGGAGAAATAAATGATGGGCACGTTGATCGAACCGACGATAGCGAGTAATGCGCCTGCGCGGTCGGCGCGGCGCGTATCTTCGATGGCGGCGTTGAGCGACATGTAGCCGATATATAAAAACAGCAAAATCAATTCCGACGTCAGCCGTGCGTCCCAAACCCACCAGGTGCCCCAGGTCGGCTTGCCCCATAACGCGCCGGTCCACAGTGCGACGAAGGTGAACATCGCGCCGGTGGGTGCGAGCGCTTGCGCCATCATGAACGACAAGCGTGTGTTCATGATCAATCCCGCGGCCGCCCATCCGGCCATAGCCAGGTAAATCACCATCGACATCCACGCAGCCGGGACGTGGATAAAGATGATGCGGTAGGCTTCGCCTTGCGTCGCATCGGTCGGCGCGACAAAGAAGCCGATGTAGAGACCGATGATCGTCAAGACCACGGCCGGCCACGCGAACCACGGCGCCAGCTTTCCCGCTAGGGGATAGAAGGTTTGCGGAGCGGAGTATTTGAGCCAATTCATATTCGCTGGGTTAATCCAATGCGATTCTAAGGGCGATGGCGCTGGCCCACGGTGCGAACATCAACGACAGAATTAAACCTGCGGCGAGCAATGAAAGCTGGCCGCTGGGACTCATGCCTTGCACCACGGCTTCCACCGCGCCGGCGCCGAAAATCAGCACTGGAATATACAGGGGCAGTATAAGCAAGGCAAGCAACACACCGCCGCCGCGCAAGCCCAAGGTCAGTCCGGCGCCGATGGCGCCCAGCGCCGCAAGGATGGGCGTGCCGAGCAATAGGGCCAAGGTCATGGTCCAGAGTGCGTCTCCCGGCAGATCGAACTGCAAGCCAAGTACGGGCGCGAGGATCACGAGAGGAAGTCCGGTGCTGATCCATAGCGCGATAATTTTTCCCAACGCCGTGAGGGTGAGCGGATGGGGCGCGATCGCGAGTTGTTCCAACGTGCCATCGGCGTAGTCGGCGGCGAACAAGCGATTCAACGACAACATCGTCGCTAGCAATGCGGCGACCCAGAGTATCCCGGGCGCGATGGCCCGCAGCAGAGATTTTTCCGGCCCGATTCCCAATGGAAAAAGACTGACGACGATGATGAAAAAGAACAATGTCCCCAGTACATCGGCTTTGCGCCGCAGCGCCAAGCGCAAGTCGCGCACGACAATGGTCGCAATGTGAGATAACGCGTTGCTCACGAATTGAGCTTAAGGCTTTTCGGCGTATAGCCTGGAATCGCCGCATCTTGATGGGTGGTGAAAAGGACGATGCCGTTGTGCGACAACTGCGCGGCAATCAGTTCCGCCACCCACGATACGGCGGCGACATCGAGTGCGGTAAACGGCTCGTCGAGGATCCACAGCGGCCGTTTCGATAATCGCAATCGCGCGAGGGCGACGCGCCGGCGCTGGCCTTGGGACAGATATTTTGCGGCTAAGTTTAAGCGTTCCTTGAGACCCGCTTCCGCGAGCGCATCTTTAGCGTCGGCGCGAGTCGCCGGTTCTGCCGCGAGTTGGAGGGTGAGCAGCAAATTTTCCAGGACGGTCAACTCATCCTTTATCGCCGCATGGTGACCGAGATACAACAATTCGCGAAAATAATCTTCGCTGAGTTCGGCAATACTTACATTGCGCCATCGCACATCGCCGCTGGCCGGCTCGCTCAAGCCGGCGACGATGCGCAGCAAACTGGTCTTGCCGCTACCGTTAGGCCCCTCGACGCGCAACAATTCGCCTGGGTTCAAGGCGATATCGATGCCCTTGAACAATTCGCGTTCACCGCGCAGGCATTGCACTTGATGTAGGGAGAGCAACGGGAATTTTTTAGGGAAGCTCTGAATAAGTCCGATTTCGTCGTGATACTGCGTTACTCACAAAAAATATCTCCTTACATATCATCCCTATGCTGCGTCGATATTTTTTTCTCGCGCCTTGTCTCACTTAGAACTCGAACTTATTCAGAGCTTCCTTAGTTTGGCTTCGAAGCGAAAATTATACCGGACGGGCCTGCGTCCTTGGATTATGGGGGCAGAGAAGCAAAAAAAACCGGCTCGCAAGGAGCCGGGAATGGGGGAGGAGGTAGAGGTACTACGGAGAAAAATTAACGCGTGAATCTGGGGGACAGCGGGTTGCGGCTGTCGACGTAGGGGACGAAGGATTCATTGGCCGTCGTCATCCATTTGGCTTCGCCGGTACGGTTAAATGCAGCGCTTAGAGGATTGCGGCTATCGACATAGTTCGCGGCGCCCGATGCTTTGGTTTCCACGGTCACCTTGTTTTGATAGAACGAAGGATCCAAGGGGTTGTTGGCTGCTTGAGCGGACGCTGCGAACATAACGGTAGCGGCCACGGCGGATAACGTAACGGCGGAAAGGGCTTTCTTCAACATGGTGTATCTCCTATGAGTAACAGTTAAATAATCAAAAATTAAAATGAAACATTAAATTCGTTTGAAACCGGGGTGCAGCGGGTTTGCCGTGTCGCGATAAAGCTGGTCCGCACGCAACGTCGTGGTCGTCCATTTGCCGTTATCGCCGGAGCGAGTGAACGTCGGAGTCAACGGATTCGCGGCATCGATATAGCGCGCAGCGTTGGCGGAAACGGGTGTCTCGATCGTCACGTTATATTTCTGAAAACTCGGTGACAGCGGATTAGTGGTCGCGGCGGAACTCAAAGTGCTCACGGCGATCAAACTGAAACCGGCGATACTGGAAAGAATGGTTTTGGTGCTCATGGTCAATCTCCTAATAGTGTTAACAAAAAATGTAGCCGTCGAAAGAAATTTGCTTACTCACGCCCATATACGGGGCTTATTCCTTTTTGGATGTTCGTTAGTCGCATGTCATATTGACCTCGCTCTCTTTAGCTTTAGTAGACTGGTCAACTATATGTAATAGACCAGTCGGCTATTAAAAAGTTCAAAAAAATTTACTTAAACTAAAACCCGTTCAAACAAAATGTCGGCCATATCTTTCATCGGCAGTGCCGTCTTGCTGACTTTGGAGCGGAGCATGCCGCCTTCCAGGCCGATAATGATAAATTCCGCTAATAAATCTATGTTCGCGTCGCGCTTCAATTCTTTCGCTGCCTTCGCTTCGCGCAGGCAATCGGCAATGATCCGTTTCCAGCTATCCCAAATCTCGTTCAGCTTCACGCGAAACCGATCGTTCTGTCCGGCCATTTCCTGAGTCATATTACCCAGGAAACATCCTCGGGCACAGCCATCCTGTTCGATCTCGGCAGCAACGTCCGTGAGATAGCGACGTAACCGCGCCATCGGCGTCAGGCTCTTATCCTGCAAGTAACTTTCGGCATGCGCCTTCGCTTGCACTGCGAATAAGTCTAAGACGGCGAGACCAAACTCTTCCTTACTCGGGAAGTAGTAATAAAACGATCCTTTCGGAATTTTGGCGGTTTTCAACACCGCATCAATCCCGCAGGAATTGAAACCCTTTTCACCCAGGATCTCGAGTCCTACTCGGATAATTTCGTCTCGTGTTGTGTTGCGCGTGTCCATGGATCGAATATTAGACTGGTCGTCTAGTAACTGTCAAGCACTTTTTAAAAATATTTTTTAGCGCTTGAAACAGGCTGGGCACAATCATACTGTAAAATTATAATTAATTGATATTAAATGGGTTAATTTCAATTTCCGGTCCATTTGGTTGTTTAAGGTAGTGGACCGAGTCGGTATTTTCTTCAACCGGAATAGAAATTAACATATCCCAACCGCCTTGTGGCGCCGGCGCCGCGTCGACCACCATGCCGATCGCCTGGCCTTCCAATCGTGCGCCGTAGATGGCATCGCCCGGCTGCGGTGCTTCAGGAATATCGATATGCGCCCCGACCATGCGGCGCTTGGCTTTGCCGAGATAGTGTAAGCGCGCGACGATCTCCTGCCCCGTGTAGCAACCCTTCTGAAAACTCACCGCGCCGATCAAATCGTCGTTCACCATTTGTGGGACGAATTGCTCTTGCGTCGCGGGGTAGATTTCTGGAATACCCGCGCGAATTTGCAGCCAGCGCCACACCGGCGCGCCGACCGGTTGCGCGCGCTGCGCGAGTTTTTGCCACCATGCGAACGCATCACTTGCAGTGAGAATTTCAAAGCGACTATTTGGCAACGCGATAACGGTTCCGAGTGCGGTGGACGCAATCCCCAGCGCTTCAGCAGGAACGTAACCCAATACATCTGCAATCAGCGAAGCCGCATTCGCGCCCGCGACGCCGAAGCGAGTCAGCGAATTCGACACATCCGTCAGCACCACTTTCGAGCGCAACACATACATCTTCAAACGCTTTTGAATCGGCTCCAACAATTCCCGTGGCAACTGCAAAAAATAATCATCGCCCGATTTCCACACTAGAAAATGCGCCAGCAAACGACCCTTCGGCGAGCAGAAACCCGCGAACGCCGCGCGCTCGGCCGTGATTTTGGCGACATCCTGCGTCAGTTGTCCTTGCAAAAAAGTCAGCGCATCGGCGCCGGAAACTTGAATCACGCCGAAGTGCGATAAATCGGCGATCACAGTCGCGCCCGCCGCCGCGAGTTCGCGCGCCGGATCGCCGAAATGTTGAACCGCGCCATTCACGATGTTCGCGCCGAAGGATTCCAACCGGATTTGCCAAGTGTCGACCATAGGCCGCATATTATCAAATTCACCCGTTAAAATTTTTCTGCGCGTGAACCTTGCTCCGATCGATGTCATATTCAAGCCATCGCGCGCACTTGCGGCGCTCCTGCTCGTCGCCCACGGCGCGAGCGCAGTGCTCGTATCGATAACGCCATTGCCGCTATGGATCAAGACGATCGCCCTCGCCGCGATTGCACTGTCGGCGTGGTACAACGTCCGCCGTTATGCCTTGCTCGCGACGCACAACGCCGTCCGCCGCCTACGCATCTTGGCGAGTGGGGATGTGGAAATCGAACGCGCAAATCGTGAACGCGCAACATTGACGGGCGAACAGTTCATCCATCCGCGACTCACCATCATCCGCTGCCGCACCGATTCCAATCGCCGCCCCATCGCAATCGTCATCGTGCCCGACATGCTGGACCCCGAAACCTTCCGCGCGCTGCGCGTACGCCTAAAGTGGCGCGCTTAAATTTTCAACGGCAACATAAAACAAGCCATGCGGCAGCCAAACAAAAATGTAGGGTGCAATACCATTGCACCGAACAACAAAAGTTGTTGTCGCGTGGCACGCCACGAGCCAATAAGCATGGGCTTACCAGCAAAGGCATTGCCAGTAGTCAAGCCACGGACCAATAGCAGTGCGACGCCTGGCCTATGCATCGCCAGAAGGCAAGCTGGGCGCGGCTTCTGGCACGATGGTTCGGATTGTCGGGGGCGAATGACCATGCCCTGGATGTTATAATTCGTGCTTGCAATTTCCGATCCGATCCCGCTCCATGACCGAGATTCTTCACCTGCGCGGTGGCGCCGCGTTGTCGCCGTTTCGTCGACGAAAACTACATGTATCGCTCAGGGCTCGCGTTCCCAGTATCGTAGTTACCGCCGAGTTTTGGCATTTCGTCGAGCTAAGCCAGCCCATCGACGATTATGAGCGTGAAGTCTTGAAGCGCATTCTGACCTATGGCGAGATTTCGAGTCCAGCAACACCAGGTGCATCGTTGCTGCTAGTCACCCCTCGCATTGGCACGCTGTCACCCTGGTCATCGAAAGCGACGGACATTGCACGCAACTGCGGATTGAAATCGGTGCGGCGGATCGAGCGTGGCATTGCGTATTCCATTGTGACCACCTCGCAGCAAGCGCTTACCGAAGCCCAACGGCAAACGATATTACCCTTGTTACACGATCGCATGACCGAGCAAGTATTCACGGCGATGGCCGATGCCGATCGCCTGTTCCATCACATCGCACCGCAACCGCTGGCGACGATTCCCTTGCAAGCCAATGGCCGCGCCGCGCTGATCGACGCAAATCAGCGCATGGGCCTGGCGCTATCGGACGACGAGATCGATTATCTTTTCGCGCAATATCAGCCGCTCAAACGCGATCCCACCGACGTTGAATTGATGATGTTCGCGCAAGCCAATTCCGAACATTGCCGCCACAAGATTTTCAACGCGGATTGGATCATCGATGGCGAAGCGCAAGCCCATTCGCTGTTCGGCATGGTGCGCACCACCCATGCGAAGAATCCGCGCGGCACGGTGATCGCCTATTCTGACAATTCCGCGGTGATGGAAGGCAATGTCATCGATCGCTATTATCCCGGCGCGAATGGCGAGTATGGCTACCATTCCGAACGCACTCACACCTTGATGAAAGTGGAAACCCATAATCATCCGACCGCCATTTCGCCCTACGCGGGCGCTGCGACCGGCAGCGGCGGCGAGATCCGCGACGAAGGCGCCACCGGCCGCGGCGCCAAGCCGAAAGCGGGTCTCACGGGTTTCTCGGTTTCCAATTTGAATATGCCCGGTGCGATTCAGCCTTGGGAAGCAGGCGAACAATGCGGCCGTCCCGATCGCATCGCTTCGGCATTGCAGATCATGCTCGATGGCCCCATCGGCGGCGCGGCATTCAACAACGAATTCGGGCGGCCGAATCTCGCCGGTTATTTTCGAACCTTCGAGCAATCCTTCGATGGCCAAATGCGCGGCTACCACAAACCCATCATGATCGCCGGCGGCGTCGGTCAAATCAACGCCGAGCACACCGACAAGAAAAAGCTGAGCGACGGCGTATTGTTTATTCAACTCGGCGGCCCCGGCTTGCTGATCGGACTCGGCGGCGGCGCGGCATCGAGCATGGACACCGGCGCGAATCAGGAATCGCTCGATTTCGATTCCGTGCAGCGCGCCAACGCCGAAATGGAACGCCGCGCGCAAGAAGTGATCGACCGTTGCTGGCAGCTCGGCGCCGACAATCCGATTTTGTCCATCCACGATGTCGGCGCCGGTGGTTTGTCGAATGCGTTGCCGGAATTAGCGCACGGCGGTGGCGTCGGCGCGGTCTTCAAACTGCGCGCGATTCCCAGCGAAGAGCCGGGCATGTCGCCGATGCAGATTTGGTGTAACGAAGCGCAGGAGCGTTATGTCCTCGCCATCGATGCGGCAAGCCTCGGGACGTTGCAAGCGATTTGCGAGCGCGAGCGTTGCCCGTTTGCAGTGCTGGGATCAGGCACGAGCGAGCAGCATCTGCGAGTCGAGGACGATCACTTCAACAATAATCCTGTCGACATCAGCCTCGACGTGATCCTAGGCAAAGCGCCGAAGATGCTGCGCGACGTCAAGCGCGAGAAACCAAAATTCGCACCGCTCGAATTGGAAACTATCAATCTGGTCGAAGCGGGATATCGCGTGCTGGCCATGCCGTCGGTGGCGAGTAAGAATTTTCTCATTACCATCGCCGACCGAACTGTCGGTGGCCTCACGGCGCGCGACCAAATGGTCGGCCCTTGGCAAACGCCGGTCGCCGATGTCGCCGTGACGCTCGCGGGATTCAAGGAAACTTCCGGCGAAGCATTTGCCATGGGCGAGCGCGCGCCGATCGCTGTAATTAATGCACCGGCATCGGGCCGCATGGCCGTCGGCGAAGCGTTGACCAATCTTGCCGCCGCAGCGGTGTGGGATATCGGCGAAGTAAAACTATCCGCCAACTGGATGGCCGCAGCAGGTCACCCGGGCGAAGACGCGGCGTTGTTCGACACGGTGAAAGCCGTGGCGCTGGAGCTGTGTCCCGAGCTCGGCATCAGCATTCCCGTCGGCAAAGATTCGCTGTCGATGAAAACCCTGTGGCGGGATGTTGAGTCAGGCGAAAACAAATCGGTCGTCGCGCCGTTGTCGTTGATCATTTCCGCTTTCGCGCCCTGTTCCGATGTACGCCAGACTTTGACGCCGGTGCTGCGCACCGATGTCGGAGATACGCTGTTGATGCTCATCGATTTGGGTCACAACAAATGCCGGCTCGGCGGCTCGGCGTTGTTGCAAGCCTATAACCAGGTCGGCGACATGGCGCCCGACGTCGACGATCCGCGCATGCTGAAAGCGTTGTTCCAATGCGTTCAACGCTTGAACCAAGAGGGCCTGCTGCTCGCCTATCACGATCGTTCCGACGGTGGACTATTCGCGACCGTGTGCGAGATGATGTTCGCCAGCCACTGCGGCGTGACCTTATGGATGGATCGCTTCTTCGACGAATATGTGCTCGGTGATGGGACGCAAAGTATTGACGATCGCCTGCATCTGTTGCACCTGTTATTCAACGAAGAACTCGGCGCCGTGCTGCAGGTGAAGCGCGCAGACAGTCCTACCGTGATGCGCTATTTGAACGAGGCGATGCTCGCCAACAAAGCCCATGTGATCGGCACGCTCAACGGCGACGATGCGCTGATCATGTACGGCGTAAACGGCACGGTATTTAATGAGCCGCGCGTGTCGTTGCAATCGGCGTGGTCGAACACCAGTTTCCAAATGCAGCGCTTGCGCGACAATCCGCACTGCGCCGAGCAGGAATTCACCGCGATACTCGATGCAAGCGATCCCGGCTTACACGTGCAACTCAGTTACGATGTGAACGAAGATATCGCCGCGCCATTCGTGATCGGCAAGGCGCGGCCGCGCATCGCGATTCTGCGCGAGCAGGGCGTCAACGGCCAGTTGGAAATGGCGGCCGCGTTCGACCGCGCCGGCTTTCTTCCGGTCGACGTGCACATGAGCGACATCATCGCTGCGCGCACGAGCTTGCGCGACTTCGTCGGTCTTGCTGCCTGCGGTGGTTTTTCCTACGGCGATGTGCTCGGCGCGGGCGAAGGTTGGGCAAAATCGATTTTGTTTAACGCTCGTGCTCGCGCGGAATTCGAAGCATTCTTTCAGCGCAGCGACACGTTCGCGCTCGGCGTTTGCAACGGTTGCCAGATGATGAGCAACCTGCGCGAGATTATTCCGGGCGCAGAAAGTTGGCCCCACTTCGCGCGCAATGCGTCGGAACAATACGAAGCGCGCTTCGTAATGGTCGAGGTACAAGATTCATCGTCGATGTTGTTGCAAGGCATGGCCGGAAGCCGCATGCCGATCGTGGTTTCCCACGGGGAAGGCCGCGCTGAGTTTGCAGATGCCAAACAATATGTGAGCCTGCGCTTCATCGATCACTACGGTGCGGTAACGGAACGCTTCCCGTTCAATTCCAACGGTTCGGCGCAAGGTATCGCCGGCCTTACCACTGCCGATGGCCGCTTCACCATCATGATGCCGCATCCCGAGCGCGTGTTCCGCGCGCTGCAAAATTCCTGGTATCCGCGCGATTGGGATGAAGACGGCGCGTGGCTGAGATTGTTCCGCAACGCGCGCAAGTGGGTCGGATAGGTTTCGGTAACCGGTACTCTGGGAGCCGCGTCCAGCCTTGCTCGTGGCAAGGTATGTCTTAAGAGGCGCACTGGTATTGGCTGTTGGCGTAGCGCCAATTTTTCTTTCGTTCGAATTTTATCTAAACCCCTCAACTCCTACCTGACCAGGTGGGTTTTTTCCTTGCAAAAAGTCGTAGAGTTTCGCCGTGGTCGCTTTTTATCAAGGCATAGCCGGTCACATTGAATCTATATGAGGCGAGGGCAACGTGCTCACTATGATTTTCGGCGGTTCGCTGAGGTAAAACGATCCTCCTATGCTCCCGTTGGTGATTGTTCCTCTCCATTCAGGAGTGTAGTTGTGCCCCGCTTCGTGCGGGGCTTTTTTTATCCGGCATTTACTTCATCGCGCCTTGCACGAAAATCGTTAAGCCGTTATATTTCCAAGCTTATCCTTCCGCTAGTCGCGGAATCCTTTCTGTAACTAAAATCCAAAGGAGTGTCGTTTCATGAAGAAGCCCATGCGCGTTGCGGTTACGGGGGCCGCCGGCCAAATCGGTTACAGCTTGTTGTTCAGAATTGCCAGTGGAGAAATGCTCGGGAAGGACCAGCCGGTGATGTTGCAACTGCTGGAAATTCCCGACGAGAAGGCACAAAAAGCGTTGAAGGGCGTGATGATGGAAGTGGACGATTGCGCGTTTCCGCTGCTCGCCGGTATGAGCGCTCATAGCGACGCGATGACCGGTTTCAAAGATGCCGACGTAGCGTTGCTCGTCGGCGCGCGGCCGCGCGGCCCGGGCATGGAGCGCAAGGATTTGCTCGAAGCCAACGGCGCTATTTTCACCGTGCAGGGCAAAGCGCTCGACGCTGTGGCCTCGCGCAGTGTGAAAATATTAGTCGTCGGCAATCCGGCCAACACCAATGCGCTGATCGCACAAAAATCCGCGCCGTCACTACCGGCGAAAAACTTCACCGCCATGATGCGCCTCGATCACAATCGCGCGTTGTCGCAAGTCGCAGCGAAGATCGGCAAGCCGGTTGCCAGTATCAAGAAGATGACGATTTGGGGCAATCACTCGGCCACGCAATATCCCGATCTATTCAACGCCGAAGTGGACGGCCAAAAAGTTTGGCCCATGATCAACGATCAGGCATGGCTGGAAGGCACGTTTATTCCCACCGTGCAAAAGCGGGGTGCCGCGATTATCGAGGCGCGTGGATTGTCATCGGCCGCGTCGGCCGCGAACGCGGCGATCGAACACATCCGCGACTGGGTGCTCGGTACGCCTGCCGGCGATTGGGTGACGATGGGCATTCCATCGGATGGCAGCTACGGCATTCCCGAGGGCGTGATGTTCGGCTACCCCGTGACCTGCGCCAACGGCGAATACAAAATCGTGCAAGGTTTACAACTCTCCGATTTCAGCAAAACCCGCGCAGCGGCGACACACAAGGAATTGCTCGAAGAGCGCGATGGCGTGAAACATTTGTTCAAATAATCGCTTCATACGATGGCTGAAGAGTCACATGGATATTGGGCCTTGGACCATTGCCTTGCAACCAAGTTGATTTCAGTTTGTCATTCCCGCGCAGGCGGGAATCCATACTGAGTTAGCTATTTCCACCGCCAAATGGATTCCCGCCTGCGCGGGAATGACAAGAAAATAGGCAAAAGAATCTTCTTACACCGGCTCCAAAATCCGCAATTCCATTCCCTTGACGAAATCCTTCACCCGCGCGCGGTAGGCTTGCATGTGCGGCGCGACGGCATGGGCTTTGAGCGCTGCGATGTTTTCCCATTGTTCTACGATTACAACTTTGTCGGGACCGATACGCGCTTGCGTGGGAATATCGGTGTCGGCGTCGACGGCGGGGCCGTAGTCCAAGCAACCGATCTCTGCTTTGACTTCCGGTACCAGTTTACGAAACTCCGCTAGAAACGCGTCCCGAGTTCCGGGCGCGAGGTCGATCGTGGCGATGACGTGTATCACTGCGGCCTCCTGTTGAATTAACTTCCGTAATTCTACCTTGCACCGTCTCAGATTTTCCGACAAAAATCGCACCACACGAGATTTATTGACGAGGTTGCAAGTGCCAGCAACAATATCGATTAGTATTTTGGATTAACCATTTCGGGAGAAGGCAATGGCTGCAATGACGCCATTTTTGAGTGGTCAAGAAATGCTAGCGGAATTGGAATCGCGCTATGTCGAAACCGCGCATCTACCATGGAAGCCCACTTCCACACCGGGCATCGATATGAAGATATTGCTCGAAGACAAGGAGAGCGGGTTACTCACCGCGTTATTCCGCTGGCAGCCCGGCACGCAACTGCCGTTGCACGAGCACGTTGAGATCGAGCAGACCTATGTGTTGGAAGGGAGCATTGTTGACGACGAAGGCGAAGTTCGTGCCGGCGATTACGTCTGGCGACCGAAGGGCAATCGGCATCTCGCACGCTCGCCGCATGGCGCTTTGGTGATTTCGTTTTTTCTGAAGCCGAATAAGTTTCTTACGGATGAAAAGCGTTGAATTGAACCTAGGGAAGCTCTGATTTATTTCGAGTTCTAAGCAAGACAAGGCGCGAAGGAAAAATTGTGACGCGGCATATGTATGATATGTAAGGAACAATTTTTCCTGAGCAACGCAGTATTGCGACGAAATCGGAATAAATCAGAGCTTCCCGAGATACCGGAGCGCTATGGGCCTCGTGTCACAATTCCTGTTTAAAAAATATACGGCAGGAAACGCTTAGTTTGTTCGCGATAGGCGCGATATGCCGGAAATTTTTCGCTCATCAACTGCTCTTCGAAAGTCGCTTTCATGGTGAGGATAAGCCCGAGAGCGATCCACAGGCCTACCTTGAGCCAGATATTTTCAGCAACAACGAACCCAGCCGACGCCAGTAGCAGCGCGGCATACATAGGATGACGAATGTAGCGGTAGGGGCCGCTGGTGATGAGTTGCGCGGAGGCTTTCGGTTCCGGCTGGATGTTGAAGTTGCCGAGCCGATTGTGAATCAGGGTATAGACGCCGAGGGCGATGCTCGCGGCGATCAAGATCCAAAACACGGCGCCGTATCGCTGCGGCGCGAACGGCCACACGATCAGGCCGATGAAAACAAACTGCAGACTTACCAGTATTGCCGAGGTCGGGCTTAGCCCCATTCGACCAATGCCGCACCCCAGGTTAATCCGCCGCCGAAGGCTGCCATCAACACTAGATCGCCGGGCTTGATCTTGCCCGATCGAACCGCTTGATCCAGCGCGATAGGAATCGACGCCGATGCCGTGTTGCCGACCTTGTCGACGTTGATGACCACTTTGTCCGGCGCGATGCGCAGCCGTTGACCCACCGCCTCGATGATGCGCAAGTTGGCTTGGTGCGGGACGAAGACATCGACGTCGTTGATGGTGTAGCCATGTTTTTTCAAGATGCTGAGCGAAGATTCGGTCATGCGCTCCACGGCAAGGCGGAACAATGCCGGGCCATTCATTTGCACGCTGGTTTGCCCGCTCGCGATCAGCTCATCGGTGACCGGATCGCGTGACCCGCCGGCAGGAATGTAAAGCAACTCCGCCGCTGCGCCATCGGAGGCGACTTCCACGTCGATCAATCGCGGGCCATGGGGAACGTTGCTGAATACCGCCGCCGCCGCGCCATCACCGAACAGCACGGAGGTTTTGACATTCGAATGGGTGACGATGCGGGTGATGTAATCCACGCTCGCCACCAAAATATTTTGCGGTTTATCGCTGGCCGCCAACAGGCCGCGGGCGACCCAAGCGCCGTACAGAAAACCGGAGCACGCCGCGACGAGATCGAAGGCGGCGGCTTTAGTCGCGCCGAGATGGGCTTGAATCTGGCACGCGGTAGACGGCAACAGCATTTCCGGCGTGACGGTGGTGCAGATAATGGCGTTGAGATCTTCCGCGCCGATCTTCGCTTGCGCCATCGCAGCGCGGGCGGCTTGGGTGCTGAGCACAGAGGCGTGGTCGTTTGGGCCGGCTTGGCGACGCTCGGAAATGCCGGTTCTGGCCATGATCCAATCGTGGGTCACGGCGCCTGAGGCGGTGAATACTTCGTTGGGTATGATCTTTTCCGGCAGCACATGCGCTGTGCCCAGAATAGCGACATTTTGTCGAAGTGGATTAGTTGATTTAGGCTTGTCGCCAATCAACGTTTCGTTCGTCTCCCCCGGGCGTACGGGCGTTTCTAATTCCATGCGGAGCCCATGCTTTTTCTACGTGTGATTCACGATTTTGCGCGCCGTAACCACAAAAGTAAAGAAACCAAAAATCCTCGGTTTACCAATAATTCTCCACGGAGATTTGGCCCGGTTCCTTGCGCTTGTTGAGTTTTAAACCGCGCGCTTCAAGAATGGCGCGAGTGTCGCGCACCATGTCCGGATTGCCGCAGATCATCACTTGCGATTTTTCCGCGGTGATGGCCGCGCCGGCGCGGACTTCCAGCTCGCCGTTTTCGATGGCGCCCGGGACCCGGCCCTTGATGGCGAAATCCGTGTCCTCGCGGCTTACGAACGGCATATAGCAGAACTGATCGCCGTGAATTTTGAAGCCGGCTATGGTTTCGCGGTAGCTCAATTCCTTCGCAAGGCGGACGGCATGAACGAGCACGATTTTTTTAAAACGCTGCCAAGCGTCGTCCGTTTTGAGAATGGATAGAAAAGGACCGAGGGCGGTGCCGGTGGAAAGCAGCCACAAGTCATCCCCGGGAGGGACATCGGCGAGGGTCAGAAACCCCGCGCCCTTTTGGCGCCAGAAACACCGGGTCGCCGGGATTGAGCGCCTGCAGCCGCGGCGACAGCGGCCCTTCGGGCACGATGATGGAATAGAACTCGTAAGGCCGCTCGTGCGGCGCATTAACGAAAGAGTAGGAACGGGCCACGGTTTGGCCATCGATTTCCAGTGCCAGTCGGCCGAATTGACCCGCGCGAAACGGTTCCAATTCCGCGTCGACGCGCAGCGAATAGAGCTGGTCGGTCCACATTTTTTTCTCGACCACTT
The DNA here is from genome assembly GCA_963714525.1 of uncultured Pseudomonadota bacterium. Taxonomy (GTDB): domain Bacteria; phylum Pseudomonadota; class Gammaproteobacteria; order Burkholderiales; family JALYOK01; genus JALYOK01. Next base: position 27,954 of record CAVQPB010000027.1, read on the forward strand.
TGCCTGGAACCCATTTTCCTGTCACTGGACTTATCCCCTTGCGCTTTGTTGCGGCACACAAAACGCGAAATGATAAACTACTTCCCATTCTACGAGGAGAAAATCTCATGTCTATGCTGAGGAAGCTCGACTACGCCGACGCTCCGGCGGAAGCGCGAGCGGTGATGGACGACATCAAAGCCACGCGCAACGTGCCGGACGTGAACAACGTCTGGAAAGTGCTCGCCAACGACCCGCGCCAGATGAAGCAGTTCTGGGATGAAATCAAAGCGGTGATGGCGCCGGACAAGCTCGACGCGTTGACTAAGGAGATGATCTACGTCGCCGTCAGCATCACCAATAGTTGCGAATATTGCATCCATTCCCATTCGGCGTCTGCGCGCAAACAGGGCATGAGCGACGAGATGTATGCCGAACTGGTGGCTGTGGTAGCGCTGGCGAACAAAGGCAATCGTATCGCCACGGGCTACCAAATCGAAGTGGATGAGCAATTCAAGCGCTATTGACGATTTGCGTTCGGGCGAATCCGGCTAGGCGATTTTTTCAGTGCCATGCCTGCAAATCAATACCAGCGCGGCTCTCCGGCATGGCATCGCCACGAATAAGTATCCATGCGGGTCTTGGCGTGGTGGTCGGGCGGGATCGGGATGGAATCTACGCGTTTTAGCGCTTATCTTTTTCTGCTCAGGAACTTAATTCATTGCCGCAGGTCTTTGCTTTAACGCTGATTTCCTGATGAGATCATTTGCGGTTATACTGCGGCGGCGTGACGTGATCAGGGGACCGCACGCGGTCGCGCAACAGCGGCCGGTTAGTCGAAACGTCAGGCAAAAACTAAGCATAGGGAGTGGCCGTTTGTGAGTGATCGAGAAATCGATCAGGAATTGGTGCTGCGCGCTCAGGCAGGTGATAAACGCGCGTTTGAGATGTTGGTCATTAAGTATCAGCGCAAGCTAGCTAGATTGCTAGGGCGTCTGGTGCGAGACCAGGCTGAGGTTGAGGATGTGACCCAGGAGGCATTCATCAAGGCCTATCGAGCATTGCCATCGTTTCGCGGCGATAGCGCCTTTTATACCTGGTTATATCGGATTGGTATCAACACGGCCAAGAACTATTTGGTTGCGAGCGGCCGTCGTGCGCCCACCAGCACCACCTACGATAGCGAAGAAGCGGAAGGATTTGAAGAAGGTAATCAGTTACGCGATGTAAATACGCCGGAAAATGAACTTGCCAGCAAGCAAATTGCCGAAATAATTAACTCGACCATGGACGAGTTGCCCGAAGAGTTGCGGACCGCGATCACCTTGCGCGAGATAGAAGGTTTGAGTTACGAAGAGATTGCTGAAATTATGAATTGCCCCATAGGAACCGTACGTTCGCGTATTTTTAGAGCACGCGAAGCGATTGCGGAGAAATTGAAACCCCAGTTAGAACTTGGCAACGATAGGAGATGGTAGGATGACTCAAGAAATATCCGCCCTGATGGATGGTGAACTGTCTACGGCTGAAATCGAAGGCACAATTAAGGCTTGTCGCCACGACGAGCGACACCGGGACGCATGGCGCTCCTATCATCTAATCGGTGAGTTGTTGCGCCAGGAACACGATCATCGCCCTGGCCTCGAGCAACGAATTTTGGGCCAATTGCAGAGCGAACCTGTCGTGCTGGCGCCACGCCGGCGCACTTGGGTGCCGGCGTTACCGCGAATCGCGATGGCCGCTGCCGCATCGGTCGCCACCGTCAGCGCTGTCGCGTGGCTGGTGTTTCAACAGAACCCAACTCCTTCCGAAGTTGTAACCGTCACCCAAACTTCCGTCGCTCAGCCCGTCGCCGTCACCCACGTGGAAGATTATCTGCTCGCGCATCGCGAGTTCTCGGCCGCACCCGACGCCTTGATGCCGGCGAGCTTTAGTTCGAGCGCTCCAGACGATTCCCAGCGATGATCGGCAGCCGTTCGATCGCCTACGCGGCGCTGTTTCTTGCCGCCGCCGCGAGCAATGCCGAGCCGCAAATGGACGGTATGGCCTGGCTTACACGCATGGCCACTGCGGCACGCGAGCTTAACTACGCGGGTACTTTCACTTATCGCCACGGCGATCGCACCGAAACTTCCCGGGTGCGACATCTTGCCGACGAACTGGGCGAAATGGAAAAGATCGAATCTTTAGATGGGCCCGTTCGGGAAATTATTCGCGATCGCGATGAGGTCTGGTGCTACATGCCGGAACTCAAAGCAATCAAAGTCGATCGCGCCCAGGCGCGGCGATTCTTTCCCGCGCTGATTGCAAATCCCGTTCAATCGTTTGAACAGGGTTATGCTGTCAAAGTTAAAGGGAAAGAGCGCGTAGCGGGCCGCGATTGCCAGCAGATTTCCTTGGAGCCCAAGGATCAATTCCGTTATGGCTACCGCCTGTGCGCCGATATCGAATCGGGTTTATTGTTGCGTGCCAATATGGTCGGAGGCAAGGAAGAAATCATCGAGCATTTCGGTTTCACTGAGGTGCGCGTTGGGCAACTGATCATACGTGATACCCTCAAATCCAATTTTTCTAATGAGAATTGGATACGCCAGAGTCCACCGGTCACCGATGCGTCTGGCTGGACAGTGAAGGGGTTGCCGCCCGGCTTCAAGAAGATCGTAGAGCTTAAACGTACACTTGCCAATCGGCCCGACCGGGTAACGCAGTTGCTTTATTCCGATGGCTTGGCGGCGGTGTCGGTGTTTATCGAGCCGCGCAAGGGTGAGCCTAAGGCTACCGCGCGGCCGAGCCAGCAAGGCGCCGTGAGTTTTTACAGCCGCCAAATTCCGAATCACAACGTTGTGGTGGTTGGCGAGGTCCCACCCAGCACCGTCGTGCAAATTGCAAATACGGTGGCAAAAGATCCCCCTCAGTAGTTGTGCCGGACCCTTCCCGGGTATTCGCGAGCATGGGGCGTAAAATGACGGCCAAGCATCGTATAGACATCGATCCGCTGCGATTGCGGTCGAAAATAACCTCACAATGAAATGGAAAATTGAGATGAAGAAGATAACATTTTGGATTGTATTGCTATTGATGAGCGGGACTGCGCCCCTGCAGGCTCGAGAGCTGCCGGATTTCGCCGACCTCGTGGACAAGCATGGCGCTGAAGTCGTCAATATCAGCACCACCTCCAGCCTCAAGGCAGAGGCCGGCCCCGGTCCGAATGTTCCGGAAGACGATCCGATGTTCGATTTCTTCCGCCGCTTCATTCCCCAACCCATGCCGCGCGGCGAAGGGGGTACCTCACTCGGGTCCGGCTTTATTATCAGTGCCGATGGCTACATCCTTACCAATGCCCACGTGGTTGCCGCGGGGGATGAAATCCTAGTAACGCTTAACGATAAGCGCGAGTTCAAGGCGAAAGTGATCGGCTCCGATAAACGCACCGACATCGCACTCATTAAGATCGACGCCACCAGCCTCCCGAAAGTTGTGTTTGGTGATCCCAATAAATTGCGCGTCGGCGACTGGGTCTTGGCCATCGGCTCGCCGTTTGGTTTCGACAACACCGTGACCGCCGGCATCGTCAGCGCGAAAGGGCGTTCGCTGCCGCAGGAGAACTACGTCCCGTTCATCCAAACCGACGTGGCGATCAACCCAGGCAATTCCGGCGGCCCGCTGTACAACTTAACCGGCGAAGTGGTCGGCATCAATTCGCAGATTTATAGCCGCACCGGCGGCTTCATGGGTTTGTCGTTCGCGATCCCCATCGACGTGGCAATGGATATTTCCAACCAACTTAAGACTGGCGGCAAAGTCACGCGTGGCTGGCTGGGTGTGGTCATTCAAGAGGTCACCAAGGAATTGGCCGATTCGTTCGGGCTAAGCAAGCCGCAAGGCGCCCTCATCGCCAACATTGAGAAGGGCGGTCCGGCGGAAAAAGCGGGGTTGGAGCCGAGCGACATTATTCTCAAGTTCGACAACAAAGACGTCAAGAATTCCGCCGATCTGCCGCGTCTGGTCGGTGTGGTGAAGCCGGGTTCTAAGGTCAACGTTCAGGTATGGCGTAAAGGCGCAGCCAAGGAAATTCCCGTAGCGGTCGGTGAGATTCCCGTCGATAAAGCGGCCGGCCCACCGCCGTTCAAACGCGGAAAGACGGAAAACGTCAACAAACTCGGGCTGTCGTTATCGGAATTGACCGCAGACCAGCGCAAGGAACTCAAGATTTCTGCAGGTGTGCTGGTGGAAGAGGTGAAAGGTGTCGCCGCGCGCGCGGGCTTACAGCCGGGCGACATCATACTTGCGATCAATAACAGCGAAGTGAAAACCATCGAACAGTTCAACCAGGCGCTTGGCAAGCTTGAAACCCGTAAGAATCTGGCCCTGCTCGTAAGACGGGGTGAGACCACCCAATACATCACTGTCCGCACCGATCCGGGGCAATGAGTGTCAGGCTGACCCTATACGGCCGCCAGCTCTGTCACCTCTGCTATGAAATGGAACGAGATTTAGCGCCGTATCAAGCGCGTTATGGATTTGAGTTAGCGGTGGTCGATATCGATAGCAGCGCCGATCTCGTCGGCGCTTACGGTCAGGATATTCCGGTTTTGATGGCCGGCGATACGCGCTTATGTCACTACCATTTAGACGGCGACGTATTGCATGATTACTTTAAAAAAATGCTGTAAAATCACGGATTAATCTCGTTAAAAGGGCATCCTGCGATGCCCTTTTTTGTAGCATGGCTAATACCTTCCGTAACGAAAATTTCCAAAAGACGCGTCTGACCGATGTGTTTCAATGAACAATATCCGCAATTTTTCCATCATCGCTCATATCGACCACGGTAAGTCTACCTTGGCCGACCGCATCATACAGATTTGCGGCGGTCTGTCGGATCGCGAAATGGAAGCGCAAGTGCTCGATTCCATGGATTTGGAGCGGGAACGCGGCATCACGATTAAGGCCCAGACCGCCGCATTGACCTACAAGGCGCGCGACGGTCAGATTTACGCCCTGAATTTAATCGACACCCCGGGGCATGTGGATTTTTCCTACGAAGTGTCGCGCTCCTTGTCGGCTTGCGAAGGCGCCTTGCTCGTAGTCGACGCCTCGCAAGGGGTGGAAGCGCAAACGGTAGCCAATTGCTATACCGCCACGGAGCAGGGCGTGGACGTGGTGCCGGTGCTGAACAAGATCGACTTGCCATCCGCCGATCCGGAACGGGTGATCGCGGAAATCGAGGACATCATCGGCATAGACGCCAGCGATGCCGTTCGTGTTAGCGCCAAGACCGGTGTAGGGCGTCACCGACGTACTGGAAGCGGTTATCGCACGCATTCCCGGCGCCTAAAGGCGATCCCGCAGCGCCGCTAAAAGCGCTGATCATCGATTCGTGGTTCGACAACTATGTCGGCGTGGTGATGCTGGTGCGCGTCGTCGACGGCGGGTTGAAACCCAAAGACAAAATTTTGCTCATGTCCACGCTAGCGAATTTTCTTTGCGAGCAAGTGGGCGTGTTCACGCCTAAGGCTGTGGAGCGCCAGCAACTTACAGCGGGCGAGGTGGGTTTTGTGATCGCCGGTGTGCGCGAACTGTCCGCCGCCCGGGTCGGCGATACCATCACCTTGGCGGAGCGTCCCGCCGGCACGCCGCTGCCGGGATTCAAAGAGATTAAGTCGCAGGTATTCGCCGGGCTTTATCCGGTGGAAGCGAATGAATACGAAGGCCTGCGCGACGCGCTGGAAAAGTTGAAACTCAACGATGCGTCGTTGCATTACGAGCCGGAGACGTCGCAAGCGCTGGGCTTTGGTTTTCGCTGCGGCTTTTTGGGTTTATTGCATATGGAGATCGTGCAAGAGCGGCTCGAGCGCGAATACGATATGGATCTCATCACCACGGCGCCGACCGTGGTGTATCAAGTGCTGATGGCCGACGGCTCGGTGATTGAGATTGAAAACCCCTCGCGCTTGCCGGACGCGTCTAAAATCGCCGAGATACGCGAGCCCATCATAACCGCGACCATCATCCTGCCGCAGGAATACGTCGGCCCGGTGATTACGCTTTGTACTCAGAAACGCGGCGTGCAGAAGGACATGCACTACCTCGGCCGGCAAGTGATTTTGACCTACGAGATGCCGATGAACGAAGTGGTCATGGATTTTTTTGACAAGCTTAAGTCCGTGAGCCGCGGCTACGCATCGCTCGACTACGAATTCAAGGAATTCCGCAGCGCCGATTTGGTGAAACTCGACATATTGATCAACAGCGAGAAAGTGGATGCATTGTCGCTCATCGTGCATCGTGGCACCTCGCAATATCGCGGCCGTGAGTTAGCGTCGCGCATGCGCGCGTTGATCCCGCGGCAGATGTTCGACGTGGCGGTGCAAGCGGCCATCGGCTCCCACATCATCGCTCGGGAAACGATTAAGGCGTTGCGCAAAAACGTGCTGGCCAAGTGTTACGGCGGTGACATCACGCGCAAACGCAAGCTGCTGGAAAAACAAAAAGCCGGCAAAAAGCGCATGAAGCAAGTCGGCAGTGTGGAAATTCCCCAGGAAGCATTTCTGGCAATTTTACAAGTGGAGAGCAATTAATGGATTTGTCCCTCGTCGCCACGATCGCAGTAGTCGTGAGTTTTCCATTAGTGCTCTGGGACGTGGTGTCCAGTTTCCGCAAGAACGCGGCGTCCACCATCCAGCCCTACATGCAGACCGCTTATCTGGTGTTGTTCATCGCCGGATTCTATTTGCTGGTGACCAAGAACATCCTCAACTTCGCCGCGGTGTTGCTGATCTTCACCGTGATCACCGGCGCGATCTGGTTGTGGGACATCGTTCGGATGAAGCGGGGTAATGTGGCGATGGCGACGCCGACCGGTGGAACGCTGGAGCAAGGCGGGGCCGGGCGCGCACAGCCCAAACCCGAGCCCGCTTGGCTCGAAATCGCGAAAAGTTTTTTCCCCGTGATCTTGATCGTATTCCTGGTGCGGTCATTCTTAGTCGAACCATTTAAGATTCCGTCGGGATCGATGATACCGACCTTGCTGATCGGCGATTTTATTCTGGTGAACAAGTTCACTTACGGAATACGTCTGCCGGTCGTGAATAAGAAGATCGTCGCGCTGAACGAGCCGCAACGCGGCGACGTGATGGTGTTTCGTTATCCCGAGGACACGAGCATCGACTACATCAAACGGATTGTCGGAATTCCCGGCGACCGCGTCGAGTACAAGAATAAGCGCTTGGCCATCAACGGCAAAGCCGTACCGACGGAAGAGGCAGGAAATTATCTCGAGGTCGAATCGGATTTGTCCTACCAGAATCTCAAACTGCAGATGGAGGATTTCGGAGATCGTATCCATAAGACGATCCAAAATCCCGACGTTCCGGCGGTGCATCTGGGCAGCGTTCACTCGTTTCCATACCACGAAAACTGTATGATTGCCGAGGATGGCTTGACCTGTACCGTGCCCGCAGGCCATTATTTTGTGATGGGCGATAATCGCGACAATAGCAAGGACAGTCGTTATTGGGGTTTTGTCCCCGATGAAAATATCGTCGGCAAGGCATTTATGATCTGGTGGCACTTGGGGAAGTTTGGCCGGGTCGGGCAAACCATCAAATTGAGCAACTCTAAGCCTCGTAACGGTTGCCGAAACAAAATAACTTAGGGAGAGCGATATGAGAAAGCAAAGGGGAATGGGGATCGTCAGCATTTTCTTCCTGCTGGCGTTGCTGTTCGTGAGCGCGATCATCGCGATGAAATGCTTTCCCGTTTATCTTGAATATTTTGCCATCAAGAGAACGTTTGCCGCGCTGAGCACCGAGACCAAAAATGCCAGTCCGAAAGAGGTTAAGGAGAAATTCCGGGCGCGGGCGCAAATCGATGACATCAAGAGCATCAACGCCGATGATCTGGAAATCAGCAAAGAAGGGGGTGAAACGGTGGTAAGTACCGCTTATCAAGTTACCGTCCCGCTATTCTACAATGTCAGTTTGCTGCTGGACTTTAGCGCCTCGACGCAGTAATGAGGTTCCTTAGTTTGTAATGCCTATCCATCGCGGTCTTGAAACCCAATTAGGCTATCGGTTTTCCGCATCGCGCCTGCTGACCGAAGCTCTCACCCACCGCAGCCACAGCACGCCGCACAACGAAAGGCTGGAATTTCTCGGCGATGGCGTGTTAAATCTTATCGTAGCCGCCGAACTCTACCGCCGCTTCCCGCAACTGTCCGAAGGCGAATTGAGCCGGCTACGCGCGGGCTTGGTGAACAAGAACGTTCTCTATCACATCGCCGCGGAACTCGATCTCGGCACTTTCGTATTGCTCGGTGATGGTGAACTCAAAAGCGGCGGACATCGCCGCCCGTCGATTTTAGCGGATGCGCTCGAAGCCCTGTTCGGCGCGGTGTTTATCGACGCCGGCTATGGCGGCGCAACCACGGTCGTCAACAAATTATTCGCGCAACATTTCGATCTGCTCGATCCGAGCAGCATCGCGAAAGATCATAAAACCCGATTGCAGGAGTACCTGCAGGGGCGCAAGATTTCCGTGCCGAAGTACGAGGTGTTGGAGACCACCGGCGAAGCCCACGAGCAGACCTTCCGCGTCGCGTGTAATATCGCCGCGCTGAAAGTTCGCGCCGAGGGCGCGGGAGCGAGCCGCAAACTCGCCGAGCAAGAAGCCGCCGCCGCCGCTTACCAGCAGATTTCCGGTGGCTGAGTCACCTCACCGCTGCGGCACCGTCGCCATCGTCGGGCGGCCGAATGCAGGCAAATCGACCTTGCTCAATCATCTCATCGGCCAGAAGATCAGCATCACGTCGCGCAAGCCGCAGACCACACGCCATCGCCTGCTAGGCATCGTCACGAAACCGGACGCCCAGTACTTGTTTTTGGACACGCCCGGGTGGCAAACGCAACACAGGAGCGCATTAAATCGCGCCATGGGACGTTCCATCACTTCCGCTTTGGAAGAGGCCGATGTTATTCTTTGGGTGATGGACGGGCTCACCTTCGATGCTCAAGAACAGAAGCTGCAACGCTTGCTGCCGGCGCAAAAACCCGTGGTGATCGCCATCAACAAAACCGATAGCTTGGCCGACAAGCGCCAGCTTTTGCCGCATCTGGCGCGGCTGTCTGGGCAACGTAGTTTCGCTGCAATGGTCCCTGTTTCCGCCAAACAAGGGACCGGCTTAGACGATCTGTTGCACGCCATCAAGCTGGAATTGCCGATCGGCGCCGCGGTCTTTCCCGAGGACGAAATGACCGATCGCAGCGAGCGCTTCTTGGCCGCCGAGACCATACGGGAAAAACTCATGCGCAATCTCGGCGAGGAAATTCCGTACGCGACCCATGTCGAAATCCTGCAGTTCGTCGTCGAAGGCAGCATGCGCCGGATCGAGGCGGAAATCGTCGTTGCCAAAGACAACCACAAAGCGATGGTGATCGGCAAGTCGGGGGAGAAACTCAAAGCCATCGGCACTGCCGCTCGCCTCGACATGGAGAAGTTGTTCGGCGGCAAGGTTTATCTGGGGTTGTGGGTGAAAGTGAAACCCGATTGGTTCGATAACACGTCATTGCTCAGAACCTATGGCTACGGTTCGTAGCATGCTTAAGCGCGCCGATCAAGCTTTGTTCGAGGCATGCCTGAAGAACCAATACCAATGCGGCTCCCACGGCAGGTTATGCTGCCAGCCAATATCCATGCGGTTCCTGGCGCAGCCTCGGTCGATGCTTCAAAGTCTGTATTCCCATGCCGCGTAACTCAGCAGATGCAAGCGCGTCGGGAATCGATATCCGGCCCTTTCTCATTCCTGCGCTATCGGGTTATCTGCCTTGGGTTGCGCTGGTGCTCCCGATCGTCGTGAGCTTGATAGCGTGGCGTACGTCGGTTCTTCCGTCCGCCCGCGCTGCCGGCTATCCATCGCCGATTCTATACAGCGCGATTTTCCTCGGGTTGTTATTTTTTTTGGCGATCTGGCTGTTCAACGCGTGGCGATTGATGAAGCAGCGCGAGATCGAGGAGCTTGCCGAATCGATCGAGCAAATCGAGGAGCGCCATCGCTCGGTGCTGAATAACGTCGGCGATGTCATCTTCCAACTCAATCCCCAAGGGGCCTGGACCATACTCAATACCGCTTGGACGCAACTTTCCGGTCACGCCATCGAGAACACCTTGGGCAAAGGATTTCTCGCCTATTTTCATCCCGACGACCGCAACCAATGTCTCTCGGCCTTGAGCGCGATCGCCGCGGGCGGCACGGAACATTACGAGCGCAATGTCCAGTTGGTGCGCGAGAACGGCGAAGCGTGTTGGGTCAAGGTCGATCTGCGCCGTACCCGCAGCATGAGCGACGACGAGTACGCCATTTCCGGCAGCATCGTCGATATCAGCTCGCGCATCCGGGCGGAAAAAGCGCTGCGCGAAAGCGAGCAACGCTACGCCCTTGCCCTCGAAGCAGCGAGCGACGGTATGTGGTTTCACGATTTGATTGCGGATCAGATTTCCTTCTCGCAGCACTGGAAGGAAATGCTCGGCTACAGCGCCGACGAGATGCAGAACAACGTTCAGACCGTGGTGAAGCTCATGCATCCGGCGGATATCGGCCGCTATAAAGTGGCGCTGCAAAACCATTTGGAGCGGAGCTTGCCGATGGCGCTGGAGGTTCGATTGCGGCCGAAAGAGGGCGAATATCGCTGGTTCAACTTACGCGGCCAAGCGGTATGGGATGAGCATGGCGTCGCCTTACATATGGCGGGCGCGGCGACCGACGCGACGGCGCGCAAGGAAGCGGAAGCGGAGAGCAAATGGCTCAACGAAAAGCTCAATATTTCCGTCAACGAATTGCAACAACGCACCAACGAGCTATCCAAGCTGCGCGAGATGGCCGATCTGGTTCAATCCTGCACGAGTTTAGAGGAGGCCTACCGCATCGTCGGCGATTTTGCGCAACAATTGTTTAGCGCTTCGTCCGGCGCTGCTTACGCGCTGAACCCCTCGCGCAACTTGGTGGAAGCAACGACGGTGTGGGGCGATATTTCCGCCGCGGAAGAAGTATTCGATCCGGAGGATTGCTGGGCGCTGCGGCGGACCAAAATCAATTTGGTCGACACCTCGCACAGCACCTTAAAGTGCGCCCACGTTAAAGGAACGACGCAAGGTGGTTATCTGTGCTTGCCGCTGTCGGCGCAAGGCGAAACCTTCGGCATCCTGCATCTGCGCGATACCGCCTCTAAGGGAGTGGAGCGGCTATCGGGCCGCGCCAACTTGATCGAATTATTCGCCGAGCAGATCGCGCTCGCGCTTGGCAATCTCAAGCTGCGCGAGACATTGCGTTCGCAATCGATCCGCGATCCGCTCACCGGCCTATTCAATCGCCGCTATCTTGAAGAAACCCTGGCGCGCGAAGAACGGCGCGCCATCCGCGCCAACATGCCGATCGGGCTCATCGTGTTCGATGTCGATCACTTTAAGCGCCTCAACGATACCCACGGCCACGACGCCGGCGATGCGGTATTGCGGGCGCTGGGCAGCCTGTTACAGACCCATGTGAGGGAAGGCGACATCGCCTGCCGTTACGGCGGTGAAGAATTCGTCATCGCATTGCCCGGCGCGTCGCTGGCCATCACGCGCGAACGCGCCAACGAGTTGCGTAAGCTAACCGAAAAATTAACCTCGTTCATCCCGGGACGGAGCATCGACAAAGTCACGATTTCCCTAGGCGCCGCCGCGTACCCCAATCACGGCGCAACGTGGCAAGAGGTCATTCAAGCCGCCGACAAGGCGTTGTACAAAGCGAAACAGGGTGGGCGCAATCGAGTGGAGGCTGCATAGCAGATTGGTTACCACAGCGCAAAGGTAGGGTGGATCAAAGCGCGCAGCGCTGGATCCACCACTCCGCTTGCAAAGGATGGTGCGCGTTGATCCGCGTGGTGGATCCGCTGCGCTTGATCCACCCTACTTTATCAATGGGTGCGGCGCGAGTTGGCGACTGTCCAGTCGTAATCGATGAAACGCATTTCGTAATCTTCAGGATTTTTTTCTGGCGTATAGCGGTTGATATAGGCGATGAGACTCGGCGCATGGCCCGGTACAAAATCTTCGGTGTAAAAGCGTAGGATTTCGTTTACGAAGACCGTTCGTTTTGCCGCATCGAGCTTTAAATTTTCCGGGCGAGCAAAGAATTTTATCGTCTCGTCATTAAGCTGCATTTCTAGCTTTTCACCAACGAACGGAACGCGGGGCAACACCGGACACGACACGGCGCTGCAGTTCAGCGCAAAGTGAACCCGCGGCTCGTTGAGTTTGCGGATCACGTCGGTTTCGTAGCGATAAAGGCTCATCGCCTCGCCGCCGATCACGAATTTTTTCAGCGCGAAAAAGCGCACTTTGTTGAGCCCGGCATGGGTGACTGGAATGCCGGAATCGATCACGTTATACATCGACAGCGCGTTGTAGCTGTTGATGTAATGAGCAAGTCTATTGTTAGCGTCGGTAAAGGAACTCGCCGGCGTGTTGGCGACGAAGGCGACATAACGATCGAGGTCCGCTTTATCGTCGCGCAGCGCGGCGAAATCGACTTCCCCCTTATCGTTGACGAAGCGCTGCAGCACGCGGCCATAGCCGGCAACGGCCGTCGCCGGATCGGGTGTGTCACCCGTCGGCACTGGGGCCAAGGTGGTACAGCCGACGAGTGCAAACAACAACGTGAAGACAACAACTCGCGATGAATAAATATATTTTTCGTTCATGGATTAACACGCCTCTGTAATTCAGACTCTCGGGTCCGGCCACGCTTTAGCTTCAACGGATAAGCGTTCGGCGAGGGTATGGATGGTAGCGATGCGCCGTTGCCCGATAGCGGATTCCATGCGCGGACATCATTTTTTCGCATGATGGTAATGGGCTTGAGAATAAATTCATCGCGCTTCGCATTATGAACACACATGCTGATGGGTCCTTCAGCGGTCATGGTCATGAAAATACAGCTTTCAGCGCGATCCCGTTCCAATTGGCAAGCGTCCATGAAGTTATGCACGAAAAACGATAACTTGTGCACCTTGCCTTTCGCTGCGAGTAAATCCTTGCGTGCACGCCAAACCAAGCGCATACACCAGCGCAGACTCGCAAACCACAAGCGTGGTTTCTTTAGGACGGCGCTACAGGCGGCACGAATGGTTTTCCATCGATGACGCCGATCGAACGCAACGTGGGCGGTTTCGTTCATGAAAGCGACGGCGAGTTCGGGATCGTCCAGGCCGTCGTAGGGTTTTCCGTTGACGACGAACGCAAACGCATAACGATTGCAGTGATGATGACCGCCGAGCAAAGTATCGAACGACAGCGCCGTCCCCGTGCCTTGTTCGATGCGCGCAATGGTGTTGTCGATGTTAATCGCATCGGTGCGCTGTCGCAGCACACCGCGCCCCGTATCGGCTTGCAGTTGAAACGACACGAAACTGACCACGTCCGCCGCCGCGCTGAAGAATCTCACCAGTTCCGGGACTTCGTGAAAGTTACCCGAGAATAGCGTGGTATTGAAAATGACCGCGAGGTTGAGCCCCCGGGCGCGCTCTATATATTCGCTGCGGACAGCATTTAATTCCTGCTCGCCGCGATAGCCTTTGCGGCCCTGGGTCATGTCCACGTGAAAGGCAACATCCACCAAACCGGCGTTGCTCAATTCTTGAAGCAACTCCCGCGTCGCCAAGATGCCGTTGGTGAAAAGCGATGCGCGCATACCCTTCGCGGTGATGTAGCGAACGATCGCGATCAATTCATCGCGTTGCCGTAAGGTCGGATCGCCGCCGGTTACTTGCACGTCGGTACTCGGTCCGTAATGGGCATGGATGAGATCGATGCGCCGAAAAATTTCCGTGAGCGGCAGATCGTGCACGGCCTGCGAATGCTCCGATAAATAACACAAGCTGCAATCGAGGTTGCAACGCTGGGTGATCTCGAGCGCCACGCAACCGATGGCCCAGCGCTTGCCTGCGGTTTGTCGCGGCAGCCACAGCCCATTCCCGCCCAGGCGTTGCTTGATTACCTCGTGACGCTGATGGGGGGGTGGAATGCCGGCGTCGGGCCGCCAAGCTTTTATTTCTTCGGGGGAAAGATACGTTGAAGTTGCCATGGACAAAACCTTAGACACGATACGCAGCTTAACCTGACATTTATCCAAACGAAACCGCCATTCAACACCGATTTATGCGATACAAATGTTTACAATCATTCTCACGTAAACCTCAGAAGCTCTTGACGGAAATAGGAAATCGATGTCAGACTCGCCGGAAATCACCCGATTTTTTATCCGGGGACGCATAAAAAAAGACTGTGACTATTACTTAAGCATCGCCAAGAGCCGCGCGAGTATTGGTTCACAGCCAAGCATGCCTTGAGAGCCTCGCCAGTATTGACTCTCCGGGCAGCCTCATAGAAGCAGTTACATCTGCTCGAACCATAAAAGATTTATCGCAGCGCTGCCTCGTAAACCATACCTTGAGAAATGGTGTCGTCGGCGCTCTGGTCGATGACAAAAACTTAGCCATGGAGATAGTATGGTTGCGGAAGTAAAGCTGATCGCTCGCGCCCAAAACGGGCAGACTCAAACCTTTCAATACAAGCCGGGCGACAAACACGCGGCGCAGGGCAAGACGATCTATAAGCTGGTTGTTGACGGCAGCGAAAAGCTGCCTCCCGGCACCAAGATCTCGCGCAAGGGCAGTAATCTTTTCATCGAGTTTGCCGACGGCCAAACGTTTGAGATCACCGATTGGTGCGGGATGGGCGAGTCCAAACTGATCGACCTCGAAGGGTCGGAAGCCTTGGTCGTAAACACCGGCTATGTCTCGGCAAATGAAATCGAATCGGGCGCTTGCATCGTCGCCGGTCCGGGCAATGAGTCGGCAGGCACGCTGGGAGAAGCCGGCACGGGGGCGGCAAGCGCACCACCACCCAGTGGCGGTATGTCGCCCGGTGCGATCGGCGGCATTATCGGCGTTGTTGCTCTGCTTGGCGCGGCCGGTGGCGGTGGAGGAGGGGGCGGTGGAGGAGATGGTGGCGGCGGCGGATCGAAGCCGGCGACGCCTAGTTCCATCCCCGATCTAACCACGGCAAGCGATTCTGGACTTTCCGCCACCGACGACAATACCAACGACAACACGCCATCGATTACCATTCCGGCGCCAGGGTCTGGTGAAACCCCCAGCCTTTATCTCGACGGAACTAAAGTCGACGCGACTTTCGATCCCGCCACCAATACGCTCACGCCGACCATCCCGCTAACCGATGGCCCGCACACTATCACCTACACGTTAACCAACGCCAATGGTGAATCGGAGCAGTCACCGGCGCTTGCTATCGTTATCGACACCGAAGCGCCGACCGCCGTTCCGGCGGCGGCGCCGGATATGACCGACGCGACCGACACCGGTAGCTCCGCATCCGACGACTTAACTCGCAACAGCCGCCCAAGCTTTGTCGTCGAGGCGCCGCCTGCGGGCTTGACGCCGGTGCTGATCATCGATGGGACCGTGGTGCCCTCGGTATTCGATGCCGCAACCAACACCTTGACACCGATCGATTCCATCCCGCCGGGCGCTCACATTATTTCCACCGCCTTACAAGACACAGCCGGAAACATAGGCCCAGCGTCAACCGCTGTACTCAACATCGTCATCGCTCCGGTCGCGGCGCTCGATCCCGCATCCGACTCAGGCGTGCCAGGCGATGGCATCACCAGCGATAGAACGCCGAGCATACAAGGCTTCGGCACGCCGGGCGACACGGTCACGGTGACATTCCCCGGCGGCGAAGTGAAGACCGTCACCATCACCAATCCGGATGGCAGTTGGCAAGTCACGCCCAGCAATCCGCTGCCCGAGGGGCTCAACGTCATCGAGATCGTCGCGCGCGATCCGGGCGGCAACATCACTTCGTCGACCAATCTCGCCGTCACCATCGATACCGCGACTTCCGCCGTGCCCTCTATTGTCGATGTTCCCGAGAACACCAGTAATGGCACGATCAACAGCAGCGAAGCGGCCGACGGAACGACGGTGCAAGTGGCGATTCCTACCGATGTGCAAGCCGGCGATGTATTGACGTTGAACGTCGGCGGCGTAGTCGTTCAATACACCATACAGCCGGCTGATATCGCTGCGATCGCGACCGTTCCCATTTCTCCCGCGGTGCTGGCGTCTTTGAGCGATGGCATTATTCCGGTCACGGCGTTCATTACCGATGCCGCCGGAAATGCAAGCGCTTCAAGCGCCGCAAGTTCTATCACACTAGACCGGACCGCGCCGGCCGCGCCGAGCATCCTTTCCGTACCGGAAAACGTGGGCGGCATTAACGCGGCGGAAGACGACGATGGCGTGACCGTCAATGTCGCCTTGCCGGGCAGCGCGGTAGCGGGCGATACGCTCACCGTGTTCCTCAACGGTGTGCCCACGGCGGTTGTATTGAGCACGACCGATATCAGCAATGGCACGGTACCGGTGACGATACTCGTGGGGTCATTGCCCGCGAGTGACGGTGCCTATACGTTGACGTCGACGCTGACCGACCAATCCGGCAACGTAAGCGCGGTGAGTTCTGGGTTTGATATCACCCTGGACCGCGGCGCGCCGAGCACGCCAGCAATCGCGCCGGACATGACCGCTGCCACCGATAGCGGCGCCAACAGCGACGATGTAACCAATGACCCCACGCCCAGCTTCACCATTCCTGCGCCTGGCAGTGGGCGAGACGCCGAGCCTGTATGTCGACGGCGTCAAAGTCGCCGCCACGTTCGACGCGCTCACCAACACCTTAACGCCCACTAGTGCGATTGCCGACGGTGCCCACAGCATCACCTACACCCTGACCGATGCCGCCGGCAACGAATCAGCGCAATCCAGCGGCAGCCTCCCCATCGTCATCGACACCGGTGTCCCGACTACACCGGCCAGTGCCCCCGACATGACCGCGGCCACCGATAGCGGCGCCAGCAACACCGACAACACCACCAACGACAGCACCCCCAGCTTCGCCATTACCGCACCGGGCGTGGGCGAGACCCCGAACCTCTATGTCGACGGCATCAAAGTTGCGGCCACGTTCGACAGCCTCACCAACACCCTCACCCCGACCAGCCCCCTCGCGGAGGGCGGCCACAGCATCAGCACCAGCCTGACCGATGCCAGCCGGCAACGAATCAGCCCAGAGCAGCGCCCTCGCCATCGTCATCGACACCAGCGCACCGAGCGCCCCCAACATCAGCGCCGTGCCCGAGAACAGTAATGGCGGCGTCAACGCCACCGAAGACGACGACGGCACCGCCATCCAAGTCAGCGTTCCGAATAACGCCGTGGCGGGCGACACCTTGACTTTGAACGTCGGTGGCCAGAGCTGTCAGCTACACCGTCCTCGCAAGTGACGTGGGTAGCACCGCGAACGTACCGGTCAGCGCCCCCACCCTTGCGGCGTTGAGCGACGGCAGCATTGCCGTCACTGCGCAGCTTACCGATCAAGCGGGCAACTCAAGCCCTACCAGTTCGCCGTTTAACTTTACCCTCGATCGTGCTGCGCCTGCAAAGCCCGCCCGGCCCGATATGTCCGACCTCACCGATACCGGAACGAGCAGCATCGATGATGTCACCGGTAACAATCGCCCGAGTTTTCAGATCACTGTGCCCGGAGCCGGCGAGACACCATCGCTGTACGTGGACGGCGTCGAGGTTGCCGCGACGTTATCGCAAAACCCTTTCATCCCAACTATCTACTATTTGACCCCGATCGATCCCATCGGTGATGGTGCTCATAGCATTACCTATACGTTCAGTGACGCTGCGGGAAACGAGTCGATCGCATCGGATCCGTTGCCGATCACAGTCGATGCAACCGCTTCGGTGAGTCCCACGGTCGCGCCGAATTTGGCGACTAGTAGCGATTCGGGTGTAATCGACAACGACGATTACACAAAGGAAGACCGGCCGGAATTCGACGCTCCTGCCGGCACGGGCACGGCGGGCGACCGAGTGAGGCTTTACATCGACGGTGTCGCGGTTGCGACAGGCACGGTGTCGGCAGATGGGTCGTTCACCGTTTCTCCGGATAACTCCATCCCAGATGGGGTCCACTCGGCGACCTATAGCTTTTTGGACGCTGCGGGAAATGAGTCGAGCCAATCGCCCGCGTTAAGCGTAACGATCGATACGGCGGCGACGGAGGCACCCACGATCGTTTCCGTTCCCGAAAACTCGTTGGGCGGCGTAACGCCTGCGGAGCAGGCGAGCGGCGGCGGTACACTGGTAAATATTGCTATTCCCGCTGATGCTAACGCCGGCGATGAGCTGACGCTAGTGGTAGGGACAGGACCTACCCAGCAACGAGTTGACCAGACCGTATTAGCTGGCGAGCCTGGTACAACAATCTCGGTACTGATATCCGAAGCCTCGTTGACGGCGCTCACGGCGGGTACGTATGACGTTGTTGTGACTATCACCGACAAGGCGGGAAATATCAGTGCACCGAGCTCGCCGTTCGCCTTAACGCTTACCGGCGCTGCGTCCACCGCGCCCACTATTTCCAGCGTTCCCGACAATGCAAACGGCGGTGTGAATTCTGTCGAGGCGGTGGATGGTGTCGTCGTTAATGTTGATCTTACAGGGGTACAGACCAGCGCCGGCGTTTTGAATTCCGCTGGCGGTGACACAGTGCGCGTGACCATTGGTGGCATAAGTGTGGATGTCGTGCTGACGGCCACCGATGTGACGAATGGCACGATCGCCGTAACTATTCCGAATACACCTGCGTTTGTCGCGCTCGCAGAAGGCAGCCAAACGATCACCGCGGTGGTTTTTGACGGCGCGCCCGGGACTAACGGTAGAGGCGATGACGACATCGCCGATCCAGTTAGTGCGCCATTCAACATCACACTCGATCGGTCCGTCACCGCGGCTACGCTTGCCCTCGACATGACAAGCGCGACCGATACCGGCACATTAGCAACCGACAACAATACCAGGAATACAACACCGGACTTCGTGACGTCTGCGGGGTCGGGTACGCCGGGCGATACCGTTACACTCTTCGTCGACGGTGTTCTTGCCGGTACCGGCACCGTTCTCGCGGATGGCTCGTTCGTGGTCACGCCAAGCGCCCCACTCGCCGATGACACTTACGACGCGCAGTACACGTTTACCGATCCCGTTGGCAATGTGTCGAGTTTATCGCCGATACTCACTTTTACGATCGACACGATCAAGCCCACTACGCCGGCGGGCGCACCGGACATGACTGCGGCGACCGACAGCGGTACAAGCAACACCGACGACTACACCGGTATCGCGCAGCCGGTGTTTAATATCGCTGCGCCGGGCCCGGGCGAATCGGCGAAATTCTATGTCGATGGCGTTGCCGTTCCATTTGCGCCTATCGGTGGCAATAATTATCCGGTTAACGAGTCCATTGCCAGACGGCGTTCATGCAATCACCTACACGTTGATCGACGATGCGGGCAATGAATCGGATCCATCGCCCACACTAAACTTTACTATCGACACCACTCCTGCGAGTCCGCCCAACATCACCGCGGCGCCCGAGAACAGCGGTGGCGGCATTAACGCGACCGAAGATGGACGACGGCACTACGATACAAGTCGCTATTCCGTCGGATGCCCAAGTCGGTGACGTGTTGACTCTCAATATCGGTGCGCAACAGGTTCAATACACCGTCACTGCGCCGGATATCGGCGGCACTGCCAGCGTCACAGTATTGCGCGGCCAACACTTGCATTATTACGCGGACGGAACCATATCGGTCACGGCCACTATCACCGACCGTAGATCCGGCGGGAACGTAAGCGCGGTGAGCTCCGGGTTTGATATCACGCTGGACCGCGGCACGCCGAGCACGCCGGCAAGCGCGCCGGACATGACCGCTGCCACCGATAGCGGCGCCAACAGCGACGATGTAACCAATGACACCACCCCTAGCTTCACCATTCCTGCGCCTGGCGTGGGCGAGACCCGGCAGCCTGTAGTATAGACGGCGTCAAAGTCGCCGGCCACGTTCGACGTCCTCACCAACACCTTAACGCCCACGAGTGCGATTGCCGAAGGTGCCCACAGCATCACCTACACCCTGACCGATGCCGCCGGTAACGAATCACGCGCAATCCAGCGGCAGCCTCCCCATCGTCATCGACACCGGTGTCCCGACTACACCGGCCAGTGCCCCCGACATGACCGCGGCCACCGATAGCGGCGCCAGCAACACCGACAACACCACCAACGACACCACCCCCAGCTTCGCCATTACCGCGCCCGGCGTCGGGCGAGACCCCGAACCTCTATGTCGACGGCGTCAAAGTCGCAGCCACGTTCGACAGCCTCACCAACACCCTCACCCCGACCAGCCCCCTCGCGGAGGGCGCCCACAGCATCAGCACCACCATCACCGACGCCGCCGGCAACGAATCGGCCCAGAGCAGCGCTCTCGCCATCGTCATCGACACCAGCGCACCGAGCGCTCCCAACATCAGCGCCGTGCCCGAGAACAGCAACGGCGGCATCAACGCCAGCGAAGCGAGCGACGGCACCGCCATCCAAGTCAGCGATTCCGACTAACGCCGTGGCAGGCGACACCTTGACCTTGAACGTCGGTGGCCAGAGCGTCACCTACACCGTCCTCGCGAGTGACGTGGGTAGCACCGCGAACGTACCGGTCAGCGCGCCCACCCTCGCGGCCTTGAGCGACGGCAGCATTGCCGGTCACGGCGACCTTGACCGACCAAGCGGGCAACTCAAGCCCCACCAGTGCGCCGTTTAACTTTACCTTGGATCGCGGTGCGCCGGCGAAGCCCAGCATCGCCTCGGTGCCCGAGAACGCCGGTGGCGGCATTAACGCCGCCGAGGCATCTGACGGCACAACGGTCAATGTCGCATTGCCGACCGGCACTCAGTCCGGCGATCGCATTAACTTAAGTGTCGGCGGGGTATTGGTGAATTATCTCGTTACCGCCGCGGACATCACCGCCGGAGTGTCGGCAATCCCGGTCTCTAGTAGCGCGCTCGCATCCGCCGTATCGCCTAGCGGTCAAGGTTCGGTTGACATCACCGCGACCATCACCGATGCGTCAGGCAACACGGGTGTGGCCAGCGATCCGTTTGCCATCAACGTCGATATCGACGGCCCATCGGCGCCCACCATTACGGCTGTTCCGGAAAACAGCGGTGGTGGCATCAATACGACCGAGGCAGGCGACGGCACCAGCGTCGACGTTTCGATCGCCGGCACCGGCGCGATCGCCGGCGATGTGTTGACGATGAATTGGGGAGGCGCCAGCGTCGTTTATTCGCTGACTGCGACCGACATCAGCAACGGTTCGGCGGCCGTTCCCGTTTCCGCGTCGACCATTGCGACCCGCGGCACCGGCGTGTTCGATATCACCACGACCTTGACCGACAGCGCCGGCAACGCCAGCCCGCCAAGCTTGCCGTTCACGGTAAAAGTCGACGTCACGCCGCCGTTCGCGCCGACTATCACCGCGATACCCGAGAACGATAACGGTGGCGTAAATGCCACGGAAGCACTCGATGGCACCAACGTGCTCATCAGCCTTGCGGGTAGCGATGCCGACGCCGGCGATACGGTCAATATCACTTGGAACGGTCAACCCGTCGCCTACATTTTGACGCCGGCCGATATCACGGCGGGTAACGCCACCATTCCCGTCTCGTCGGTCGTCATTACGGCAGGCGGCGATGGTACCTTCCCGGTCATCATCGCTTCGATCACCGATGGCGCGGGCAATGCCGGACCTGTTAGCGTGCCCTTCAGCGTGACCGTCGACACTTCCGTGCCCGCTGCCCCGGTAATCGCATCGATTCCCGAGAGCGCCGGCGGTATTGGCCGCGCCGAGGCGGCGGATGGCATCGTGGTCAATGTCACGCTGCCGTCGGGAGCCGTTACCGGCGATACCGTCAGCGTAAATTTCGGCGGACAGATCATCACCTACACCCTATTGGCGAGCGACATCGGCAGCAACAATGCGGCAGTGTTCGTGTCCACAGGCAATCTTGGAAACCGTCGCCGGCGGTCCGACGGGAACGGCGAGCAACGTGCCGGTCACGGCGACGGTGACAGATCAAGCGGGGAACACCAGCGCGGCGAGCACGAACTTTCCGGTCAATATCGATTTCACTGCGCCGGTGGCGCCCACTGCGCTCGATCTCGCGACGGCGAGCGACAGCGGCGCCAGCACGTCGGACAATCTCACCAACGATACGACGCCGACCATCAGCGGCGCTGCGGTGGCAGCAGGTGCGACCGTTACGTTATACGACAGCGATGGCACGACGATACTTGGCACCACGACCGCCGATGGCTCGGGTAATTGGAGCATCACCCCCGGCGTCGCGCTTGCGCCCGGTGTGCACAACTTTACTACGAAGCAAACCGATACGGCGGGCAACGAAAGTATTTCGTCTTCATCTCATAGCGGTGACCATCGACACAGCGGGTCCGAGCTACACCAACCCCGCGGCGGTGAACGAGGGCTTCGCGTCGGTCACGCTGGACGCGACGACTTTGAGCGCGAGCGATAACGTCAGTGCGAGCGGCGCGCTGCGGGTGACGAATGCGGTATTCAAATCGTCGAGCACGTTTGTTGCCAGCGATATTGCCATCAGCACCAGCGCGGGCGCGTCTATCGTGACATTACAGCCCTCCGGCGAGAACAAGAATGGCAACGCGATCGTCACCGTGACCATGCAAGACGCCGCGGGCAATTCGACCACCCAGGACGTAACGATCAGCGTTAATTCGGTTAACGATGCACCGGCAGGCGCCAACAAGACCATCGCGGCGGCCGAGGATACCAACTACGTCTTCACGCTGAGCGATTTTGGATTCACCGATCCCAACGATACCCCGGCCAACTCTTTGCAATCCATCACCATCGGTGGGCTGACGGCCGTTGGGCCGAGCGCATCGGCGGTGCAATTTACCAGCGGCGCCGGCGCGAACAACCATTGGTATGAGTACGTCATCGGCGCGACCAATTGGACAGCGGCCTATGGCGCGGCTGCCGCAAAGGGCGGCCACTTGGTGACCATCAGCAATACCAACGAAAACGCCTTTGCGGCCGCGTTGACGGGATTTGTCACCGCGGATGCGTTTTCTAAGCAAGCGCCGATCGGCCTATTCCAGGCGATCGGCGGCCTGGAAGGCGCAAACAATCCGGGGGTCTCCGGTGGCTGGACGTGGATCGACGGCACACCGCTGACCTTTACCGGTTGGGCGCCGGTTACGCCGGAACCGAATAACGGCGGCGGATCGGGACAGTCGTTCGCGACGATGATTAGGGACGCCCAATGGAACGACATCTTGCGCGATCCGGGCACGCTCCCGGGTTACCTGGTCGAATGGGATAGCGTTGCGCTGCCCGGCTTGTATGTCGACGGCGTTCGACTCAGCAACGGAACCACCATTACCGCCGCCGATATCGCTGCCGGCAAAGTGGAATGGCGCGGCAGCAGCAACGTTAGCGGAACCAATCAAGGCGGCTTCACCTTCGCGGTAACCGATAACGGCGGCACGGCGAACGGCGGCGTTAATACCGACGCCACGCCGAACACCGTCACCATCGACATCAACGCCGTCAACGACGCGCCAACTGTATACACGAACGCCACGCCTTCTATCAACACCGCCGCTGCGGTCGCGGTTAGCACGCTCGTCGCCAATGGCTCGATTGGAACGGGCACGCCATTGAACATGCTCGACGTCGATTCGGGTTCGGCTTTGGTGGGTATGGGCGTCACGGCCATCGTCAACCATCCGGGCGCGCGCTTGGGATACACCCTCGATAACGGCACGACCTGGAATTGGACGACGAACACCAGCGATTCGAGCGGCGGGACAGGACTTTTTGGCGCCGACGGCGTAGCCCGCACGGCCGACGATCGAGTATTGTTGTTAGGTACGACTAGCAGCGATCAAGTTAGATTCGAAGGGGAATACACTGCATTGGCCGATGCTATTTCTTTCCGAGCCTGGGATCAAACCAGCGGAACCAACGGCACGTTTGTCACCAATCCCGCTACTGGCGGCGCCAGTTCGCTTTCGAGCACAACGGATAACATACAGGTTGCGATTGTAGTGGCCGGCGGTGGTGGCGCCGATACCTTGACGGGTGGGGTCGCGGACGATGTGCTGATCGGCGGCTCGGGCTATGTTCGCAACCCGCAGTTCGAGCATTGGAGCGCCTTGGCGACGAGTTCGGGCGGCGACTACTCGAATTCCTACGTCATCGGTTCCGGTGGTGCGTCGGGTTGGAATCACAACAACGCGACGGAATTGGGCGGCTATGCTGCCGCTGCTGGAAATAACACGTTGCCGAACAACTTTAGTGGATACACCAATTCCGGCGGACGATTCAACATCGATATGGATAGCGGCGCGTTGTCGCAAGCGATCGCCACCGACATCGGCGGTAACTATCGGGTGTCGTTCGTTCTCTCCGACGAGGGGTCATTGCAAGCGGGAACCGCGACGGTGCAATGGGACGGTGTGACGGTCGCCACTATCACGTCCGCTGGCGTGATGACTTTATCCGGTGGCGCGAGCAATGCATCGACCCTCGTGCTCGGCTCGGCCGGCGCCGCGAGCAACCTTACCGCCAACACCTATGGCAATGTGCGTCAATTTAGCTTTGATATCGCGGCGGGCGATGCCAGTACCTTGCTCGCTTTCAGCAGCACCCAGGGCACCGGCGATGGCAGACGCTTCGACGACGTAAAAGTCACCGGGATCAGCACCACGGTGGACGGTAACGACACGTTGAGCGGTGGCAGCGGCGTCGATCGCCTGTTCGGCATGGGGGGTGACGATACCTTAAGCGGCGGCACCGACAACGATAAGTTTGTGTTCAGCGCACGCAGCAATCAAGGCAACGACACCATCACCGATTTCGCAACCGGCGATACCCTCGTGTTGGCCGACTTGATCGACATCAGCAATATGGCGGGCTTCTCCGGTAACGACGCAACGCGCAATCCCAGCACAGTCGCCAATCCCGACACGCTGCTAACCAGCGCCGACTTGGTATCATTCGGTGCGATCAATCAAACCACGACCTGGAATCTCGGCAGCAAGACCTTGACCTTTGGTTGGGGTGGGTCCATAAGCTTGAGCGGCTACAGCGGCAGCGCCGCCGATGTTGCTGCTCTTATCGGCGACGGCACGTTGAGGCTTACCAGCGATGGATTTAATTCTTCGGTTTAGTTGCTAGGGAAGCTCTGATTTATTTCGAGTTCTAGGCGAGACAAGGCGCGAACAAAAAATATCGACGTAGCATACGGATAGTATGTGAGGAGATTTTTTTGTTCGCAACGCAGTATTGCGACGAAATCGGAATTAATCAGAGCTTCCCTAGGTAGACAGTGCTTGCTTAGATCGATCCACTTATCTCCGCCGTGTTGATAACGTTGGCGACGGCGTAGGCCTTTCTTTGAACTCTGTCTCTAGAAACGGCGTATCCTCTATTGACGTTGCACCGATCCACCCACGTTCGAGGAGATGTCATGACTTACACCCTACGTAGCATCGCGTTATCGCTGGCGCTCGTTTGCGGTACCGCATTCGCCAACCATTGTCCGATGGACATGAAAAAGATAGACGAGGCGATGGCAGCCAATCCATCGCTGACGGCTGCGCAGCGGGACGAGGTAACCAAGCTACGCGCCGACGGAGAAAGCTTGCACAAGGCGGGAGACCACGCCAAATCCATAGAAACACTGGGCAAGGCGATGAAGATTTTGAAGATAGAGTAGCTTGGTTGGTCCGGCGTGGCGGTTCCGTAGAAAGATTACAGGGCGGGTCCCACCCGCCTAACAATATTGTCCCGTAAAAGACGAGATTGCTTCCCCCGTATCAAGTACGGGGCTACAGGTAGCTCGCAATGACGGAAGAACGGTGATGCTTTGATGCTCCGTATTCTGATGTTATGATGCGGTCATGAGAACGACATTAACTCTCGAAGAACCGATTGCCACTGCACTGAAGAATGCCGCACATCGATCCGGTAAGCCATTCAAGCAAGTAGTGAACGAAACATTGCGCGCCGGACTGAAGGCAAGCAAGGCAAGTGCGTCAGCGTCGCGACCCTATCGACTTAAACCTGCTTCTCTCGGTGGACTGATTGCGCCAGTTGACCTCGATAAAGCGCTGCAACTCGCCGACATGCTAGAGGACGCCGAATTGCATAGAAAACTCGATCAACGTAAGTGATTTTAGTCGATGCTAATTTACTGATTTACGCCGTCGATAGCGATTCGGTACATAATGCTGCCGCGCGACGGTGGCTGGAAAAAGCGCTATCTGGCACGACACAAATCGGATTAGCGTGGATAGTTGTGCTGGCATTTCTTCGAATCACCACTCACCCGCGTATTATGCATAAGCCGCTAACGCCGGACGTCGCGCTGAATTATGCAGATCAATGGCTGGCACAGCCAAGCGTGGTGAGCGTGGCGCCGGGCGAGCGCCATTGGCCGATCTTGCGGCAACTGATTTCTGCCTCTGGCACGGCAGCTAATCTCACTTCGGACGCTCATCTAGCCGCGCTGGCGATCGAACACGGCTACGCGGTGTATTCGACCGATCACGATTTCAAGCGTTTTTCCGGGTTGAAGCACGTGAATCCGTTGTCATTCCGAAAAGAGTCATAAATTGTCATTCCCGCGCAGGCGGGAATCCATACTGAATTGGTATTTCCGTTGCCGTATGGATTCCCGCTTTCGCGGGAATGACGATGACCTAGAACCCGCATGAATACTGCCTCGCAGACACGCATTGCCTGTGAGGCACGCTGGTATTGCCTCCTGGCGATGCTATGGCGCGGGATTGGTGTAGCGCAAATGGATGCCTTCAATGTCTTTCAGGCATTCATCCGATAGCATGACGTATTCGCTCTGAATGTTTTCCTTGAGTTGATCCATGGTGGTCGCGCCGATGATGTTGCTCGCGATTGACCCTCTGTCGGCTTAGCGATAAAGTCATGGCGGTTGAAAAGGGGGATTGAACTCCACATTGGCTTTCCCTGCATGGATCGCAATTAATTTCGCAATGGTCGACAACGGCTCTATTACAAACCGGATGAAACGCAGCAGCAGTGGCTGCGCCATCTATTTCGTGGTGTTCCTGGGCTTGGCCTATGGGCTTGATCGCTTCACGGCGCCGCACCTGATCGCCGAGGCGCGCCCCTGGGTTGGCATCGTTGCGGCGGTGTTTCTCACCCTCGCCGTGGGATCGTTTTGGGGTTTGCTAACGGGCTATACGCGCGGCGGAGGCTCAGCGGCGCTGCTCGCCAGCGCACAGACCAGCGGCTTGCCTGACAAGGACGGCCCCTTGCTTGCCACCGGCACCGTGCGATTGGACGCCGCGTTCGGCGAGCCCCTCATCGCACCGCTCAGCGGCACGCCCTGTGCGGCTTACCTATACCGCATGTATTACATCACATCCCACGCCACCGAGCGTCGCAAGGAAGTGCCGGTTTATTGGGGCAGTGCATGTGTGCCGTTTCGCATCGAATCGGCGGCGCGTTCCGTGCGCGTAGCAGCCGTGCCGCTGCTGAACGATGCGGCAACGAAAATGGAAATGGAATCGCACATGGCCCGCGCCCGCGAATACATTGCCAACACGCGCTTCGAGCTGGCGTCCGGCATGGCCGGCGCCATCGGCACGGCGTTCGCCATCGTCAACGTAGTACTCGGCGAGGAAAACAAACATTACCGCCGCGACTGGGCCAGCAAGGATCAACCCGTGGATCCGTCGACACTGCGGCTGGAAGAAACCGTGCTCGCAATCGGCGCCGCGGCATCGGTGGTGGGCCCTTGGTCCGCTTCGCGCCGGGCCATCGTGCCGCACATTGACGGCTGGGACGCGCTGAGCGTTAGCGCCACCGCCGGCCCAGTCAAGGAAATGCGCGTCGATGGCGTCGGAGTGCCGCCTAGCACACTCGCCGGAACGGTCACCGCCTTCGGGCTGCTCGCCATCGCCGCCGGCATTTTGTGGGGTGCGATCAATTTTCTCGGCGGCAAACTTTGAGATGGCTGGCCGAGTAGCGAGAAACTGTTCCGTAAAACCGCCCCCCGCTGGAGCGGACATCATGCCGAAGCGTTAAGCCAGAAGGCGCACGAATATCTGCCTCGCAGACATGCATGGCCTGTGAGGCACGCTGGTATTGCCTCCTGGCGATGCTATGGCGCGGGATTGGTGTAGCGCAAATGGATGCCTTCAATGTCTTTCAGGCATTCATCCGATAGCATGACGTATTCGCTCTGAATGTTTTCCTTGAGTTGATCCATGGTGGTCGCGCCGATAATATTGCTTGCGGTGAACCAACGCTGGTTGACGAAGGCGAGCGCCATCGTGGCGCCGCTCATGCCGTATTTTTTGGCGAGATCGACATAGGCTTGCGACGCGGGTTTGCCATTCACTTTTTCGTAACGTTGACCGAAGCCTGAGTAGATATTGCAGCGACCGCGGCCTTCCGGCGTGAGGTATTTTCCGCTGAGATGGCCGAAGGCCAGCGGGCTGTAGGCCAGTAATCCCACGTTCTCGCGATGGCACGCTTCGGCGAGACCGTATTCGAAAGTCCGGTTCATCAAGCTGTAAGCGTTTTGTATCGATACCACTCGCGGTAAGTTGTATTGCTCCGCTAGGCGCGTGAACTGACATACGCCCCATGGTGTCTCGTTGGATAAGCCGATGTAGCGGATCTTTCCCGTCTTCACATGCACGGCCAGCGCTTCCAGTTGCTCGCGTATCGGCGTGGTTTCGCGCTCGCGTTTCGGATCGTATTGATACGCGCCGAAGATCGGCGTGTTGCGGTCGGGCCAATGAATTTGATAGAGATCGAGATAGTCAGTCTGGAGGCGTTTCAAACTGCCGGCGAGGGCTTCGTCGATCTGTGCCTTATTGACCTTGGAGCCACCGCGCACATAGAGAAGATCGGCGCGCGGACCGGCGATCTTAGAAGCGACGATGAGTGAGTCGCGCTGCTGATTCTTCAGCCAATTACCGATATAGGTTTCAGTCTTGGTGTAACTTTCCGCTGTCGGCGGCACGGCGTACATCTCCGCCGTGTCGATGAAATTGATGCCGTTGGCGACGGCATAGGCTAACTGTTCGTGGGCGTCCTTTTCATTATTTTGTTGGCCCCAGGTCATGGTGCCCAGACAAATCCGCGAAACAACCAGATCGCTGTTTCCGAGTCGATTCATTTTCATTTACTGCCTCCGCTGGCGATTGCATTCGAATGGAGGAGCAATAGTAATGGATACTAAGAACGAGTCAAGTTTGGATCTGATGCGCATGCGGTGAATATTTAAATGGATTCCCGAATCCACAGGAATGATGCTGGGAGAAGGCTGTCGCGTCTAGGCGTTAACCAAGCCGCCTGCGGACATCGCCGCGATCGCTTTCGCTTGATGCATATCCTTGGTGTAGCCCGAAGCAAATAAACAGCACGCGAGCTGATTTAAGATGGGATGGGGAATCGCCACTTTGCCTGATAGCGCTTGCTTAATCCAAGCGGTGGTCGAGCTTAAATTGACATTGCGCGGCATGCGCGCAGCGCTGTGGCCGCGGCCTTTTTCGTCATCGAATAATAAGACATGGTCGCCGTTCGCGATGAGTTCAAGCGCGGGCCGACGATTCGGATTGGCGAACGGCTCGCCCTCGGTGCCGCGAAACAGCAGCGCGCTGTGGCCGGTGGTGCGATGGACCTCGCGCAACGATTCCATCTGTCTCGCGTCCGACACATTGCTCAGATGCAGGCCCTGACCGGCGAACGGATCGAGCAGCGACGTCGGGCAATAATCTTGATTCGACAATCCCAGCCGCGTGCGCAGCGCTAACAACTGCGCGAACCCGGGACTCAACACCGCCGTCGGTGCAAACGCGAGCAAATCTTGATCGAGACTCGACTGCGCCTGTTGCGTCGAGCCACTCGGTAAGATTTTGAATTCGCGTAGCACGTAAGCGGTCGCCACGCCGCCGTGTCCCTCCAGCGTGCCGTGCAATAGCACCGGTATTTCGTAACGCTGCAACAGCAGCGCGAGTAACGCTGTCAAGTTCGGATAGTCCACCGTGCCGCAATAGGTCGGAATAATGACGGGCCTTAGATCCCGCTGCGGTAACCGCAATTGGGTGACGCGCTCCGCCAAGGCGCGTTGCAGGCCCAACATTTCTCGCAGCACCGTGGGCCGCGCGTGAGAGTAAGCGATGAAGGCGCCTGTTTCGAGTTCCGGCAATCCCGCGTCGAACAAGGCCGAGTAGAGCAGATGGGATGTCACCTCATCGAGATGTTGCGCATCATCCATCGTGCTTGCGAGTAACTTGAAATATGGCGAGTAATTCATTGTCAGGCCAAGGTTTCGGGTGTTTTGTTGCACCAGCAAGGGTTATGCCATCACG
The DNA here is from genome assembly GCA_963714525.1 of uncultured Pseudomonadota bacterium. GTDB lineage: Bacteria > Pseudomonadota > Gammaproteobacteria > Burkholderiales > JALYOK01 > JALYOK01. The sequence continues at coordinate 58,390 of CAVQPB010000027.1, forward strand.
TCGGTGCTCTAACCCAATGAAATTAGGATGTAATTCAGTTGTGCAGTACAAGCCCTGTAACAAAATAGTGCCGTTTGATCAATCGATGCATCAAGACAGTGCACCACGCTCCGCGGCCGTTGCAATCGCGCGAGGCTTGCCTTATCATCCGTTGATGTGTTTAAACCAATCAACTGATCGCTAATGGCCGCAAAAAAGCAAAGACCGAAACTCGCCGGGCCGGCTCGGGCGTTTCGGGATTGCCTGCCGCTGTTTCAGGCGTTCGGCGACGTCGGGCGACAGGACATTATTTTATTGTTGGCTGAAGTGGAATCGATGAATGTGAATCAGATTGCCGAACAATTAACTTTGTCGCGACCGACGATTTCGCATCACTTGAAGGCCCTGCGCAGCGCCGGGCTGGTCTCGTCCGAGCGGCGCGGCACCGAGAATTTTTATACGTTGGAAATAGACGCGGCTATCGATTTGCTCAAGCAGTTGGTGGTGCAGGTGGAGGCATCGTGTGGGTAATGTTTATCGATGTTTTCGATCCTGCGTAACGTTGCCCTCGCCCTAACCCTCTCCCACAGGGAGAGGGGATTTTCTCCCTTCTCCCTCTGGGAGAAGGGGCGGGGATGAGGGCACCGCATGAATCAGCATGGCGAAATCGACAGAATGTTTTTCTTATTCATTCGAGTTTAAACGCATCAACGAAAGCCTGGCAAATTAGCGATCGGAGACAATATGTTTTCACTAAAAGTAAACGGAAAAGTTGAGCAGGTCGAGGTCGAACCCGAGACGCCTTTGCTATGGGTGCTGCGCGACACCATCGGGCTCACCGGCACGAAGTTCGGCTGCGGCGTCGCGGCGTGTGGCGCGTGTACCGTGCACTTGGACGGCGTGCCGATGCGCTCCTGCATTACGCCGGTCAGCGCCGTTGGGAATCACGAGATCGTCACGATCGAAGGCCTCGGTCAAGCGCAGTTGCACCGCGTCCAACAAGCCTGGATCGAGCTTCAAGTCCCTCAGTGCGGCTATTGCCAATCGGGCATGATCATGGCGGTTGCCGGCTTGTTACAACGCAAGCCCAATCCGAGCGATGAAGAAATCGATGAATCGATCACCAACATCTGCCGCTGCGGCACCTATCCACGTATCCGCAAAGCGATCCGTTCGCTCGCCAGCGAAAATAAGGAGGCGTGATGAGAAAATCGCGACGTCGTTTTCTGATCGCCGGCGTGCTAGTCGGTGGCGCAGCGTATTTCGGCTATCGGTTCTTGAGTAAGCGCGATCGCCTAGCGAAGCCGGCTTCCTTCAAGCTCAACGAGAAAGAGCTGGCGCTCAACGGCTGGTTCAAGATTACCCCGGATAACACCGTGACCGTCATGGTGCCTCGCCAGGAAATGGGTCAGGGCATTTACACCGCGCTCGCCATGCTAGTCGCCGAGGAACTAGACGCCGACTGGAGTAAAGTAAAAGTGGAGCAGGCGCCCATCGATAAAATCTACGCCAACATCACTATGCTCACCGATGGCCTGCCGTTCGACGACGAGGATGAGCGTTACGCGGCCGCCGTGGCACGGCGCATGGGCTACAGCCTGGGGGATACCCTCGGGGTGCAAGCCACCGGCGGCAGCACCAGCGTGCGCGATGGCTGGGAAAGCATGCGCATCGCCGGCGCGTCGGCGCGCGAAATGCTCGTCGCCGCCGCGGCAAAGCAGTGGCAAGTTCCGGCCGGGGAATGCGCCACGAGTAACGGTTTCGTCTCGCATCAGGCTTCGGGCAAGAAAGCGACCTATGGCGAACTCGCCGCCGCCGCGGCACAACTCCCGGCGCCGGCCGCACCGAAACTCAAAGATCCCAAGAACTATGTCCTGATCGGCAAATCGCAGCAACGGCTGGATATTCCGGTCAAGGTTACGGGCGCGGCAGAGTTTGGTCTGGACGTGCGTGTACCTGGCATGGTCTACGCCGCCATCGCCCAGTGTCCGGTGTTCGGCGGTACGCTGAAAAGTTTCGATGAAGCGAAGATCAAATCCATGCCCGGCGTGAAGCAAGTCGTATCGTTGCCCAATGCCGTGGCGGTGGTGGCCGATAGTTACTGGCGCGCGAAGACTGCGTTGACGGCGTTGCCCATCGTCTGGGACGAAGGCGCGAATGCAAAACTCGATTCCGCTTCCATTGCCGATCAGTTCAAACGCGATATGGAAGCGGGCAAAGCCGGAACCTATCGCGAAGACGGCGATGCCATTGCGGAACTTGGCCGCGCGGCGAAAGTGATCGAGGCGCAGTATCAAGTGCCGTTCTTGGCCCACGCCACCATGGAGCCGATTAACTGCACCGCGCAAGTCGCTAACGGCGGTTGCGAGGTTTGGATGTCGAATCAAGCGCCGTCGCTGGTGCAATGGATCGCCGGAAAAACCGCCGGCGTTGAAACGGAAGCGGTCGTCGTTCATACGCCTTACCTGGGCGGCGGATTCGGCCGCCGCGCGGAAATGGACGCGGTGGTGCAAGCGGTAACGATTGCCAAGGAACTCAACGGTCCCGCGGTGAAAGTGGTGTGGTCGCGCGAAGAGGATACGCAACACGATATGTACCGCCCCGCGGCGCTGGCAAAATTCCGCGCGGCGTTGGATGGCGACGGCAAACCGATCGCGTGGTGGAACCGCATCGTCGGCCCTTCGGTCACCTTGTCGTTCATGGAGCGCCTGGTGCCGTGGGCCGCGTCCGACATGATGCAGGACAAAACCAATGCCGAAGGCGCAGCGGAGATGCAATATGAAATCGCCAATCTCAAGGTCGAACACGTGTTATCGCGCACGCCGATTCCCGTCGGTTTCTGGCGCAGTGTAGGCCATTCCTACAACAGTTTTTTCAAGGAAAGTTTCATCGATGAACTCGCCTATGCCGCCGGCAAAGATCCCTATGAATTTCGCCGTGGCTTGCTGCAACAGCATCCGCGCCATCGCAAGGTGTTGGAGACAGTCGCGGAGAAGGCCGGCTGGGGAACCGCGCTGCCCAAGGGTGTGGGACGCGGCATCGCGTTGCACGAATCGTTCCGCTCCATCGTCGCACAAGTGGCCGAGGTTGCCGTTTCCGAGGAGGGTGAGGTCCGGGTCAAGCGCGTGGTGTGCGCCATCGACTGCGGCCCGACGGTGAATCCCGACACCGTCGTTGCGCAGATGGAAAGCGGGATCATCTTCGGCCTGTCGGCGGTGCTGTTCGGTGAGATTACGATCAAAGATGGTAGAGTTGAGCAAGGCAATTTTCCGACCTATGATATGGTTCGCTTGGCCGAGACGCCGGAGATCGAAACGCATATTATCGATAGCAGCGCGGCCCTCGGCGGCGTGGGCGAGCCGGGAACGCCACCGATCGCACCGGCCGTCGCCAACGCAATTTTTGCGGCAACCGGTAAGCGCATTCGGCAGTTGCCGATACGCAGCGACTTGATCAAAATGGCTTAGGCATGACCAAGGGAGGACAAACCATGCGCGTAGGGAAAAATTATCTTATTGCATTCTTGGTTGGATGTTTGCCGTTTGCTACATCCTCGCAAAGTAACGAGGATGAATCGATCAAAGCGTTTATGGCCGCCGCTGCGGTAATGCAGCATCCGCGCTGCACTAATTGTCACGCCAAGGGCGATAGCCCGCGCCAAAGCGACGCGGGTCGCGAGCACATGTTCAACGTCAAGCGCGGGCCCCAGGATCGCGGTGTCGGCGGTTACACCTGCAAGAGCTGTCATCAGAACGCCAACATAGCCGGTATACCCGGCGCCGACGATTGGCATATGGCGCCAATCAGCATGAGTTGGGGGGCCGGCTCACCGGCGGAGATTTGCGCATCGATTACCGACAAAGCCGGCAACGGCAATCGCGCGCCACGCGGCATCGTGTTACATGTCCAAAACGATATCCTGGTTAACTGGGCGTGGCGGCCTGGGGATGGCCGCGCGGTTCCGCCGCTGCCGCACGATGAGTTCGTTAAGGTGATGCAGCGCTGGTCTGATACCGGTGGCTTTTGTCCAAAGTAACGACGAAGCGCTTTTTTCGCGACCCTATGCCAAACGACATAGGCTGTTTGGCCCAGGCAAAGGAGATACCCAAAGCTCTAGTAAATCAGGCCGTTGCCGACATAGAATAGCGGCAAGGAGAACCCTATGAAAATTCTGCTTGTCGATGATCACCAGTTATTTCGCGAGGGTTTGGTTATTCTGCTCAAGCGGCTGGACGATAACGTCAACGCCGTGGAAGCCGCGTCTTGCGCCGAAGCGTTTGCCGCTCTCAAGCGGGAATCTGACATCGAGCTCATTTTGCTCGATGTCGGTCTACCGGACATGTCGGGTTTAGACGGCATCGCCATCATACGTGAGCAACATCCCGGCATTCCCATCGTCGTGTTATCGTCGCAAGAAGATCGCGGCAGTGTGTTGCATGCCCTGGATCAGGGCGCGATGGGTTACATTCCAAAAACCTCCTCGTCGGATATCCTAATCAGTGCGCTGAAGTTAATTTTGGCCAACGGCATCTATCTGCCGCCGATCGCCTTCATGGGAGCCAGCCCGAGCGCGCCATCGGCGGCCCCCGTCGCGACGCCGGGCAGCAAGCGGCCCGGGGATTTGGGTTTGAGCCCGCGGCAATCCGAAGTGCTGTTTCAAATCCTGCAGGGTAAACCGAGCAAGCTCATCTGCCGGGATTTGAATCTTTCCGCCAGCACCATCAAGTCCCACACGTCGGCGGTATTGCGAGCGTTAAACGTGACCACCCGCACCCAGGCAGTCATCGCGGCGGGCAAGCTGGGGCTACGGTTCGATCCGGCGGTGACGATGAGGTTTAATTCTCATCGTGAGCGGCCAATTCACGTTGAGCGAGGGTTTCGACGATGAGTGTTTTCAAATGTTCGGCGCTGATCGGCTTGTGGGCCAGCGGCAATCCCAACGCGGTGACCTGGCGCAGGTCCTCGGCAGTGATGTCGCCGGTGATGATGATCGCCGGTATGTCGTCTTCCAGCGCCCGACGCACCGCCTCGACCGCGATGATGCCGGTCTGGTTATCGCGCAGACGATAATCGCTGATTAGCAGATCCGGTGTGCGCAGATGTCCACTCAATTGATCGATCGCTTCTTGATGAGAACCCGCCGTCAACACGTGGCAGCCCCATTGATCCAGGATAGATTCCATGGCGAAGCGTATGTCCTGCTCGTCGTCGATGACGACGATGAATAACCCGAATAAGCCGGCGCCGGCGGTTTCCAAACGCTGTGCCGGCGCTGCTTCGATGGTCAGCGTTTTGGCGCCGATCGGCACGGTGATGGCGAAGCATGATCCTCGCCCCGGCTTGGAGCGGAGCGTGATCGGGTGGCCCAGCAGATCGGCGGATCGCTTGACGATGGAAAGGCCTAAACCGAGGCCTTTGGTGCGATCGCGCTCGGGGTTGCTCAATTGAACGAATTCTTGAAAAATTTCCTCATTGCGTTCGGGCGGAATGCCGATGCCGGTGTCGCAAACAACGATAGCCGTGGTTTTTCCACGACGTCTGCAACCCACCAGGATCTTGCCGGTTTGGGTGTAGCGAACCGCATTAGCGACGAGGTTAGCGATCATGCGTTCTAGGATCACTGCGTCGCTTCTGACGTTTAGGCTGGAAGCCACGACGTGCAGTTTCAACCCTTTTTCTTCGGCTTGCGGCGTGAAATTAACTTGAACAGCGTTCAATACATTGCTGACGGGAAAATCTTCGACGGCGGGTTTCACCATGCCGGCATCGAGCTTGGAAATATCGAGCAGGCCGGTGAAGAGATTTTCCATGGCCTGAATCGCCGAGTGGATCTTCTCGACGATGCTGGCGTCCTCGGCCCGTTCGCTGCGGTTGCGCAGCAGCGCGACCAGCAGGCCGATGGTGTGCATGGGCTGACGCAGATCGTGGCTCGCCGAGGCAAGAAAACGCGTCTTGGCGAGGTTGGCTTTGATGGCGGTTTCCTTTTGCTGCGTCAACTCCGTCACCAGCGCTTTATTTTCCAGGCTGACGTTGATGGCGCGGGTCAGCGCGTCGTTGAAGTTTTTTCCGAAGCGCAGCACGGCCAACAGCATGCCTATCATGCCGACCGCCAGAATGATTTGGATCGATCCGCCTTGCAACAGCAACGCAACGGTCGTAAGCAACAACAGCGGAAGGACAAAGGCGTAGAACGCCGGCGTGTGGTAAGAGAAGTAAACCGTGCCGGAAAATGCGATGATGCAGATAACCAGCAACAACAAAACCTGGTATTCCAGTGCGGCGGGCATGAGCAACAGCGGCGCGCTGGCCCACGCGAGGGACGAGGCGAGCGCCAGCGCGGTTTTTACCTTGGGTGCTCGTTCGGTGAAACCGGTGCGCGAAAAGCGCAGGAAATCGAGGTAGGCTAGGGTGGCGACCAAACCCTCCGCGGCGGCCCAGGCGATGAGTAATCCGTGCGGCACGTGCGGCCACAATAACAGCAGCACGATGGTGACGGAGAACACGACGCCGATGCAACCGGTCGGCGTGTTGCGATACAGCAGCTCGGTTTTTTCGCGCAGCGCGGAATCGATTGCGCTGGTCGCGGCGAGCGAAGGTTCAGTCATCGAAGCACACGATTTGGAACGATAAACTCAACATCATAGCGAGAGATCATATGGAAGTATCGACACGAAATCTACAGGCAGACTCTTACCAAGGTGAACTTTCGCTTCCGGTGGATGTTTCCGTCTCCAGCGCGACGGTCAATGCGACTAATGCGAAGATCCCCAATTCTTTGGAAATCTGTTCCCGCCGTTTGGGCGACGAGGAATCACCCATCATGGCGGAAGGTCATGAACTGCTACCTGGGGACATCGTGCTGTCGCGGGCGCGCACCCTATCGATGCATGCGATCATCGCCCTCGGCCAGATCTATAAATACAGTTGGGACACGGACAACTCATTTCGCTTTTGGTCCCATCCGGCGATGGTCGTGGCGGTGACCGGGCAGACGATACGCAATGCCGACGGCAGCAAAGAGGGAACGGTGACGGAGGACGTGTTGGTGCAAGCCACGGTGAATCCTAAAGGCGTTAACTATGCGCTGCTGAAAGATTTTAGGAAAGCCTATAGCTCCCGTTGCTGGGTGTTTTCACCGAAAAGATTCAATCAGTTCGCTCGCGAAATGGCCGTCGGTCATGCCTATAACGAGGCAAGCGAGCGCATGTTCGAATGGATGGAAAGGAATAACTGCCTTACGGACATCACCACGCTGCCCGGCGCGAAATCGCTCAACGGTAGCATCCCTAAAGAACCGCAGCAGTTCACCTATGGCTTGTTGAGCCTGGCATCCATTTTGGTGAGCCAAATATTCGACAAATGGCGCTTTCGTTTTTTCAACGAAGGTCAGGCAACCTGCTCGGGTTTCATCGCCGAGCTGATGGAAAAAGCCAACTATGGATTCCCGTCGGAAATCCACGCGTTTCCCGCCGACGTGGCGGAACAACTGTACGCGGATTTCCAAGACCATGACGCGATGCAGGCGGCCGAAATCGCGACGCAATGCAAAGGCGCTTCAAAAGGTTGGATCAACGGCGTCGCCCACTTACGCAAACAGATATCCGACGATAAAAAAGTCATGCTGAAAAACGCCGGAACGTTTCGTCTGTCCCCCGGCGCGATGAAAGCATTACTGGGGATGATCGTCATCGCCGGGCTTTTCACCTGGGGGATTTTGGCGTGGGCTTGGCCGCTCATTCAGGATTGGCCGTGGTTCATTCGCGTCGCGTTGGGCGGTGTCAGTGTCTACGCGATTGCCGTCGCCGCGCCGATCACCTACTACGCCGCGCGTGCATTTTGGAATGTCGCGTTCAGGGGCATCCCGCAACTCATCGTCATGTTGCGACCGCTCTATTGGCGCCGGTTGGGTGACCTAGACTAGCGTCGCCAGCAAGCAATAGCAGCTTGCCTCGTGGCACGGCATGGCTGGAGAGCCGCGCTGGTATTGGCTCCTGGCATAGTCGTATCTGGTAGGGTGGATCAAGCGCAGCGGATCCACCAGATGCAACTAAATCGAATCGAGAAACTTAAGCAACGCGTCGCGATCGGCCTTGGTCATTTTGCGAAACGTTTCTTTCGACGCTTCCGCTTCACCGCCGTGCCAGAGTATCGCTTCCGTCGCATTGCGGGCGCGGCCGTCGTGGAGCATCGCTGTGCTTCCCGTTACCGTTTCCGATAAACCCAAACCCCATAGCGGCGGCGTGCGCCATTCGCTCGGTTGCGCCTGATAGTCCGGCCGGCCGTCGGACAGACCTTCGCCCATGTCGTGCAGCAATAGGTCGGTGTAGGCATGGAAGATTTGATTCGCAAGTTGGGGCAGTGACTTGAATTCCGCGGCGGTCTTCATGGTCGGCACGTGACATACCGAACACTTCGCTTCATCAAATAGCGCCTCACCGCGCTTGAAGTCCGGATCCGTCACATTGCGCCGCGCCGGCACGGCAAGCCCCTGGGTCCAGAACTCGGTTTCATCCCAATTGACGTCGACTACTTCCGGGCGGTTGTTGGGCGTCGAGGCAAGGCACAGCTCTTGCACCGGCGTGCAGTTGTCTTCGATGAATACAGACGTCGTCGCGCCGATGTCACCGTGAAAGGCGAGGGCGATCTGCATGCGTATCGACGGCACATTAGCTTTCCAGCCGAACCGCCCCATGCGGGTTTGTTTGGTGTAAGGATCCCAAACCGTGTTGGGCCGGCCGCTGATGCCGTGCTCGGGTTGTTTCTTCGCGATCTCCAATAGCGTTTCCTCCGGGACCGCCTCCAATAGACCCATGCCAAAAATCGGTTGGGTAAAGCGCAACGACAACATGGTCTCGTCGCCAAGCGGGCCGAAGGTAAGCTTGTCGAAGCGCGGCTTGGGCTTGCGCAAGGTGATTTTTTCGCCGCCTTCCAGTTCGATGTTGCTCGCATCTACCCAATCGATATAGACCGTCCCTTCCGGCGGCACGCGATCGCCTTTACCGTGGTTGTATTCGTCTTTGCCGGTCAATCCTTGATTTTGAAACTGGTCGCCGTACGCAGGATGGGGTTTAGGGCCGCCGTGTTGGTCCGAACCGGGAATGCTCATGCGGATCAACACGCCCACGGGCTCTTCATCCGCCTTGGGCATTAGGCCGCGGCCGCCGCCGATATGGCAGCCGGAACACTTATCGGCGATGAACGTCGGTCCGAGCCCCCAGTCGCCGCCCATGGAGGGAAAGATCACCCACTTTTGATTGAAATGCTGACGGCCGCGCATAAAGGTCTGTTGCTGCTTGTAAGTCAACACCGGCGCCGGTTCGGCGAAGGCCTGGGCATCGGCGCGCTTGAGAGTGAAGTCTCCTGCCGACAAGGTTGGATCGGGTGGGTCCTCGGCGTAGACCAGCGTTGCGATGCCCAGCACGGCCGCAAAAATAGTAGATCGAATAGGCGTACAACGAGTCATGTGTCTCATCCCGAGGGCGGTATCGTTTCCACTAAGCTACTGGATGCGTGGCGGCTACGCAAGTGCGGAGCTAACCGACGATTTTTGTAGTGATAAAACTAAGCTGCTGTTATTTCACACTAATCAGTTCCACGTCGAATAACAGGGTCGCACCGGGCGGAATCAACCCCCCGGCGCCGCGGTTCCCGTAGGCCATGTCGGGCGGAATAATCAACGTACGCTGGCCATCCACTTTCATGCCTTTGACGCCTTCGTCCCATCCGCGGATAACCGTCCCGCGCCCCAAGACAAAGGAAAATGGATCGCCGCGATCCAAGGAGCTATCGAACTTTTTGCCTTTTTTATCCGGCGCGCTGGGATCGTAGAGCCAGCCGGTGTAGTCGACGGACACGGTGGAACCCGATTGCGCTTCTTTGCCTTCGCCGACCTTGTTGTCGACGATTTTCAATGCAGTGATTTTTTCATCCATGGCTTTCTCTTCCGCGCGTAGTGAGTGGGTGATTAACAAGCTGCTACTCAACCACAGCGCAGCAAATAAGACGGCTTTCATCATTGCGGTTTACTCCTCTCATTTTTTGTCACCGTAACTTTAGCACAGCTTGTCAGAGCGCCAGGTTACGCATAGCATGGCGCAACGATGACTAACAAAGGAGGAGCGACATGACATATGCTAAGAGAGGTTTATTCGCGCTGATTGCGACGTTGACGGGATTGGGTTCCGCCTGGGCGCAGAGCTGGTCCCCGCCAACGCCGGAGCAGCGCTGTCCGTCCAAGTGGGGCGCGGACGACGAGCGCGGTGCGGCTAATCTCATCGGGCCGGAAACCGTATTGCGCGCGACCAAACTCATACGCACCGGCAAAGTATTCGAGTTGGGCAAGGAACTCAACACCACCATTCCTTTTTTCGGCGAGCGGCGCTTCAGCATCCAGTTAAAGCGGACGAGCAATCCGGCCGCCACCAATAAACAACGCAGCAACGAGGAGATCGTCACCACGGAAATCGGCCAGGTCGGCACCCAGTTCGACGCGCTTAATCATCAGGGCATCGGCGATCTGCTTTACAACTGCTTTAAAAATGATGAAATCGCCACGCGGAACGGCTTCACCAAACTCGGTGTGGAAAAAGTCGGCGCCATTTTCACCCGCGGCGTGTTGATCGATGTGGCGGCTTTCAAAGGTGTGGAGATGCTGGCGATCGACTACGAAATTACCGCACAGGATTTACAAGATACGTTGGCAAAACAGGGCGTAACCTTGGGGCAGGGCGATGCCGTCCTGATCCGCACCGGTTGGGGTTTGCTGTGGGGTAAGGACAACGCAAAATTCGTCAGCGGCCAGCCCGGCATCGGCGCGCCGGCGGCGGAGTGGTTGGCGAAACAAAACGTCGTGTTGATCGGCAGCGACAACTGGGGCATTGAGATTTTTCCGAATCCCGATAAACAGATACGCCTGCCGGTTCACGCCATTGCACTGGTGGTGAATGGAATTTTTCTGCTGGAGAACATGGAACTTGAAGCGCTGGCGAAAGACAAGGCCTATGAGTTTGCGTTCATCGTCGAGCCGCTGAAGATCAAAGGCGGGACCGGGTCGACCGTTGCGCCGATTGCCGTGAGGTAGGAGTCGTAGCCCGGATGGAATCCGGGAGGATGATCCCCGGATTCCATCCGGGCTACATTTTTTGTTTCAGCCTATGAGCCAGCAAAAATGTAGGGCGGGTGCAACCCGCCGAACAACTTACGCTCCAACCATTAACGTAACCGACACGCTGATAAACCATGCGTCGGAAAGCGCTGCGCTTTTCCGACCTACGGCATCGCCTTCGCTGCGAGCGCTGGATCGAACCGCCGCGTCAACTTTTCCGACGGCATCCACAACGCGATGATGGCAATCAGCAACGCCATCGCCGCGAGCAGCATATAGAACGCGTAGAAACTGCCGGTGTGATCGCGGATGTAGGCGACCAGCGGTACGCCTAGCGCACCCAAGCCTAACGCCAACACGAACTTCGCGCCGAACGCTGTCGCGCGCCAGCGCTCCGGCGTGTAACGGGTAAGCAAGACGTTTTCCGTCGGCACGGCGATGGTGCTGAACACCGCCGCCAGGGTGATAACGAACAACAACGGCAGATGCATGATGGACGCGGCTATCGCATAGAGCGGCACTTGCAGCACAGTCGTTACGATGTAGAGATTTTTCACGGAGTAACGGTCCGACAAATATCCACCCAGCAGGCTCGCCGCCATGGCGCAGAAATAGACGATGGAAACCAACGCGCCCGCACCCGTCGCCGTGCCACCGGTCAAATTAGGCACGCCTTCCGCGAGGATTTTCGGTAACGCGCTCGATACCGATTGGTAGATCACACCATTCAACAGCATGGTGAACGACAGCACGATGAACACCCGCTTCATGTCGCTGGCTGGCGGTTTGACGAACGGTTTCACGTCGCCGGAACTCTCCGTTACGAGGCCGCGCCGAGCGCAGTAAATCAGTGCGACGCCGACGATCAGGGCGACGACACCCGGCACGATAAACGCTGCGCGCCAGCTAATCGTATCGGTCAAGATGCCGGCGATCAACGCCGCGGTGGCGACGCCCAGGCTGCCGAAAACACCGTTGATGCCCAGGGCACGGCCTTTGTTTTCCGAGTTTTTCACCAGCCACGCCATGCCGACCGGATGATAGATGGAAGCAAACAGGCCGATCAGCGCCAAGCCTAAAACCAAGCCGCCGGTCGTCGACATGAAGCCGGTGAATATCGCCGATGCGCCGAGGCCAAGGAAAAAGATGATCATCATGCTCAGCGTGCTCCAACGATCGCCGAGCCAGCCTGCGGGCAACGCGGCGACGCCGAATAGCACGTTTCCCAAGGTCATCAGCACCAGTAATTCACCGTAGCTTTGGTTGAATTCCTTCTCCAGCGCCAACACCACGGTCGGGTACAGCAGCATGAAAATGTGCGACATGCTGTGGCCGATTTGGGAGAAGGCGATGGAGAGCGTGGCGGAAGAATTCTTCATGTTTAGAAAAATACTATCCAGGCGACTAATATCGCCAAAAACATGCCGCACAAAATGCTGCCGAAAATAATAGTCATGGTGCGGGCATCGCTGGCCTCGTCGGAAAGGCGGTCGGGCCGGTTGCTTTGATTGGCGAGCTTGCGTTCGCGAAAGCTGACCGTCATCACCACACCGATGATGGCTAGGAATGCGAAAAAAATGATCAACAGTTTGCTGCCGAGGTCCATAGGTTCGCTAGCGTTTGCGCGACTATTGCGTTAAATTTACCTATTGATCGTTACGCGATGAGTGACGCGCTGCCCCCTCATCCCGTCCCTCCTCCCTGAGGGAGGAGGGTTTGTTTCCCTCTCCCTGCGGAAGAGGGTTAGGGTGAGGGCCACGACGCAGCAACTTGTTGAAGTCCCACATTACGAAGCGCTCAAAACTAGACTCCATAATAACGCAAGGACAGGCCATGAAAACGATTATAGTGATGATGATTTATTACGCTGTCGCCAAGGATGCGGGAACGCAAGCCGTGGTGCAAGGTTTCGAGAGCATGGATGCCTGCTACAAGGCGCGTGAGACCGTGAGTCAAGATTATCTTCGGGCCATTTCCTATTTTGGTTACAGCAGCGGCATGGTTACGCCGCCTTACGTTTCCTGCCTGAGCCTGCCGTCCGCCCTGGCGCCCAGGCAGTAGTTCCGAACGGTACGTCCGTGCCGGCCGTACCGAATATGATTAAGCGATCGCGTCGTAGGCCGGTAGCGTTAAAAATTCCACGAAGTCATCGCTCGTGGTGAGCGTATCGAACATCTTCGCTGCATCGTCGTACTTCCCCGTGTTCCAGCCTTTCTCACCTAGGCTCGTTCTGATTTTGGCGAGCTCTTCCGGCAATAATTGACGAAACAATTCTTTCGTGACTTTACGGCCATCATCCAGCACGCCGCGCGGGCTGCGTATCCATTGCCATAACTGAGACCGCGAAATTTCCGCCGTGGCGGCGTCTTCCATGAGGTTGAAAATTGGCACGCAACCGGTGCCCGCCAGCCACGCTCCCAAATACTGTAAACCGATATTGATGTTTAGCCGCAAGCCACTTTCCGTGATCGGCCCCTCCGGTTTGAAATCGATCAAATTCGCCGCCGAGACGTTGATGTCGGGACGCTGGCGAGCGATCTGGTTCGGTGTGGGCATGTTCTTGTCGAAGATGTCCTTCGCGACCTGCACCAGCGCGGGGTGGGCGACCCAGGTTCCATCGTAGCCGTCGGTGCTTTCGCGTTCCTTGTCGGCGCGGACTTTCGCCATGGCAGCGTCGTTGGCCACGGGATCGTTCTTGATCGGTATCTGCGCCGCCATGCCGCCCATGGCCGGTGCGTTGCGGCGATGGCAGGTCTTAACGAGCAGCAACGCATAGGCGCGCATGAACGGGCTGGTCATGGTGAGGTGATTGCGATCGGCAAGGACGATGTTTTTGTCCATGCGGAATTTCTTGATGCAACTGAACAGGTAATCCCAGCGGCCGCAATTCAGCCCCGCCGAATGCTGGCGCAGCTCGTATAAGATTTCGTCCATTTCGAACGCGGCGAGGATCGTTTCGATCAGCACCGTCGCTTTGATCGTCCCTTGCGGGATGCCGAGTTCATCTTGCGCGGTGACGAAAATATCGTTCCACAAACGTGCTTCCAAATGGCTTTCCATTTTCGGCAAATAGAAATAAGGTCCGGAACCCTTCGCCATCAATGCTTTGGCGTTATGAAAAAAATACATGCCGAAATCGAACATGGAGCCGGACATCGGCTTGCCGTCAACGAGCATATGCTTTTCCGGGAGATGCCAGCCGCGCGGGCGCACCAACAGCACGGCGGTTTTGTCGTTGAGTTTGTAGGATTTTCCTTCCGGCGTGGAAAAGGAAATCGTGCCGCGCACGGCGTCGCGCAGATTGATGTGGCCTTCGATCAAGTTAGCCCAAGTCGGCGTCGACGAATCTTCGAAATCCGCCATGTACATGCTGGCGCCGGAATTAAGCGCGTTGATGACCATTTTGCGATCGACCGGGCCGGTGATTTCCACGCGGCGGTCTTGCAGATCTTTCGGCAGCGGCGCGATGGTCCAGTCGCTGTTGCGTATCGCTTCGGTCTCTTTCAGAAAATCCGGCCGGATACCGCGGTCGAATTCCGCTTGGCGCGCATTGCGGCGTTCGAGCAATTGCTCGCGACGGTCGCCGAACGCGCGGAAAAGTTTGGCGACAAATGCAACCGCCTCGGGAGTGAGAATTTCGGCATATTCGGCGGAGATTTTGCCCTTGATTTCAATGCCGGGTGGGAAGGAAATTTTTAGATCCATTGCGTTACCTGATATTTTTTGTAAGAACCGAATTATCGCCCAGAACCTAGTTACTAGACTACCCCTAGACACATTTTCACTGACGATGCACGCCACGAAGCCCGTCCAGATTGGCTCTCAAGGCATGCCAAGCCAGCAGGCAATACCGACGGGGTTTTCAGGGCATGGCATGCCAAGGAGTAAGCTGGATAAGCTCTTCAGCGCTATATGTTAGTTGACGTACGGTTGTCGATCTACCGTTCGTCTCGCTGTAAATCGCTTTCGCCATTAGAATAGCGCTGATGAAAACACCTTCAACCCTAGAAGAACTGATCGATGCGCTGCGTTGCTTACCCGGCGTCGGCCCCAAATCCGCGCAGCGCATGGCTTACCATTTACTACAGCGCGATAAGCCCGGCGCGAAACGGCTGGGCACCGCATTGACGCTCGCATTGGAACGCATCCATCACTGCGAAAAATGCAATACGTTTACGGAAGAAACGCTCTGCGCGTTGTGCCGCTCGCCCAAACGCGACGGGACGTTGCTGTGCGTGGTCGAAACGCCGGCCGACTTGTTGATGATGGAGCAGACGTTAGCGTTCGGCGGTTTGTATTTTGTTTTGCTCGGACGTTTGTCGCCGCTGGACGGCGTCGGCCCGAAGGAAATTCATCTCGATAAACTCATCAAGCGCGCGACCGATGGCGAAGTGCAGGAAGTGATCCTGGCGACCAACTTCACCACCGAAGGCGAGGCGACGGCGCACTACGTAGGCGAGCTGTTACGCGCGCGCGGTCTCAAGGTTACGCGCATCGCGCGAGGACTGCCGGTCGGCGGCGAGTTGGAGCATGTGGATAGCGGGACGCTGGCGCAAGCGGTATTGGAACGACGGAAGGTTTAAATTTGGTGCTATCGCGCCGCTGCTCAAAAATTGCAGAACTTCAATCAACGGATGAGCCGCCAACGTTGCGTGCGGATGATTCGCTTAATCTCCAAGCGAACAGCAAGAGTTCCATCTGGCGTTAAAATGTGATTCGCACTACAAGTGCGCCAGGAGGATAAATGCACGATCTCGTGATTGACAACGCCCAAGTCGTCGATGGTCTCGGTGCCCCCGCATTTGCAGGCGGCCTCGCCATCAAAAGCGGCCGCATCGTGGCCGTCGGCACAGACCTAGGACAGGCCCACACGCACGTGGACGCGGACGGCCTAGTGTTGGCGCCAGGCATCATCGATCTGCACACGCATTTCGACGCCCAGCTCACCTGGGACAGCTTTGCCACGCCCTCGCCAACCAACGGCGTCACCACAGTCGTCATCGGCAATTGCGGCTTCACCATCGCGCCCTGTAAACCGGAGCACCGCGACCTGACGATGCGCAATCTTGAGCATGTCGAAGGCATGCCGCTGGAAGCGCTGCGCGCGGGCGTCGACTGGAGCTTCGAGAGCTACCCGGAATACCTCGATCTGCTGGAGCAAAAGGGCTCCGTGCCCAATGTGGCTTCGTTTTGCGGACACTCGTCGGTGCGCGTGAACGTGATGGGTGAGGACGCCATGAAGCGCACAGCCACGGATGCCGAGGTCGCGCAGATGAAGCGCATTGTTCGCGAGGCAATGGCCGCCGGCGCCATCGGGTTTTCCACGTCGACGCTCGAGCAACACAACGGCGAAAACGGTGTCCCGATGCCATCGCGCTTCGCGGGTGAGTACGAGTTGCTGGAACTCACGGGCGCGCTCGGTGAGGCTGGCAAGGGCGTATTCATGCTTACGAAAGGCATGAACACAACGGTGCCTTGGCTCGAGGATGTCGCGGCGCGCAACGGCCGTCCCGTGATGATTGCCGCGATGTTCACCGATCCTAATGATCCTGAAAGAGTCGTGCGCGAATTCGGCGAGATCGAGACCGCGCGCCGCCGCGGGCGGGAACTATGGGGCCAGGTGGGATGCTATCCACTCGGCATGGAGTTCAGCGCTGTCGCTACCTTATCCGCTGCATGCCATGATCTCCTGGCGCCCCGCCATGGAGGCGCTGGGCACCGAGCGCTATCTTCAGTTGTTCGCGGATCGATCGTTCCGCGAGAGCGTCAAGGCCGAGGCGCGCACCCGGGGTGTGCCGGTACGCTTTTCCTATCACTCCTTCGAGCAGATGCGGGTGCAGGACACGCCAAATCCGAAGTACAGATCGCTTATCGGCAGCGGGGTCGCGGACCTTGCGCGCGCGACGGGCAAGGATCCCTTCGACTGGGTGTTCGATCATGCACTCGACGGCGGAATGCAGACGATGTTCGACTGCAAGCTGTTCAATATCGACGAAGACCGCGTGCGTGAACTGTTGGTCCACCCTTGTTCGGCCGTTGGTCTCGGTGATGCGGGCGCCCATCTGGCGTTCTTGTGCGATGCCGGCTTCGGATTGCATTTGCTCGGCCACTGGGTTCGGGAGCGCGGTGATCTGACCTTAGAGCAGGGCGTGCAGATGGTGACAAGCCGTCTCGCCGATGCCTATCGCATCCCGAATCGAGGTCGTCTCGTCCCGGGCGCGCAGGCGGATGTCATCCTGTTCGACCCGCAAACCGTCGGCCGCGGCGAGAAGCGCCGCGTATCGGATTTGCCGGCGGGCGCGAGTCGTGTCGATATTCCGCCGCTCGGTCTGAAAGGGGTTTGGGTAAACGGCCAAAAAGTCGTAAGTGAGAGCGGACCGATCGCGAACTGCGGCAAACCGGGGACATTGATTCGGCACTTCCCAGCGTGAGGACATTTGGTGGACCGAGATCGCCTCAACAGGAGCGGGTGCACGAAAGCCCGTGATGTTTCGCTTCAATTCATCGTTGAGCGGTGTCCAATCCAGGAGCATGGAACTTACAACGTGATAACGAAAGACCCGACCGCGTGCTTCGTGCTTCGGGAGTGCCCCGTGATTCGGAGCAATGTGCTTCGTTTGATGTGCTGGGCGCCCGCTATTGCGTTATTGGCAGCGCTTGCGCCTCCGGTAGGGTTTGCGCAAAAGATGGGCGCGCCGAAAGCCGTGCGAACAGCCGCTCCAGGTTTGGCGCGGACGGGCGCCAGTCAAACTCCGGGAAACGGAAGTCGAGAAAACCAAGCGCGCAGCCTGTGGTCACATCCCCAAGCCCGAACCCGATGTTAGTGAACCACTCCTGCTCCCCAGCAAGCGAGACAGCTCGGCTACACTCGCCTCTATTTTTTTGCGTTGGCGCGATACCCAATCCGAACTCTGCATGGCGACGGGGCGCGTGCCCTCAAGCCTGATCAGCACGATCGCATCGCTGATGCCGTCTGCGATCGCCTCGATCTGTTTGTGCGTAATGCGCAGATCGGGTGACGACGGAATGAGCGCAGGGGGTGCATTCAGCGTCTCCAGATATTCGATGATCACTTTGGAGTCATGAATGACTCTGCCATCGTCCAGAACCAGCGCCGGTATCTTGCCCAGCGGATTGACGTCTCCAATCTCGGTGTCCGGCAGCCAGGGATTCTCGACGATGGTTTCAAATTCGATCGCTTTTTCGATTAGTGCAACACGCGCTTTGCGAGCATAGGGGCTGGGTTTGGCGATAAACAATTTCATGGGACGCACCTCAAAGTTTTCAGAATCCGGCGCGGACGGCGGAGCAGTCCGCCGCCGTGACATCTACGATCGTATGGAACACACCCGACGGCACAAAAGCTTGCCCCAGGCGGCATCGCTCTGGCGTATTTGTCGGAGCAGTATACGATGAGCGCCATGGCGAACCATTTTAGTTTTCATTACACCACGGTGAGCCGGTTGGTGAAGTCGTATGAAGCGCATCAAAAGCCTAGATTGTGATAATGAAAAACCTGACCCCGTGTGTGCGTGTGCGGAAGGTGAGGCGACCGCGCACTACGTCGGCGAGTTGTTACGCGCATCGCGCGCGGCCTGCCGGTGGGCGGCGAGTTGGAGCATGTAGATAGCGGGACGGTGGCACAGGCGGTGTTGGAGCGGCGGAAGTTTAGATCGGCAACCTTTCACGCCGCGCCGTTCCCTCATCCCCACCCTTCTCCTTGAGGGAGAAGGGAGTAATTCCCCTCTCCCTTCGGGGAGGGTTGGGGGTGAGATGAGGATTTCGCGACGCACGCGTCGTGCTCATCGAACGGCTCCGGCTTGCAAGCCGGAGCGCGCACTGCAAGTGAGGGCCCACGGTGAGCGGAGCGCTGGCATTTATAAAGTATGCAATACTGTGTTATTGCGCGTGAGACCAGAAGTTCAGCCACGCATTGAACTCAGAAGGCTTGATTTGATACCGCGCGAAATTTCCTTCATGCAGTCCGACTAGTTCGTTTTCGGCGACTTCCCGGAATTCCCCTTGCTCCTCCGGCCCAACATGGTCCATTGCCCATGCCGCAATTCGGGCCAGCGCGGATTTCTTGTCCATTTGTGCGCGTACGATTTCGCTGACGATCTGGCGAATTCCGGCCCGATGCTTCAGGCGGAAAGGATCGGGTTCGCCCAGGGATTGCCTGACCGCGGCATAGCGTGCGGCGGAACGCTCATACGCCCAGATGAACACATCTTTCAATAGATCGATTTTGTTCAGTTCGTAAATCCCGAGCACGGCGTCGGTATAGGATTTCGTCGGCACATCGGTGAAAGACAGCGGCGTCAGATTGGCTTTGATGAGCGGTATGTTTGCAGCAAGACGTGACACGCGCTTGTTCACATCGTCGAAGGGTTGCAGGTAGGGCAACTGCACCATGACGAAAAACGATTGCTCAAACGGATCAGCGACAGCGGCGGCTGTTGCCAGAATCTGCTCGAAGCATTCCTCAATGAGATGCGGCACTTCTAATGGATGGAACGCGGATTTTTCAATACCGACCGCGATGCGCCGCAATCGGCCCATCGCTCCGGGATCGGCCAGAAGGTTGTTCGCCAAGAGCGCGTGGAGGTTTAGTAGGGTGTGGCGGTTGAAGCCGATCTCCTCGGCGGAGCTAACCAGGAATTCAATTGCATCCTTGTGATTTAGGATCATCTGCGCTTCGATGCGTTCTTTTCCTACCGCCTCCTCACCGAAGTCGATAAGGCGTTTAGTGTCGAGCAAAGAATACGTGTTGCCCTCAAGCCGGCTTGAATTCCAAGACAGATCGATAAGAAGCCTGTTCAGAATTTGCTTAGCGTAAGTTCCGGCAGGCTGTGCTCCGATGGCCGATGTGCCGAGTGTGCGTAGACGCGACCGTTCCTCTTTTGAAAGATACGCACTCACATTGGGCCGGTAGGCATCCAGAAATCCGCGATCATAACCTACCGGCCTGCGCGCTGCGAGTGGCCGCCGGACATATCTCTGAATGTTTTTGCTGTCCGGCGAGAGCGGCATGGTCACCACAGCTTCATTCACCTGGGCGTCCGCTGTCGCGATCGGACGCGTGGTCATTGCCATTGGAATGCGGTATCGCATCCACCGCTTTTCGCCTTGCGAGACGAGGCGGCCTTGGTCCACGAGATGCTTAAGGCGATATTGCAATGTACGGCGCGGGACATCCCCTTCGAGCACGCGCGCAATCTCCGCGAGATTCAGCCCCAGTGGATGAGCGGCCACGGCAGCCGCGATCGCCTGCAAATCCGCTTCCGGTATACGTTTTGCCATCTCATGAACTTGCACTTATACTGTAAGCGCAATTAAATCACAGATATGCGCAATTATAAAGTGTAAGCGCAATATAAACTCCGGTATATCGTGATGATATTGCGCATATAACTCTATGCGCAATAATACGGTCTGAGCCTATGATGGTTGAGTGTTTACAATACCGGCGCAGCCCCTAGCGCGCTTAAGTTGTCTTAGAGCGGCGTTGCGTTTAAACCTCGAAGATGTCCTCGTAGCTCATCCGGAATTTCTAATTCAAATCCCAACACCGCCGCCGACAGCGACTTGCCGTAATTATCCAAACACAAACTGCGCGACACGCCGCCGCCCAACGCTCCTTCGGCGACAAAATTCAGCATCGCCAAGCCATCCACTTCATAGCGCGTGACCTTGCCTTTCACGACACCGGCGTAGAAGGCTTTAAATTTTTCGGCTGTCAGTTGCGTTTTCAAATGCGGATACAACGCATCGTGATAGGCGATGACGGCGATGTTCGACGTATTGCCCTTGTCGCCCGAGCGGGTGTGGGCGACGTGTTGCAGTTGTACATTCATGGCTTAACTCTCATACATCGTGATTTCGGGAACGATCTTCTCGCGCGGCACCAGCGCTGACCACACACCGATGATTTCGCGAAAGCGCTCTTGATGGGGTACGCGTTTGCCCGTCATGCCGACGCCCGACACGGCCATGCCGTCCACCTCGCGCCCGACCTTGATGGCTTCTTCGCGGGTTTTGGTGCGGGCTGCGACGCGCACGGCGATCTCGTAGGGTTCGGTTTGCGGTGTGGGCGACATCGCGCCGTGAATCGCGTTGAGTCCTAAAAAATCGATGCGAATTTCTTCCGCTTGTAATCCGACGATCTTGAAGCGTTCTTCCAAGATGCGTTTTGCAAGTTGCGCGCGCCGCAAGGCGCCGGGACCGGCGTAGAAAAACATGTCTTCGCCGATAAAGCCTTCCATGCAGCCGATGGAAACTTTCAAGGTCGGCGTGCGCGGTTTGCCGGAAATGTTGGTGACACGAACTCGATCGGGTCCGATTTCTTCGAGCTTTGTCGTGGTGAAATCCACCACGACATCCGGCGTGATGTAGTTGGCCGGATCGTGAACTTCATACAGCAATTGCTCTTTGACAGTCATCAGATTCACCGCGCCGCCGGAGCCGGAAACTTTGGTGAGCACGGCGCTGCCGTCGGCTTCGACTTCGGCAATCGGGAACGCCAGGTTCCATGGCTCCGGCACATCTTTGAATCCGGGATCGCTGAAATAACCCCCCGTCACTTGCGCGCCGCATTCCAGTAAATGGCCGATACCGTTACCGCGTCCCAAGCGCACATGATCCAGCGCGTCCCAGCCGAACTCGTACATCATCGGCGCCATGAAAATCGAGGGATCGGCGACTCTGCCGGTAACGACGATGTGGGCGCCCTGTTTCAGCGCGGCAACGATCGGTTCCGCGCCCAGATAAACCTCGGCGGAAACGATGTCCTGTGCCAGGCTGGCCGTAGGCTTGCCGTTCTCCAAAATCGTGTCGGTGAGTTCGAGCACGCGATCGGTGATTAGGCTGCCCGACACAGCGGCGACTTTGATGCCGCGTGCGCCGAATTCGTTGAGCCAGTGCACGATGCGCTGCGCGGCGCCGGTGGGATTGATCCAGCCCTGATTGCTGATGATCTTCGTGCCGCGTTTAAGACAGGCCGGTAACACCGCGCGCATGCGATCGTCGAGATAAGTATCGTAGCCGGGGAAAGTCGCATCGCGGCGCGCGCGAACTTGCGCGGCGGAAATCGTCGCCTCCGCCATGGTTTCGAAACACAGATAATCGAGATCGCCTTGCTCCGCGTTCAAGCGAGCCGGCTCGATGCGGTCGCCCCACCACGCGGAACCGGCGCCTATGCGTAGGGTTTTGCTCATAAATTTATTTCTAGGTTGTTTGCGTTCTGGAAATCATACTCGCGTTGCTCAGGATGACATTTCTAAAAACATCTGCCGGGAGGCACGCCCAGCTTGCCTCCCGGCAAGGCATGCCTGGACAGGCAATATCCATGCGGCTTCTGGCATGGCAGCTATTTCGTTTTGAAGACCACCACATGCTGCCACGGCAAGGTGTGGGCGGTGCGTACCCAAATGAGTCCATTCTGTGTCGCCTCGCGCCGGATCTGCGCCTCGCTCATTTTGTGCACCGGCTTGATGGGAACGCGCGCATCCTCGGCGCGGTATTCGACGAACACGACCCGCCCGCCGGGGCGCAGCGCACGTTTGATGCTCGCCAACATTTCGCTGGGAAATTCGAGTTCGTGATAGACATCGACCATGATCGCGAGATCGGCGACGCCATCGGGGAGCGCGACCGAAGTGTCCGAACCGAGTACAGGTTTGACATTGCTGAACTCCGGCCGCTTCGCAACCGTGTTGAGAATTTCCACCATCTCGGGCTGCACATCGATGGCGTAGACCGTGCCCTTGGTGCCGACCAGCGCAGCCATGCGTCTCGAGTAATAACCGGTGCCGGCGCCGACGTCCATCACGCTCATTCCCGGCTTCAAACCCAGTTCGCGCAACAGCAAATCACCGCGTTCTTCACGCTCGCGTTCCTCCCGTTCCAGCCATTGCGCACCCTGAAAGCCCATGATCTGCGCAATCTCGCGGCCCATGTAACTCTTGCCGATGCCGTCGAGCGTGGGTGGAATTTTGCTGTAGTGATCGGCGCTCTCATCCGCTCGCGCTGTCATCGCAACAGCAAAATAAAGTACGACGAAGATAAAAAAAGCGTGAGTCCGGCGAAAAACGAAATGAGTCATGGGCTTTGCGTCCGAGAATGGTTTTATTAATTATTAGGGAAGCTCTGATTTATTTCGAGTTCTAAGCAAGACCAGGTGCGAAGGAAAAATTGTGACGCGGTATATGGATGATACGTAAGGAACAATTTTTCCTGAGCAACGCAGTATTGCGACGAAATCGGAACAAATCAGAGCTTCCTTAGTCGATACGCTCAATATATCACTTCAGCTTAACGCTGTTGTTAGCAAAGCGTGCTACGTTAACTTTCCGCCTGATCCAATATCTGCAATTGCGCGAGCCGCGCGTACATCCCACCTTGATCCAGCAACTGGCTCGGCGTGCCGGATTCAACCACTTTTCCCGCGTCGAGCACGATCACTCGGTCGGCACGGCGCACGGTAGAGAGGCGATGGGCGACGATCAGGGTGGTGCGATGTTGCGCGGCGGATTCGATGGCGCGTTGCACTGCCTGTTCCGATTCCGCGTCGAGGGCGCTGGTGGCTTCGTCCAACAGCAATAGTGGCGCGTCTTTCAGAATCGCACGGGCAATTGCGATACGCTGCCGTTGCCCGCCGGATAGCCGCACGCCGCGCTCGCCGAGAAACGTCTCATAGCCTTGCGGCAATGCTTCGAGGAAACCATGGGCTTGGGCAGCGTGGGCGGCGGCGATGACTTCAGCATCGCTCGCGCTCGGCTTGCCATAGCGGATATTCTCCATGGCATTGGCAGAAAAGATCACCGTGTCTTGCGGCACGATGGCGATGGTTTCGCGCAGCGCCACGAGCGGCCACGCGGGCAATGCCAAACCATCGATCGCAATCTCACCGGACCGTGGATCGTAGAAGCGTAGTAAGAGTTGGAACAACGTAGTCTTGCCGGCGCCCTGAAGGTCCGACAATGGCGACGGTTTCTCCCGAAGCGACGCTTAGTGTTAGGCGATCCAACGCGGGTGTCATAGGCCGGGAAGGGTAGTGAAATAACACTTCGCGAAACTCGACTCCCACGCCGCCACTCGGTTGTGGAATTTTTGTTTGCTGGTCGGGCGAGGAAATGTGGGGAACCGCGGTATACAGTTCCAGCAATCGTTCCGTCGCGCCGGTGGCGCGCTGAATATCGCCGATGACTTCGGCCAGCGCGCCGACGGATCCCGCGACCAGCGCGACATACAAGATCGACTGCGCCAACTGGCCCGGCGTCATCGTTCCCGCCGATACGGCACGTGCGCCGAGCCACAGGCCGTATATCGCGCCGCCGAAAACAATGACGATGACGATCGCCGTCAGCCAAGCGCGGGCGCGAGTGCGGCTGACGGCCGTTTCGAATGCCGCTTCGGTGGTGTTACCGAATTTTTTATTCTCGTAGCCTTCGTTGGTAAACGCCTGCACAATGGGCATGGCGTTGAGAATTTCGCCCGCCACCGCACTGGAATCAGCGATGCGATCCTGAGACGCGCGCGACAGCTTGCGCACGCGGCGGCCGAACAGCGCGATGGGAATCATGACCAGAGCGATGATTAAGATGATGATGAGCGTTGCATTCGGCGCGGTGATGATCAGCATGATCAGCCCGCCGACGAATAGGAACAGATTGCGTAGCCCCATCGAAACGCTGCTGCCGACGACGGTTTGCACAAGGGTCGTGTCCGTCGTCAAGCGCGACAACACCTCGCCGGTTTGAGTGGTTTCAAAAAACGCTGGGCTTTGCAGCAACATGCGCCCATACACGGCGCGGCGCAGATCGGCGGTCACACGTTCGCCCAGCCAACTGACCATGTAAAACCGAGCGGCGGTAAAGACCGCTAAGACGCAGGCGATGGCGAACAGGGATAGAAAGTAAACGTTAATCGAAGTGTTATCGGTGGGCGTGTTTGCGCCGCTCATGCGCGGGGTGAAACCAAGGTCAATCAGATTCTTAAATGCGAACGGAACCGCCAACGTAGCGGCGGCCGCTACACAGAGAAACATGAATGCCAGCAAAAAACGGCCGCGGTAGGGTCGGCAGAAAGGCAGCAAATGCTTGAGCGTGGACAATCGATTCATATTATTTTTTTGGGTTTTGTTCGTCACAGCTCGGCGAGGTACGCGAGTTTCTTGGATTTTGGCAGTTGCCGGATTTCCCACTCTGCGCGCGATGCAGTGGTTCGATCGGGAAAGGCTTTCGATGCCAGCAATCGCAGCGGTGGATTGGCTTTGGTGTATTTGGCGCCTCGCCCACCGACGTGGGCTGCGTATCGCGCCGCGAGGTCGTTGGTGATGCCGGCGTAATAAGCGCCGTTACGGCACTCGATTAGATACAGGTACCACATCGACACGCGATCAAATCCGCCCTCTCCCTTGCGCGTTTTTTGCACAGGGGAGGGTTGGGGAGGGGGCGAGCATTCACTATATATCGTAATTTTTCTTGGTACTAACCGTAGGTCAGCGGTTGATCTTGGTTTTTTCGGAATTGCTTCAGCACCAAACGCACACCACGCCAAATCTTCGGCAGTATCCAAACCATAAGCAGCAAGAACAACGCAAGTCCAATGAGAAATACAACCGGCGCGAATAACGCGGCCCACAATCCACCCACCACCATGAAATCCTCACCGAAGGATGCGGCCCAGTTGCTGAAAGGTTCGGGCGAAGTATTGATCAGCGCGCGGCTACCCGCTTTGGTGAAATGGCTACCGCTCGCCAACGTGCCGCCCAACAGCGCGGCGATGAACGCCCATTCCGGGCCGATATTTGCGACGGTGCCTGCCGCTAGAAGTGCACCTGCCGGGATGCGGATGAAGGTGTGTATCGAATCCCACACGCTATCGATGACGGGGATTTTGTCCGCGAAAAATTCCATCGCCAGCATCAAGCCGGATGCCACAAGAACGACGTTGTGCGAGAGAATTTGTAAGTGCTCCGGCAAGGCAATAAAGCCCATCTTGCCCAGCACACCGACGATAAACAAAACCGCGTATAGACGCAGCCCACTTGCCCAACTGAGGCCTGCAGCCATCGCGATAGTTGAAACTATATCACCCAAAGCATCGTCCTTAGAATTTGATGCCTTGAAGTCTAACCCGATTCAAGTCGCAAACGAAATGTTATAATTTTTAGATCGGGGTGTAGCGCAGTCTGGTAGCGCGCTTGCTTTGGGAGCAAGATGTCGGGAGTTCGAATCTCTCCACCCCGACCAACCAATCGTCTGACAGCAGTCTGCCCGTAGCTCAGTCGGATAGAGCATCAGCCTTCTAAGCTGAGGGTCACAGGTTCGATTCCTGTCGGGCAGGCCATCCAGCCTTGTTTCTAGACAAAGTTCTAACTAACTTTTCTACGGAATATTCTGAAAATCGCGTTCTAAAAATCAACGACGGTCGGCTGGATCTCAACACGCATTCTTAAGTGAATGTTGCGCGATGAGGTAACGTTGTGGTGTCTCATTGTTGGCAATCATCGCGATGACAGTGATCCCCTATTTGGCTGTCAACTTTGATAACGACATTGCGGTGATTCGATGCGTTAATTGATTTGATCAATTCGCTTACGGCCAATCATCTACCGATGCAATTCATAACAGAATGCGAGATGCAGCGTTAGTCGATATTCACACTAGCGTAGTAAATTTGCGTGAAGCTGACCTTTGTGTCCGACAAGGTGGTAAGTTGCTGCTGTTCGTTCGAGGTGATGCGACTTTAAATATGGTGGCAGAAGCGCGACCATACTAAATGAGGATTGCTGTTCATACCCATAAGTTGATTGGTGCGTGTCTTGGCACGGGCACGGCAAATGCCGTTGTTGCAGCTTGCCTGAAGGGGCGCTGTGTGCCCTTGATGGGGAATGCGTTGTTTAACGAATACGAGGATGTTTTCAGCCGTGACGACTTGTTTAAAAACTGCAAACTGAGCCGAGGTGAAAGAGACGAATTGCTCGACGTATTATTTGCCTGTTGCGAATGGACGCGCGTTTATTACTTGTGACGACCCAATCTGCCGGATGAGGCAGACAACCACTTGGTCGAGCTTGCAGTCGCCGGTGGAGCGGATTTCATCGTGACGCGAAATCTACGTCATCTGCGCAACGCGCAGATGCGTTTTCCGGAGTTGCGTATTGCAGCGCCTGGAACCTTCTTGAAGGAGTTATAACATGACAGCACTTACAGTTCGCTTACCTGACGAGAAGCACCGGCGACTTAAGGCATTAGCCAAAAGTCGCGGTACGCCGCTTAATCGTCTGATAGATGAGATGACGACGCTGATGTTGGCCGAATTCGATTCGGAAACACGGTTTCGACTGCGTGCAAAACGTGGATATGGGAAGCCTAAGCGCGGGCTGGCTTTACTGGAAAAGGCAGGGGGCTGAACCGGTCTGAGGGGCGGCAGTTAGATCGCTATCGACCCTTGTCGGCCCTTTAAAACTCGTGCGCGCTATGCTTCCGAGGCG
The DNA here is from genome assembly GCA_963714525.1 of uncultured Pseudomonadota bacterium. Taxonomy (GTDB): domain Bacteria; phylum Pseudomonadota; class Gammaproteobacteria; order Burkholderiales; family JALYOK01; genus JALYOK01. The sequence continues at coordinate 85,968 of CAVQPB010000027.1, forward strand.
CAACGAGAACCGGGATATCGAAATGATGCGTATTCCGGTTGATTTGAGCACTAATTCCGGCGACGTGAACACCAATTCCGGTACTCATGGACACGTCGTTTAGGGTTCGTGGCTAAATATCGCTAACGATTCTGTTGGCAAACAATTCTAAAACCCCGATCGGGAATTTTTCGATCTAAATCGAACCTAGGCAGGAACGTAGGTCAACTTGATCACATCCTCGCCAATCCGATCATTAGTCATAAGGCGGAGCCGCGGCCGGGGTCCGGCGAAATATGGCTTGCCGTGACCAAGCACGACGGGGTGCAGGTAGATTCGATACTCATCGATCAGTCCAAGCTCGGTGAGGCTTCGCGCCAAGTCCGGGCCAGCAACTTCGATCTCCCCGGCGCGCTCGGCCTTCAGCTCACGGATCGCGCCCTCAAGATCATCCTCAACAAGCGTGGCGTTGGGGCCGACCGACTTCAACGAGCGCGAGACGACCCATTTCGGCTGGTTCCGCCACGCCGCGGCGAAGGCGTGTTCCTCTGCATCCCATTCAGGACGATCGTCGTCCCAGTAACGCATGACCTCATACATGTGGCGACCGTACACACTGCCCGCTTGCCCCTGAGCCTCCTCGATGAAGTGGCGGAAGAGCATGGGGCTTGGCGCAAACGCCATATGGTCGACGTAGCCATCCAGGGACTGGTTCATTCCGAACACGAGCTTAGCCATGCAACAAATCTCCATCCGGGGTTCTTCAGAATACTTTGAGCCGCCGTTGCGCGCAAGTGAGGTTGGGCTCGAACTGCGTGCCGCATTTGTCGGTGGGACCAGAGGTCCGCTAACCACCGCTCGCGCTGTTCTCCTCGCGAAAATTGGGCGCTGACTTTAGGCAGCATTGGTCGTCGGGTATGGCGCAGTACCGGCGCCGCAAATCGAACGCGGTTTACGCATACTGCGACAATTCTTCGATGATCGCTAACCTACGCGCCTAGTTTTGCTGGCATCCAAGATTCCACGAATCGAACGGCGATCACGCTCGATCGGAGGATACAAATTCATCTTTGGTGTGCAATTATCGCGCTCGCGTTGTCAGACGTGGCGAATCGGCAGCGCGCGTAACGATCCCGATCGTGCTTGCGCAGCGTTGGTAGAATCTCGTATAACCATGCGCAATTTAGCCCTAGCCGTCGCCTCGATACTGATTGCCTTAGCGTACTCGGCGCGCGCACTCGATGACAGTACTGCCGTGCTCACCGCCGGCGCGTTCACCACGATGCGCACCGGCGCGGATGCCTATGTACAACCGGCACCGGCATTGGGTGAGCGGCAACAACAGATTTTCTTGCGTGGGCGCGCCCACTTCAATCGGCCGTGGGTCGTTTTTGGCTTGACCGGCGGCGATTGGGGGCTCGGCCCGACCTACATTGCCGATCGTTGCAGCGCCTGTCATGCCGGCGGTGGACGCGGCGCGCCGCCGACCGCGCGCGACGAGCAGTTGCACTCGATGCTGGTGCGCGTGAGCGTGCCAGGAGACAGTGCGAGCGGTGCGCCAAAGCCGCATCCATACTACGGCGATCAATTGCAGAACCGCGCGCTACGGGGCCAAAGCATCGAGACGCTGCACGCGTACGCGCCGGTGCCGGCAGAAGCCGAACTTTACCTGGATTGGGAAGAACACAGCGTTGCGTTCGCCGACCGCGAAATAATACGTTTGCGCAAACCCAAGCTGCGTATCGAGCAGCTCGCATTCGGTGCACTGGGCGCCGATGTCATGCTCTCGTTGCGCAACGCACCGCCGATTTTCGGCTTAGGTCTACTGGAAGCGGTGCCCGAGGAAACGCTGCTCGATCTCGCCGCACGCCAGCGCGCGATGGGCTTGAACGGCCGGCCGAACTATGTCTGGGATGCCATTGGCCAGCGCCGCACATTAGGCCGGTTTGGCTGGAAGGCCAATCAGCCGAGCGTGCGCCAGCAAATCGCAGCGGCTGCGTGGGGCGACATGGGGGTGACGTCGAGCCTATTTCCGCGCCAGAACTGCACCGACGTACAAACGCTATGCCGCCGCGAGGTGCCAGGCAACGATCCCGAATTGAGCGATAGCCAGTGGGATGAACTCGAACTCTGGGCGCTCGGCCTGGCCGTGCCCGCGCGGCGTAATTGGGATGACCCCGAAGTGCAGCGCGGCGCGCGCTTGTTCGAAAAGGCGCGGTGCGCGCATTGCCACGTCCCAACACTGGTGACCTCAGACATGTACGCGCGCCTACCGCAACTATCAAAGCAAACTTTGCACGCCTACACGGATCTGCTGCTGCATGACATGGGCGAGGGCCTGTCGGACGGGCGCCCCGACTTTGAAGCGGGATCGCGCGATTGGCGCACGCCGCCGCTGTGGGGACTAGGCTTGTCTGAACGTCGTTAACGGTCACGCTGCGCTGCTGCATGATGGACGCGCGCGTAACGCCATTGAGGCAATTTTGTGGCACGGCGGCGAAGCGCTAGCCGCGCGCGAAGCGTTCAGGCACATGTCGAAAACCGAGCGCGCCGCACTGATCAAGTTCCTACAGGCGATTTGAGCAGTGCACTTGTAATGGCGAATTAGTTCGCAGGACTGCAACGCGGACGCTTAGGTGCTGCTGCCATCGAACCGTCGCAGCACGCAACCGTTGATACGCCACGATCCCTGCGCATCCCGTTGCATCGAGTACACGGCGAGCCACAATTGACCGCGATTATCACTCAACTGCACGGGTTGTAGCGTTGCGCCATTGTCATGCTCGAGCTTGAGAAATACTATCGAGGCCGGTGCGATCATCACTGCATATTGGTTGCGCACCATGGCGACAAAGTTTTCCGGCGTGCCAAAGATGTCTCGTATTTGTTCAGAGGCGAATGAAAACGCGAGCTGCGCGTCGCCGCTCCTAAAGGCCTCTAACTGGGCTTCGATCGAGCTTTGTATTACCGCGGCGTCGTCTTCCGCCTTCGCCGTGAGGGTCAGGAGAAACAAAAAAATGCAGGTCATACACATGGCCATTCGCCGCACTGGGTTCACGGGTCTGTCGGCACCTGCGGTGGCGATGGGTCGGGTGAATGCAAACACGGTATCGTTAGAAACTAAGTAAACGTCCGGAATGAATAAGCAAGTTTGATTCGTCGGTCCGTTTTATGCAAATTTTACATCTGATACTGAGCTGCGTTTTTCGCTGCACGGGGCTCTGCGCTAGAGAATCTCGAACACTTCGTATCCCGCGCGCTCCGCTTCTCGCCAACCGAGTCCTACCGCAACGATGCGGTTGAGCCAAGCGTATTTGGGCGAAGATGTCTCGAAGTACGGTGTGCTGCGATGGTAGTACTCGGACGCATCGACGATCTCGCCCGCGGCGATCCTGGCCATCACTTCCGGTGGGCCGCAGCGAATGCCCGTGTAGTGCATGAATATGAGCGCGTCGTCACTCGTTTTCAGTACCAGGCGAACGTTGGGGATAACGGCGCCGTCGGAGCGGATGGTCTTCATGTCAACGCCGCCGGAGAGCAGCTCGCCGCGAAGTCGCGGCCCCTCGAACGTGCCGGGACCCAGAAGATCAACGTGGCGTGTGCCCGATGGCACGGGCCCGACATCGAGTAGGCGGGTGACTGAAGCGCTCAGGGTGAACAAGAAATCGGATTTTAGTGCGGACATGATTCGACCTCCGTTCAGTTCGATCTCCCCACATTAGACCATAGCATAGGCGCTTGTGTCGGCAGGTCACGCCCCCATGGCGGTCTCTCATGTGGGCTACCGCCAAATTATGACGCCGGCCGCCTGAAATCAACAACGAACTTTGACATTACGAGCGCGACCCAAACCGTAGTAGCCCACCGTCTGGTATCGGGAAACCAAATGTTGAATGAGACGAACTTCTCACTAACATCTTGATCTATAGGCTACCAGGACACAATCGCGCTTGCTGCGCATTTTTAAAGTAAAGGCATAACATGCAGAAGGTCACAGGCATTGGCGGAGTCTTTTTCAAAGCCAAGAATCCGATCGCATTGAGCAAGTGGTACGAAGACGTCTTAGGCGTTGACATAAATGACAAGACCTGGGTGCAGGAGCCTGGACAAACTGTTTTCGCGCCATTCAAAGTCGACTCCGACTACTTTGGGCGCGCCGATCAGCAGTGGATGATCTGCTTCAGAGTGAACGACCTCAAGTCATTCATCGCACAGCTTGAAGCAACGGAATATTTTCACTGCAAAGAAGCAAATCAGAGACCCATCTCACCCATCGCTTGAACCGCGCAAGAGTGGAGCAAGCATGCGAGCGATGCACCGCATTCACAACTCGATTAGACCGCTGTCGTGACCGAGCAGTCAAATCCTGAGGATAACTGCACCGGCCGTCTTGCGCTCTTCCATATCCTGCTGCGCGCGTCCGACGTCCTCAAGTCGGTACTCATGGATCACCCCTGGCGTGAGGATGCCCTTGGCAAGGGCATCGAACAGGTCAGCCGCCATCTGCGCACGGCGCACAGGCGTGTCGATGTAGTGAAACACCGACGGTCGCGTGACGCTGTTCGACTTCTGAAAGAGCAGGCTCATCGCGATCGGATCGACGGGACCCGATGCCTGTCCATAGTTAACCAAGTGACCGCGTAGCGCCAAGCAACTCAGCGAGCCCATGAACGTATCCTTGCCCACTGCGTCGTACGCGACATCCACCCCGCGCCCATCGGTGATGGTCTTGACTCGATCGACAAAGTTTTCTTTGCGGTAGAGGATGACTTCATCGCAGCCACTCTCGCGGGCGCTGCGTGCTTTCTCTTCGCTGCCCGCAGTGCCGATGACTGTGGCACCTTGCTTACGGGCCCATTGGCAGACCAAGCGTCCGACACCGCCAGCGGCCGCATGCACGAGAACGGTCTGCCCCGGTTCGACTTTGTGCACGTAACGCACTAGCATCTGCGCGGTGAGTCCGCGCAGTAAATTTGCCGCGGCAGTGACGTCGTCGATTGAATCGGGAATCTTGATGAGCTCGCTGGCTGTCGCGAGACGCATCTCAGCATAACCGCTGTAAGTAGGCGTGAGACAGCCGACACGCTCGCCAACCTTTACTTCGATAACGCCGGGGCCGATCGCTTCGACTACGCCAACCGCCTCCAGTCCAGGAATACCTGGTAAATGCAGTGTTTTGTACAGTCCTGATCGCACGTAGATGTCATGGAAATTCACGCCCGCCGCGGTCTGACGCACACGCGCCTGTCCCGGACCGGGCTCTCCCACCTCCACATCCTCTACCCGCAACACTTCTGGGCCGCCGGGTACATGCATTACGATCGCTCTCGCCATTTGCTTGCCTATGTTTTCCAAAACGATTCTCCCACTCGACTGCGTTTCGCGTCAGCAATTCCAAACATCGCGAATGACGCGTTTTGTACAACGCTGGATCGTGTCCAGCGAACTGTAGAACGACACCGCTGTTGTGTTGTGATCATATGCTAAAGCGCGTAGCTTCTAAAGTTCACATCGTATCGCCCGGCGCAGCAATCGGCAACGGCCTTACCGCAGTGGGAATAGCGGCAATCCCCCTATCTAAATATCTTGGCTATAACGAAACGCAAGTGATGCATCCTGCCCTAAAGAAATTAGCCCAGGAGGTGCTGCCAGCCTATGAGCGTGACGACGGCCTAGTGAGTGCGGCTACATTCAAAGCCCTCAAGAAACGCGAGCCGCAAGGCAAACTTAAAATAGTCGTGTCGAATCTATTTCACACGCAAGTTATGCTAGGCCATAACCCTTAGCGGGTGATATCGTCTGCCGCCACTTTCCAAAGGATCTGACGGTAACACCAGCGGACAAACCCCGGGTAGGGTTGATCCCAGAAATATTTAGCGATTACGCCCCAGGCCATGTCGATCTTCGGTTTTCCCGAACGACTATCAGACGTCGATTATCTAAACGGGAATTCAATCGCAACTTTTAGGAGAAATAATGACTACGACAAGTTTAACCTCGTGTAACACGATTATCCAACCCTACCTAATGTTCGGCGGCCGATGTGACGAGGCGCTAGAATTCTATCGGTCAGCGTTGGCCGCAGAAGTCGAGACGTTGATGCGGTTCAAGGATTCGCCGGATCCTCTTCCGCCCGGCATCCTGCAGCCGGGATTCGAGAACAAAGTCATGCACGCTTCTTTCCGCGTGGGTGAGACCACCATCATGGCTTCCGATGGGTGCAACGAGGGTTCAATCTTCAGCGGCTTCTCGCTTTCGCTGACTGTGCCGACGGAAAGTGAGGCAGATCGGGTGTTCGCATCCCTCGGCGATGGCGGTCAGGTTCGGATGCCCCTCGGCAAGACTTTTTGGTCGCCGCGTTTCGGCATGGTAACCGATCGATTCGGCGTGAGCTGGATGGTGATCGTGCCCAATGAAGCGGTACCCTGATATAAAGGAAGAATGACGATGAATACTAAGCAAAAAATTACGCCCTGCTTGTGGTTCAATTTCAACGCTGAAGAAGCGGTGAATCATTATCTAAGCATTTTTAAAAGCGGCAAGGTATTAGAGGCGTCACGCTACGGCGATGCGATGCCGGCGCTCAAAGGCGAAGTGCTAACCATGCGCTTTGAACTTGAAGGCCAGGAATTCCAGGCGCTCAACGCTGGCCCACAATTCCCGTTCACCGAGGCTATTTCTTTAAGCGTGGATTGCGCCGACCAAGCCGAGGTCGACGCCTTATGGGAGCGACTCGTTGAAGGCGGAAGTCCGAGCCAATGCGGTTGGCTGAAAGATAAATTCGGCTTGTCCTGGCAAATCGTACCGCGCGCACTCGTAACCATGCTCAACGATCCCGATGCCGGTAAAGCGACACGCGTGATGCAAGCCATGCTGAAGATGAGCAAAATCGATATCGCCGCGCTGCGTCAGGCCTACGACTCACAATGATTGGGGGCCCTCCGCTAAGCTTTTCATCGTGGTCGAGCGTACGTTCGAGGATCATAGCGGTAAGGCCAAATACAAGATGACAATCCAGCAAACACCCGGCGACATCGACATTTACATCGCGGGCTTCCCAACGAATGTTGAGGCAATTCTATAAAAAATAAGACGACGATTCGAAAAGCCGCAAAGGACGCCGAAGAAACCATCAGCTATAAAATTCCTGACTTCGCGCTAAACGGGCAATTGGTTTACTTCGCAGCGTTCAAAAACCACATTGGGCTCTATCCGCCGATCGCCGGCGGCGATCTGAAATTCCGGAATGAGAATTCACGCTATGAAGGACCCAAAAGTAGTCTGCAATTCCCGCTCGACCAACCCATTCCCTATGCCTTGATCGGGAAGATTGTAAAGTTGAGAGTAAAAGAAAATTTAGATAAAGCCCGCGCGAAGAGCAAGAAGAAATAGGAACCTTTGCACCTTTATTCGGCAGCGGCGCTGTGTCGATTTCGCTCCGCCTCGATCGACCAGTCAGTGACAACAACCGATTATCTGATGGAGTCGAACATGGACCGGTACCTGAATGCATCGTGGCCTAGAGATTATCGAAAGTGGTGTGCGTACGTATTGTTACTGGTGACACCAGGCTCATTTATTCTCTTACCGGCGGTGGCGATGATTAAGTTTCTCGCAACCCGTCGACAACATGAGAGGAGCAGCACATGTGTCCCGCATGTCTAACCGCAGCCGCGCTGATGCTCGCCTGCGCGACTACAACGGGTGGGGTAACTGCCATCCTGATATAAAAACGGATGCGATCGAACACATTCCAGAAAGCTATTTCCATGAGTCCAAGTAGCAGTAAAAAGGAGAAAGCACCATGAGTAATCAAGTAAACAACCTTCCCCGCATTGTGTCGCAGGCCGAATGGCAAACGGCGCGAGATCTACTTCTGATCCAAGAAAAGGCAGCGACTAAAGCACGCGACGCGCTCGCCGCAGAACGTCGTCGCCTCCCGATGGTCAAGATCGACAAGGACTACCTGTTCGAGGGCGCGGACGGCAAGGCACGCCTGATCGACATGTTTGATGGACGTCGCCAACTCATTATGTACCATGTCATGTTCGGCCCGACATGGAACGAAGGCTGTGTGGGATGTTCGATGAGCGTGGATAATATTGGCCATCTTTCGCATCTGCACGCACGTGATACCTCGCTGGTCTTGGTATCGCGTGCGCCGCAGGCCAAGCTCAATGCGTACAAACAACGCATGGGATGGACGGTGCTGTGGTACTCGTCTTTTGGTACCGACTTCAATACCGATTTTGGCGTGACGCTAGGCGAGGAAGAGAAATCTGGATTGAGTGTGTTCTTGCGTGATGGTGATAGCGTCTATCGCACCTATTTCACCAGTGGCCGCGGCGACGAAATGCTCGGCGCCGTATGGAGTTTCCTGGATTTGACGCCGTACGGCCGGCAGGAAGCGTGGGAGGACTCGCCCAAAGGATGGCCGCAAACACCACCATATGACTGGTGGCGGCACCACGACAAGTATGTTCGCCTGAGTCTGCTGGGGGTGGCTGCCACTGATTGAGCGCGGAAGCGCTTGCAACTGAGTACAATTTTCAAAGGAGTAAGTCATCATGATCCACAAATCAATCTCGTTGCTGATATTTCCCCTTTTGATTATTACATTGGCCGCAGTGTTCGTTCTTTCCGCGCCCGCGTGGGCCGGCGAGTTCTTCGAAAAAGACGGCGCTGCGCTGCACGGCTACGATGCCGTAGCGTATTTCATAGACGAGGAACCGGTGAAAGGTTTGGCGGAGCACAAAGCCGATTACAAAGGCTCAGCATTCCATTTCGCGTCGAAGGCGAACCGCGATGCCTTTGTAGCGGAGCCGCAGAAGTACGCGCCGCAATACGGCGGCTTCTGCGCGTTCGGCATATCCGGCGGCTACAAGGCCGCTACCGATCCGGCAGCGTTCAACGTCGTGGATGGGAAGCTTTATTTGAACTGCAACCGCGATGTTCAAAAGCAGTGGAGTGGTGACATCCCGGGTTTTGTCGCCAAGGCCGACAAGAATTGGCCAACGGTTTCAAGCCAGACCAAGGTCATCGTATAAAAATCGTTCATCTTCAAGTCATGAGTCAACCCATTGCTATCACCAAAGCCACCCGTCGCGATTGGATCGGGCTCGCAGTCATTGCGCTGCCGTGCCTGGTGTACGCGATGGACTTGACGGTGCTGAATCTCGCCCTGCCGGCGATCAGCACCGAACTCAACCCCTCGAGTTCACAGTTGTTGTGGATCTTGGATATTTACGGTTTTCTCGTTGCCGGGTTTCTGATCACCATGGGTACTCTGGGTGATCGGATCGGACGGCGCAAGCTGCTACTGATCGGCGCGGCGGCGTTCGGCGCCGCTTCCATTATCGCTGCCTTCTCAAGTAGCGCCGAAATGCTCATCGCCATGCGCGCGTTGCTGGGTGTGGCCGGCGCTACGCTGGCCCCCTCGACCATGTCGCTGATCCGCAATATGTTCCACGACGAGCAGGAACGCCAGTTTGCCATCGGTGTGTGGATATCGAGTTTCTCGCTGGGCGGTGCGATCGGCCCGCTGGTGGGCGGCGTGATGCTGCAGTACTTCTGGTGGGGCTCGGTGTTCCTGGTGGCGGTGCCGGTGATGCTGCTGCTCCTGCTGCTAGGCCCGGTGCTACTGCCGGAATATCGCGATCCGAATGCCGGCCACGTCGACCTAATAAGCGTTGCGCTTTCTCTGACGGCGGTGCTGGGGAGTATCTACGGGCTGAAACAGATTGCCGCACAAGGCCTAACTTGGCTGCCTGCGCTCATTGCGCTTGCCGGGCTTGGTATCGGGATGCTGTTCATGCGCCGCCAGAGCCGGCTCGCTTATCCCCTCCTGGACGTGAGTCTATTTCGCCAAGCGAGCTTCAGCGCCGCGATAGCCGCTTACGGCCTGTCGTGTCTGGCGATGTTTGGCGTATATATCTTTATCACGCAATACCTGCAATTGGTGCTGGCCTTATCGCCGTTGCAGGCTGGGTTTGCCACATTACCTTGGGCACTGGCGTTTGTCGCTGGCTCGATGCTGGCCCCGCGCCTCGCGCAGCGTTGGTCTCGCGCGGCTATCCTCTCCTGGGGACTCGGCTTCGCGGCACTGGGATTTCTCTTGCTTACAATGCTCGGCGAAACTTCCGGCGTCGCGATCCTGGTGATAGGCACAGTGATTATGAGCTTAGGCATGGCGCCGGTATTTACCATCGGCAACGAAATGATTATTACCGCGGCGCCCCCCGAACGAGCGGGCGCGGCCTCGGCGATCTCGGAGACCAGTTCGGAATTCAGCGGCGCGCTCGGCATCGCATTGTTCGGCAGCCTCGGCACGGCGATTTATCGCCACTCACTCACCGCTACTATGCCCGCTTCGACCCCGGCGGAAACGGCGAAGACGGCGTTGGAAACCTTGGGGGGCGCTGTGTCTTCAGCCGCCGCTAACGCCGGTGCGGTCGGTGATGCCCTGCTTGTCGCATCGCGAGCGGCGTTTGTGGACGCCTTGCAAATTACCGCTGTCATCGGTGCGATAATCGTCATCGGCGCTGCTGTGTTGTCGGCTCATATGTTGCGTAGGCTGGAAATCGCCAGTGCGAAAAGCGTTGGTGGGGTTTGCAAGCAGGATTTGTAACTTGCCAAAAAGACTGCCGCTAGGAAAAGTGTTCGTTTGCGTTATTCGTTCGAGCTAAAAATTACTTGAATTAATCCGGCCAGAATCGGTGGTCTAACGGCTGTTAAATACTTGTCGCTCGCTGAAGTTTCGTTTCCCGCGTCGATCCCAAGTACAATTTAGCAGCTATGCTTTTGCCTTTCGCTCCCATTCGCCTGTTCCATGCCCATCGCGCCGTTTAGCCCTAAGCGCGAACGCTGGCTGCTTCTAGTCCTCGCGGGGATTCAATTTACGCACATTATGGATTTCATGGTGCTCGCGCCGCTCGGGCCCCAGCTCATGCGATTGTTCGGCATTTCAGCGCAGGAATTTTCGTTGCTGGTGTCGAGCTATATGTTCACCGCGGCGATTGTCGGATTGATCGCCGCGTTTTACATCGATCGCTTCGACCGCCGCATAGCGCTATTGTGGATGTACAGCGGATTTTCGATCGCGACTTTGCTTTGCGCGCTCGCGCCAAACTTTCATGCGCTGCTGATTACCCGCGCGATTACCGGCGCATTCGGCGGCGTGCTCGGCGCCATCGTTCTTTCCATAGTCAGCGATGCGATCCCGGAGGCGCGGCGCGGTGCGGCCATGGGCTTGGTCATGTCCGCCTTTCGGCTTGGCTTCGGTGATTGGGGTTCCGGCTGGTTTGACCGTGGCTTCGCTATGGAATTGGCGAGCGGCATTTATTCTGGTGACGGTGGTCAACGCTGTGATTTTGTTAGGTGCGTGGCGCGTGGTTCCCCGCATGAATACCCATTTGCAAAATTTTCAACCACGGAGTTTGTTGAATCAAGCCAAGCTGATTTTCGATAACAAGAATCATCTGCGCGGGTTTTTTCTGGTCGCCGTGATTTTGTTCGGCAGTATGAGCGTGATCCCGTTCATCAGTCCCTATTTGGTCAAGAACGTTGGCATCAAGGAATCGCAGCTTGCCTATGTCTACTTAGCCGGCGGCTTTGCGACGTTGTTTACCGGACGTTGGATCGGCCGCATGGCGGATCGTTACGGTAAGCCCAAAGTATTCGCCGTAGTCGCGATATTGTCGATTTTGCCGCTCATGGTTGTTACTCACCTGCCGTTGGGCGCACCGCTTTGGTTCTGCGTTGCCAATGGAACGTTGTTCATGGTGTTGATTAGCGGCCGTGCCGTGCCTATGAATGCGATGATCAGCACCATCGTGGCGCCGTCGCTGCGCGGCAGCTACATGAGCTTCAGCAATTCGATTCAGCAACTGTCCTCTGGCGTGGCGGCGTTTTTTGGCGGCATGATTATCGGGCATACTTCGACTGGCGCTCTGGCAAACTATGGCGCGGTCGGTTGGATAGCGGCGGTAACAACCCTTTTTGCGGTCTGGTTGGGTCAGCGATTGACGAAGTTTTCACCCGTCAGCGATAGTGGGGGCTAGCTTTGGAACTTTTACGCGGTCTGCCGCTCGAAAGCCGAAATCGCTCTGATTAATACGAATTGACGCGGTAGCAAATTGCGCAATATTATCTTCGAAATAACCACCGTTGGAGAGGAAACATGGCAACGTTGAACGTGAACGGCAAGGATGTGAGTGTCGATGTCGAGGCCGACATGCCGCTGTTGTGGGTGTTGCGCGACGAATTGGGTTTGCGCGGCACGAAGTACGGCTGCGGGATCGCGGCCTGCGGCGCCTGTACGGTACATATGGATGGCCAACCGGTGCGCGCTTGCGTGATGCCGGTATCGGCCGTCGCGGGTAAGAAAATCACCACCATCGAAGCGCTATCCAAGGATGGTTCCCATCCGGTGCAAAAAGCTTGGGTGCAGTTGCAAGTTCCGCAATGCGGTTACTGCCAGAGCGGCCAAATCATGACGGCTGCGGCGCTGCTCGCCACCAACAAAAAACCCAGCGACGCGGACATCGACAGCGCGATGACCAACATCTGCCGCTGCGGGACCTACGCGCGTATCCGCGAGGCCATCCATCTTGCCGCGAAATCGATGTAACCGAGGAACCTATCATGACATCGTTAATCAATTCCAATCGCCGTGGTTTCCTCATCAAATCCGCTGCCATTACCGGCGGCCTCATGGTCGGCGTGCGCATGCCGCAGTTCGCCCATGCCGCCGAGTCGAAAGGTCCCGAAGTCACCCACTGGATCGTTATCGAGCCGGACGACACAGTGATCATCCGCATCGCCCGCTCTGAAATGGGGCAGGGCAGTTTCACCGGCTTGCCGATGTTAATCGCGGAAGAACTTCAGTGCGACTGGAGCAAAGTTAGACCGGAATACGCTTCCGTGAACGAGCACGTGAAGCGCGCTCGCGTGTTCGGCTCCATGAGCACCGGCGGTAGCCGCGCCATACGCGACTCGCAGGAATATCTACGCAAAGCGGGCGCTGCTGCGCGCGAGATGCTGGTGGCGGCAGCCGCGAAAGAGTGGGGCGTGCCCGCTGCCGAGGTAACCGTTGCCAACAGCGTGATCACTCATAAGCCGAGCAATCGCAGCACGACGTTCGGCAAGATGGCGCCCGCCGCATCCAAGCTCGAGGTGCCGAAGGAACCCAAGCTTAAAGATCCCAAAGATTGGAAGTTGATCGGCACCTCCCCGCCGCGTTTCGATATTCCCGATAAAACCGTAGGCAAGCCGGTGTTCGCCGCCGATGTGAGTTTGCCCAATATGTTGCACGCGTCCGTCGCGCAGGTGCCGGTCTTTGGTGGCAAACTGAAAAGCTTTGACGAGTCCAAAATCAAAGGCATGCGCGGCGTTAAGAAAGTCGTCGCCGCCGAAGACTGGGTCGCGGTCGTCGCCGACAATTGGTGGCGCGCCCATCAGGCCTTGAAGGCCATGCCGATCGAATGGGACGTGGGCGATAACGGCAAGGTTTCGAGCGAGACTATCATGCAGTTCGTTCGCACCGGCTTGGATGCGAAAGATTTGCCGGTCGCGCGCAAGGAAGGCGATTACGCTAAGGCGATCGAATCCGCCGCGAAAGTGATCGAAGCGGAATACCATGCGCCGTTTCTGAATCACGCCACTATGGAGCCGCAGACGGCGGCGGCATTGATGAACGCCGATACGCTCGAAGTTTGGGTGGGCACGCAAAACGGCGAATCGAGCATTGCGGCGGCGGCGGAAACCGCCAGTATTCCGCTGGAGAAAGTGATCGTGCATAAAATGCACGCCGGCGGCGGCTTCGGTCGGCGCGGTATTCCCCAGGAATATACCAAACAAGCAGTGAAGATCGCGATGGCCATGCCGGGCACGCCGGTGCGCCTGCAGTGGTCGCGGGAAGAGGATATGCAACAGGGGCGCTACCGGCCGGTCTCGGTGGTTAAGCTTAAAGCGGGATTGGACAAGGATGGTAACTGGATCGCCTGGAACATTCGCCAAGCGGAACAATCGGTCGCTGCGGGCTTCTTGCCGCAGTTCCTCAAGGACGGTATTGACCAAGTAGGCGTGCGGTCATTCCAAGATGCGCCTTACAGGGTGCCCAACATTTACCACGACTACGCCATGCGCAATACCCACGTGCCGATCGGTGCTTGGCGCGCAGTGGCGCATACGCAAAATCCATTCTTTCGCGAAAGCTTCGTCGACGAACTGGCGCTTGAAGTCAAGAAAGATCCGGTCGAGTTTCGCCGTGCATTACTGTCGAAAAAGCCAAAGGATCTCGGCGTGCTCGACGCGGTTGCCAAAGCGGTGGGCTGGGGAACGCCAACCGAGAAGGGAATATTTCGCGGCATCGCGTTGGCCGATTCTTATGGCAGTTTTTCGGCCGCCGCCGTTGAGCTATCCGTCAGCGAGAAAAACGTCATCGACGTCAAACGAGTCATCGTTGCGCTCGATTCCGGCTACATCGTGCATCGCGACGCGGTGGTCGCACAAATCGAAAGCGGCGTGATTTGGGGCCTTGGTTCTTCGATGTATGAAGAAATTACCATCAAGGATGGCCGCGTGATGCAGAACAATTTCTCCGACTATCCGATGTTGACCTTGGCGCAAACGCCGAAGATCGAGTCGATTGTGATGCCCAGCGGCGGCTTCTGGGGCGGTGTCGGCGAGCCTCCGATCGCCGCGGTCATACCGGCGCTGTGCAATGCGATTTTTGCCGCGACCGGTAAGCGTATTCGTTCGTTGCCATTGAAGAACCATGGGTTCACCTACGCCTGACGCAGTAGAAGTAAACTCACGGCGCCGGCTGCTAAAAGCGACCGGCGCCGCTTGGGTTCTGTTGCAAGTGCGGCCGGCGATTGCCACGCCGGAAAATCTTGCCGCGGCGATTAAACGTGCATTCAACGGCCGGCGCATCCAGCCCGGCCGCGTCAAGATCGAGATTCCGCAGATCGCCGAGAACGGTAATGTCGTGCCCGTCGCCATCGAGGTTGAAAGCCCGATGACTGCCGACGATTATGTGAAGCGAATTCATCTGTTCTCCGAGCACAATCCGCTGCCCGACATGGTTGAATTCGAACTTGGGCCCCACAACGGCAAAGCGCGGGTGTCGACTCGGGTACGGCTGGCGAAGTCGCAGAACGTACTCGCTGTCGCGACCTTGAACGATGACACATTGTGGTCGGCGCAAGCCGTTGTCGAAGTCACGGTAAGCGGTTGTGGCTAATTTAAAAGTTCGGGTCCCGCCGAACGCAAAGCGCGGCCAAGTGATAGAAGTGTTCGCGCTTGCAATGCATCCGATGGAGTCCGGCTTTCGCCTCGATAATGTCGGCAAGACTATCCCGCGTCATATTATTGAAACCTTTACGTGTACCTACGGCGGCAAAGAAGTGTTTCGCGCGAAATTATATCCGGCGGTCACGGCGAATCCCTATTTCGCGTTTCATATCGTCGCGGCGGAGTCCGGTGAGTTGGTTTTTGCGTGGCGGGACGACAAAGGTAATACCGGTGAGGAACGGGTTAGTCTGACGGTCACCTAACTTCGATTCGCTTGTCATAGCGTCGTGTAGGGTGGGCAAACGGCACTATCGTTTGCCCACGCGTCTGCCGATCAACCGTGACAGAGTGGGCACAAACAACGTGCCCACCCTACAATTACTCTCAATAGTAGATGATCGGCCTGCGAGGCAATATGGGTGCGGCTTCCAGGCCATCGCGTTGACATTGAGTGCGCGCACATACGAGAGGGCAGCGCGATTTTGTCATTTTTCTAAATCATAGTTTAATCAATCGTTTGATTTACATGCTATACTCCGGCCATGAAACTACAAACCAATCTATCCAAACGGCCGCAGCGCAGCGACGGCGAGGAATCACGCGAGCGGTTGCTGCACACCGCCTTGCGTTTATTCGCCGAGAAAGGCTACGAGAAAACGTCCACCCGCGAGATTGCTAGCGCGGCGGGCGCCAACATCGGCGCCATCAGCTATTACTTCGGCGATAAAGCCGGGCTTTATCGCGCGGTGTTTTTCGAGCCCTTGGGCAATCCTAAAGACGACATCGCGTTGTTCGATGATCCGGACTTTAGCTTGCGTGTCGCGTTGCAGGGATTATTCTCCGGCTTTCTGGAACCGCTGAAACAAGGCGAAGCAGTGCGGCAATGCGTTCGGCTTCACTTCCGCGAAATGGTCGAGCCTACGGGCTTGTGGGCAGAAGAAATCGATGGCGGCATCAGGCCTTACCACGCCGCGCTGGTGGCGGTTTTGTGCCGTCATTTCGGTCTCAAGCGCGCGGATGACGATATCCATCGCCTGGCTTTTTCCATCGTTGCGCTCGGTGTGCATTTATTTGTCGGCCGCGACATCATGGATGCGATCAAGCCGCAATTGATCGCGACACCGAAAGCCATCGACATTTGGGCGGAACGATTAGTGAGCTTCGCCGAAGCGATGGTGAAAGCCGAGGCCCAGCGACGCCGCGAGATTGCGAGATCAATATAATGAGATGTCAACGAACATGAAGCTCAAACCTATTCTGATTATTGCCGCGGCCGCTGTTGCCGTTGTCGCAGGTGGAGCGGCACTGTTCGCCAAGCAACACGCTGCCAATGACGAAAAAAAGAAACCGGCGGCCGTGGCAACGACGAAGCCCGCGTTGACGGTCACCACCACGCGGCCGTCAGCAACCAACCTACCGATCAAGCTCACGGCTAACGGCAACATTATGGCGTGGCAGGAAGCGAGCGTGGGCGCGGAGGCGAATGGGCTGCGCCTCACCGAAGTGCGCGTGAACGTGGGCGATCAAGTGGAGCGCGGCCAAGTGTTGGCGAAGTTTGCCGAAGAGACCATACAAGCGGACGTTGCCCAGGCGCGGGCCAATCTCGCCGAGGCCGAGGCAAACGCGCAGGAGTCCGCCGCCAACGGCGATCGCGCTCGCCGGTTGCAACCGACGGGCGCCATCAGCGCGCAGCAAATCAATCAATACCTCACCGCGGAGCAGGCGGGTAAGGCGCGGGTGCAAGCGGCGCGCGCGACCTTGAATTCGCAGCAATTGCGCATGAAGCACACACTAGTCGTCGCGCCCGACAGCGGCGTGATTTCGGCGCGCATGGCCACCGTCGGCGCCGTGGTCAGCGGCGGAACCGAATTGTTTCGCATGATACGACAGGGCCGTTTGGAGTGGCGCGCCGAGGTGATGTCAGAGGAACTCGGCCGTTTGCCGCCGGGAACTGTTGCCGTCCTGACGGCCGCGAACGGTAAGCAGATGCAAGGCCGGGTGCGCATTGTCGCGCCCACCGTCGATCCGCAGACGCGGGCGGCGCTGGTCTATGTCGATCTGCCGAAGGATTCTGGCGCAACGGCGGGCATGTTCGCCACGGGGCAATTCGAACTCGGCTCGTCCGGCGCGTTGACGGTGCCGCAACAAGCCGTCGTGATGCGCGATGGTTTTAGCTATGTATTCGGGGTGAAGTCAGACAACCGCGTGGCGCAGATCAAGGTCGCGACCGGCCGCCGTCTCGGCGATCGCATTGAGATCACCGATGGCGTGAAGCCGGACAGCGTCATCGTCGCCAGCGGCGCGGGATTTTTGAATGACGGCGACCTGGTGAAGGATTTGCCCGAGGCCCCCGCGCCGACGGCGTCCGTGCTGGATAAGTAAGGAAGCGCCATGAATTTTTCTTCGTTATCGATTAAGTATCCGATCCCGGCCATTATGCTGTTCGCCCTGCTTACCCTGGCTGGGTTGATGGCCTATCGCGCCAACGGTGTGCAGGATTTTCCCGATATCGAGTTGCCCATCGTCACGGTTACCGCGTCGCTGCCGGGCGCGGCGCCGGCGCAGTTAGAAACCGAAGTCGCGCGCAAGATCGAAGACTCGGTCGCGACCTTGCAAGGCGTCAAAAATATCTACGCTCGCATTCTCGACGGCGTCGCTTATATAACCGTGGAATTCGTATTGGAGAAAGACGGCGCAGAAGCGGTCAACGATGTGCGCGACGCGGTGGCGCGCGTGCGTGCCGATTTGCCGTCGGAACTGCGCGATCCGGCGGTGACCAAAACGTCGACGGCGGGTCGGGTATTACTGACTTATACCCTCACGTCCGATCAACTGGACGAGCAGTCGTTATCGTGGTTCGTCGACAACACCGTCACTAAACGTTTGCTCTCCGTGCCTGGTGTCGGCGCGGTCAAAAGAGTTGGCGGCGCCACCCGTGAAATACGAGTGGAGCTCGATGCCTCGCGCATGGCGGCGATGCGCGTTGCCGCCATCGATGTGTCGCGCCAACTGCGGCAAGTGCAGCAGGATGCGCCCGGCGGCCGCGGCGATGTCAGCGGCGCCGAGCAAGCGGTGCGCACCATCGCCACCGTGCATTCCGCGCGCGAACTGGCGGCGCTGGAGTTGCCGTTGTCCGATGGCCGCAGCATTCGCCTCGATCAAGTCGCGACCGTGAGCGACACGACGGAGGAACGCCGCGCCGTGGCGTTGCAGGACGGCCAACCGGTGGTGGCGTTCGAAGTATTTCGCACCAAGGGTGCAAGCGAATTGACCGTCGCGGGCGACGACAATTCCGGTGTGCGCCAGGCAGTAGCGCAGCTTCGCACCGCGTATCCGAACGTGAAGATCGTCGAATCCATCGATAATGTCGCGCCCATCGCCGAGAACTTTGCCGGTTCCATGGAGTTGCTGCTGGAAGGCGGATTGCTGGCGGTGATCGTGGTGTGGTGGTTCCTGCGCGATTGGCGCGCGACCATCGTTGCCGCCGCCGCGCTGCCGTTGTCCATCATTCCCGCGTTTCTCGGCATGTATTGGTTCGGCTATACGCTCAACGTCGTCACGCTCACTTCAATGGCGCTGGTGATCGGCATTTTGGTCGACGATGCCATCGTCGAAATCGAGAACATCGCGCGTCATTTGCGCATGGGCAAATCGCCTTACCAAGCGGCGATGGAGGCGGCGGATGAGATCGGCATGGCGGTAATCGCGACCACTTTCGCGCTGGTCGCTGTATTTTTGCCGACGGCTTTCATGGCCGGCGTTCCAGGTAAATTTTTTAAACAGTTCGGTTGGGTCGCGGTGATGGCCATACTCGCGTCCTTGGTGGTGGCGCGTTTGCTGACGCCCATGATGTCGGCGTATCTGCTCAAGCCCGCCAAGCACGCCAGTCCGCCCGATGGCTGGATCATGCGCAATTATCTTGTGGCGATGCAGTGGTGTTTGAAACATCGCCTGATTACCACCATCGCCTCGGCGGCGTTTTTCTTTGGATCCATACAGCTCATCGGCTTGCTGCCGACCGGTTTCGTGCCGCCCTCCGATCGCGGCCAGACGCTAATCAGCATCGAGTTACCGCCGGGTAGCACGCTGAAGGAAACCTGGGATACCGCCGAGCGGGTGCGGCAAAAGGCAGCGCAGGTTCCGGGTGTCAAAAGTATTTTCAGTTCCGTCGGCGGTGGGTCGAGCGGCGATCTCTTCGCGCCGGGCACCGCCGCGGAAGCACGTCGCGCCGTGCTGACCTTGGCGCTAACCCATCGCAACGACCGCAAAGAATCCTTACCGGAGATCGAGACGCTGCTGCGTAACCAACTCTCCGACGTTCCCGGCGCGCGTTTCACCGTCGGTCCGCCGGACACCGGCGTGAAGATGCAGATCGTGTTGCGCAGCGAAGATCCCAACGCTTTGGCCGTGGCGACCCGTGCGGCGGAGCGCGACCTGCGAACCTTGCAAGGCGTCGGTAACGTGAACTCCAGCGCTTCGCTGACGCGGCCGGAAATCATCGTGCGGCCGGACTTTGCCCGCGCCGCCGATCTCGGCGTCACGGCGCAAAGCATAGGCGAGACCATAAGAGTCGCAACCGCCGGAGACTACGACACGGCTTTAGCAAAAATGAATCTCAGCGAGCGGCAAATTCCCATTCGCGTGAAGTTGCCGGATGCGGTGCGCGCCGATCTGGATCAATTGCAACGCCTCACGGTGCCGGGCAAGAATGGCCCGGTGTTTCTCGGCACGGTCGCGACCTTGTCGATCGAATCGGGCCCCGCGCAAGTGGATCGCCTGAACCGCAGCCGCAACGTGACCATCGACGTTGAACTGGGCAGCCGCCAATTGGGCGAGGCCTACGCCGAGGCCATGCAGTTGCCGGCGCTGAAGAATCTGCCGCCGTCTGTGAAGATCGCGGAGTTGGGCGATGCGCAGGAAATGCAGGCATTATTCGCGAGTTTCGGCATCGCGATGTTGATCGGCGTGTTGTGCATTTACGGTGTGCTGGTGTTGTTATTCCACGACTTCATGCAGCCCATCACCATCTTGGCCGCGTTGCCGCTATCCATCGGCGGCGCATTCGTCGCCTTGCTCGTTACCAACAGCGCGCTGTCGATGCCGTCGATGATCGGCCTCATCATGCTCATGGGCATCGTCACCAAAAATTCCATCTTGCTGGTGGAATATGCCATCGTCGCGCGCCGCAACGGCGTGTCACGTTTCGATGCGCTGGTGGATGCTTGCCACAAACGTTCGCGGCCCATTGTCATGACCACCATCGCCATGGGTGCGGGCATGTTGCCGCTGGCGCTGGGATTCGGCGCCGATCCCAGCTTCCGTTCGCCCATGGCCATCGCCGTGATCGGTGGCTTGATCACGTCGACATTATTGAGTTTGCTGGTAGTGCCGGTGGTGTTCACCTACATCGACGATGTGGAACACTGGCTCGGCCGGTTCGTCGCGTGGATAAGGCGCACACCCGCTGCAGCCGTGAGCGCCAAGTAACTATTGTGCGGCTTCGGCTTTTTTCTTTTGCTGATCGCGCAGGAACACTACCACCGCTTTGACTTCTTCCGGGGTGAGTTTGTCGTTGAACGCGCCCATGGCGGTGTTAGGAATGCCGTCGGAAATATTGCGGGCGATGGCGTCATCGGTTTCGCCGTGTTTGAATTTGCCGCAGATGAGGCACGGCGCGCGAGCGCCCTTGCCGCCGGCGCCGTGGCAAAAGCCACCGCATTTTTCGCCGAAGCGACTCTTACCGAGTTCGATCGCGGCTTCATCATCGGCCGCTGTCGACGGTAACGGTGCGAATACACCGATGAAGAATAGCGCTAAAAGCCATGCTAAGAAATGCGCAGGATTGGTGAATGATGGATCGGTTCATCGAAGAGCTCCTTGTTATTAATTTGAAGTGGAATTAATCATACCCTCGCGCCGTACGCAATGCCAGCGAGCATGAGAGGGAAACGGCCGTCGGTAACGGCGGGTTGACCACGAGTAATTCTAAGCATCGGCCTGGGAGCCAATACAGGCTTGCCTGTCCCGGCAGGCATGCCGGAGAGGCACAATCCATGCGGCTTCTGGCTGATGCATATAGGTAAGCTCCGATTTATTCCAAATCGAAGCAATTACTTTGTGCGAACTTCGCCTTGCCGTGCTATAGCACTGTCTGCGAGACTTCGCCTTCGCGTCGCTGTATTTTGATAAATTGGAAAATGAGAATTAGTCGGAAATCAGCGCGCTAAATGCCGTGCGACGTTCACGAATTGCGCCGCGCCGTCGCGCACCATTTGCAATGTGATGCCGGGCCGATACAACGCCGAACCTAAACCAAACCCATTTGCACCCGCCCGCCAAAAATCCGCCATCACTTCCGGCGTGATGCCGCCGACGGGAATCATGACCGTGTCTTTGGTAAACACCGCACGCAAGGCTTTGACGACCTTGGGCGTGAGCATTTCCGCCGGAAATAATTTCAAGCCGTCTGCGCCTGCCGCCAACGCCGCGTAACCTTCCGTCGGCGTGGCGATGCCCGGCGTGCATATCATGTTCAGGCGTTTGGCCTCGCGGATGATGGCGGTGTCGCCGTGGGGCATAACGATGAGCTGGCCTCCGGCGTCGCGCACGCGGGCGACGTTTGCAATTTCCAGTACCGTCCCAGCGCCGACCAGCGTGTCGCTCGCAAAGCGTTTTGCAATGGCGGCAATGCTGTCGAACGGTTGCGGCGAGTTAAGGGGGACTTCGATAATGCGAAAGCCGGCGTCGTACAGAATCTCCGCGACGGGTAGTGCTTCTTCGGGCGTGATGCCGCGCAGGATGGCGACTAGGGGGAGCGGAGTAAGGTAATGTTTAAGATTAGGCATCGTTATTTCCAGTTGTTGTTTGAGTTGTCATCGTTCACTTCGTTCAGGATGACATATTTGGGGTTCGCTTTCATTTCAGCAATCCACCAGCCTGTGCTAAGCGAAACAAACCCGTCGAAGTCACGTTGTCATCCGCGATCTTGGTATGTTTACGCGAAAAATTAAATCCCCGCTGGTAGCGATGGGCCAACGCCGGTTCGCCGACGATGATCATATCGAGATTACCGCCGAACAGTTCCAACCCGCCGCGTATTTCGCTGCCGATCAACAGGCCGGAGAGATAGGCATGTAGCGCCTCTGCGGGAATTTCATCGAACAATGCCAGCGTGCGCGCACTGAATAACTGCTGTAGCAAACCGGCGGGATTGGCGGTTTCATCGAATGCGTATTCGTAGCCTTGTTGGAAGGCTTCGATGTCGTCGTAATCGGACTTCATGGTGCGGCCTAGGATGCTGTGTTCCTTCAGGATGGCGAACACTTCGCCTGTCATGAAAGTGGCGAATCGGTTGATGCGGTGATCCCGCACCACCGCCCATTTGCTATGGGTTCCCGGCAGCACAAACAACTGTGTGGTTTTCGTCGCTTCCAGCGCGCCCATGATTTGCGTTTCCTCGCCGCGTATTACGTCGGGCACACCGGCGGAATTTTCCGTGCTGATGCCGGGGACGATGACGACACGGCGGCCTTTCTTGGTGGTGAGCGAGGCAAATTTTTGCGCGAGTTGGTCGAGGCCCGCGGGGCAAGGCACATAGGGCGCTTCGAGCCAACCCTGGCGGCTGCCTATCATGCCGGACGCCAGTATCGGTAGGTTGCTCGCGCCATCGCCGAGCCACGGGGCGCAGGTTTCCTCGAACGCGGCATCGAAATCGTTGTCAGGGATTTTGAGTATGCCGAGCGGCTCGAATTTTCTATCCAGCATGACGCCATTTGCGTCTAGCAGATAAGCGCGCAACGATGTCGTCCCCCAATCGAGGGCGATGAGTGCGGGACTTTTTGAATTGGTATTCGTCATGAGCAGTTGCTAAGCAACATCACTTCCTCCCCTTCAATGGGAGGATTGAGGTGGGGATGGGGTTCGCGCGGCTTTGACCCATCCCCATCCCAACCTCACGGCTGCGCGCCGGAGGCGCTTGCGCTCGGCGGCGGATAGCGATGCTGTCCGAATTCCCGCCTCGCCCCTTGAAGGGGAAGGGGTCGTTGGTGACCGATGCGGGCATTAGATGCGCCCAAACTCCGCGAGCAATTGTGCGATCGTCTTGCCTTTGGCAATTTCGCGCCGCGTAAATTCTTCGCGCTCTGCTTGCTCACGCGCGAGCTTTAACACTTCATCGAGCTTAGCATTGGGAATCACCGTCACGCCGATCTCGTCGGCGACGATCATGTCGCCGGGCTCCACCAGCACTCCGCCGCAGGTGATCGGCACGTTTACCGCGACATCGCTCTTGCGGCCGGAGAACATGGTGTGGGTACCGCGGGCAGTGATGGCGCGGGTATAAATTTGGAATTTGAGATCCCGCAGTTCGTCGATGTCGCGGCCCGCGCCATCGATGACCGCGCCGGCGACGCCGCGCTGCATGCACAGCGCGCCCATCAGTCCACCCCATACCGACGTTTCAGTTTCGCCGAAGGCATCGACGACGATTACATCGCCCGGTTGCGCGATTTCCAATGCGGCGAGTGGGTCTTGTAAATCGCCTGCGGAAAGCCGCACCGGTAGTGCGACACCGACCAATTTACCGGGGAAAATGGGCTTGATGCCGCTATGCATGACGTTGCCGCGGCTTTGCACATCCGCGAATACGCAGGACGCGCTGTAACATTTCGCCACGTCGCGGAATGCTTGTATCATGGCTTGGTCGGGACGCCCCATCGATATTTCTCCTAGAGTTTTTATTCAGTGCAATCTTAGCATGGAGGGGGCGATTTTCTCGCCGCCTGAAAGTCCTGTTAACATGAACGCTAATACTGACATGTCATCCTGAGCGAAGCGAAGGATCTGCTTTTTATGCCGCTGAAACGACCAACAGCAGATCCTTCACTTCGTTCAGGATGACAAGAGGAGAAAACGATTGAACGATTTTGTGCATCCGGAATTCATCGTCGAAACTGATTGGCTCGCCGATCATTTGAATGATGCAAACGTGCGCGTGCTAGATTGCACCACTCATCTAATGCCACCGACAAAAGCTGGGCCATACGATGTGGTTTCCGGCCGCGCCGATTTTGAGAAGGCCCACATCCCTGGCGCGGGATTCGCCGACATCGACCACGAGCTATCGGATAAATCCCATCGCTTACACTTCATGCTGCCGTCGCCGGAATTGTTCGCCGATGCCATAGGGAAACTTGGGGTCGGTGATGGAACGAAGGTCGTTCTCTACTCGACGGCGAACCATTGGTGGGCGACGCGATTGTGGTGGATGCTGCGCGTGTTCGGCCACGACAACGCAGCGGTATTGAACGGCGGATTTCAGAAATGGTCGCGCGAGGGACGTGCCGTAGAGCAAGGCCCAGCGCGGCCCTCCAGGCAGGGGTCGTTTACGCCCAAGTACCGCGAAGGCCACGTGGCCGGCAAAGAAGACGTGCTCGCCGCCATCGGCGCGGCGGATACCTGCACGCTCAACGCGCTGCGGCCCGATCAACACGCCGGCACCGGTGGGACCGTCTATGGTCGATTGGGACATATCAGCGGCAGCATCAATGTCGCGGCGGTGAACGTAGTCGACAGCAACAACGAATTCAAATCCGCGGACGTATTACGCGAGCAATTTGCCGAAGCGTTAGCGAAACCGCGGGTGATTACGTATTGCGGCGGCGGCATCGCCGCATCGAGCGCGACTATGGTGCTGACTATGCTGGGGCATAAGAATGTCCAGCTTTACGATGCGTCGCTATCGGAGTGGGCGCCGGATCAGGCATTGCCGATGGAGATGGGTTAGCCGCTTCGCCACGAGGCAAGCGGGGTGCGGCGCGCAGGCCATGCATTGCCAGGAGCCGCGCTGGTATTGGCTCCCAGGCACTGCTATGTCAAATGCGTAACGTTACGCCGTGGAATCGCCGCGGTTAATTGAGGGTTGCTTTCGTCAAGCTGCTCGCCGAAATCTACCGCTTCACTCGTCTCGTCTATCCTGAATCGTCCCATGAGACCGACCAGGTTACGAGCTTGTTCTTCTAACTGAACTGTCGCGGTTCTCGCTCGTTGCACCAGGGTGCGATTTTGCTTTGTGACACCGTCGAGTTCGGTGATCGCCTGGTTAACCTGGCGCATGTCGCCGGTCTGCGCGCTCGATGCCAATGCGATTTCGTTCACGATGTCAGTCACGTTCTGAAAGCCCGTTATGACCGCAGCTATCTTGCTGCCCGCTGCGCCGACCAAATCTCGGCCGGTTCGGATGTTGTCAACGGAGCTACCGATCAGCGTTCTGATTTCCTTAGCCGATTCACCCGCGCGTTGCGCGAGGTTGCGGACTTCCGCCGCGACTACTGCAAAACCACGGCCGTGTTCCCCGGCGCGAGCCGCTTCTACAGCGGCGTTCAGCGCAAGAATATTAGTTTGAAAAGCAATGCCCTCGATAATATCGATGATCTGAGCGATTTCCTTGGTGCTGGCGTCTACTTTACCCATGCTTTCCACCGCACGTTGCATCGCGGAACCGCCTTCGGCGGCGACATTGGATGCATCGGCGGCGAGGGATTTAGCGTGAACCGCACGCTGCGCGTTATGCGCGACGGCGGTTGCGAATTTGTCGATCGTTTGCGCGGTTTGCACTAAGGTTTCAGCCTGTTGTTGGGTCCGATGCGACAGGTTGGAATTGCCGGCGGCGGTATCAAGCGCCTCCTTCATGATGGCATCGGCGCTGCCGCGAATCTCCATGACCATATTAGAAAGGCTGCCGACCATATTGCTCATCGCGTTCATCAGCTCCGCGACTTCATCGCGGCCGATGGTGTCGATACGCCCCGTCAAATCCCCGGCGGCGATGGCGTTGGCCGTATTGACCGCGTTCGCCAGTGGCCGCGATACGCTGCGGGCAATGACCCAACCGATTAACAACGCCAGGCAAGCAAGAATGACATTTACCGCGACGACGAGCCGCGCGCCTGTAGCGCTCGAATTCGCCGCCTCTTGCCTAGACTCGATGATTTGGGCCTGCTCGGCACTTCTAAACAGTTCGAGTTTAGCCAGATAAGTATCCTTAGTGGCGGCAAAGCCTTCGAGAAATTCCGCCATGGCCGTAACCGAGTCGTCCTGTGCCAGTGGCTCGAGAATTTTCGCCACGCTGGCGAGGAAACCGGCGCGAGCATTGAGAACTTCGATGAGCGGCGCGCGGGAAGCAGACTCCCGAGCCGATCGCGTCACCAGGCTGTTACCGCGTTTCTTGGCGCCGCGAGTAATTTTGGCCAGTTCGCGGAAAGCGGTCGCATCTCCCATGGATGTCACCAAACTGCTCAGAGATCGATCAAAACTGGATACCTCCGCCTCGAGTTGTTGAATTTCATCTAACGCCGCTAGGTGATTGTCGACGATACGCGTGACCTCTCGATTCAGTGCACCGAGCCGGCTGAGGGAAATAAAGGTGCTGACCATGAGCAGCGCGACCAGTATTCCGAACGCGATGGTCAGGCGCGTGCCGATCTTGGTGGCGCGAAAGGACAGCTTGCCGGCCTGAATTGCCAACGCTCGAATTATTCTCGCCGAAAGACATCTGCGTTTAATTCCAAGATATTTTCTTTGATTATCAGGTTATCTAGCTGTTTAAAGTGAATTTTCTTATCGACCAGAGCGTTCCGCTGAGCCGTCGGTTTAGTCGACACCCTTCCGTTTTACAACGTTGCGCTGATTTCGATCGGTTGCGGTGTTCTTGTATTCGAATACATTCAAGTACTTTATTAAATAATCGATAAGTACATTTATTTATCAATAGTTTACAATGTATTATTATAGTAATGAGTAAACTAATCAACTGTTGTTTTTGGGTTGGGAGGCTAGCATGAGAACATTTAGTCAGAGCATTGATTTTAAGCGAGAAATGTCCAATCGCTAGTGTAATTATGAAATCCGACTGGGCCGATACGGCTTGGCCGTCCTTCGTGGGGTTGATTCTGGCGGCTATTTTGATCGCTTATGGATTTCCCGCGCTGGCAAACGACGACGCGCAACAAACCGATCTCCTCGATTTGTCCCTAGACCAACTGGTTCAAATCGAAATTCCCACCGTCGTCGGAGCTTCAAAGTACGAGCAGAGTTCAAGCAAGGCGCCGTCCTCCGTTTCTGTGATCACGGCGGCAGAGATAAAAAGCTACGGCTGGTTGAAGTTATCCGACATTCTTCGAAGTGTACGTGGCTTTCTGCCCACCAATGATCGCAACTACGAGGTTTTGGCGGTGCGGGGTTTCGGCCTACCCAGTGACTACACCTCGCGGGTTCTCCTGCTGATTGATGGGCTGCGCATAAATGACAGCATCTATCAGCAAGCGACGGCAGGCGGTGATTTTCCCCTAGACATCGATTTGATCGACCGCGTAGAAATCATTCGAGGTCCCGGGTCCGCGTTGTACGGATCGAGCGCTTTTTTTGGCGTCATAAATGTAATCACAAAAAAAGGAGGGCAGTTCCAGGGCGCGGAAGCGTCACTGGGTGGCGGAAATTTCGATACACGATTCGGACGCCTGAGTTTTGGCAAAAAACTCGATAATGGTTTGGAGATACTTTTTTCTGGCTCGGGATTTGATCGAAGGGGTCAGGATGCCTACTTCTTTCCCGCATTCGCCAACGACCCTGACCTAAATAATGGCGTCAGCGACCGCGGTGACGGCGAGAAATGGAAGACCCTCTATAGCACTATTCAATATGGCCACTTTTCCTTCCAAGCTGGATTTGGAGAACGGGTAAAGCACACGGGAACGGGCATCTACGGCTCCGTCTTCAACGATCCTAATACGGTTTCCTACGACACCCGACATTTCTTTGATCTGCAATACAGTCGCACGCTCGGCGAGGAAAGTAGCCTTTCGGCACGCGTTTATCAGCAACGTTATGATTATTGGCAAGACGGCTTATATGATTATCCGCCCATTACGGTGAACCACGATTCGGCGGACACTCAATGGTGGGGCACGGAAATCCGCTACGTAACCAAGCTTGGTTCGCGCCACCGATTGACGGTGGGAACTGAATATATCGATTACTATCAACAGGATCAGGAAAACTTTGATATCGATCCACAGTTCTCCTACCTCGACTCCAGGCAAAGCTTCAAAACACTCGGGTTATATGCTCAAGATGAAATCGCGTTAACCGACACACTTACGTTAAACGTGGGCGTGCGCTGGGATCATAATTACAGCGGGAAAAACTCCACCAATCCGCGCCTGGGCGTCATTTACAATCCAACGAAAGATACGGCATTCAAATTTCTGTACGGAACCGCGTTTCGCGCGCCGAACGGCTATGAATCATATTATGAGTCGAGTACCGTCAAATCGAATACTGAAATTGGACCGGAGAAAATTCGGACTTATGAGGTTGCAGTGGAACACAGTATTACGAAAAACTTACGTGGAATCGTATCTGCTTACCACTATCAGTTGAACGATCTCATTACGCAAGAGGCCGACCCAGCCGATGGGTTGTTCGTGTTTCAAAACACTAGCAGAGTTAGTGCCAACGGCCTCGATCTTGAACTGCAAGCCAAATGGTCACGCCTAGAAGGCAGGGCAAGCTATAGCTATCAGCGAACTGAAGATAATGAAACCGGAACAACTCTACCCAATTCGCCGCGGCATATGGTGAAACTCAATCTGACGGCGCCGTTAATTGGCGATAAACTCGCGGCGGGGTTTGAAACTCAGTATGTGAGCAAACGCAATAATGTAAACGGTGATACTGCACCGGGTTACGCGCTAGTCAACCTCAACTTCCTTGGTCGCAATTGGGTAAAGGGTCTAGAGTTGTCGGCAGGTGTGTTCAACGTGTTCGATAAGGAGTACGGCGATCCGACTTCCAACGATTATGACCCGGCAGTGCTTTCCGTACCCCAGGAGGGGAGAAGTTACCGGATCAAACTCTCCTACCGGTTCTAATGCGAATCTAGGCCCAATAGTCTACGACCATGCGTCACCTTTTCAGCAGACCTCAGCGATTTGTAGCCATCCTGGCTATCGCGGTCTTGTCATTGTCATGCCGGATGGGCTCTGCGGCGGAGGACGCGGAGGCCCGGCTGAAAGTGGCTTTTCTTTTTAATTTCGCGAAGTTTGTAACGTGGCCCGAGCCGGAGTTTTCAGCCCAGCAGACAATTTCCATTTGTGTATCGGGCGAGAGTTCGCTCGGCGATGCCCTAAACGGCTTGAAAGGCAAAACTGCCCAGGGCCGCGAGGTCGTCGTCAAGCGCGATGTAAAAATCGATCAGTTAGCATTTTGTCATATCGCATTTATCGGGAGTTCAGAGCAGGAGCGCGTCAGCAAAATATTAACCGCGGCAGGAAAAGGCGTACTAACGGTGAGTGACATGCCCGCTTTTGTCGATGCTGGGGGTGTAATCGGGCTATCGGTATTAGATAACAAAGTAGGATTTGATGTGAATCTCGAAGCTGCGCAGCAGGCAGACTTAAAGATCAGTGCGCAATTATTGAAGGTGGCACGAGGCGTGCGTGGAAAGGCGAAATCGTGATTCGATTGTTTGATAAATTTCATTTGCGGCAGAAACTGATTTGGATTATCACCTTTACGTCAGGCGTAAGTCTTGCGTTACTTTTTGCTGTCTTGTCCGTTAAGTCTATCCTCCATAGTCAAGCCGAATCGGATCGTTTTTTTCGGAGCCTGGCCGAAGCGGTGGGAATTAACGCGACACCGGCGATCCTGTTTCAAAACCAGGATTCTCTCCAGGAGGCGCTCAAACCGCTGCGCGCCAATCGCGACGTGATCGCTGCGCGAATCACCGATCGTGCCGGCGGACTTGAGGCGATTCACGAACGGGACGATATGGGCGATTTGGGCGTCGATTGGAAAGAATTCGTTCGGGCTCGCAAGGGAGGCGGGAAGTGCATTAGAGCGTACCGCGCAAACCCATGACAATGTTCGATAGCCACGCAACACTTGTCGTTCCTGTCGTGTCGGAGTCGGAAAACATCGGAGAAGTCGAAGTTATGGTCGACCTCACGCCGGCTTGGCGTGACGTCCGACGGGATTTATGGATAGCTTTAGGGATAACGGCCATGAGTTTACTCGTGGCCTATTTCCTTGCATCTCGGCTGCAAGGCACGATATCTCGTCCCGTGCTGCGGCTGGCTGAAATGACCAAAGTGATCTCGGAAAAAAGAGATTATTCGTTACGGGCCTCGAAGACGTCCGATGATGAGATCGGACTATTGATCAACGGCTTTAATCGAATGCTCGGCGAGATCCAGGAGCGCGACAAGGAACTATTGTTACATCGCGATCATTTGGAGAGCCAGGTCGCGCAGCGAACCGCCGAATTAGTAAAGGCAAAAGAGGCGGCGGAAGCAGCGAACCAGGCCAAGTCGCAATTTCTTGCCAATATGAGCCATGAGATTCGTACGCCGATGAACGGTGTTCTGGGCATGAATGAGTTGCTGCTCAAGACGCAGTTGCGGGAAAACCAGCGTCGCTACGCGCAAACGGCCTATCAGTCAGCGGAGTCGTTGCTCTCGATTATTAACGACATCCTCGATTTTTCCAAGATCGAAGCCGGAAAATTGGAGTTGGAGGAACTGGATTTCAATTTGCGCGATCTGGTTCAGCATGTTGCTGAACTGTTTGCTGACCGCGCGCACCAAAAACGGCTTGAAATCGCTTACCGATTTGGTGATGGCGTTCCTGCCATCGCGCGCGGCGATTCGGCGCGAATGCGGCAAATTTTAAGCAATCTCGTAAACAATGCCGTTAAATTTACCGAACATGGCGAAGTGGTCGTTGAAATCGCCAGGCAACCCGCGCCTGCCGGCAGTGCTCAAATTAACTCACCGGACATTACATGGCTAGAGTTTCGCGTGCGCGATACGGGCGTAGGAATTTCTCAAACTGCGTTGCATCACATTTTCGAGGCGTTTACTCAGGCAGACAGTTCCACCACTCGACGGTTCGGCGGTACGGGACTCGGTCTTTCAATTGCCCGTAGCCTGGTGCAGTTGATGGGCGGTGAGATCACGGTACAAAGCGAAGTGGGCCGGGGATCGATCTTTAGCGTTCTCGTGCCATTGAAGGACGCGCGGTGGGTGTCACTCACTTCGGATGCCATACTCGAGATCGAAGGTACGAAAATCCTAGTGGTCGACGACAACGCTACGAATAGGACGATACTGCAGGAGCAAGTCAGCGCGTGGGGTATGCAAGCAACCTGTGTGGATAGCGGCCCAGCAGCGTTATCGATGCTGCGCACCGCGGCGGCGCGCGGCGAACCGTTCAAAATCGCCATCTTAGACATGTGCATGCCGGGGATGGATGGTATCGAGCTCGCTCGGTCCATCAAATCTGATACGGCTCTTAATAACACCGGACTGGTGATGCTGACTTCCCTCGGCGCGGCGGGCGAATCGACTCAGGCGCACGCGGCCGGCATTACCACTTACTTGAGTAAGCCCGCCCGCCAGTCGGATTTATACGACGCCATCGTGGAAGTGTTGAGCGGCTCGGCCGAGGCTAAGACGCTGGCGTCCGCGCCTACAGAGCAAGTGCCCGTTTTACATGGCCGAATCTTGCTGGCGGAGGATAATGCCGTCAACCAAGACGTTGCCTTGCAGATTCTGTCCTATCTAAAACTCGAGGCCGATGTTGCCAACGACGGTGCAGAGGCGGTGCTTGCCTGGTCGAAAAAGCCGTACGATCTTATCTTGATGGATTGTCAGATGCCCAATATGGATGGATTTGAAGCGGTCGCGCGCATCCGCGCGGGCGAGGTGGAACAGACCCATCGAATCAATGCAGCAGGCTCGAGAGTGCCTATCGTTGCAGTGACCGCGAACGCCATGTCCGGGGACCGTCAGGCCTGTCTGGCGGCCGGTTTCGACGATTACATAGCAAAGCCATTTAAGGCGCAAGCATTGATCGAAGTACTGTCGCGATGGCTAGATCCAAAAACGCCCGGTGCCACTCCATCGTCATCGATTAATCCGGATCCACGTCCGGCAGCGAGTGAACCGGCCGGGAAGGAAAAAACTTTTGACCCGGCGGCGCTCGATCATCTTCTTGCGCTTCAGGGACCTGGCGGTGGGTCTGCCATGAGAAAGCGCGTATTCGATACGTTTGAAAAAAGTGTATCGCGCTTATTGGAGCAATCGGAGCAAGCAATGAATGCGGGGGATGCAAACGCATTGCGTATCGCGGCTCACGCGCTGAAATCTGCGAGTGCGAACGTCGGTGCGTACGAATTAGCTCGGCTGGCGAGGGAGCTTGAACTGCTTGCTAAGGTAGAAGATACGGCGGGTAGCTCTGACTTTCAAGCAACTTAGGCAAGAGTATGCGACAGTGCATGCGGCCATGACCGAATACAAAGATGGAACGATCACTGCCTAGCGAAGGCAGATCCGACAGCCCGTTAATTCTCGTCATCGACGACGAGGAATTGACGCGCATTGTTTGCTCGGCAGACCTTGGAGGCGGCAGGATTTAGAGTAGAAGAAGCCGAGGACGGCGAGGTGGGGCTCCGCGCCATCGAGCAACTCAATCCCGACCTAATCATGCTTGACGTGCTGATGCCACTGCGCGACGGTTTCGACGTGTGCGCCACCCTAAGAAAGTTAGCGCTACCATGCGGATACGCCGGTGCTAATGATGACGGGGCTTGAGGATGCGGATGCAGTCGATCGTGCGTATGAAGTGGGCGCGACTGATTTTATAACTAAACCCATACGCTGGGGCCTGCTCCCTCATCGGGTCCGTTACATATTACGTGCCACCAGGGCAATGGAAGCTCTTGCCACTAGCCAGACCAAGCTGGTAGAGGCGCAACGACTAGCCGGACTGGCCTCATGGGAATGGGATGTCGAGAAGGACAGTTTGTTTTGGTCCGACGAGATATATCGTCATTTGGATGTTGAACCTGGAACGGCCTCGATCGAAGCTTTCTGGCAACTGATCCATCCCGACGATAGAGAGTTGTTAAAACTTGCTTTCGTCGCGGCACTTAAGTCGCAGAAACCCCTCAATCAAGATTTTCGGGCGATTCTAAAGAACGGAACGATCAAGCATCTGCATGGCCAATCCCAAACACAGTATGGGCCGGATGGGCGAGCCGTATACATGACCGGCTCGGTTCAAGATATCACCGAACGCAAGCGGATGGAAGATGACGTCCGGAAAATGGCGTTGTACGATCCCCTCACCGGGCTTCCAAATCGAATTCTTTTCAAAGAGGAACTGGATCGGGCGCTGTTGCGGGCGCAACGCAGCGGTTCATTGGTTGGCGTGCTTTTCCTCGATCTGGATAAGTTTAAACGGATCAACGATTCGCTTGGCCATGACAACGGCGATCGGTTGTTACGTGAGATCGCTACTCGATTGCGGCAATGCGCACGCGGCGAAGAGGTAGTGGCTCGGTTCGGTGGCGACGAATTCACGATGTTGATCGGCCCACTAAAAAGCGTCGACGATGCGAGCCGGGTCGCACAGCGGGTGGTAAACGCGTTCGCGGAGCCGGTGCAACTAGAGGCACAAGAACTGTTTGCCTCCACCAGTATTGGTATTTCGATCTATCCCACCGACGCGTCCGAGGCGGGGGACCTGATTAAGAACGCCGATACCGCGATGTACGCAGCCAAAGGTCTAGGCCGGAACTGCTACCAGTTTTACAACCGGTCGATGAACGAAAGTACGCTTGCCAAGCTCGAGTTTGATGGCGCCATGCGCCGCGGCCTTGCGCGCGGTGAATTTATTTTACATTACCAACCTCGAATCGATACCCGCACGAATCGTGTCATCGGCTGTGAAGCCTTGATACGATGGAATCACCCTAGCCGAGGTTTGATTCTGCCTGGGGAATTTATCGCGGTCGCCGAAGACAGCGGATTTATCGTCCCCATGGGTAAATGGGTTGTCGATCGGGCTTGTTGGCGGCAGCGAGCGTGGCGCAACATGGGATTGCCGCGCATACCTATCGCCGTAAACCTTTCCGCGCTTCATTTTGTGCGGTCGGAAATCGTTACGGATATTCGCGAGGTGCTCACACGACACGGATTAGACGGGCACGATCTGGAGTTAGAGGTTACCGAAACGGTTTTCCTGCAAGATACCGAGGTGAGTAGCGCTATTCTGAAAGAAGTAAGTTCCTTAGGCGTGAAGGTGGTGATCGATGATTTCGGTGTTGGATTTTCTTCCTTGAATTACCTGCAGCGATTGCCGGTGAACACGCTTAAGATCGATCGTTCCTTCGTACACCAAGCGCCGATAAACCACCGCAACGCCGCGATTGCGAAAGCGGTGGTCGCCATGGCGAACAGCCTCGACTTAAATGTCGTTGCGGAAGGCGTTGAGACGCTCGAGGAAAAGGAATTCCTCGAACGCATTGGTTGCTATGAAATGCAAGGATTTTTGTTCGGACGGCCTGTTCCGGAACAAGAATTCGCAGAGCGATTTTTACAGATCGATCATCGCGGCGACGCAATGGCCCCGAAGTTAATAACTGCTTAGCCACGCAAAAGCTTGCCATGACTGTGCGCAACGATGTCGCCAGAAGCCAAATGGAATGCGCCACGCAGCCCATGCATTGCCAGAAGCCGCGCTGGTATTGGCTCGCAGCCCGGACCCTGTATGCGATAATTGTTTTTGATGTACGCAAGTCACTGATATTTGTGCGACCGCGGCAGTTAGGCTAAAATTCGTTTCGCATTTGAGCTTGCGATTAGGCGGATAGCTCAGTTGGTTAGAGCACCACCTTGACATGGTGGGGGTCGTTGGTTCGAATCCAATTCCGCCTACCACTTCTCCGAAGGAAGCTCTGATTTATTTCGAGTTCTAAGCAAGACAAGGCGCGAAGGAAAAATTGTGACGCAGCCTATGTACGATAGGTCAGGAACAATTTTTCCTGAGTAACGCAGGATTGCGACGAAATCGGAATAAATCAGAGCTTCGCTAAGCGTCTAGAGAAAGTAGCGCCGCGTTACCACCGGCTGCCGCCGTGTTGGTTGACGTCACGCGCTCGGTGGCAAAGCGCAGCAAGTAATGGGGCCCGCCCGCTTTAGGTCCCGTGCCAGACAGTCCTTCGCCCCCGAACGGCTGCGAACCCACCACCGCGCCTATCATGTTGCGATTGACGTACACGTTGCCGACTCGGGCGCGCGCTTGAATGTGGCGGATGGTGGTATCGATACGGCTTTGAATGCCGAGCGTCAAGCCATAGCCACTGGTGTTGATCGCGTCGATCACGTTATCCAGTTGCGCGCTGCCGTAGCGGATCACATGCAATACCGGGCCGAATACCTCGCGCTCGAGCAAAGCTAGATTCGGTATTTCAAACGCACATGGCGCGACAAAGCTGCCGTGCTCGGCAGCGGCGGGTAACTCTAGTTCACAAATTAGTTTGCCGGTTGAGCGAAGTGTGTCGATGTGGCGTTGCAAATCGAGCTGCGCAGCGGCATCGATTACCGGTCCAACGTCGGTGGCAAGTTGAGCGGGATCGCCGATCACCAGCTCGCGCATCGCGCCGCTCAACAATTCAAGCACGCGATCCGCGATCTCATTCTGAAGGAACAAGTACGCGCAGCGCCGAACAGCGCTGGCCGGCGCTGTTGAAAGCCGATTGCAGCACGTCCATCACCACTTGCTCGGGCAGCGCCGAGCTGTCGACTATCATGGCGTTTTGCCCGCCGGTCTCCGCGATGAACGGGACGATGGCCCCAGAGCGCGCCGCGAGCGCGCGGTTGATGCTCTGCGCGGTTTCCGTCGAGCCGGTGAACACCACTCCGGCGATGCGCTCGTCCACGGCCAAATGGCCACCGAGCGTCGCGCCCGCCCCGGGGAGGTAATGCAACACCTGCGTGGGAATGCCCGCTTGATGCAACAACTGCACCGCGCGGTAGCCTATCAGCGGCGTCTGCCGCGCCGGCTTGGCGATGACCGTATTGCCCGCCGCCAGTGCAGCGGTAATCTGGCCGACAAAAATCGCCAGCGGAAAATTCCATGGGCTGATGGCCGCGAACACCCCGCGCCCGGCCAGACGCAACTCGTTCGCTTCGCCGGTGGCGCCGGGCAAAGGCAGCGGCGCGGCGAATTGTTGCCGCGCCAGTTGCGCGTAGTAGCGGCAATAATCGGTGGCCTCGCGCACCTCTGCCCAAGCATCGGGCAGCGTCTTGCCGCCCTCGCGCACCAGCAGCGCCAGCAGCTCATGACGCGCGGCTTCGATAAGCACCGTGCCGCGTTCCAAGATCGCCGCGCGCCGCTCGACCGGTGTTGCGTTCCAGTCGAAATGCGCTTCGCTTGCGCTGACTATCGCCCGGTTGAGCGTGTCGATGCTCGCTTCCCGCACCATGCCAACGATCTGCCGCCGATCGGCCGGGGCGCGAATTTCGCGCACCTCGCCCGCGGCAAAATCGCCGTCGACCAAGGCGCCGGCCTCGAACGAACGGTGCAGCGCAGTCTGCAAGTTCACCTGTAGTTCCGCGACCGCTTGCGGGTCAGCAAAACTGATGCCGATGGAGTTCGCTCTGAGCGGCTCAAAAATCTTACTCGGCAAGGGGATATGTGGATTGGGTTTTTGCTTGAGGTTGGTCAGAATTCGCACCGGATCGGCGACCAGTTCCTCGACGCTTTGCGCGCGGTCGGCAATGCGATTAACGAACGAAGTATTAGCGCCGTTCTCGAGCAAACGTCGCACTAGATACGGCAGTAGATGCTCATGGGAGCCGACCGGTGCATAGACCCGGCACGGAACCCCATGCTCGCGCATAGCGGCGTGGTACAAATCGTTCCCCATGCCGTGCAAGCGTTGGAACTCGAACGCCGCGCGCTCATCACCCACGCGCGCCAAGACCCAGGCAATGGTGTGTGCATTATGAGTTGCGAACTGCGGATAGAAATGCGCGCGCTTGGATAGTATCCGGCTTACGCAGGCAAGGTAGGAAACATCCGTGGCAGCCTTGCGTGTATAGACCGGGTAGGCCTTCAGCCCTTGCAACTGCGCGCGCTTGATCTCCGAATCCCAATAAGCCCCTTTGACCAAACGCAGCGGGATGCGCTTGCCGTGGGTGCGCGCAAGCTCCGCCAGCCAATCGATGACGGCCGGCGCTTGCTTTTGATACGCTTGCAGCGCTAGCCCCAGGCCGTCGTAGCCGCTTAACGCGGGATCGGCGAGCACACGCTCGAAAATATCCAGCGAAAGCTCGAGCCGGTCGCTCTCTTCGGCATCCACGGTGAGGGTAATGCCCACCGCTTTAGCCGCGCTCGCCAAACCAAGCAAGCTGGCGCTCAGTTCTGGTGCGGCACGCTCACGCTGGGCATATTCGTAACGAGGGTGTAGCGCGGAGAGCTTGACCGAAATACCCGGCGCTTCGAATACGGTTTGCCCCGGGACGACGGCATTGCCGATCGCTCTAATCGCCGCTAAATAAGATTCCAGATAACGTTGTGCGTCCGCGCGCGTAAGCGCCGCTTCGCCCAGCATATCGAACGACATCCGATATTTCGCCAGCGTCTCGTCTCGACCGCGCGTCAATGCCTCCTCGATAGTGCGACCCATGACAAACTGCTCGGCCAAAATGCCCATCGCGTGGGTGAGCGCCACGCGCACCACTGGCGCACCGCTTTTAGCGATCAACCGTTTGAGGCCGGCGAAAGCGTCCGCCGTTTGTTCAGCGGGCGCCATCAATTGGCCGGTCAGCATCAAGCCCCAAGTCGATGCGTTGACGAGCACTGAATCGCTGCGTCCCAAGTGATGCTCCCAATCGCCTTGGGAAATTTTGTCGCGGATTAGTTTGAGTGCGGTAGCGCGGTCGGGGATGCGCAGCAGCGCTTCAGCGATGCACATCAGCAGCACGCCCTCGCGCGATGACAGGTTAAATTGCTGCAAAAAGGATTCAATCGAGAGCGCACCAGTGTTACGCGCGCGAACGGTTTCCACCAATCGGCCGGCATCGGCGGCTATGGTTGCTGCGTCGCTGTCGCGTGTGGCGGCAAGCGGTAATAGGCGTTCAATCGCCTGCGTTTCGTCGGCCAGGTACATCGCGTTGACCACTGCGCGAAGAGCGCTCAACGTTGTCGCAGTATTCATGCCTGCTTATCGCACAGCAAGGCAGCGGTCGATCTGGCTGACGTTAGGATCGATCGCGAAGGGCAAATCTCAGCTAGCGTCTTGCTCGACGATCAAGACGGCTGCTTGACAATGCGCAGGTAAGGCTTGGGCGCCTTCCACCCCTGCGGGAACAGCTTCTTCGCGTCGTCGTCGGACACGGAGCCGGCGATGATCACGTCTTCCCCTAGCTTCCAGTTCACCGGCGTGGCTACCTTGTACTTGGCCGTCATCTGCATCGAGTCGAGCACGCGCCCGATCTCGTCGAAGTTGCGGCCGGTGGTCATGGGGTAGGTCATCATCAGCTTGATCTTTTTGTCCG
Organism: uncultured Pseudomonadota bacterium; assembly: GCA_963714525.1. GTDB lineage: Bacteria > Pseudomonadota > Gammaproteobacteria > Burkholderiales > JALYOK01 > JALYOK01. The sequence goes on from CAVQPB010000027.1 coordinate 124,643, forward strand.
GCCCGATGATAAAGACCGAGCGGACGGTGGCGTTGGTGGCCGCCGTACGGCCTTCGGCGGTGCCGGGCTCCTCGGCAGGCAGCATGTTGTAGAGCTTGGCGACCTTTAGGTCGGTGTCGCCGATCATCGGGTACTTCGGCAGGTGGCCCTGGGTTTCTTCGATGTCCTTGGCCCAGCGCGCGTGGTTATCCACCGGGTCCACCGACAGGCCGATCAGTTTGCAGTTACGGCGCGTAAACTCGGGCTCAATCTTAGCCATGTAGCCGAGTTCGGTGGTGCATACGGGCGTGAAGTCTTTCGGGTGTGAGAACAGGATCGCCCAACCGTCGCCTATCCAATCGTGAAAACGGATCGTGCCTTGCGTGGTCGCGGCCGTGAAATCGGGGGCGGTATCGTTGATGCGTAAAGACATGGCTATTCCTTCAGCGCCTACGGGTGGGCGGCGGCCCGTCCGGCGCTTTGGAACGCGGGCGCCCGAAATTAAATAGGTAGCGAATAGGGACTACGAACGCTTTTTTCGCCAACCACCAATCTATAGCCAACCCTGCGAGCCGTCAATCGCTATCGATCCAGACTGAGCATTAGCCGCGTGGCGACCATCGATAAGGTGCTACTCCGCGCCTTCGCGCACGCAGTCGACGAAGTACTCGACTTTTCCTTCCTTCTCTTCTTCCACCAGACCGTGGATATCGGTTTCAAACCCCGGAAAGACGGCGTTGAATTTTTGCGCGAATTGCAGATACTTCACGATTACGGAATTGACGCGCTCGCCGGGAATCAGCAGCGGAATGCCGGGCGGGTACGGCGTGAGCAGGATACTCGTGACGCGGCCGTTGAGCCGATCCACGGGCACACGATCGACTTCGCGGTGGGCGAGTTTGGCGAAGGCGTCGGCGGGCCGCATCGCCGGTTCCATGGGCGAAACATACATTTCGGTGGTGAGGCGGGCGATGTCGTTGTCGCGATAGGCGGCGTGGATTCTCGCGCATAAATCCCGCAGTCCCACTTTTTCGTATTGCGGATGCGCGGCGACGAATTCCGGCATGACGCGCCACAACGGCTGGTTGGTGTCGTGGTCCACTTTGAATTGGTGCAACTCTGTCACCAACGTGTTCCAGCGGCCCTTGGTGATGCCGATGGTGAACATGACGAAAAATGAATAAAGCCCGGTTTTTTCCACCACCACGCCGTGCTCGGCGAGATATTTTGTGACAACCGCAGCCGGGATCCCGGTTGCGGCAAAACTGCCGTTAACATCCAGCCCAGGCGTAATGATGGTGGCTTTGATCGGGTCGAGCATATTGAATCCACTGACCACGTTGCCGAAGCCATGCCACGCTTCGTTCGGGTGCAACATCCAGTCGTTGCGGTGGCCGATACCTTCCGGCGCGAGGGTTTCCGGCCCCCATACTTTGAACCACCAGGATTCGCCGTATTCCTCGGCCACTTGGCGCATGGCGCGACGAAAATCCAACGCTTCGGTGATGGATTCCTCGACCAGCGCGGTGCCACCCGGCGGCTCCATCATCGCCGCCGCCACATCGCAGGAGGCAATGATGGCGTATTGCGGCGAAGTCGAGACGTGCATCAGATACGCCTCGTTGAAAATGTGGCGATCGAGTTGGCGGGTTTTACTTTCCTGCACCAGGATTTGCGAAGCCTGCGACAAACCGGCGAGCATTTTGTGGGTCGATTGGGTGGCGAACACCATCGCATCCTGCGAGCGCGGCCGTTCCTTGCCGATGGCGTGCATGCCGGCGTAGAACTCGTGAAAGTTGGCGTGGGGCAGCCAGGCTTCGTCGAATAGCAAGGTGTCGATGGAATCGCCGACCAGGGACTTGATGCGATCGACGTTATACAACACCCCATCATAGGTGCTCTGGGTGAGGGTGAGGATGCGCGGCTTGGTCTTTAGATTGGCCGCGAAAGGGTTGGCGGCGATGCGGCGTTGGATATTTTCCGGATGAAACTCGGTCTCCGGGATCGGGCCGATGATGCCGTAGTGGTTGCGCGTCGGCGGCAGGAAGATCGGAATCGCACCGGTCATGGTGATGGCGTGCAGGATAGACTTATGGCAATTGCGATCAACGATAACGATGTCGTTTGGCGCTACGGTGGCGTGCCAGACGATCTTGTTCGAGGTCGAGGTGCCGTTGGTGACGAAAAACAAATGGTCCGCGCCAAAGATTCGCGCGGCGTTGTGTTCTGACGCGGCTACCGGGCCAGAGTGATCGAGCAGTTGACCTAACTCATCGACGGAATTACAGACGTCGGCGCGCAGCATGTTCTCGCCGAAGAACTGATGGAACATTTGCCCCACCGGACTTTTAAGAAACGCCACGCCGCCGCTGTGGCCCGGGCAATGCCAGGAATAACTACCGTCTTGCGCGTAGTTGGTCAACGCTTTGAAGAACGGCGGCGCCAGGCTTTTAAGATAACTACGCGCTTCGCGGATCACATAGCGGGCGACGAATTCCGGCGTGTCCTCGAACATGTGAATAAAGCCATGCAGCTCGCGCAGCACGTCGTTCGGCAAATGGCGCGTGGTGCGGGTTTCGCCGAATAAAAAAATCGGCACATCGGCGTTGCGCCAGCGTATCTCTTCGACGAAGCGGCGAATGTCCTTGACCGCGTCGGTGCCGGCGGCGTTGGATTCGAACTCCTCGTCGTCTACGGACAATACAAAGCCCGACGCCCGGCTCGCTTGCTGGGCAAACATTGCGGTATCGCGAAAACTCGTCACGCCGAGCACTTCCGTGCCCTCTTTTTCGATAGCCTGGGCGAGGGCGCGGATGCCTAGTCCACTGGCGTTGTCGGAGCGGAAGTCTTCATCGATGATGACGATGGGGAAGTTGAATCGCAAGTCGTTCTCCTAGTGGTGGGTCGAGCAGCGCGTCGCCGGGTGTTTCAACCGCGCATATTAAGGGATTATCGGGAGCCCACGAGATATTTTTTCTAGCCGGGGAACCAAGGCCGAAGACAAATTGAAATATCGATGAGATAGATGGTAATATTCAATCAATTAGACGCGATCGCGCCGGTTAAAACGTAAAACGGTTAATTGCGAACATTCGAAATCAGGCGAGCGAAGGGGCCTGTTTACATCATGGTTATGACACCGCGAACTTTGTCCACTTTCAGTACGATGAGTTGATCGCGCTCGTTTTGAGTTGTTGAAAAGAAGCGCGGTTGATCCGCGCTTTTTTATTGGTCGTGTTTGGAGAGTGAGTCATGTTGAATATTACGCTGCCCGATGGGTCCCGCCGCCCGTTCGAATATCCCGTCACCGTTGCCGAAGTGGCCGCGAGCATCGGGGCCGGTCTGGCGAAAGCCGCGCTCGCCGGCCGTGTCGACGGTAAGCTGGTGGATACGTCGTACCGGATCGAGAGCGATGCGAATCTCGCCATCGTCACCGACAAAGACGCCGACGGCGTCGATATCATCCGCCACTCGACGGCGCATTTGCTGGCCTATGCGGTGAAGGAATTGTTCCCCGATGCGCAAGTCACCATCGGCCCGGTGATCGAAAACGGCTTCTATTACGACTTCTCGTACAAACGCCCGTTTACACCGGAAGATTTGGTCAAGATCGAACAGAAAATGACCGAGCTCGCGAAAAAAGATTTTCCCGTTGTGCGCGAGGCCTGGGAGCGGGATAAGGCGGTCGAATTTTTCAAGAGCATAGGCGAACACTACAAAGCGGAAATCATCGCTTCGATTCCCGCAGATCAAGAGATTGGGCTTTATCGCGAGGGCGATTTTATCGACCTGTGTCGTGGTCCGCACGTGCCGTCGACCGGCAAGCTCAAAGTGTTCAAGCTGATGAAGCTGGCGGGCGCCTATTGGCGCGGCGATTCCAAAAATGAGATGTTGCAGCGGATTTACGGCACGGCGTGGGCAAAAAAAGAAGACCAGGAAGCCTATCTGCATATGCTGGAAGAGGCCGAAAAGCGCGACCACCGCAAGCTCGGCAAGCAACTCGATCTGTTCCACATGCAGGACGAAGCGCCGGGCATGGTGTTTTGGCATCCCAAAGGCTGGACTCTATGGCAGCAAGTCGAGCAGTACATGCGCAAGATCTACCAGAACAACGGCTACCAAGAAGTGAAGTGCCCGCAGATCATCGATCGCTCACTATGGGAAAAATCCGGCCACTGGGAAAATTTCAAGGAGAACATGTTCACCACGTCATCGGAAAATCGCGACTATGCGGTGAAGCCGATGAATTGCCCGGGGCATATTCAAATATTCAATTCCGGCTTGCACAGCTACCGCGATTTACCGCTGCGTTACGGCGAGTTCGGCTCCTGCCATCGCAACGAGCCATCGGGCGCGCTGCACGGCATTATGCGGGTGCGCGCCTTCACCCAGGACGACGGCCATATTTTCTGCACCGAGGATCAGATTCAATCGGAATGCGTGACCTATACCGCATTGCTGCAAAAGGTCTACGCGGTATTCGGCTTCACCGACATCGTCTACAAGCTCGCGTTACGTCCCGACAAACGCGTCGGCGCCGATGAACTGTGGGACAAGGCTGAAGCCGCGCTGGCGACGTCGCTCGACGCGAGTGGCGTGCCGTATAACCTGTTGCCGGGGGAGGGCGCGTTCTACGGCCCGAAGATCGAATATCACCTCAAAGACAGCATCGGCCGTTCCTGGCAGTGCGGCACCATGCAAGTCGATTTTTCCATGCCGGGGCGTTTGGGCGCGGAATATGTCGCGGAGGACAACACCCGCAAGGTTCCGGTGATGCTGCACCGGGCGATGATCGGTTCCATGGAGCGTTTCATCGGCATCTTGATCGAAAACTACGCCGGCGCGTTCCCGCTTTGGCTGGCGCCCGAGCAAATCGTGGTAATGAACGTGTCCGAGCACCAAGCGCAGTACGTTACTCAGGTGAATGAAGCGCTGAAATCCGCTGGTTTCCGGGCCAAGGCTGATTTGCGAAATGAGAAAATTTCCTATAAAATCCGGGAACATAGTATGCAAAAGTTACCCTATCAAGTAATTTTGGGTGATAAAGAGTTGGCGGCGCAAACAATTGCGGTTCGATCTCGCAAAGGCGAAGATTTAGGTCAAATGCCTATTGCGTCGTTCATAACTCGGCTCGAATCTGAGTTCACTTCAGCGTTTGCGTAGTGTTTATGTCCCGTGGTAATCCGGTTTAGTAGCTTGGCCGTACACGGATCGTGTGAATTCTAGGGAGGCATTGCAATAGCCCAGGAAAAAGAACTGCGAATTAACGGGGAAATCACTGCTCCCGAAATTCGTTTGATTGGAAAAGACAGTGAACAAATCGGTGTGGTGACCTTAGCAGCCGCCCAAGCAATGGCGGAAGAAGCAGAGTTAGACTTGGTGGAGATTTCACCGACTGCGAAGCCGCCAGTTTGCCGAATCATGGATTTCGGCAAACACAAATACCGAGAGAGCAAAAAAGCCCACGAGGCCAAGCTCAAACAAAAACAGATTCAAGTCAAGGAAGTGAAATTCCGGCCCAGCACTGACGAAGGCGATTACCAGATCAAGTTACGTAACCTGATTAAATTTCTTTCGGAAGGCGATAAAGCCAAGGTTTCATTGCGGTTCAAGGGCCGCGAAATGGCCCATCAGGAATTCGGCTTCAATTTGCTGAAGCGGGTGGAAGGCGACTTAACCGCCCATGGCGCCGTGGAGCAATTCCCCAAAATGGAAGGCCGCCAATTGGTGATGGTCGTGGGGCCAAAGAAAAAGCAAGTGTAGTTGCAGTAACCTAAGCGTGATCGGGTTGTTAAAGCGTTCCGCAGGAACCACCCGACGCGAAGTTAAATAAACAACGGAGTTAGTAATGCCTAAGATGAAGACCAAAAGCGGCGCCGCCAAGCGCTTTAAAGTGCGCGGTTCCGGCAGCGTCAAACGCTCACAAGCGTTTAAACGCCATATCCTGACTAAAAAAACCACGAAGAACAAGCGCCAACTGCGCGGTACGGCAGGTGTGCATGAAACCAACATGGGCTCGATTCGGGCCATGATGCCCTACGCTTAAAGGAGAACAGCGATGCCTAGAGTTAAGCGTGGGGTGACGGCGCATGCCCGTCACAAAAAGATTATCGACCAAGCCAAAGGCTATCGTGGTCGCCGCAAGAATGTTTACCGGATCGCTAAAGAAGCGGTCATGCGCGCTGGGCAATACGCCTACCGCGATCGCCGCAATCGCAAGCGCGATTTCCGTGGCCTATGGATCGCGCGGATTAACGCGGCGGCGCGCGAAGCGGGTATGAAGTACAGCACGTTCATGAACGGCTTAAAAAAGGCGGCCATTGAAATCGATCGCAAAGTATTAGCGGATATTGCGGTGTTCGATAAGGTCGCCTTCCTGAAATTAGTTGAGCAAGCAAAGACCAGCCTCTCGTCGAGCTAATTTTTTAACAGAACAATAGGGAGGCCGCGGGCCTCCTTTTTTTTGCGTTTATTCATTATGCCGCTCCTCGAAAACCTTGATGGGCTTGTGCACGAAGCGCTGACGGCCTTGGCAGCGGTTGACGATGCCGCGCAACTGGAGCAGGTCAAGGCCCGCTATTTAGGTAAGTCGGGAAGCTTGACCGGCTTGCTAAAACAACTCGGTGGCCTCGCACCGGAAGATCGCCGCGATGCGGGCGCGCGAGTGAACACGGCGAAAGCCGAGGTTGAGCAGGCATTAGAACTACATCGCGATCGACTCGCAGCCACAGCGTTAGAGGCGAAGCTTTCGGCCGACGCGCTGGATATTACGCTGCCCGGACGAGGTCCGGGGCAAGGAGCGTTACACCCGATTACCCAAACGATTGAACGAATAAGTGCGATTTTTGCCTCGGCGGGATTCACCGTCGCTGAAGGCCCGGAGATCGAGACGGATTTCCATAATTTCACTGCATTGAACATGCCTGCGAATCATCCCGCCAGGGCGATGCACGATACGTTCTACATCGACGACAAGCACGTGCTGCGTACCCATACCTCGCCGGTGCAAGTGCGCTACATGCAGGCCCATCGCCCTCCGATACGCATTATCGCACCGGGTAGAGTGTATCGCATCGATTCGGACGTCACGCACACGCCGATGTTTCATCAGATCGAAGGACTTTGGGTCGATGAGTACGCAAACTTCGCAGGACTTAAAGGTTTGCTGGTTGACTTCATGCGGCAATTTTTTGAGCGCGACGATTTGCGCGCGCGTTTTCGTCCTTCGTTCTTTCCTTTTACCGAGCCCTCCGCCGAAATGGATATCGGCTGCATCATTTGTGCGAACCAGGGCTGCCGGGTGTGCGGTCAATCCGGCTGGTTGGAAGTACTCGGCTGCGGCATGGTGCATCCCAATGTTTTCGGACACGTTGGGATTGATAGCGAACAGTATCCGGGTTTTGCATTCGGGCTCGGGGTCGAGCGATTGGCTATGTTACGACACGGAGTCAATGACTTACGGATATTTTTTGAGAATGATTTGAGATTCCTGCGGCAATTTGCTTAAGGGTATTGCTTTTTTGTTCTGATAGAAATAGAATTTTAAATTAATAACATATAAAGCTTTTCTAAAGTTAGCTTAGTAAATCGCTTGTGATCTTGAGGAAATCACTCAATAAATGAAATTTTCCGAGAATTGGCTCCGTACCTGGGTCAACCCTTCCATGGACAGTGAGACTTTAGCTGAATTGCTTACTATGAGCGGGCTAGAGGTGGAGACTCGTGAGCGTCTCGAGCCGGGTTTTCGCGGGGTGGTGGTCGCTCGAGTGGTTGATGTGCGGCCGCATCCTAACGCCGACCGGCTGCGGGTATGCAACGTTGATGTCGGTGGCGGTACGATGCTGCAAATTGTTTGCGGCGCGCCGAATGTTGTCAATAACGCTAAGGTTCCCTGTGCCAGAGTCGGCGCGCAAGTCGGTAATTTGGCTATTGCCGCAGTTAGTCTGCGCGGAGTCGAATCTCTCGGCATGTTGTGTTCCGCTCGCGAATTGGGATTATCGGATGATGCCTCCGGCCTTCTCGTTCTGCCGCAGGATGCGCCGCTCGGCATGGATGTCGCGGCTTACCTTGATCTTAACGATACGCTCATCACTCTTAAGCTAACGCCCAATCGCGGCGATTGTTTGAACGTGGCCGGTCTTGCGCGCGAAGTAGCCGCGTTGACCGGCGCCGTGGTGATGTCGCCAATTATCAACGCGGTGAACCCGACTCTGGCGGAAAAACGCAACGTCACCCTGGAAGATGCGGCTGCGTGCCCTTTGTACTGTGGTCGCGTGATTAAGCTAAACAAGCCTGACTCGCAAACGCCCACGTGGATGCAAGCTCGTCTCGAACGGGCGGGTTTGCGGCCGATTAGCCCTGTAGTTGACGTCACTAACTATGTGATGTTGGAATTAGGGCAACCGTTGCACGCATTCGATCAAGCCAAATTGCGGGGCGATATCGTCGTCCGCTTTGCGCAACCTGGTGAGTCCTTGATCTTACTCAATCAGCAATCGGTTCAACTGTCCCCGGAACTATTGGTTATTGCAGATCAGAGCGGACCCATTGCCCTCGGCGGCATTATGGGTGGAGAACCCACTAGCGTTAGTGCTGGTACCGATATGATTTTTCTCGAAGCCGCATTTTTTGCCGCGAATGCGATTGCAGGCAGAGCGCGCCGCTTAGCCCTAACCAGCGATGCTGCCTATAGATTTGAACGAGGTGTCGATTTCTCTGGAACGCGGCGCGCTCTTGAACGAGCGACAGAACTCATCGTCACGATCTATGGCGGTGAAGCGGGGCCCGTTACCGAAGCCTCGTCTGTCTTGCCTAGGCGAGAACCTGTGCTCGTCAGGCCATCTCGCGTGCAACGCATACTCGGTACAACGATAGCGATCGACGAAGTCACGGCGATTTTTTCGCGTCTAGGATGTACTCATCAGGCCGTCACCGATGGTTTGTTGGTGACGCCACCTAGTCATCGATTCGATCTAGCCATCGAAGCGGATTTCATCGAAGAAATCGCGCGTGTTTACGGTTATGAAAACATTCCCGCCACACCGCAAGTCACCACGGCTGCTCTAACTCCGCGACCGCAAGGGCGGCGAACTCTATTGGCTATCGCGCGGTCGTGGGTTAGCCGCGATTACCAAGAGATTGTCACCAACAGTTTTGTCGATGCCCATTGGGAGCAGGATTTTTCACCGACGCTAAAACCCATACCTTTGCGAAATCCGATCGCCGAGCAGATGAGCGTTATGCGCACCACATTGCTCGGTGGGCTAGTGGAAACGTTGCGTTTTAACCTTAACCGCAGGCAGGAAAGAATCAGGATATTCGAGATCGGCCGTTGTTTTGTGCCATCCCAAGGAAGGGAAGTCGGTGAAGACGAAGTCGCTGGCGTCGCGCAGGTTCGCCGCATCGGCGGCTTGTGCTACGGGAATTATCACCGAGAACAGTGGGCGGAACGAGGGCGGCTCGTCGACTTCTTCGATGTTAAGGCCGATTTAGAAGCGTGTTTTCATAATGCAAAATTAATTTTTAAAAAATTCGAAACAACGATATTGCATCCGGGCCGCTCAGCGGGGATTTATTTAGATGAGCAGTTGGTTGGGTGGCTCGGTGAGCTTCATCCCAGTCTGTGCCCTAAATATGAGCTTCCCCTCGCGCCAGTAATATTCGAATTGGATATCGATCCGCTTCTTGCTGTTGCGATTGCCAAGTACGTTGAGATATCGAAATTTCCACCCGTTCGCAGAGATATCGCGGTCATTGTCGACGACAATGTCTCGGCCCAGGATTTGATGGAGGCGCTTAATTCTGCGGCGCCCGCAGTCGTAAGAGAGATCGCCTTATTCGATCATTTCCGTGGCGGTAACATGCCGACTGGGAAAAAAAGCCTTGCGTTTCGTGTAGTTATGAACGATACTGAAAAAACTTTAACAGAAGAAGAAATCGACAAAATCGACCGGTCTTTGAAACAGACCTTGGTTTCTCTTCATCAAGCACAACTAAGAAGTTAAGGAGTTTCCATGACTCTTACTAAGGCCGAGTTATCTGACCTTTTGTTCGAAAAAGTGGGATTGAACAAACGCGAAGCAAAAGATCTCGTCGAAAGCTTTTTCGAAGAGATACGCATCGCACTAGAGCGTGGTGAGAGCGTTAAACTGTCGGGATTCGGGAATTTTCAGTTGCGAAACAAGCCGCAACGTCCTGGTCGCAACCCAAAAACCGGGGAAGAGATCCCAATTTCCGCGCGTAGAGTGGTGACGTTTCATGCCAGCCAAAAGCTTAAAGGTCTAGTCGAAAAGAATTATGGCGGAAATCCTTCCTAAAGAGGCGCTCCCTCTTATCCCCGCGAAACGTTATTTTACAATAGGGGAAGTTAGCGACTTGTGCGGCGTAAAACCGCATGTGTTGCGCTATTGGGAGCAAGAATTTACGCAACTCAAGCCGGTTAAGCGGCGTGGAAACCGGCGCTATTATCAGCACCACGAAGTCTTACTTATTCGGCGTATAAGAGAATTGCTGTACGAAGAAGGTTTTACGATTAATGGCGCCCGTCATCGCCTAGACGAATTAACACCTACGGCCGGACGTAAGGCTGCAAAGTCCGATGCTGCCGGCATTCGCAACGAAATCAAATCCATAATCGATTTGCTGCGCCTCTAGGCCTAGTTCGGTAGACCGGCTATAATTCTGCCTCTCGGGGCGTAGCGCAGCCTGGTAGCGTACCTGCATGGGGTGCAGGTGGTCGGAGGTTCAAATCCTCTCGCCCCGACCAGATAAAACAAAGAGTTGCGATATTTTGTAACTTCTTAATCTATTATTCAGGTTACGCCGTTCGTCTCTTCTCCGTGGCAAACCGTTTGATCAACTTCATTCGAATAGCGACAAATTCCGTCCTTTAACACTTTTACGCGCGGCAAACTCGGCGTTTTCAGCATTCGCTTCCTCAGCAGATATCAAGCCTGCAACTCTCACCCCCAAAAGCCGCAATCTCGCATTCAACGACACCCGCTTCAAACAACTGCGCACCGCAATCCGGATCGATTGGGTATCGCTAACTGCGCACGGCAAGGTCGTATCCCGGGTCACGGTTTGGAAATCGGCGTAGCGTAGCTTCATGCCTATGGTCTTAGCGCGATAGCCCTTTCGCTGCAAGTCGCCGCTCAATCGTTCGCACAGATTCAACAAAATCTGAGATAAGGTTTCTCGATCTCGCTTCGGATCCAAATCCCGCTCGAAAGTCGTTTCCCGGCTGATAGACTTCGGCTCTTGTTCGGTCACAACCGGGCGGTCATCCCGTCCTTGCGCCACTTCCACCAGCCAACGCCCATAGTGATTACCGAACTGCTCAACCAGAACGTCAACTGGCGCGTTTGCCAACTCGCCGATGGTGCGAATACCCAAGCCTTCCAGCTTGGCGCCGGATCGTGGCCCGATTCCGTTGATCTTGCGGCAAGGTAGCAGCCATATGCGATTTGGAACATCGGCCAAGCTCAGCACCGTTAGGCCATTCGGTTTTTCCAAATCAGATGCGATTTTGGACAGCAACTTATTCGGCGTGATGCCGATGGAGCAAGACAAACCCGTGGCAAATTTGACATTATCTTTGATGCGTTGAGCGAGGGGGAGCGCGTCTCCCGGAACATCGGTCAAATCGATATAAATCTCGTCGATGCCCCGATCCTCAATTTGTGGCGCGATCTCCGCCACCGCGGCTTTGAAGCGGCGCGAGTAGCGGATATATTCCTCGAAATCGGCAGGAAGCAAGATCGCGTCGGGCGCCATGGCGGCGGCCTTCATCAAACCAAGGGCCGAATGCACGCCTAACGCACGAGCTTCATAGGATGCGGTAGTCGCAACACCTCGGCCAACGTAATCGCGCAGCCGAGCAAAGGAATCGATCGGAGTGGATGAATCGAAAGAATAATCCGATTCGCGCCGGCGGCGGCCGCCAACCACGACAGGAAGCCCGCGCAGTTGCGGATAGCGCAATAACTCCACCGATGCATAGAAGGCATCCATGTCCAGGTGGGCGATGCGGCGGGTCATGACGCGCGGATAACTGATTGAAGCACAGGCCGGGCATCAGTCCACGGGGCTAAGAGCTTATCGCCGATCAGTTCGTCATCAAGATTACGCGAACAGGTTCTTAAACGGTTTACCGGCATAGCTCCTGTAGATTGCAAAATCCCGCTCGTCTATTGTCGCTACTTTGTCGATGCGTTTTTGTTGCGCAAGCCAAACGAGCGAGACGTCGGCAAAATCCGCTGGAACATCCGCATACTTCGTCAGCAAGGCCGCTACGCGCGAGAGGTCATTCATCCCCTCAAATCGAAGAAATCCTGCTCCGACGCTGCGCTGCAGCCAAGTTAACGCCGCTGTTTGGTGAGTAAGGCTAGGCGCCAAAACGTACGCTACTTCCGTCAATACCGCCTCGGTGCTCCATAGTTGTTCTCGGAAGCGTTGGAAGAATTCCGCTGCACGCGGGTGATGCGAGTCAGCGCGGTTGATCAGCGCTACGATCGGCCCCGTATCAAGCAGCGCGCTTGCCACGCCAGTGTTCGGCCATGATTCGCTTGATATCGCGGCTTTGTCTTGCCGGCAATCCTTCCGGCGGAATCAAATCCAACGCAAGGCTATAAAGATTAGGGCGAGTGCGGCGTTTATTGGCCTTGAGATGGGTTGTCAACGCTTCGCGCATGACCTCGGAGCGCAAACTACCGGTGCGCTCACAGTACTCATTCAACAGGGCTTCCAGTTCTCCGGGAAGTCGAGCATTCACGGCCATTACGGTGCTCCATAATACAGGAAATAATTTACCGTATCACAAATAGCCCGCTGGAGGTCACGTGATCCGCGTCGACTCGTTTTGTATTAAGTCGAAGCACAATCGTTATAACCGTAGAAATGGCCCTGAATACAGCACCGGTCCAGTCGGCGCGCCGGTCGGTGAACCGCCTTTTGGCTCTAGGCTAACCGCGAGCGCGGGGATAGTCGGCATCGATCCGGCTTGATCCGTCGCGAGTTTGACTTGGATGCGGCCGGAACTGGGTAGCAGGCCCAGCGATCGCGGTGCGCCGCCCTTGGGCAGCGTCCATAGCTCTAGCGTGCGGTCGTCGGCGATCGCGGAGGCCTGCACGATCTTCACATCGAGTGCCCGTTCGCCTTCTATGTAGCGAACCGTAAGCGCGGGTTGGTTTTTGCTGTCCGATAGCACCGCCACATAGGATGGCGCTAGTTCCTTTTGTGGCGCGATGCCGAAGAACAGCAACAAGCCGAAGGCGAAACTGCTGGTGACCATGGCCAAGCCGCGCCAGAAATTCAGCGACTGGAATAGGCTCGTGCGCGGTTCGGATTGACGTATTTGCTGCTCGATCTTGCGCCACACCCGTTGCGGCGGATTCACCGGCGCAATGGCTTGCGTCATGGGCGCGAGCCGTTCGTCCCATTCCATCACCGTGCGGCGCAAGTCCGCGTCGTCTCGCATTAGTCGCTCAAAGCGTTTGCGCGCGAGGCCCTGTAAAGTGCCGAGGGCATATTCGCTCGCCAGCATGTCGCGTAATTTAGGGTTGCGGTAATTCATGTCTGCAAGCAAACCTTAAGTTGCGCGAGCCCTCGCCGCACGTAAGTCTTTACCGTGCCGAGCGGTTCCTTGAGGTGTTCAGCCAGTTCCGAATGGGTGAGGCCATGCAGGAAGGCCAGTGCGATGGTTTGCCGCTCTTTTGCCGCGAGCCGTTGCAGGCAGGAAAAGATGCTCTTGGTGACAGAACTTTGCACCAACTGTTCTAACGGTCCGAGGGCATCGTCGGGAATCGATTCGAACAGCGTTTCGTCGTCGGTGGTTATTTCCTGCTGCGGCCGCCGCAGCCAGTCGAAGCAGCGATTGCGGACGATAGTGGTCATCCAGGTGAGCGGAGCGGCGAGGGCGGCGTTATATTCCCCGGCGTGGTGCCAAATACTCACGAACGCTTCTTGCAATACTTCCTCCGCCCAATCCTGGCGCCTGAGCAGCTTGAGCGCGACGGCGAACAGGCGTGCCGAACTCATCTCATACAGCCGCGCAAAAGCGCGCTGGTCGCGACGTGCGGCGGCGGCGAGTAAGTCGACGAGGGGATCGGCGGCGGTCATTGTTCGGTCTGTTTTTCGGTCTGTTTTAGTGTTTTGTATCTAGCTATACGCAGTCCGGCGTCAATTGGATGCATTGAAGCCTGCGACCGATGAGCGAACCGTCGGCGAGGTTCGTGATTCCTTCATTTCCCGTTCGCGTGTATATTCGAGTTAATCGATTCGCCATGTAATTTATTCATTCGAATTAACCGTGCTAGAGGGCGCATGGATGCTGGTTCCCGGCGGCATATGGCCTGGGAGCCGCGCTGGTATTGCCTCTTGGCTGTGCATGGTACAAAGATACCAATTAAATTAATCGACTATGCATAACTCTATCAGACTCTTATTTCTCTTTGGCTGGCTGCTCGTCGATAGTTCGGGCGCGTTTTCACGCCCCGAATCGGCGCGGGTCACGCCGGTTACCGCTGCTATTGCCAGCGCCCATCCCCTCGCCACCCGAGCGGGCTACGAGGTGTTGCAGCAGGGGGGCAACGCATTCGACGCCGCAGTGGCGGTGAGCGCCGCGCTCGCGGTGGTGGAACCCTATGCCTCGGGCATCGGCGGCGGTGGGTTCTGGTTGCTGCACCGCGCTCGCGACGGCTTCGAGACCATGGTCGATGCGCGAGAAACGGCGCCGGGAAAAATTTCGGCGGCTATGTTTTTAGGCAGCGATGGCCAGCCCAAGCCATCGTTGTCCCTCGAGGGCGGGCTGGCGGCGGCGATCCCCGGCCTACCGGCAGGTCTAGTCCATTTAGCAACGAAGTACGGCAAGTTACCGCTTAAGAAGTCCCTCGCACCGGCGATCGGCTACGCGCGCGACGGTTTTCAAGTCGATCAGCGCTATCGTCAAATGGCGGAAACTCGGCTGGAAATGCTGCAGACCGCGACGCCGGCATCGAAATTATTTCTCGACGGTGGAACTGTTCCCGACGAAAAATTTTCCCTGCGTCAGTCGGCGCTGGCCACGACCCTCGACACCTTGGGGAAAAAAGGTTCTGCTGGGTTTTATCAAGGTCCGCTGGCGCGGCAATTGGTCAATGGCGCCAACGCCGCCGGCGGCGTATGGCAAATGGCGGATCTGAAAAGCTATCGCGTGATCGAGCGCAAGCCCGTACGGTTCACCTTCAAGGATGCAACCATCGTCAGCGCGGGTCTGCCGTCGTCCGGCGGGCTGACGTTAGCACAGACTTTAAACATTCTTGAATACACGCCCTATGGCGCCGCCGACCCCAAGACCCGCACCCACTATATCGCCGAGGCCATGCGCCGCGCGTTTCACGATCGCGCGCGCTATCTCGGCGATCCGGATTTCACCAAGCCGCCGGTGGAACAGTTGCTCAATAAGAATTACGCCGCCCGCCGCGCCCTCACCATCGATCCCAACGCGGCGACGCTGAGCGCGAGCTTAGAACAGACCGAGCCGAAAAAAACCGAAGGTTCGAGCACTACTCACTTTTCCGTCATCGATCGCGCCGGCAACCGGGTCGCGGGCACGCTTTCGATCAATACCCCGTTCGGCTCCGGCGTGATCGCCGGCAACACCGGCGTGCTGCTCAACAACACCATGGACGATTTTGCGTTAAGCCCGGGCGTGCCTAACGCCTACGGATTAGTCGGCAGCGAAGCAAATTCGGTCAAGCCGGGCAAACGGCCGCTGTCCAGCATGTCGCCGACTTTCGTCGAAGACCAGCGCGGCATCTTGATATTGGGCACGCCGGGGGGCTCGCGCATCATCAGTATGGTGTTGCTGGGTATCCTCGATTACACGGCTAAGCCGGAAGTAGACGCGCAGAAAATTGTCGCCGCGCCGCGCTTTCATCATCAATATCTGCCCGATCGCATCGAAGTGGAACCGGAGGAATTCGAGCCCGAGTTACTGGCGCAATTGAGCAGCCTAGGCCATAAGGTGGACATCGCCAAGCGCCGCTGGGGCAATATGCAAGCCGTGTTCTTCGACAAAAAAACCCGGCAAACCCAGACGGGTAACGATCCGCGCGGCATCGGCGGGTTGGCCTGGTATTGACCGGGTTCCTCGTCGCGGCGGAATTCGCGTAACATAAAGATTGAGGAGGCAACCGATGTTGTCACGCAGAAGATTCATGCAATCGGCCGGAGGTTTGTTGCTCGCCTCGCCGCTGTTGCGCGCGCGAGATCTCGCACTCGGACCGGACGAACTGCCGCAAGGATTTCTCGACACCGCGTCGCTCGACACTTTGCCCGGCAAATTACCGTTGGTGCGTAAATCCTTGCGTCCGCCGAACTTCGAAACCCCCGTCAGTTATTTTCAAGAAGCGTTTACGCCCAACCAGGCATTTTTTGTACGCTATCACCTGGCGGAAATTCCGCGCATCGACGCAGCGACGTGGTCGCTCGCAGTCGGTGGCGACGCGGCAGGGAAATCGTTCGCGCTGACGTTAAACGATCTTAAAACCCAATTCGAGTCGGTCGAAGTGAATGCATTGTGTATGTGTTCGGGCAATCGGCGCGGCTTGTTCGCCCCCCACGTTGCCGGTGTCCAGTGGGGCCACGGCGCCATGGGCAACGCGCGCTGGAAAGGCGTACGCTTGAAGGATATTCTGGCGAAAGCCGAGCCCGGTAAAACCGCATTGGAAATCGGCCTCAACGGCGCTGATGCGGCCGTCATCGACAAAGCACCCGACTACATCAAAAGTATTCCGATCTGGAAAGCGCTGGACGAAAACACCCTGGTCGCCTACGAGATGAACGGCGAACCCTTGCCCCATTGGAATGGTTTTCCCGTGCGCCTGGTGGTTCCCGGATGGACCGCGACCTATTGGATGAAACATCTCACGTCGCTCACGGTATCTAGCAAGCCGGTGGAAGGTTTCTGGATGAAGCCGGGTTACCGCATTCCGAAAGGAACGTTTCCCATCGTCGATCGCTTTGTCTCGCAAGACACCGATGCCAATACACCCATCACCGAAATGGTGGTTAACTCGATGTTCACCAATATCCAAGACGGCGCGCCACTTCAGCTTGGGCTCCGCCGTGAACCTACGCGGTGTGGCTTGGGACGGCGGCTACGGCATTGCCGCAGTGGAAGTTTCCGCCGATGGCGGGCAAAGCTGGCGGCGCGCGGAACTGGATAAAGATTTGGGAAGATTTTCGTGGCGGCAATGGCGCCATCGCTTGACCTTGGACCAACGCGGCCAGTATGTGTTGATGGCTCGCGCGATCAACCGTGCGGGGGCGACGCAAACCATGGAGTTGATCGCCAATCCCGCAGGCTACCATCATAACGTCATCCAGCGCGTCAAGATCGATGTGTCATAATCGGCGCCGCGTATGAAACTATTCAATGTCCTAATCCTGTGTTGTCTAGCCCAAGGTGCGCTGGCGGACGAAAGCAAAATCTCCTTGAAGCCCGGCGCCGGTATGGATAAGGTCACTGCGTATTGCAGTGCGTGTCATAGCTTGGATTACATTCAAATGAATTCGCCGTTTCCCGATCGCAAACTGTGGGACGCCGAAGTGAATAAAATGATCAGTGCCTTCGGCGCGCAAATTCCGAAAGAAGAAATCCCCGGTATCGTCGATTATTTGAGCCAACACTACGGCTCTCAGTAGCAGGCTGATATGAAAACAACGTTTTTGGAATTCGAACAACCGATCGCGGAGCTGGAATCCAAGATCGAAGAGTTGCGCTTCGTGCAGGACGACTCAGCCGTCGATATTTCGCAAGAAATCGGCCGGCTGGAGAAAAAAAGCCAAACCCTCGCCAAGGATATTTATTCCAACTTAAACGCTTGGCAAATCGCTCAAGTCGCGCGACATCCACAGCGTCCGTACACCTTGGACTATATCGAGTTTCTGTTTACGGATTTCGTCGAGTTGCACGGCGACCGCGCCTATTCCGACGATCGCGCCATCGTCGGTGGCATGGCGCGCTTCGACGGCAAGCCGGTGGTTATCATCGGCCACCAAAAAGGCCGCGACACCAAGGAAAAAATTCTGCGCAATTTCGGCATGCCACGGCCGGAGGGTTATCGCAAAGCGCTGCGCCTGATGCGCATGGCGGAAAAATTTTCTCTGCCGCTTTTCACTTTCATCGATACGCCGGGCGCGTATCCCGGCATCGGCGCGGAAGAGCGCGGTCAATCGGAAGCCATCGCCCGAAACTTGTTTGTGCTGGCGCAACTGCGGACATCGGTAATTTGTACGGTGATAGGCGAGGGCGGGTCCGGCGGCGCATTGGCGATCGGCGTGGGCGATGTGACGGTGATGCTGCAATACTCCACTTATTCCGTGATCTCGCCGGAAGGCTGCGCCGCCATTCTGTGGAAGAGCCCGGAGCATGCGCCCGAAGCGGCGGAAACCCTGGGTATCACCGCTACTCGGCTTAAGAGCTTGGGCTTGGTCGATAAAGTCGTGCACGAACCGCTCGGCGGCGCCCATCGCGATCCTCAGACTACCGCCACCGCTCTTAAAAAAGCGTTACGCGAAGCGCTTAAACAGACGGAGGAGCACGACATCGACGCGCTCGTGAAACTCCGTCACCAGCGGCTGCACGGCTATGGCAAGTTCAAGGAAGCCTAGCGCCGAGGGCCTTCCACTCGACGTTGTTTCCTGTCTTCGCGCTGTCGTCAAACCGAAATCCCGTGTGTGTGTCGGCCTGTCCGGCGGGCGCGATTCAGTTGTACTTCTGCACGTGTTGGCGCGATGTTGCGCCGAGCTAGGCGTCACGCTGTCCGCGGTACATGTCAATCACCAAATCAGTCCCCATGCCGATAGCTGGGCAGCGTTCTGCGCCCAGCTTTGCGAAACGCTTGCCGTGCCGTTACACATCGAGCGGGTAACCGTGCGGCGCGACGGCAAAGGCCTGGAAGCAGCCGCGCGCGGCGCCCGCTATCGGGCGTTCGCGGAAATCGACGCCGACGTGCTCGCCCTCGCCCATCATCTCGACGATCAAGCGGAAACGGTGTTGCTGCAAGCCTTGCGTGGCACGGGCCTTAAAGGCATCAGCGGCATGCCGGTGGTTAAAAAATCGCGACAAGACCCGCATAAAATAATCGTTCGGCCGTTGCTGGCTGTCGCATCGAGCGCGATCGCCGCCTACGCCGCGCAATACAAACTCGATTGGATCGAAGACGAATCGAATGACGACACTCGATTTTTTCGCAACTATTTACGGCACGAGGTATTGCCGCGCATCGCCGCTCATGCGCCCCACTATCGCGGCAGCTTGACGCGCTTGGCGCAACACGCGGCCGACGCGCAGCAATTGCTGGATGAACTCGGCGAGATCGATTCCAGGTCGGTGGTCGAGCAACAACGTCTCAAACTCGAAGCGTTGCTGAGGTTGTCCGATGCGCGGGCAAAGAATCTGCTGCGGTATTTTTTTTCGCGCAGCGAAATTCCCGTTCCGAACGCTGTTCAATTAGACGAGATATTGCGTCAACTTCGATCGCGTCGACCCGACGATCGCACGGAAATCGCTTGGGCGGATCGGGTACTGCGCTGCCATGGCGAACGGATATACATCGACGTTGCGGTGGAACGCGGCGCCCAGGCTTGGCGCCTGCCGTGGCGCGGTGAGACAGAAATGGTGCTGCCTTTCGGCTGCGGACGCCTGCGCTTGCAGCCCGGCATTGGCGTGGGCGTCAAGCGTTCGCAACTTCTGGACAGCGCAGTCACGGTTCGCTCTCGTGTGGGCGGCGAACGTTTTCAATCCACTGCATCGCGCCCCCGCCGCACACTAAAAAATTTACTCCAGGAGGCGGGCATTCCGCCCTGGCAACGCGATAGAATGCCGTTGCTATTCAGCGGCGAGACGCTGGTATGGGTGCCAGGGATTGGGGTGCAAGCCGGCTTCGATGCGGATCCGAATCAAGATAGCATTTCGCTTTCATGGCAGCCGGAGGGAACGTGAATCTACTACCGATCGCGCCACGAGGCAGATGGAGCTTGCCTGGTGGCGATGCATGGCCTGGAAGCCGCGCTGGTATTGCCTCTCAGGGCGGGTACTTTTAAAATTGGAGTGAGTTATATGAAATTCTTTGCGTGCGCATTGCTAATTATCTCGTTGTCGGCGTTGGCGGCCGATGGGTCATCAGTGCAAGAAAGCCGCGCCGTGGCGGTGAGCTTGATGCAGCAACTCGGCGCTGAACTTAAAAAAGAAATCAGCGCCAATGGGCCGGAGGCGGCGATCAAAGTTTGCAAAAACATCGCACCTGAAATGGCCGCTAAATTATCGATAGAAAAGGGCTGGCGGGTGACGCGGGTGTCCCTGAAAACGCGCAACCCGTTGCTGGGCGCGCCGGATGCGTGGGAACAACAGGCCTTAAAGGAATTCGATACCAGAGCGAAGAACGGTGAAGCATTGGACAAAATGGAATTTTCCGAATCGACCGTCGAACCGGCTGGCCGCTATTTCCGCTACATGAAAGCGTTGCCCGTTCAGCCTATGTGCCTCGCCTGCCACGGCGCAGAGGAGCAAATTTCCGCCGCCGTAAAAGCGGCGCTAACGGAGCAATATCCCCATGACCTGGCAATTGGCTACCGCATCGGCGAAGTACGCGGCGCGATATCCATCAAGCAGCTGTTGCCATAGCGATGTGGGCGGGTCCCACCCGCCAATCAAATGTATGGAAATGGCGGGTGGGACCCTACGATAATTACAAACCGGTACCGAGAACAAAATCGAAATCGGCCTTCATGTATTTGCCGTCTTGCTTCATGTCCAGCGCCAGCGACGGTTTGTGACCTCCCCACGGATCGCCGGCGAGATGTTCATCGCCCTTGAAATAAAGCTGGGTGGTTAATGCCACGTTCAAGAACGGCAACACCTTGATGTGGATGTGTCGCGCACGGGTGAGGCCGCCGTATTTTTCCAAACCGGGCACGCCGGGTGGAATCGGATAGGCGCCAGGAACGACGGTGTCGATTTCGTAGCGTCCGCTGGCGTCGGTGACGAGCATGCCGCGTAAATGAAACGGCGGCGGGGGCTCGTGAAAATCGCCTGGTTTCTTCTTGTCGTAGTTGCCTTTGTCGTCCGCCTGCCAAATCTCGATGAGGGTGCCCGGCAATGGCGTCTTACAATCTTGGCTGAACACCGTGCCGCGCAACATGAGTTTCTGTCCGGGCTCGCCATCCGGGGCTAACTTCACTTGAAATTTCGGCGCGCCATAGTTGTACATGGGACCGAGTATTTCCTGCTCGGTCACCTTGCACTCTTTGGCGGCTACTAACGCCGGCAAACCCAACGCGGCGCCGCCCATTGCAACTGCGCTGCGCTGTAAAAAGCGGCGCCGCGCCAATCCCTGGACGATTTTCGAATGTAGATCGATGTTCATGACTCCTCCTAATATAATTTTGTAGAACTTTAGAACCGTATACCACGCTTACAGTGAAACCTAGCTGCATTTAGGGTATGACGAACATTCTGTTGAAGACGTTACGCGAAAAATTCACGCGGTGCAATCGCGATTTAGACGCAGTTCGGTCATGCATATGATTTCCCCGAAGCCGAACCGCTGGAGGCCAAGGAGTTTTGGGCGCTTGAGACAGGAGTCGGCAATGGTGGGTAGGCTGCTGGGACCAAGCGTGGTCCGATATACAATCTACACCTATGGTCAATTCGATATTCGTTTCACGCCCGTTAATAAATACACACCGGGTAATAGCGCCCACTCGTTTTTTGACACAGTCGACGACGATTAACTTGTTGCAGGCATTGGTGTCGGCGTGCGTATTGTTCTTAAGCGCATGCGCTTCGCCCCCAAATAGGATTCCCGCTAATGCGCCAGCCTACTATACGGTACCCGTTGGCAAGCCAGCCGCTCTCGACGGACGCACGCGTTTCAGACAGATATTTTGCCAATTGGTAGAAGCGGCGCCGCCTCGCGGCGAGCCCAGGTTGCCTTGCGATGCCTATCTCTGGCGGCTTTCCGGCGAGGTAGCGCCAACGTTTCCGGCGGCATCGTTGCCGACGCATCGGCCCGCGCTGCGGTTGATCATCGTTCGTGCAGCGTTCAGCGATTGCTTTGCCGATTCGGCGCTGCCTTTTGCGGCGGGGGTAACGAAGCTGCGGGGCCTAGGATATCCCATCGATGTGCTGATGGTGAGCGGCCGATCCAGCAGCGCGCACAACGCAAAGCAGATCGAGGTGGCGATGGATCGATTGACGCTCAATCCCGATGAAAAGCTGGTTCTATTGGGGTACTCCAAGGGCGTACCGGACATCCTCGAGTTTCTGATGCATCGCCGTTATGGTCGCAGCGCATCGGCGCGGTCATCAGCGTGTCCGGGGTGATCAACGGCACGCCGCTCGCGGATCATTACGCGAAACTATACGATATGTTTTTCGCGAAACGCGACGCCATGAAAGCGTGCCCACCGGGAGACGGCGGCGTCGTCGATAGCCTTACGCACGAACGCCGCCTTGGCTGGATCGCGACCCATGAGTTGCCCGGCAACATCCGTTATTTTTCGCTGGCGAGTTACACCCTACGCCAGAATGTTGCCAGAGCGCTCGCCTTTACATGGGATGAACTCGCGAAAATCGACCCGCGCAACGATGGTCAAGTGTTGGCGCAAGACCAGATTTTACCGGGCAGCACCGTGCTGGGTTATGTAAACGTCGATCATTGGAATATCGCGATTCATGTTGAAAAAGAGCTGCCGTTTCTGGCGGGCCACGCGGCGAATGTTGCGCCTTTTCCTCAAGCGGATTTGCTGGAAGCCATGGTGCTTTATTTGAATGAATCCCTCAATGAGAGCGGCTTGACGGGAAGACACAGCACGCCATGAAAATTACCTTGACGGCATCGGTTGCAATGACTGACGAGCCGTTACTCCATTCCGACGGTCGCCTCAATGCGGAAAAAGTCCGTCATGCGGCGCTTGGATTCATTACGGTTAGCGTTGCGTTTTTCCGGCGTAAGGTCGAAGTCGGTCTTGGCTGCTCTTACGGCGCGGCAGGTGAAATAAGCCTTCGCTCGGCGATCGGCGATGTTGTCCAAATGCGCGCTAAGGGTATCCACCATCAGAGATTTGCGTCTGAACAGTGCGATCGTTGCGTCTAATCCCTCCGGTCGCTCCGCGCGCATGCTTGCGATACATCGCGCCGGTCCCTGATTGTTGCAAAAGGCCGGGAGCTGTAACATATTCGAGCCAAAAGTTTCGTCACCGAGATCGTTTCGCGCCTCATCGATTGCTGTCAGCATTTCGTCCTGGTAGCGGCCGCCGTGTTCATACATTTTTGCTTGACAGGATTTGCACCATTCGCCCAATCCTTCATATAGCCATCCCAACAAGGTGCCTCGGGATGCTTTCTGCTCTCTCACCAGCGACAGTTCGTTTTCGATCAGTCGTTCAAGCGGGACGCCGGCTTGTGTACAGGTTGCTGTTTCCCATGCGCTCAGCAGCGCCGCGTCAGTTTGCGGCGTTACGCCGTTATTCGGCAGGAGTTCACCCACAACTTTGATTCGGTTCGCGGCCGCGTCATAGTGGAATGCAATTCGACGATAGGCAATCGGCCAGTCCGACAGGGAACTGACGTTTAATTCGAGTAACGACCGGCCGCCTACTCCGTGGGCGGCCCAGAATCCACGATGGGTGTGGGCTGATACGTAAACCAGCGGGTGATCCAAGCGTTTCATGAGCGGCGCCAGCCGATTCTGCGAACTCCAGCTTAGTTGCGACCAATGATGATGACCGGCGAACACGACGATGTCGCCATCGCGGCGCGCGGCTTCGATCCATTCGGTCAGTACCGCGATTTGATCGTCTTGGATGTGTCCAATATCGCCTGGACTGCGCCCGCGCAGCGTATCGATCAATCCAACGAAATCGCTGACCTGATTGGTGTCAAGCGCAAGCAGGATTACACGCTTCGGCGCGCCGATCGCCGGCGGTAGACGTAATTTCTGCGCCACGAATGAGCGCGCAAAGTTGCGTCCGCCGACTAGGTTCGCCTGAATAGCGGTAATGAATCCTTGCGGATCCGCGTTGCGCCACGCCAGTTTACCTTCGCCGGATGGCGGCATCGATATCGTGGATATTCGGGAATGCGGCCCCGATGCGAGCTTGCTGACATACTCCATGATGAATCCGCGTTTAGTGAGCGCCGCGCCGCTGGTCGGCTCCATAAGCGAGCCAGCCTCAGCAGTGGCGCGGCGGCAGCCGCGGTCCCATTTGTTCTTTCTGCCGGTTACTATCTGATCGAAAATATTGTAGTTAAATATTCCGAACATCAGTCCGTCGTGGTTTCCCGGCAGGATTACGTGGGCTTGCCTGGCCGACGCGACGATCTTCTCGATGCGAATCAACTCCGACTCGCATGACATGTCCAGCACGTCGCCGAGATGAATCAATGGCTCGGTCGGGTTATTTTCGATCACCCACTCGAGAATGCGCCGGCCGAACAGCGGCTGCTCGGGAGGGCGTTGCGCGACTTCAACATAGGCGTCCACCGCGCCATCGTTATCGTGCAAGGGGAATCCTGTCGCTTCGTGCTCTTGCGTGTCGCCGATCGCGATAACGGGGATCGTGAGCGGTAAATAATTACCCGGCAAGTCGGCCGCTGGCGTACGTTGCGGCAATGGGCTTACACAACTGAATAATGGGGCTAGGCACAGCAATACCAGGATGTTCGATAACCGAAGAGTCATTGGCGTTTGTGGAAGGGGATTTATGGAGGAAGTGTAACAAACTACCTTAGCGGTGAATGAAAACCGGATAGGAACGTGTGTGAAACCGTTGGATGGTCAAAATCCGCGAGTGTTGGGCGAACTACGTAATCGGCGCGAGACATCAAATGCAAGCCGTAACACTTCCCGCCGCGCTCTTGGACTAGGCATCGCGCCACGAGCCGCATCCAGCTTGCCCGCTGGCACAGCAATGCTTGGGAGGCAATCTCCACGCGGATGCTGGCCATACGGTTTCATTATCGGTATCAGGCCCTGCCGCCAGCCCAAATCATAAAGTTCCAGCGTCACCTGTTAATTTGCTTCGCGCTACGTCTGCGATTCCTAGCATTTTCTTCTCTTACTTAAATTGAAATGGTAAAATCTTGAATTTCATGAATTTACTGGAGTCGAATCAGGGAACCTCTGATTAAGTCCCTCGCGGTCGCGCTGAAGTTTGCCGGGTGGCAGGCGCGACGCGGCGAGTGCGGTGTAGCTGGTCTACATAAGCGAGCCCGCAACAAAGCATGCCGCCCGGCAAACTTCAGCCCATGCGGGTTGGGCCCTGAAGGGGCCGCTCGCGTCGTTGCGCCGCTTGCCAAGGGAACGACCCTTGGCTTCGCGCCGACGCCTAGCGATCGACCCCTTCAGGGCCCAACGCGAGCCGCGATGGACTTAATCAGAGGTTCCTTAATGGCTGTAGAACGCACTTTATCCATTATTAAGCCCGACGCGGTGGCGAAAAACGTGATCGGTGAAATTTATTCGCGATTCGAAAAAGGCGGGTTGAAAATCGTCGCGGCGCGCATGGCGCACCTGTCACAAGCGGAGGCCGAAGGTTTCTACGCTGTGCACAAGGAGCGGCCGTTCTTCAAGGACTTGGTCAAGTTCATGACTTCCGGCCCGGTGATGGTGCAAGCTCTGGAAGGCGAAAATGCCATCGCGAAGAACCGCGAACTAATGGGCGCGACCGATCCGAAAAAAGCCGACAAGGGGACGATACGCGCGGACTTTGCCGATAGCATCGACGCAAACGCCGTGCACGGCTCGGACGCTGCGGAAACAGCGCGCAACGAGATCGCCTATTTTTTCCCTGCACTGAATATTTACTCCCGCTAGCAATTAATGAGCGCAATGGTCAATCTGCTTGACCTCAATCTCGCCGGCCTAACGGAATTTGTCGCCGGGCTGGGCGAGAAGCCGTTTCGCGCCAAGCAATTGCTGCGTTGGATTCATCAATACGGCGAAACCGATTTCGCCAAGATGACGGATATCGCTAAATCCTTGCGTGAGAAGTTGCAAGGTGTGGCGAAGGTGGAACCGCCGGCGCTGATCACCGAACAGGTTTCCGAAGACGGCACGCGCAAATGGTTGCTGAATGTCGGCGAGCAAAACGCGATCGAAACCGTGTTTATTCCCGAAGACGATCGCGGCACGTTGTGCATCTCGTCTCAGGTGGGCTGCGCGCTTGCGTGTACATTCTGCTCGACGGGGCGGCAAGGTTTCAATCGCAATCTTACGGTGGCGGAAATCGTCGGCCAGTTGTGGTGGGCCAACCGTGCCCTTAGGCATGATCCCAAAGGCGAGCGCATTATCAGCAACGTGGTGATGATGGGCATGGGTGAACCGTTAACGAATTTTGATAATGTGTGCGACGCCATGGATATCATGCTCGACGATTACGGTTACGGCCTCTCCCGACGGCGCGTGACCTTGTCCACGTCCGGTGTGGTGCCCGCGCTGGAACGGCTTAAGGAGCGCTGCCCGGTGGCTTTGGCTGTCTCTTTGCACGCCCCGAACGATGCGCTGCGCGACGTGATCGTGCCGATCAACCAAAAGTATCCGCTCGCGCGTTTGCTCGCGGCATGCCGCAGTTATCTCGAAGCGGCGCCGCGGGATTTCGTTACCTTCGAATATGTGATGCTGGACGGCGTGAACGACAGCGTGAGCCAGGCGCGCGAGCTGATCGATTTGGTGGGCGACCTGCCGTGCAAATTTAACTTGATTCCGTTTAATCCGTTTCCCCATTCGGGCTACAAACGCTCGTCGCCCATCGCGATCCGGCGTTTTCGCGATGTATTGATGCACGCCGGTTTCGTCGTCACCACACGCAAGACCCGCGGCGACGATATCGATGCTGCCTGTGGTCAGTTGGCGGGGCAGGTCGTGAACAAGGCGCAGCGTTGCAAAACCATCCCGTTGGAGGTCAGCCGTTGATTCGCTTACTGGTCGTGATGTTGGTTGTCCTCGCTGGGTGCGCCAACCGGCCGCCCACGCCGCCGCCTACGCCGGAGCCAAAAAAACTGACGCAAGCGCAGTTAGCGGCGGAAGCGCGCTACCGTGCCGATGTCCACGCCGAACTCGCGGCGAATTATTATTCCCGGCAGCAATACGATGTCGCGCTCGAGGAATTGGGCATCGCGCTTTCGTCCGATCGCAAACACGTGGCCGCCTATAATTTGCTGGGACTGACTTATATGGAGTTGCGCGAAGATAGCAAAGCCGAAGAGGCCTTCGGCACCGCGTTACGTCTTGCGCCCGCCAATCCCGACGTGAATAACAACTATGGCTGGTATCTATGCAATCGTCAGCGGGAGAAAGAGTCTATTGCGTATTTCTTGACCGCGGTCAAGGATCCCCTCTATGCCCAACCCCACAAGCCGTTGACCAATGCCGGGATCTGTTCCCGCCGCGCCGGCGATAGCACGCAGGCGGAAGAGTATTTTCGCCGTGCGTTGCGCTTGGCGCCTGCGGACCCGCAGGTCAATTTGCAATTGGCGGACCTTAACTACACTCGCAATAATTTACCCCAGGCCAAGCTGCATTTGGCGCGGGTAATGGAAGTGCAGAACCCCACTGCGGAAGTGCTGTGGCTCGCCCTGCGCATGG
This sequence comes from uncultured Pseudomonadota bacterium, assembly GCA_963714525.1. Classification (GTDB taxonomy): domain Bacteria; phylum Pseudomonadota; class Gammaproteobacteria; order Burkholderiales; family JALYOK01; genus JALYOK01. The sequence goes on from CAVQPB010000027.1 coordinate 152,254, forward strand.
ATCGTAAATTGGGCGATCGCAATGCCGAGGCTAGCAATGCGCTCAAACTAAAAAAACGTTTCCCTGATTCGCGTGAAGCAAGGCTATTGCAAAGTGGCAAGTATGACTGAGCACGAAATGGAAACCCGCGTCGAGACCAGCGACTTGAGCGCCGGTCCCTGGCTGGCCAAGGCACGCAAGGATCACAATCTAAGTATTGCCGATGTCGCGGCCAAACTTCGGCTCGCACCGCGGCAAATCGAGGCCATCGAAGCCGATGACTACGAGCGCTTGCCGGGCAAGACCATCGTCCGCGGTTTCGTGCGCAACTACGCCAGGTTGTTGCAACTGGATCCCGCGCAAGTCGTGGCGGCGTACGACAGGACCGTCCCCGGCGGCGACGATCAGCGCATCAGCGTCCCGCACCAGAATGTGCAGTTTTCCGAGACATCCAGCGGTCATCGCAATCGCATGGTGTTGTGGTTAACGCTGGGTTTGGGGATTTTGGTGGCGCTCGGTTTTCTCGCCTGGTGGCGAGAGGCGGGAATCGCCACGGCGCCCAAACCGGCTACGTCCGCAATAACTTTACCGCAAATCACCGATAACGCGGTCGTCGCCGACGCGCCGACAAGCGCGCCGCCCACGGTTAGCGAACCGGCGCCGGCCGTTGTCGTACCGGAGGCTTCGAGTGTTCCGCCGCCCACCGATCCTGTTCCGGCGGCTATTGCCGAGAACGTGGTGCATCTCGCTTTCACGGGCGCCTCGCGGGTCGAGGTTCGCGATGCGGGCGGCAAGGTCGTGTGGAAGAAAACTAATCCCGCAGGCACCGAACAAGATATCACCGCGCCTTTACCGCTATCGTTTACCATCGGTAACGCGGGCAAGGTGAAGATGACCCATAACGGCGACGCCTTTGACTTGGCCCCCCACATAAGCGGCGGCATCGCTCGCTTTAAATTGGAACGCTAAGTTGGCGCGGGTGATAGATTTTTCATGAACGCGACCACTGCTCCAGCCCAGCGCCGCGCAAGCCGTCAGGTGCGAGTGGGTGACGTACGCATCGGCGCTTCCGCCCCTATTGTCGTGCAGTCGATGACCAACACCGACACGGCGGACATCGGCGCCACGGTGAAACAAGTCGCCGCGCTCGCCAAAGCGGGTTCGGAATTAGTGCGCATTACCGTGAATAGTCCCGAGGCGGCCGCAGCGGTGGCGTCCATTCGTGAGCAGCTCGATGCGCTCGACTGTAATGTTCCGCTGATCGGTGATTTTCATTACAACGGCCATCGTTTGTTGACTCAATATCCCGACTGCGCCGTGGCGCTGGCGAAATACCGTATCAATCCGGGTAATGTCGGCCAAGGCAGCAAGCGCGACGCGCAGTTCGCCACCATGATAGAAACCGCATGCCGCCACGAGAAGCCGGTGCGTATCGGCGTGAACTGGGGCAGCTTGGATCAAGCGCTGCTGGCGCAGTTAATGGACGAAAATGCTGCGTTACCCGCGCCGTTGTCCGCCGAGGCGGTAATGCGCGAAGCGTTGATCCGTTCGGCCATAGACAGCGCCGCGCGCGCCGAAGAATTGGGTTTGGCGAAAGATAAAATTGTGTTGTCCTGCAAGGTCAGCGGCGTACAGGAATTGATCGCCGTATACCGCGAGTTGGCGCGCCGCGGCGATTACGCGTTACACCTGGGCCTAACCGAAGCCGGCATGGGATCGAAGGGCATCGTTGCCTCGAGCGCCGCGCTGGCCGTGCTTCTTCAGGAAGGTATCGGCGATACTATCCGAGTGTCGCTGACGCCGGAACCGAACGGCGATCGCACCCAAGAAGTGATCGTCGCGCAGGAGATTTTGCAGACCATGGGGCTGCGCTCCTTCGCACCTATGGTGAGCGCTTGTCCCGGCTGCGGCCGCACCACCAGCGATTATTTTCAGACTCTCGCGCAACGCATACAAAGCTATTTACGTAACCAAATGCCCGTTTGGAAAGCGCAATATCCCGGCGTCGAAAGCATGAAAGTCGCGGTCATGGGTTGTGTGGTGAACGGGCCGGGCGAATCGAAGCTCGCCGACATCGGCATCAGCCTGCCGGGCACCAACGAATTGCCCGTCGCGCCGGTCTACGTGGACGGCGAGAAAACCGTCACCCTCAAGGGCGATCGCATCGCCGAGGAGTTTCAGCAAATCGTCGAACGCTACGTGCAGCAGCGCTACGGCGCCGTCCGCTCGCCGAGTTTGGTGGCATGAACACCAAGATCCAAGCCATACGCGGGATGAACGATGTCCTGCCGCCGGATAGCTTTGTATGGTCGCGCTTGGAAAGCAAGATACGCACTATTTTCTCGCAATACGGCTATCAGGAAATTCGTTTTCCGATCGTCGAAGCGACCGGTCTGTTCGTTCGTTCGCTCGGCGAGGTGACCGATATCGTCGAGAAGGAAATGTATACCTTCGTCGATAATCTTAACGGCGAGAGCCTGACCTTGCGACCCGAAGGCACGGCGTCTACTTTGCGCGCAGTCCTGGAACACAATCTCCTGTACGACGGCCCGAAACGGCTGTGGTATTCCGGCCCGATGTTCCGGCACGAAAAGCCGCAGCGCGGACGTTATCGGCAGTTTCATCAGTTCGGTTTGGAAGCGCTCGGATTCCCCGGGCCCGATGTGGAAGCGGAACAAATTATTTTAACGGCGCGGTTGTGGCGGGAATTGGGCATCACCGATGTCGAGCTGCAAATCAACACACTCGGCAATGCGGAAGCCCGGACCGCCCATCGCGCCAAATTAATCGACTATTTCTCGCGACACGAAGATAAGCTCGGCGAAGATGAAAAGCGCCGCCTGCACAGTAATCCGCTGCGCATACTCGACAGCAAGAACCCCGCGCTGAAAGAGATCATTGCGGCGGCGCCGGCGCTGCTCGACGGTATCGACGATGGAATGTCGACGACCATTTTGAGCAGCTCCAATCGCTATTGCGCGATACCGGTGAAGCAGCCAATACAATTGTGATCAATCCGCGCTTGGTGCGTGGCCTGGACTATTACAATCGCACGGTATTCGAATGGGTGACGACGCAACTCGGCTCACAGGGAACCATCTGTGCCGGCGGCCGCTATGACGGTTTGATCGAACAACTCGGCGGCAAACCGCAGCCCGGTTGCGGCTTTGCCATGGGGGTTGAGCGTTTGATCGAGCTGATGAAGCAAAGCGGCTCGGTCCCAGCAGTGGAACAACCCGATGCGTACATCGCTTATCAAGGCGAAGGCACGTTGCAAGCGGCGTTCACCACCGCGGAAGCGTTGCGCGATGCGGGGCTGCAGATCGTATTACACGCCGGCGGCGGCGGCTTCAAATCCCAGCTTAAACGCGCCGACGCCAGCGCGGCACGCTACGCCGTGATACTCGGCGAAGATGAAATCAAGAATGGTAAGCTCAGCCTAAAACCCTTGCGGGGCCAAGGCGAACAAGCGACCATAGAACTGATGCAAGCGATAGAATCAATTAAACAAGGACACACCCATGGCAGTTTATGATCTTGAAGAACAAGAAAAGCTAGACGAGCTCAAAGCGTGGTGGAAGCATTGGGGCAATGCGATTATCGCCGCCGTCAGCGTGTTCGCGATCGTGTTTTCCGGCATTCAATGGTGGCGGTCGCACCAGCGCGCCACCGCTGGAGAGGCCTCGGCTCTGTATGAGACAGTTACCAAGCTTGCGGCTGAAGCTGATCCAAAGAAAGTGGCCGCCGCCACGAAAACCTTGACCGATAAATATGCAGCTTCCGCTTATGCGTCGCGCGCGGCACTGGTTGCGGCGAAAACGGCGTTCGAGAAGGGCGATCTCCCCGGCGCGAGAACCCAGTTGGAATGGGTTGTAGCAAACGCGAAGGAGGAGGAGATCAAAGCCGTTGCGCGGCTGCGGCTCGCGGCCGTTTTGGGAGACGAGAAGAATTTCGACGCTGCGTTGCGGCAGTTGGACGCGAACACTAACCCGGGATTCGAGGCGGCGACGGCCGCCATGCGCGGCGATATTTTGTTCGCCCAAGGTAAGCTTGCCGACGCTAAGAATGCCTACTCCATGGCCATCGCAAAAACCGAGCCGCAGGGTGACAAACAATTGTTGCAGCTCAAACTCGACTCGCTGGGAGTAAGCAAGTGATGCGGAGCGCGGCGCGAATTTTTGCCCTGTTGAGCGGCTCGCTATTGCTTTCCGCTTGCAGTTGGTTCGGCGGTGGCGATAAGAAAATGTCGCCCCTCACCGAGTACACGCCGACCGCCAAAGCGTCGATAGCGTGGCAAAAAAGCGTAGGCAAGCGCAGCCCCATCGGCTTCGCCCCGCTCATCCGCGACGGCGTGGTGTACAGCGCCAGCACGAACGGTCAAGTGGTCGCCGCGCAGTTGCCCGCAGGCCAGGAACGCTGGCGTGTGAGCCTTAAGGAGGCGTTATCCGCGGGCGTGGGCGCCGGGGAATCCGGCGTCTATGTGGGCACCCGCAAAGGTGAAGTGGTGGCCCTGGATTTAGCCGGCAATGAACGTTGGCGCAGCGCCGTGTCGAGCGAGATTTTGGTCGCGCCGCAAGCGACCGACGGCGTGGTGGTGGTGCGCACGGTCGACGGCCGCATCGTCGGGTTGAACGAAAGCGATGGAAAACGCCGTTGGTTGCAGCAGCGCACTAATCCGCCGCTGATCTTGCGCAACGTTGGCCAAGTCGCGACCAGCGAAGGGCTGATCTACGCCGGCATGCCCGGTGGTCGGTTGATGGCCGCGCGCGCGGACGACGGCGCGTTGGCGTGGGAAACGTTTGTGTCGCAACCGCGCGGCTCGACTGAACTCGAACGTATCGCCGACGTGGTCGGCGAGCCGGTGCTCGATGGCGAGCGGGTGTGCGCCGTTTCCTACCAGGGACGCCTGGCGTGTTTCGACGCGGCTAAGGGCAACTTGGATTGGTATCGGGAAGTGTCGGGGGTTGCGGGGGTGGCGAAAGACCAACGCGCGTTTTATACCGCCGACAGCCGCGGCCACGTGTTGGCCCATCTCAAAACCGGCGGCACCAATATCTGGAAGCAAGAAAAGTTACAGGGGCGCAAACTGTCCGGACCCGCGGTGTTTCGCAACTATGTGGTGGTCGGCGATGTCCAGGGTTATGTGCATTTGCTGGTGGCCGAGTCAGGCGAACTGGCGGCGCGGGTTGCGACCGACAAGAGCGCCATCAACGCGGCGCCGGTGGTGACCGAACAAGGCGTAATCGTACAAACGGCCAAAGGCAATCTCTACGCCATCGCCATACAGTAATTATCCTATGCCGCCAGAAGCCGCATGGATACTAGCTTGTGGCGATGCCTAGGCTGTAAGCAACGCTGGTATTGGCTCCCAGGCCGGCCATTTTTAAAGTCTTCAATGAAACCCACTTTAGTCATAGTCGGCCGACCCAATGTCGGAAAATCCACTCTATTCAATCGCCTCACGCAAAGCCGCGCGGCGCTGGTGGCGGATTTCCCCGGACTCACGCGCGATCGCCATTACGGCCACGGCAAGACCGGCGATCGCGCTTTTCTGGTGGTCGATACCGGCGGCTTTGAGCCGGCCACGCCCGACGGCATCCTCAAGGAAATGGCGAAGCAGACCTTGCAAGCCATCGCCGAGGCCGACGGCATTATTTTTCTGCTCGATGGCCGTCAAGGGCTCACGCCGCAGGATCGCCGCATCGCCGAGATCTTGCGCCGCGAGCGGGCCCCGGTGTGGCTGGCGGTCAACAAGACCGAAGGCATGGTCGCCGAGGTGGTCACGGCGGAATTTTATGAGTTGGGGCTGGGAAGCCCAGTCGCGATTTCGTCGGCCCACGGCGAGGGGGTTCGCGAACTGGTGGACTTGGCGTTGCGGGATTTTCCCGTCGACGTCGAGCAGGAAACGGCGGACAAGCATCCGCGTATTGCCGTGGTCGGCCGGCCCAACGTAGGTAAATCCACGTTAATCAATACCTTGCTCGGCGAAGAACGCATGATCGCTTTCGATCAACCCGGGACGACGCGGGACAGCATCTATGTCGATTTCGAACGCGACGGGAAGCAGTACACCCTGATCGACACGGCAGGGATACGGCGCCGCGGCAAGGTGTTCGAGGCGGTGGAAAAATTCTCCGTCATCAAGACGTTGCATGCCGTCGCCGACGCCAATGTGGTGATACTGGTGTTGGACGCTCACCAGGAAATCAGCGACCAAGATGCCCATATCGCCGGTTTTATCCTGGAAGAGGGGCGGGCGTTGGTGGTGGCGATCAACAAATGGGACGATCTGGACGACTATCGCCGCGAGCGCATTAAACACGAAGTCAAACGCAAGCTGAATTTTCTCGGCTTCGCCCGCCAGCTCTACATTTCCGCGTTACAGGGCGCGGGTATTCCACAGGTCATGAAAGCGGTCGACGAAGCCTACGCCGCGGCCATGGCGCGCTTGCCGACGCCAAAGCTGACCAAGCTGCTGGCCGATGCGACGAAACAACATCAGCCGCCGCAGCACGGGCCGTTCCGTCCGCGCCTAAAATATGCTCATCAAGGCGGGCAAAACCCGCCCCTGATCGTGGTTCACGGCACCGCCGTAGACAAGATAAGCGATAGCTACAAACGCTATTTAGAGAATCGGTTTCGCGAGGCATTCGCGTTGAGCGGAACGCCGCTGCGGGTGGAATTTCGCCAGGGTGCTAACCCATTTGACCGACATCGGCGGCGTTAAACCCGGACGCCTGCCTGTAAAACATATCTGAAATATTGCATGGAAAATCAGTGCATTTTGGTTTACAGTATCGCTTCCTTACCAAAAACCAGCCTTGGAGAATAACATGAGCGGAAAAGGGCAACTATTACAAGACCCGTTTCTTAACATCCTTCGCAAAGAACATGTTCCCGTATCAATTTACCTGGTAAACGGTATTAAGTTGCAGGGACAAGTTGAGTCGTTCGATCAGTATGTTGTGTTGCTGAAAAACACCGTCACCCAGATGGTGTATAAGCATGCGATCTCAACGGTTGTGCCTGCGCGTCCCGTTTCCATCCCCTTTGAGCACAATCCTGAATCTTAAGGATCCACTGATTCATTCCGGCGTGGCTCGCGAGAGTCTAATCCCGAGGTTGGTCCACGGAGTTGCATGACCGATCACGCTGAGAACGGCATGAATGCCGTTCTGGTGGGTCTGGATATGGGGGTATCCAGTCACACCGAGGACTTAGGCGAACTAACCGAATTGGCTTCGAGCGCGGGACTTATCCCAGTCGACCAAATCGGAGGGAAACGTCTTCGGCCCGACGCTGCGACTTTTGCCGGTTCCGGTAAGGTCGAAGAAATTGCTTTGGCTATTAAAGCGCGCGACGCTCGTTTCGTGCTGCTTAATCACGACATCACGGCCGTACAGGAGCGCAATTTGGAGCGCGCCCTCGGTGTCAGAGTGATCGATAGAACAGGATTGATCCTGGAAATCTTCGCGCAGCGCGCCAAGAGTTCCGAGGGCAAGATGCAGGTCGAGCTCGCTCAACTCGAACGCCAGACGACGCGTTTAATACGCGGCTGGACTCACTTGGAGCGCCAGCGCGGCGGTATCGGTGTGCGCGCGGGCCCGGGTGAAACGCAGTTGGAGATCGACCGCCGCTTGCTGAGCGACCGCATCAAGAAGCTCAAGGACAAACTCAAACGCCTCAAAGGTCAGCGCGGATTGCAGCGCAGCGCGCGGCGGCGCAATCGAGTCTTTAACGTTTCCATCGTCGGTTACACCAACGCGGGCAAATCAACTTTGTTCAATCGCCTGGTGCGGGGCAACACTTACGTTGCGAACCAGCTTTTCGCGACCTTGGATACGACCACGCGCAAGATTTATCTTGGCGCCGATGCAACACGCGGTCGTCTCCGATACGGTCGGATTTATCCGCGACTTGCCTCACACTTTAGTTGCAGCGTTTCGCGCAACCCTGGAAGAAACGGTGCAAGCGGATTTGCTGCTCCATGTAGTGGATGCCGCAAACCCCCGTCGCGACGAGCAAATTTCGGACGTAAACGCCGTATTAACGGAAATCGGCGCACAGGATATTCCGCAGCTCGTAGTTTGGAACAAGATCGATCTGCTCCCCTCGTTGGAGCCCGGCCTCGCGCGAGACGAATATGGTAATATTCAAGTTGCAAGGATAAGCGCGACAACCGGTATTGGTGTGGACACGTTGAAATCGGCGGTGCGAGAAATTTCTCAGCACGCTCAGGCCGATTTCATTCAAACGCCCAATCCGGCGGTATCGGAAGCGGTGCCGATCGGTCAACGGTAATCCTGTACTAATTCAAATAATCATTCACTTGAACCATCCTCTAGTAAAACCAATCAAAGTCAAGCTATGGCCTTAAATGATCCCCAATGGGGCAAGAGAAACAACGACGGCCCCCCCGACCTTGACGAATTGTTTCGACGTTTCAACAAAAAAATTTCCGAGCTGTTAGGGCGTAAGTCAAACGGTGGGGGTGGGGGCGGCGCGCCCACTCGCCAGTTACCGGGAGGCGGGTGGCTGATCGTCGGTATTCTTGTGGCGATATGGCTGGCGAGTGGATTTTATATCGTCGACGCGAGCAGCAAGGGTATCGTGCTGCGTTTCGGAAAATATCAAGAGACGACGGATCCGGGTCCGCGCTGGCACCTACCTTGGCCTATCGAGACCAAAGAAGTCGTCAACGTTTCGGCATTGCACACGGCGGAAATTGGCTTTCGCGGTAATGCGAAATCATCCAAGGTGATCGAAGAATCACTGATGTTGACCGACGATCTGAACATCATCGATATTCAGTTCGCTGTGCAGTATTTGCTGGTCGATCCTAAAGCGGTTCTGTTCGAGAATCGCTCCTACGAAGCCAACGCCGAAGACTTAGTTCGCCAGGCCGCCGAAACGGCCACACGGCAAATTGTTGGTAGGCACAAAATGGATTACGTCCTCAACGAGGGCAGAACTGAAATTGCCGAGCAGTCGGCGGTATTGATGCAAACCATCTTGGATCGTTACAAGACCGGTATCAAAATCAGCCGCGTCAATATGCAAAACGCTCAGCCGCCTGAGCAGGTTCAGCAGGCGTTCGACGATGCCAACAAGGCTAATCAAGATAAAGAACGGCAGATTAACGAAGGTCAGGCTTATGCCAACGACATCTTGCCCAAAGCGGAAGGTACTTCGGCGCGTTTGAAGGCGGAGGCGAACGGCTACCAGCAAAGAGTTATCGCCGCCGCCGAAGGTGATGCGAGCCGGTTCAAACAGGTTCTGTTCGAGTATCAAAAAGCCCCGGCGGTAACTCGTGAACGCCTTTACCTGGACATGATGCAACAGGTGTTGACCAATACCAGCAAGGTTCTGGTCGACCAAAAAAGTGGCGGCAACTTGCTTTACCTGCCGTTGGATAAGCTGATGCAGTCGGGTGATTCCGCTGCTGCCATCGAGTCCGCCCAGCGACCCGCAGCGCCAGATGCTGCTCCGTTACCGGAGCAGACCCAACGGTCGCGGGATTTATTCCGTTCGCGCGAACGGGATGGCCGATAGCCTCACTCAAAGACCACGATACCGCGCTATGAATAATTTTCGAGCTGCCATCGCTGCCCTGATCGTTGTATTGGTGATCGGCAGTCTATGTTTTTACACCGTCGATCAACGCCAACAAGCGATCGTGTTTCAATTAGGTGAAATCGTGCGGGTAATTAAGGAACCCGGTTGGTATTTGAAGTTACCTTCGCCGATTCAGAATGTCCGGTATTTCGATGGCCGGGTTCAGACCCTCGATGCGAAGGAACCGGAACGGTTCATCACCATCGAGAAGATCAATGTATTGGTCGATCTGTTCGTCAAATGGCGCATCATCGACGTCAAGCAGTATTACATCAGCGTGGGCGGCGACGAACGCCGGGCGCAGATCCGTCTTGCGCAAACGATCAACAATGACTTACGTGCCGAATTTGGTAACCGCACTGTCCACCAAGTGGTTTCCGGAGAACGCGACCAGATCATGGAAACGATGCGTTCCCGCGCCGATGCCGATGCGCGCAGTATCGGGGTGCAAGTGCTGGACGTACGGGTAAAGCGAGTGGACTACCAGCCCGAAGTCAGCGAATCGGTGTACCGCCGGATGGAAGCGGAACGTAAACGGGTTGCGAACGAACGCCGTTCCGAAGGCTTTGCTGAATCGGAAAAAATTCGCGCCGATGCGGAACGAAAACGTGAGGTGATCATCGCCGGCGCCTATCGCGACGCGCAAAAAGCCAGAGGCGAGGGCGACGCCAAGGCTGCATCGATTTATGCGGAAGCGTTCAATCAAGACCCGAACTTTTACGGTTTTTACCGCAGCCTCGATGTCTATCGAAGCGGGCTCAAAAACAAGAGCGACGTGCTGTTGTTGGATCCCAATTCGGAGTTCTTCAAGTATCTGAAGAGTCCCGGCCAAGCAAAGTAACGATGTCCGAGTCCTGGTTTACGGCCTTCGCACTGATGCTGGTGATCGAGGGTTTGTTGCCTTTCGCCGTTCCAAGCGTGTGGCGCGATACCTTCAGAAAACTGACCGACATGAACGATGGTCAAATTCGATTTGTCGGACTCATTTCCATCGTGTCGGGGCTGGTATTTTTGCTGTTTTTCCGGTCCTCGGGTAGTTGATTTCGTGAATCACAACTGGCTGCTCCCTGAGTATATCGAAGATGTGCTGCCGCCATTGTCGTGGCGGCTGGAGCGCGTGCGACGCGCCATACTGGATTTGTTTTGGCGCCACGGCTATGAGTTGGTGCAACCGCCGTTACTCGAGTACTTGGAGTCATTGCTCACCGGCACCGGCCACGATCTGGATCTGAAGACATTCAAACTTGTCGATCAGCTCAGTGGCCGTCACATGGGATTGCGCGCGGATATCACGCCGCAAGCGGCGCGCATAGACGCCCACTTGATGAACTATCAAGGGGTCAACCGTTTGTGCTACTCAGGCAGCGTGCTACAAACCCGACCCGATAGCATGATGGGCAGCCGCGAGCCGGTGCAAATCGGCGCCGAGTTATTTGGTCACGCGGGGCTGGAAAGCGATTTTGAGATTCAGACGCTGATGGTGGACGCGCTGGCGCTCGCCGATGTTGGAAACATCGTTATCGATTTGGGACACGTGGCGATTTTTCGCGCCTTGGTTTCTCAAACACCGCAATCGGCAGCCCGGGAAATGGATTTATTTCAGGCGCTGCAGAGCAAGGACACCAGGTTACTCGCGGAATTGACATCCGATCTTGCCCCCTCGTTAGCGCAAGCCTTGTGTGCGCTGCCGGAGCTAAACGGCGCTAACAACGTGCTTGAGGCAGCCACCTCGCGATTACCGGCCAACGCCGATATCGCAGCCGCGTTGAACGATCTGCGACAATTGGGCGAGATGCTCACGCGCCGTGGCATAAACGTTTCGTACGACCTCGCGGAGTTACGCGGCTATCATTATCACAGCGGTATTGTTTTCGCTGCATACGCCGAGGGTTACCGAGATGCCGTTGCGAAAGGCGGGCGTTACGACCAGGTAGGAAAAGCATTTGGACGCACCCGCGCCGCGACGGGTTTCAGCATCGATCTTCGCGAAGCATTGAGCAACGGCGACACCCCTGGGCGAGTCGGGATCCTGGCGCCATATCGGGCAGATGATGCCGTGCTGGCGGATCGCATCGCTGCGTTACGCAAGGGCGGCGAGCGCGTGGTGGTGGATCTACCCGGAAACATAGCCGATATCGCCGAACTTGGATGCGATCGGCGCATCGTGTTTGAAGGCGGTGCATGGCAAGTAAAACTTAATTAGTTCGCAGAATTTATGGTAAAAAATGTAGTAGTGATCGGCACCCAATGGGGCGATGAAGGTAAAGGCAAGTTAGTCGATTGGCTGACGGATCACGCACGCGGCGTGGTGCGTTTTCAGGGTGGCCACAATGCCGGCCACACCCTGGTGATCGGCGGTAAGAAGACCGTGCTTCATCTTATCCCTTCGGGCATACTGCGCCAGGATGTGGATTGCTTTATCGGCAACGGCGTGGTGGTTTCACCGAAGGCGCTGCTGGAAGAAATCGACATGCTCAAGGCGAGCGGTGTGGATGTGGCCGGTCGCTTGAGGATTTCCGAGGCCTGCCCGGCAATCCTGTCCTATCACAGCGCCCTGGATGTAGCGCGCGAAGCCGCGAAAGGCGAGGCCAAGATCGGCACCACGGGCCGTGGTATCGGGCCCGCTTACGAAGATAAAGTCGCGCGCCGCGGCATCCGCCTGCAGGATCTTTTCTATCGTGAACGTTTCGCCGCCAAGCTCGGCGAAGTATTGGATTATCACAACTTCGTTCTGAAGCATTATTTTCAGGCGAACACGGTGGATTTTCAACAGACGCTGGAAGAGACGTTAACGCTGGCTGAGCGCATCAAGCCCTTGATCGCCGACGTGCCGCGTTTGCTTTATGAAGCCAACAAGGCCGGCAAGAATTTGTTGTTCGAAGGCGCACAAGGGTCATTGCTGGATATCGATCATGGAACGTACCCGTTTGTCACTTCCAGCAACTGTGTCGCGGGGGCGGCCGCAGCGGGCAGCGGCGTGGGTCCGCAAGCGTTGCATTACGTATTGGGCATCACCAAGGCCTATACCACCCGCGTCGGCTCAGGACCTTTCCCGACGGAATTGATCGATGCGGTCGGCAAGCACATCGCAGCCAAGGGCAACGAGTTCGGCGCCACCACTGGCCGCGCACGCCGCGTCGGCTGGTTCGACGCCGCGGCACTGAAGCGCTCGATTCAGATCAACGGCGTGTCGGGCCTATGCGTAACCAAATTGGATGTACTCGATGGTGTCGAGTCGCTACGATTATGCACCGGCTATAAAATATCAGGTGCGGTGAGCGATATTCTTCCGGTAGGCGCAGAAGCCTTGGCCCTAGCGGAACCGATTTACGAAGACTTGCCGGGTTGGAAAGAAAGCACTTTCGGTGTAAACGTGATGGAGAAACTACCGGAAAATGCGCAGCGCTATCTAAAGCGAATAGAAGAAACCTGCGCCGTGCCGATCGATATTATTTCCACCGGACCGGATCGCGATGAGACGATTGTTTTGCGCCATCCGTTTGCATAGACCGCAGGCAGGAGTTTTACAGCGAAAATTAGCAGGTACCACCACACGATCGCAGCAGGGAGAAGCGCGAGTTGCGAGCGAGACTAGGCGTGAAGGTTATTTTCTTCGCGCCGCATACGCGGCGGTATGTAAGCGAAGAAAATAACCTTCGCAACGACGTATCACGACGCAAATCGCGCTTCGAAGGAAGAAGTGCGAGAAACGAGCAGGGGGCGAAGCGAATTTGTTTTTCGACGCGCGGTGTACATATGGTACATAAGCGGCGAAAAACAAATTTGCGACAAAGTCATGCGACGTTTATCGCGCTTCGAATGGTGCCCAGAAAGGGACTCGAACCCCCACAGTGTTGCCACCACTAGGACCTGAACCTAGCGCGTCTACCAATTTCGCCATCTGGGCAATCAGGCAAAACCAAATTTTATAGGATTCCCATCCATTGTCAAAGAAGAAAGCAAATCTTCGCCATCAAGATCCTCACCTGGCGCGTGAGCGAGCGCGCTACGAAAACCCATTGCCGAGCCGCGAGTTTATTCTCGACGTGCTGGTGAAGGAGGGAGTGCCGCTGTCGCGCGAAAAGCTCGGCGAACTGCTCGAGATTCACACCGACGAGGAAGACATGTTCAATCGCCGCCTGCAGGCCATGGAGCGCGACGGGCAGATCATGCGCAATCGCAAGCAAGCGATTTGCATCCCCGACAAACTCGATCTCATCAAAGGCACGGTGCAAGGTCATCCCGACGGTTACGGTTTTGTGATCCGCGAGAACGGCGGCGACGATTTGTTCCTCGATGCCAAGGAAATGCGCAAGGTGCTGCACGGGGACAAAGTGATGGTGCGCATCGTCGGCGTGGATCGGCGAGGCCGGCCCGAAGGCGCGGTGGTCGAGGTGTTGCAGCATGTGAACCAGCGCATGATCGGGCGATTGTTCGATGAACACGGCGTCAATTTCGTGGTCGCGGAAGACAAACGTATCAGTCAGGACATTCTCATCGCGCCCGGCTCGGAAGGCGGCGCCAAGCCCGGCCAAGTAGTGATGGTGGAGCTTATTAATCAACCCAGCTTGCATACAGAAGCCGTCGGTCGCATCGTCGAAGTGGTCGGCAACTACGCCGATTCCGGCATGGAAATAGAAATCGCGCTGCGCAAACATCAGTTGCCATTTTTGTGGCCCGAGGAAGTCGAAGCAGTTGCGAAAAAGTTGCCGAAGAAAGTCCTGAGAAAAGACCTGACTCCCGATCGCGTCGATCTGCGGGATTTGCCACTGGTGACCATAGATGGCGAAACCGCGAGGGACTTCGATGACGCGGTTTACTGCGAGAAGCAGGGCAAAGGGTATCGCCTTATCGTCGCCATCGCGGACGTTAGCCACTACGTCAAAGAAGGCGATCCATTAGATCGCGAAGCGCGCAGCCGCGGCACGTCGGTATATTTTCCGCGCCGCGTGATCCCGATGTTGCCGGAAGCGTTGTCGAATGGGCTGTGTTCGCTCAATCCCGAGGTGGATCGATTATGCGTCGCCTGCGACATGATCGTCGGGCCGAACGGCGAGGTCAAAAAATATCAGTTCTATCCCGCCGTCATGTATTCCCACGCGCGCTTCACTTACACCGAAGTCGCGGCGATGCTGGACGACCCGAACGGTGAAACAGCAAAAAAGTATGCTTCGCTGCTCGATCCCATTCAGCGGCTGTATGCCTTGTTTAAGTTGTTGCTCAAGACCCGGGAGAAGCGCGGCGCGATCGATTTTGAGACCACGGAAACGCAAATCATATTCGACGACCTCGGTAAGATCAGCAGTATCGTTCCGGTCATCCGCAATGATGCGCATCGCCTGATCGAAGAGTGCATGCTGTCTGCCAACGTCTGCGCTGCAGATTTCTTGGCGATGAACGAGCACCCGGGGCTGTACCGAGTTCACGCCGGGCCTAATCCAGAAAAGCTTGAAAGTCTGCGGGAATTTCTGCGCGAATTCGGTTTTGGTTTGACCGGTGGTAACGAGCCCAAGGCGAACGATTATGCAAAACTCCTGACCGCGATTAAACCGCGTCCCGATTTTCAGCTCATTCAAACCGTCATGTTGCGCTCTTTGATGCAAGCGGTTTACAGCCCCGATAACCTCGGCCATTTTGGTTTGGCGTACGAAGCCTATGCCCATTTCACCTCGCCGATCCGGCGTTATCCTGATTTGGTCATCCATCGTTCCATCAAAGCGGTGCTCAAGGGTGAACGTTATCTGCCCGGCAACTGGAAAGAACTCGGAGTGCATTGCTCGCAAACGGAACGCCGCGCCGACGAAGCCTCGCGCGATGTCCTGTCTTGGCTGAAGTGCTATTACATGCAGGATAGAGTCGGCGAGGAATTCGTCGGCACCGTGAGCGCAGTGACGGGCTTTGGCTTATTCGTTGCACTGACCGATCTTTACGTCGAAGGCTTGGTGCATATCAGCGAACTGGGCAGCGATTATTTTCATTTCGATCAGGCCAAGCATCAATTGCTGGGCGAGCGCACGGGCAAGCGCTATCGCCTAAGTGATCGCATAAGAGTCCGCCTGGTGCGCGTGGATTTGGAAACGAGCAAAATCGATTTCGTCTTAGCGGACCAACCGCCCGCTGACGTGAGGCCGCATGCGTTGCCTAAGCGTTCGGCGCGGTCACCGCGCAGCCTGAAAAAATAGCGATGGCCAAACTCCGCGTCATCTATGGCTTTCACGCCGTGAGGAGCGCGCTGCGGCGGGACAATACCCAGTTCGAAGAGTTATATGTCGATGCCGCTCGCAGCGATCCGCGTAGCCGCGAGCTGTTAGAGTTCGCCGAGCAGCGCCAAGTCCGCGTCATGAGCGTGGAGGGCGAACGACTCGATGGCCTCACCGGCGGCGCACGCCACCAAGGCGTCGTCGCGAAAATTCTCGACACGCCATTGAGTCGTGACCTGGATGAAATTCTCGAACAAGCGACGGAGCCTGCATTCTTGCTTGTTCTAGATGGTGTGCAAGATCCGCACAACCTCGGCGCCTGTTTACGCGTCGCCGATGCCATGGGCGTTCACGCCGTTATCGCGCCGAAGGACAACAGCGTCGGTATCACGGCGATCGTGAGTAAAGTCGCATCCGGCGCTGCGGAGTCCGTCCCCTATATCATGGTCACCAATCTAGCTCGCACCTTGCGTGATTTAAAAGACCGCAATATTTGGTTCATCGGCGCCGATGAAACAGGCGATCAAGATTTGTATCAAGCCGATCTCAGCGGTGCCATGGGCTTGGTCCTGGGCGCGGAAGGAAAAGGCTTGCGGCGCTTAACGCGAGACCTGTGCGATCGCACGGTACGCATCCCGATGTTCGGCAGCGTGGAAAGTTTAAATGTGTCGGTCGCCACAGGGATTTGTTTGTATGAAGTTCGCAGGCAGAGGGCGAACGTCAATCAAACGGTGTAAGTTAAGACTTAAGGAACCTCTGATTAAGTCCCTCGCGAGCCGCGATGGACTTAATCAGGGTTCCTTAATGGTATAGATGATATGGCAACACTTACTGAACCTACGGCAGCAGGCGTGGAACGTCAGGTGTTGGAGCTTCTTTCCACACTTTCAGCGTAGCGGAACAGAGGGCGGTACCCGAGTTGTCTATCATTGGCATGTACAAAAAAATAACATTCACCTCATTTACGGCGACAAGGCGCGAACAAAAAATATCGACGCAGCATATAGATATAATATGTAAGGAGATGTTTTTTGTGAGCAACGCCGTATCGCGACGAAATCAGGATAATTCAGAGCTTCCCTAGATTTGCTTGGTGTTTGGATTGGTAATATCGCAATCTTCCACGCATTGTTTCTTCCTGGCTGCGCTGCTGAACGTTATCAATGGCATAATTTCAATTACAGTATTTAACTGAGGAGGTGGCCCATGGCAACGAAGAAAACCGCACGTGATCCTTCCCAATTGCGTTCGCGCAAATGGTTCAAAAATCCCGATAACCCCGACATGACGGCGCTCTACATCGAGCGCTACATGAATTGGGGTTTGTCGCGTGAAGAGTTGCAGGCCGGCAAGCCCATTATTGGCATCGCGCAGTCGGGTTCCGATCTGTCGCCTTGCAACCGCCATCACATCGAACTCGCCGCGCGTGTTCGCGAAGGCATCCGCGAGGCCGGCGGCATCGCCTTTGAATTTCCGGTGCACCCTATCCAGGAAACGGGTAAGCGCCCAACCGCGGCGCTCGACCGTAACCTGTGTTACCTCGGGCTGGTGGAGACGCTCTATGGCTACTTTATCGATGGGGTGGTGCTGACGACCGGCTGTGATAAGACCACGCCCGCACAACTGATGGCGGCGGCCACGGTGGACATTCCCGCCATTGTGCTTTCCGGTGGGCCGATGCTCAACGGTTGGTTCCGCGGTGAACGCACCGGCTCCGGCACCATCGTTTGGAAAGCGCGCCAATTATTGGCCGCCGGTGAGATCAATCACGAGCAGTTCATCGAACTGGTGGCTTCCTCTGCGCCCTCGCCCGGGCATTGCAACACCATGGGCACCGCGTCTACGATGAACTCACTGGCGGAAGCGCTCGGCATGTCACTGCCGGGCTGTGCGGCGATTCCTGCGCCGCATCGAGAACGCGCCGAAATCGCCTACCGCACCGGAAAACGCATCGTCGATATGGTTTGGGAAGACCTGCGCCCCTCCAAGATCATGACGCGCGAAGCGTTCGAGAACGTCATCGTCGTTAACTCCGCCATCGGCGGCTCGACCAATGCGCCCATCCACTTCAACGCGATCGCCAAGCATATCGGCGTCAAGCTCGACAACGACGACTGGGAAAAAATCGGATACGAAATTCCCTTGCTGGTGAATCTGCAACCCGCGGGCGAATATCTTGGCGAAGAATATCACCGCGCCGGCGGTGTGCCCGCTGTCGTGAGCGAACTCATCAAGGCGGGCAAGATCCGCAAGAGCGCACTCACCGTCAATGGCAAGACACTGCACGACAACTGCAAGAGCGCGAACAACCTGGACGAGAAAGTGATCTGGCCCTATAAAAAGCCGATGAAGGAAAAGGCCGGTTTCCTCAATCTCAAGGGCAACTTATTCGATAGCGCCATCATGAAGACCAGCGTGATCTCGGACGCGTTCCGCAAGCGCTACCTCTCCAATCCGAAGGACCCGAACGCCTTCGAGGGCAGGGCCATCGTATTCGAGGGCCCGGAGGACTATCACCACCGTCTTGACGATCCAAAACTGAAAATCGACGACAGTTGTCTACTGTTCGTGCGCGGCACCGGACCCAAGGGTTATCCGGGCGCGGCCGAGGTCGTCAACATGCAACCGCCAGCCGCGCTGATCAGGGCCGGCACCACTGAGTTACCTTGCATCGGGGACGGCCGCCAATCGGGCACCTCCGGTTCGCCGTCGATTCTAAACGCCTCCCCCGAAGCTGCCAGTAACGGCGGTCTGGCGCTGCTCAAGACCGGCGACCGGGTACGGATCGACCTCAACAAACGCAGCGCCGACATCCTGATCAGCAAGGAGGAGTACGCGCGACGCAAAAGTGCTCTGGACGAAGCAAGGTGGATTCAAGAGCCCTGAAAGCCAGACGCCTTGGCAAGAAATGCAACGCGGCATGGTGGACGAACTGTCCAACGGCATGGTGCTGAAACCGGCGGTGAAGTATCAGCGGATTTCCTTCACCAAGGGCATACCGCGCGATAATCACTGACGCCGTGGCGAAGTAGGTTTGATCGGAGTGGAACTGAATCCGGAACCCATTCGGAAACAAAAAATAGTTTGCGAATGGCGGCCATCACCTCCAGCGTAAGTTTTCGAACTTCCTTAGGTCCAAGTGTGCTATCGAACGCTCTTTAATCTGGAGAATTGCCGAAAGGTTTTGAGCCGCATTGTGTGACATTGAGCGTCACACTGGCACAAAGCCATTCCGGACATTCGGTTGCGGTACAGCACTAGTGTAATGTTGCGCTACCAGCATAGGCGTAGCGGAGATATCGATATTTTCTTTCGCGATCCTCAGATCGTCGGATTCGTCACAACTCGACTTAGCGCGTATTTGACTTAACGTTAGGGAAGCTCTGAATAAGTTCGAGTTCTAAGTAAGACAAGGCGCGAACAAAAAATATCGACGCCGCATAGGGATGATATGTAAGGAGATATTTTTTGTAAGCAACGCAGTATCGCGACGAAATCGGACTTATTCAGAGCTTCCTTAGTGATAGAGCGCGAACCCAAGGCGCTTAGATCGGCGGCGGCATTCATTGCGCGGCTCAGGAACTCATTCCTTGATCAACTGAAGTCCCGACAAAAAATTTTGACCAGGCAGTTTAATGAAATTGATGCGTGGAATTATCATCCTTCATTTCAGGATTGCGCGAGTATTGCTGAACGATTTCTTAAACAACTCGACGGATCATAAGCTTTGAAACTATCATCTGAATAATTCAGTCTTATCAGATACTGAAGTGCTAGCTTAATGCAGTTATCTGTTTTTAGCATCTGTCGAAACACAAGGAGTCAGGCATGAACGCATCCACCACAGCGGACTCTTCCGAGGCATCTGAATTCCGTACCCACGCGGTATTCAATCAGCCGCCGCCACTAGAAAACTATAATTTGTTTTTAACCGATAGAGCATTGCAAGAAGCGGTAGAAAGAGATGGCGCCATATGGGCGATCGACGCGCTGTCGGATTTCGGCGCCATCCTTGGGAATGCTGAAACGATCCAGCTTGGTGCGCTCGCCAATAAATATCCACCGGTGTTGCATACCCACGACCGCTACGGTAACCGCCGCGATGAGGTCGAATTTCATCCTGCCTGGCACAAGATGATGGCGCTCGGCATTGCTCAAGCCGTTCATTCGGGGCCCTGGGTGGATCCGCGAGCCGGGGTTCACGTGGCGCGCGCTGCAGGGTACCAAATGTACTCGCAAATCGAAAACGGGACTCAGTGCCCCTTAACCATGACCTATGCGGTTGTTCCGGCCGTGCGCCGCCAAGCGCCGTCCTCGCCTTGGTTAAGGGACGTGTGGTTACCGCGCCTCACGTCACGCCAATACGACCAACGCTTTGTGCCGATCGAGCACAAGACCGGCGCGTTAATGGGCATGGGCATGACGGAAAAACAAGGTGGCTCCGACGTGCGCGCCAACACGACTCGAGCCGAGCCTATTGGTGCTAGCGGATCCGGCGGGGAATATCGCATTACGGGCCACAAATTTTTCTTTTCAGCGCCCATGTGCGATGCTTTTCTAGTGCTCGCTCAAGCAGCCGGTGGGCTGTCGTGCTTTTTCATGCCGCGCTTTACGCCCGATGGAAAACTCAATGGCATCCGCATTCAGCGCCTAAAAGATAAACTTGGCGATAGATCCAATGCGTCAAGTGAGGTTGAATTCTATGGCGCCAGCGCGTACCTGCTGGGAGACGAGGGCCGCGGCGTGCCGACTATTCTGGAGATGGGCACGTACACACGGCTCGACTGCGCAATCGGTACCGCTGGCATGATGCGGCAAGGGCTTTCCCAGGCGTTGCATCATGCTTCCCATCGTAGCGTGTTTGGCAAACGCCTGCGCGAACAGCCGTTAATGAAAAATGTATTGGCCGACCTCGCGCTTGAGTCTGAAGCCGCCACGGCGTTGGTTCTGCGGCTCGCTCGCGCCTTCGACCAACAAGACGACCCGGCAGAAACGAGCTTAAGGCGGTTACTCACACCGGCCGTCAAATACTGGCTCTGCAAGCGTGGCCCGGCTTTTTCGGCAGAAGCAATGGAGGTTTTGGGCGGCAGCGGTTACGTGGAAGAAAGCGTCATGCCGCGCATCTATCGCCAGATGCCGCTCAATTCGATTTGGGAGGGATCGGGCAATATCATGTGCCTGGATGTGTTGCGTGCCGCGGCAAAAACGCCACAGGCTGTGCAGCTCCTCTTTTCTGAACTTGCTGCCGCTAAAGGCGGCGATATACGGCTCGATCAGTTTGTCGCTAAATTGCACGCCGAGCTAACCCATACATCGGGTTTCGAAGCTAGAGCCCGCCGCTTCACCGAGCGTCTGGCGCTGGCTTTGCAAGGCGCGCTGCTGGTACGATTCGCGCCCCACGCGGTAGCCGATGCATTCTGTGCTTCGCGGCTCGGTGGCGATTGGGGCAGTGCGTTCGGCACGCTACCCAGTAACTGCGATTTCGATGTAATCATCAATCGAGCGATGCCCGCACAAAACTGAGTGAACCGCACGCTGTACTAAGTTCTCTGAGACCCTAATATCATCGGCATTTAAACTCCTATGGCTACAAACAACCTGCCGTCCTACCTGCTCAACGATGACTTAAGCGCCTGGGAGATATTCCTTGAGCAGATCGAGCGGGTTACCCCGTATCTGGGTTCGCTGGCGCGCTGGATAGATTTCCTCAAGCGACCCAAGCGCATCCTCGTGGTCGATGTGCCGGTGCGCATGGACGATGGATCGTTCGCTCACTTCGAGGGCTATCGCATACAACACAGTTTGGTTCGCGGTCCCGGCAAAGGCGGCCTACGCTATCACCCGAAGGTATCGCTGCCCGAAGTGATGGGCTTAGCCGGCTGGATGACGATCAAAAATGCGGCGGTGAACGTACCCTTCGGCGGTGCGAAAGGCGGCATTCGGGTGGACCCCGGCCAGTTATCGCGCGCTGAGCTGGAACGTATGACGCGTCGCTATGCAAGCGAACTCAATATTTTGATCGGCCCCGACAGGGATATTCCGGCGCCGGATGTGAACACCAACGATCAAATCATGGCTTGGATCATGGACACCTATTCCATGAACGAGGGCCGTACTGCTACCGGCGTGGTCACCGGCAAGCCGTTACTTTTAGGTGGCAGCCTAGGCCGGCGCGAAGCGACGGGCCGGGGTGTATTTGTGGTTGGTGCCGAAGCGGCCAAACGCGAAGGAATCGAAGTCAAGAATGCCCGCGTGGTGATTCAAGGCTTCGGCAATGTTGGTAGCGTCGCCGCACAAATTTTTTACGCGCACGGGGCGAAGATTATCGCCGTTCAAGATTCTTCCGGTGCAGTCTATAACGCGCAAGGCATCGATCCCGCGCAACTGCAAGCATACACAAGGTCGAATGGCGGTCATGTAAGTGGTTATCCCGACGCTATATCGATACAGGACAACGAGTTTTGGGCGCTAGAGACCGAGTTCTTGGTTCCGGCCGCGTTGGAAAAACAAATCACCGCCGACATCGCGCGAACGATCCGCTCGCGCATCGTCGTTGAAGGCGCGAATGGCCCAACCACGCCGGCCGCCGACGACATTTTGCGCGAGCGTGATATCGTGGTTGTACCTGACGTGATCGCTAACGCAGGAGGCGTGATCGTCAGCTACTTTGAGTGGGTGCAGGACATTTCCGCCTTCTTTTGGTCCGAAGATGAGATAAACCAGCGTCTTCAACGCATCATGGAGGATGCGCTCAAGAGCACATGGGAGATTAGCGAGCAACGCGGTGTTACGCTGCGTACTAGCGCTTTTATCATCGCTTGCACGCGCGTATTGGAAGCCATGGAATCGCGCGGGTTATATCCGTAGACCAAGAAAGTTCATTTCTCAAGCGCGATTATAGATTTCTTAATAGAAAACATCTGTTTCACTTAACTCATCTAGCCTACTCATGCCAATAAACTTCACCCCATCTTGGATGGATTCAGACCTTGCGATGTACCGCGACACAATCGAGCGTTTCGTGGAAACCGAAATGTTGCCCGAAGACGAGGCAGCGCGTAAACGCGGCCACGTCGGCCACGAACTGTGGCGCCGTGCCGGCGAGCTCGGCATTTTGTGCTCCGACATCCCCGAACAATACGGCGGAGGCGGCGGCGATTTTCGCCACGAGGCGCTGCTGTACGAGGCCATGTCGCGGCGCGGTCTGTCGGGCATGAGTCCATCGGTACACAGCATAGTCGCGCATTATTTTCTGAATCACGGCACCGACGAGCAAAAGCAACGTTATTTGCCGCGCATGGCGCGTGGCGAATTAGTCGGAGCGATCGCGATGACGGAACCAGGCGCCGGTTCCGACTTGCAAGGCGTACGCACGCGCGCGGAGCGGCGCGGCGATGGCTATGTGATCAACGGTTCTAAAACCTTTATCACGAACGGCTACTTGGCGGGCATTGTCTTGGTTGTCGCGAAGACCGATCCGGCGCTACGCGCGCCCGGCACGTCTATCCTGATTGTCGAGACCCGAAACGCAAAAGGATTTGCCGTCGGACGGGTGCTCGATAAGATCGGTCTGAAGGCGCAAGACACTTCTGAGTTATTTTTTGATAACGTCACGGTGCCCGTGGCTAATCTACTCGGTGGTGTAGAAGGGCAAGGTTTCTACCAACTTATGGCCGACTTGCCGTACGAGCGCACTATGATCGGTGTCATCGCCGTGGCGGCGATGGAAGGCGCCTATCAGGCGACGCTAGACTACGTGCGCGAGCGCAATGCGTTCGGACAGCCGATCGCCGCGTTTCAAAATACCAAGTTTAAGCTCGCGGAAATTGCGACCGCGATTAAAGTTGCGCGTGCGTTTGTCGATCGCTGTGTGACGGATCTAGTCGCCGGTACCTTAGATACCGCCACGGCATCCATGCTCAAGCTTTGGACAACGGAGCAGCAGGGCAAAGTCATCGACGAATGCGTGCAATTGCACGGCGGTTATGGTTATATGAACGAGTATCTGGTCGCGCGAATGTATACCGATGCGCGCGTTCAACGCATCTACGGTGGCACTAGCGAGATCATGAAAGAAGTGATATCGCGGGCGCTGTGAGCGAGGTAAGCTCGACTATGCATTTATCAATATCTTCAAGTACCCATTCTTAGCGGGGCCGGCCGTACGAACCCCGGCGCAGTGCATTTTCAACTGCCGAGGGGGCGCGTCTTTGCTAGGTTATTTCCTCGTACGCCTTGTGCCAATGAAGCCACCGCGGCCAGTAATTCTGCGGGCTCGATCGGTTTTGCAAGGTGCATTTGAAAACCTGCCTGCAAGGCCCTGATTCGGTCTTCCGACCGAGCAAACGCGGTGATCGCCGCCGCCGGAATGTCAACGCCCGTATCACGAATGCCGGACAAAAATTCGTAACCATCCTGGTTGGGCATTCCGATATCACTTAGGAGGACGTCCGGTTGTCGGACGCTAAGCAGGCTCCGCGCCTCTTCGGCTGAGCCAGCGATTAACACACTCGCTCCCTGATCTACCAATATTTGTTTGATCATCTCTCTCGCATCCGGTTCGTCGTCGACGACCAGTACTGTTACGCCCACAAGCGACACCTGGTCGAACGAAGTTGCGCGCTGTAACATCGCGCGTGGATGCTCGCTAGGCGAATCGGCTTGAGCAGATAGCGGCACGACGCTGAGGGGTAATTCAATGGTTAAGGTCGTTCCTTTACCTTCACCTTCGCTGGCTGCGCGAACGCGTCCTCCATGGAGTTCGGTCAGTTGTTTTACGATCGCGAGTCCAAGTCCTAGACCGCCGAATTCCCGAGTCGTCGAAGCGTCTGCCTGGCGGAAGCGTTCAAACAAGTGAGGAAGAAATTCTGATTTAACCCCTTTTCCGGTGTCGCTTACGGTTAATTCAAGATGGGAATTTGCTCGTTTTAGAACGATCTGCACCCGACCACCCTTCGGGGTGAACTTTATAGCGTTCGAAAGGATATTCCACACTACCTGCTGCAGCCTTTGCGGATCGCCGTGTACGGTTTGGGTGATGGGTTCAAGGACGCTTTCGATTCGTATACCTTTGGCCTCCGCGGCGAGCCGCACAGTCTCGATCGCCGCTTCCACGACGCTAACGAAATTTACATCCTGCACTTCGAGTCGCAACTTACCGGCCAGGATCCGGCTCATTTCCAGTAGGTCATCGATCAACTGTGTTTGCACGCGCGCATTGCGTTCGATGACTTCTAATCCTTTCGCGGTGGTTTGGTTGTGACCCGTAGACTTCTGCAGGATTTGGCTCCAACCTAGCATTGCGTTGAGCGGTGTTCTGAGTTCATGTGACAACGTAGCGAGGAACTCATCTTTTAGTTGCGCGACCCGTTCGAGTTCCAATCGGGCAGACCGCTCGCTTTCCAGTAACCGATCGCGGTCGCGCTCAATGGCCTTACGGTCGGTTATGTCTACACAGGAAGCGGCGAACCCGGCGAATGCTCCGTCTAGAATTTGCCGCGGCGATCCGGTCTCAAACAGCCAACGATATTCTCCATCGGCGCGCCTAAGTCTGAACTCGCTGGAAAATGCCTGCTGCCGCTGAATATTGCTTCCATACGCTGCGAGATATCCAGCACGGTCTTCTTCGTGCAATTGAGCGATCCAGCCATCACCTTCTTCTTTCGCTAAGGTTCTTCCGGTGAAGCCGAGCCACGCACGGTTGAACCACATCCTTCGGCCAGCACGATCAGAGACCCAAATCAGCACCGGCGCTTCATTGGCGAGTAAACGAAAGCGCTCTTCGGTTTCTCGCACAACGGCACGGGATCGTTCGGTTTCTAACTCCGAAATACCCAATCGCCTGCCTAAGCGTAACACCACGGCGCTGAATATTGCGATCAGCGAAACGACCAAGACCGCCGTGCCAACCGCAGTATCGAAGTAACTACGTTGTAACGCCATGACGCGGACCCAGCCGAGCAACACGGGTATCACCAATACCCATACCAGTAGACGTCGCACCACGGCGCCGGCGGGAGTGGCCGCGCTTACCAACGCCATAACGCCTTCTTTTTCGCGAACCGCGAGGATTCCGAGACTGAGGACCGCTAACCCGATCGCGGTATGGAGGGCGATACCGGTGTATTGTGGAAGTCCGTAAAGCTCATCCACTCCATAGGCGTAGCCTATCAGTGCCAAGAGCTCGACCAGAAAGACCGTAATCGCGAGCACCTGGCGGTAGACGATGGCGCGGTCGCGATACAGACTCAACAGCGCCAAGCCCAAGAATGTAAATGAAGTTGAAGCGTTAATACCCATCCGGCCGGGGCTTGCGGTTGCGGGCGACCCGGGAGGCTCGTCAAAGAAAAGTTGATCGATGCCGAAATCCAATCCGCTGATGTGCTGAAGCAAGGTTAGCCCGCCCACCACCGTCGACAACGACGCGAGCGCGATACCGAGTTTATGGATATCTCGATACCGGCGTTGCCAATTTGCCATCAACAACGACACACCACAGAAAAGAAAACATAACGCCGCGTTGGCCTTCATCGTGATGTCGGCATACAACCCGGTGAGAGCCGGCATATCGTAGGCCCAGCCCGCGAGAACGGTTACACCCGTGGTAATGGCGAAGCAGGCAGCCGCTAGAGAAAAAAGCCGCCACGGTGATACGGGCTTGGTCAGCAATTTAATTTCACTTAAGCGCGGTTTCGCTTCTATCGGAACCTCGATCATACTCACATTTTATAATCTCATTTGGTAGACGGCCATTTCTCCAGGCTGCGATTTAATGCTTTAATCGCGCGCTTTGCTTAGACTATCGGGCGCCTTCGAGCTGGCGGCGAATTTCTTTACGTTTCATTGTTGTGTACTCACCGCGACTAATTTCATGCAATTGCGTCGCATAGCGTTCGGTGCCCTCGTACCAATCGCTCAAACGCCGTTCCATTCGCTTTGCTACCGGGAGAGAGTGGGCATTGAGATATGCATCAATTGCGAGGTAGTAACGCATGGTGTTGCGCTCCACCAGACCTAACATGCTACGAATATAAACGGGCTCGCCGTTTGGCTGGCGATTAACGATCGTGAAACCGACTTTAGAACGACCCATCGTAGCCAGATACGTGTTCATCGCCACTCGGGCGATAAGGCCGTAGCCGCAAGAGTAAGACATCTGAAGAATGCTTCGTTGCTGGTCGAGAGAAGTCGCTTGCAACTGGATACGATAGCTTTTCGTTCCAAATGGACCGTCGTTGGCATTAAGCTGAATTTTTAGATAATCCGGCGTGTTCGCCGCGACCTGATAAGCGAAATTGAGCGGATAGGCTTGATTCAATGGCTGGTCGTGCCGCTTACCAATCGCGAGCGACAAGCCGCTATTACCCTGCTGGCGAGTAACCTTGCAATGCTTCACATTCAGATGGAGGATCAATATATCGCACCAGCTATCTACCGAATGGAGCGCTTGTTTCACGGAAAAGAACGAGTGGTCTGTTATCGAAAAAATACTTCCGCTTAGATTGTTATCAGTCCTGTTGGATTCAAGCACCAGAGGGCGCTGAAATTGATTACTCGTAAGTCGGTCGCCCAAAGCAGCATAGCGTTGTCGTAAAGAATTACCGTCCTGCGCCTTCAGGGAATTAGCAGTGACTAAAAATAATGCAAATAAAATACAGGCATAAACATTCATCGAATAATGCTAATCGTGGTGAGTGTTAGGTTACTTTGGTGATTAAAGAACCCGTTTTGACACTGAAGTGATAGTAGACGCTGTCGCGCGAAGTCGTGCGCGACAGCGATACAAGCAACGCTGTCTCCTAGCGAATTAGAACACCGGTCGCAAACTACGAGACGCTTGCAAGCTTACTTTTTGATTTTATCCATACAAGCTTTTTCTTTGGCTTCGTCCCCGTTCGCCATTTTTTTGCAGTCCTCTGCGGTCTTAGGTTCGTCGGCTGCTAATACCGGTAAAGTCAGGGAGGCGATAAAGCCAAACAGGAGAGCGCTAACTAGTTTTTTCACAATAATGCTCCTTGAGATGTTGAAGAGATTTGCGTGGCGTAAACCACCGCAGTGAAAAACAAGCAAGCCTTATGCCGTGGCGTCTACGCAGGCGGTAGATTTGTTTACATTTCAACCCCAGCTTACGTTCGTGACGAATACCGAAACAATTTGCTGCGAAGATTAGAATAAGAATCCATCCAATGCAGTAAGATTTACTGATGCTTAGGAAAATTTTACCGATTGGAACAATCGCGTAGTTCGCATATCAGCGACGGCCATCATCGCAGGTATCTGCGCGATCACGTCGAGTTGGTGGTGATTACGGAATTTTTCTTTAGCAACTAATTTCGAAAAAGAGTTGCCGCAAGCGGAAGTAACGCTTGAGAAAGAACTTTTGCTTTTAGGTGGCAAGCACGGGCTTGCGATTGAACCAGGGGCGCGCGGTCTCGAGCTGAGCGCCGAGCCGAAACAAGGTCGCCTCGTCGCCGTAACGTGCTACAAGCTGAACCGCAAGCGGCAAGCCACCCGCATCGTGACCGAGCGGGAGCATTAGCGCGGGCTGGCCGGTGAGGTTAAACCACACCGTAAACGGCGAGAACGCGAATACCCGGCGCCAATATTCGTCCCAGTCCGCCATCGTCATGTCGATCCACCCGAGCTTCACCGGGGTCGAGCTCAACCCCGGCGTCAACAACACATCCCATTCCGAGTGGAACGCCGCCATCTGGCGCCCCAGGCGATGAGCCGTTTGCGTGGCCCTAACGTAATCGGGGGCCTTGATATTCTCTCCGCTCTTGGCAGTCAACCAGGTAATGCGCTCGACCTCGCCCTCGCGTGCCGGCCGTCCCGCAGTCGGGTGGCTCGCAAGGTTTACCACGGTGTTGGCAGAGATAATCGTTAGAAAAGTCGGCACGATTGCCGCCGTATCGATGACGGGGTCGCGCTCTTCGACGTGATGGCCCAGATCCGCGCAGAGCTTAACGGTGTCGGCGAGCACGCGCAGGCATTCCGGTTCGATGCTCGCGCCATTCGGCGCCGCAGCGGTCCACGCGATTCGCAGCTTTCCGGGGTTAGTCTTGACGTCCTTGAGATAGGGGTCGGCAGCCGGCGGCGCGGTGTAGGGATCGCCGGGGCCGGGCCCGCTGGTCGCGTCCAGCAACGCCGCGCAGTCGCGCAAAGTGAGCGTCACGGCGTGCTCAGTGGCAAGACCGCCCAGCCCCTCGCCGGAAAACGGTGCGAAGGTGTTGCGGCCGCGCGTTGGCTTAAGACCCACCAGGCCGCAGCAGGCGGCGGGCGCTCGGATCGAGCCGAACCCATCGGACGCGTGCGCCATCGGCAGCATGCGCGCGGCGACGGCTGCGGCAGCTCCGCCGCTCGAGCCGCCGGAAATACGCGTGACATCCCAAGGATTGCGCGTCGGGCCGTAAAGCTGCGGTTCGCAGGTTAACGACAGGCCGAACTCCGGGGTGTTGGTGCGGCCGAAGATCACCAGCCCAGCGCGCCTCAAGCGCTTTACATGCTCGCTGTCGGCGTCGGCTGGCGGGGTGTCGGCGAAGAACCTCGAGCCTCGCCCCATTGCGACGCCGGCAATAGGTGAGGTGAGATCCTTCATGAGAAACGGCACGCCGCGGAACGGCCCGTCGGCCAAGCCGTCGGCTATAGCCTTCGTCCCGTAATCGTAAAGTTTGGTGACCACGGCGTTGATCATCGGGTTGCGCGCCTCGACGCGCTCGATCGCGGCGTCGAGGAGCTCGCGCGGCGTCACCTGACGGCGCCGCACCAGATCCGCGAGCCCTAGTGCATCGTATTGTTCGTAGTCGGCAAATCCGCTCATCGCCTATCCCTCCTGAAAACCCATTTTGCCACCGCGAACTTGCCGCGCGCAATATCGAAGCATCGACAACGCGATGGCCCTGGAACGCGCATGGATATTGGCTCACAGACTATGCCTTGCCACGAGGCAAGCTCAGCGCGCTTCGTGGCGATGGGCTGAAAAAAATATCGTAGGTCCGGGTAGGACGGATCGCACGATGCCTGTTATGACGATTTTTAATCGAACCTATTTGACCCTGCCGTGACGGACATCAGTTGTACAATTTGATTTACAAAACGACCCAGTCACTTCGATCATTGCGTCACCAACAGGAGAAGCAAAAATGTATAGCTACGATGTCGTTGAGTGGGGCAAACCATTACAGCGGCGTGAGCGTGAGACACCGAAGCCAAGTGAAACGCAGGTTTTGCTTAAGCTGAAATATTCCGGTGTCTGCCACAGCGACGTGCACATCCGCGACGGTTATTTCGATCTCGGCGGAGGTAAACGTTTTCAAATGAGTGACCGCGGCATGAATCCACCCGTTACTCTCGGCCATGAACCCTATGGAACCGTCATCGCCGCCGGCCCCGAAGCAGGCGAGGTGCCGATCGGCCAAGACCGCTTGGTTTGCCCTTGGATCGGTTGCGGCGATTGCGTGCGCTGCCACGAGGGGCAAGATAACCACTGCATGCAGCAGCGCTATGTCGGCATTCAATTGCCTGGCGCCTACGCTGATCATCTGCTGATTCCCCATCCGCGCTATCTGGTCGATGCCGGCGGCATCGATCCGGCGTGGGCGGCGACGTTATCCTGCTCGGGATTGACGACTTACTCCGCGGTACGACAATTGGCGCCCATTCCGCGCGACGAATGGGTTGCGGTCATGGGCGCCGGTGGGCTGGGTCTGGCCGCGATCGGCGTACTGCGCGCCCTTGGGCACGAACGCATTATCGCGGTGGATATCGATCCGGCGAAATTCGACGCCGCGCGCGCTGCTGGGGCCATGGCAACGGTGAACGGGCGCGACGCGCAGGCAGCGGAGCAAATCCGCGCGGTCGCCGGCGGGCCGATTTATGGCGCCGTCGATTTGGTTGCCTCTGCGGATACGGCAAATCTGTCTCTGGCAGTACTGCGCAAGGGCGGCAAGTTAATTGTCGTCGGCCTGTATGGTGGCGAAATTCCGGTATCGCTGGTTGTGTTGGTCCAGCGCGCGCTCATGCTGCAAGGCTCGAACGTCGGCACCGTCGCAGAGTTGAAGGAGTTGGTCGCGCTGGCGCGCGCCGGCAAGCTTAAACCCATACCCATCGAGAAGCGCTCGCTCGCCGATGTCAGCCGCACGCTTGATCAACTTAAGGCCGGTGAAATTAGTGGCCGCGTGGTGATCGAGATTCCGTGAACCGCGAGCGGCGAAAATATTTGTGCGACACTACGGGACTTAACTTGAAAGTGACTATTAAAGCGATGACTGATACCACCTACACGCCCGCAAAAGTTTGGACCTGGAGCAAAGAAAACGGCGGGAAATTCGCCAACATCAATCGTCCGATTGCCGGCGCGACCCATGACAAGGATCTCCCGGTCGGCCGCCACCCGTTTCAGCTTTATTCGCTTGCCACGCCCAATGGCGTGAAGGTCACGGTTTTGCTGGAAGAATTGCTTGCGCTCGGCCACAGCGGCGCGGAATACGACGCCTGGCTGATCCGTATCAATGACGGCGATCAGTTCGGCAGCGGTTTTGTGTCGGTCAACCCCAACTCCAAGATACCGGCCCTGGTGGACCGCAGCGGGCCTACGCCGATCAGGGTGTTCGAGTCCGGCGCGATCTTGGTCCACCTGGCGGAGAAGTTCGGGGCCTTTATGCCCGTGTCGGAGCCAGCCCGAGCTGCTTGTTGGTCGTGGTTGTTCTGGCAGATGGGCAGCGCGCCTTATTTGGGCGGCGGGCTCGGCCATTTCTATGCCTATGCACCGACCAAGATCGAATACGCCATCGACCGCTTCGCCATGGAAGTAAAGCGGCAACTGGACGTGCTCGACCGGCATCTGGCCGACAACGAATACATGGTCGGCCACGACTATTCCATCGCCGACATGGCCATCTGGCCTTGGTACGGGGCGCTCGCCAAAGGCTTGCTGTATGAGGCCGGCGAATTCCTACAGGTTAACGAGTATAAGAACGTGCAACGCTGGACCGAGCTCATCGCCGCGCGCCCAGCGGTGCAGCGGGGCCGCATGGTCAACCGCACATGGGGCGATCCGGCGAGTCAGTTACATGAACGCCATGATGCCAGTGACTTCGACACTAAGACACAGGACAAAATGTCTACGAGTAACGAGCTGCACGTTCTCGAGATCGCCACCGCTTAAGAAATCTCCATTTCCAACAGCGCCGAACTCAGCGCCTTACCGTGCGTGTCCATCGCCAGGGACGTCGTGACGCCGGTGAGCAGTGCCTCTTCACAAACAATCTGCAGCGCCAGTAAGCCCGGCACTTCGTGGCGGGTTACCTTGCCGGCGACAATGCCACTCAAATGGCGTTGCACCGCGGCCGTTGTCACTTTCTCGACCAGCAACGGATAATCTTCGGCGCGATAAGCGATCAATGACAGGATCGACGTATTGCCTTTGTCGCCCGCACGACAATGGGCGATTTCATACAGTTTCATGATGGGGTTCCGACTCCAGCACGAATACTTTGCTCGAGACTTCACTGCGCGGCAACAACGCCGAGACAATACCGATTACTTCAGTCACATATTTGCGCGCCGCGCCGCCACCGGCCGGCCCGTTGGTGTAGAGCGCTTCCACTTCTTCGCCGATGCGCGCGGCTAGCGTGGCCGAAGCGGCTAACGCCGCGACGCGCAAACGAATTTCGTAGGGTTGAATGTAAGAAGCGAAACGTTTGCGATGCACGGAAGTGCTGCCGATGTAATCGATCCGAAGATCGGGGAAATCTTCCACTAAGCGTTCCTTGATTACTCGGCCGGCGAGTTCAGCGCGCGCCAACGCGTTTTGTCCGGCATAGGAAATTTCGCCTTCGCCTCGAAAGCCCGCTTGATAGCCGATACTGACTTTGTAGCTCTCGGTATGCGCACGGCCCACGCCGTTGCTGACGGATACGCGGTCATTGTGAAGATCTTGTAGTTTGACTTGCGTGAAATCGGCGACAACGTCGGGCGTGACATAGGCCGCCGGATCAGTCACTTCATACAAAAGCTGCTCTTTGACGGTCGCGAGATTAATCACGCCGCCGGTGCCGGTGACTTTGGTAATTATGGCGCTGCCGTCTGCGCGAACTTCCGCGAGCGGAAATCCGAGATGCGCGAGGTCGGACACATCTTTCTTGCCCGGGTCGGCGAAATAGCCGCCGGTAATTTGCCCGGCGCACTCAAGCAAATGGCCCACGACTGTGCCTTGTCCGAGCCGTTGCCAATCATCGAGGCGCCAGCCGAAATGATGCACTATCGGCGCCAGAAACAAACTCGGGTCGGCAACGCGGCCGGTGATAATCACCTCGGCGCCGCTGGCGAGCGCGGGAAGCATGGCTTCAACGCCGAGATACGCATTGGCCGAAATGACGCTGGCATAACTGCGAAGTGGACGGCCGGTCTCGATGATTTCAAGTTCAGGCGCTAGCTGCGCAAGGACATCGTCTCCGTTCACTACCGCCACTTTGATGGCGATGCCTTGCTGTCGCGCGATAGCGAGAATGGCTCGCCCTGCCGCCTCGGGATTGGCCGCGCCCATATTGGTGATTAGGCGTATGCCGCGTTTTTTAAGCAGCGGCAACAGCGGCTCAAGGCGCCGCTGCAAGAACGGATCGTAACCTAGCGCTGGATTGTCGAGCTTGTTCTTCTGCGCCAGTGCAATGGTGCGCTCGGCCAAGCATTCGAGCACCAGATAGTCGAGGTTGCCTTGCTCGCCGAGGATGATCGCCGGCTCAAAGCGGTCGCCTTGAAAACCTGCGCCGGCGCCGATGCGAAGAGTTTCAGTTATCGTTCTTTTCCGCATGATCGACAAATGCGCTGATCAACCCGTCCGGCGCCTCGATGATATGTTCAGGGCCAGGAAACCCATCGGATCGCACATCCTGAATAAAGTCCCTGAATCCAGCAATTCGTTCCGCCTGAATGGCCTCTTGCATCTTGTAGAGGTTGCGATACTGCTTTGAATGCCGCGGATAGGGTGGCCGGTGGTTACCGAGAATATCTTCCGCGAACAGAAACTGGATATCGCCGCCACTGCCGGCGCCGATGGATGAAGTGAGCAACGTGGTGCGTTTGGTGAGCTCCGCCAACAAGGCAGCCGGGATGACTTCGACTTCGACCGCCCAAGCGCCCGCCTGCTCCAGTCGCTTAATCTCTCGATAGATCCAAATCGCTTCCTCGAGGGTTTTGCCGACCGCGCGCAAGCCGCCGGTCCAAGTGCTTTTTCTTGGCACCAAGCCCGCGTGGCCCTGAACCGGCACGCCGGCTTCCGCCGCTGCGCTGATGAATCGAGGCGACCATTGGCACATGATGGCATCCGCGCCCAATTCCATGGCGTGATAGGCCAGGCGCACCGCTTCAGACTCGCTCGCCGCCGCCACCAACGGCACCGAGAATGACATGAAGGTATTCGGCGCGGCTTTGCGTATCTCCGCCGCCAGCTCGGGCCGCTTCGGATCAAAGCGCACTTTCATGGTGTCGATACCCGCTTCCTCCGCGGCCGCAGCCTCCTCCGGCGTAAAAGGAAGTGTCTCGACCAACACCCGCTTGCCCTTTTGGTCGCGGAGATCTTTGACCGTGTAATTGCGGGTACCGTAAGCCCCGCCTAGCGTCATAATGCGTTTTAGTCCGCGCTTTGTTGCATCGCGCGGGGGGATGCCGCCGTCACCGGTTGCATGACTTGCCATGGGTCAGGTTCTCCTCGGGAAATTTTTTGTCTGTACACTGATTTTGTCGGTTAGCGCACTCGTGCGAATGAATGTTATACGCGGTGGGCTCGCAAAACAACAAGCAGCTTACCGATCTAATTCACGAACTGGTTCCGCTTTTGAATGAACGCTATCCAGCACAGCGAGGTAATCTTCAGCAGATGGCACTGGTAGGATTCGGCAAAAGCCATGGCAACGAAAGAGCGTATCTCGCTGACGAAGATGATCGAGGAAGGTCTCGTTTTACGCCTGAGTCGGCGCAGAAGCCGCCTCTGGAGGAACGTAACGTTTGTTGATCTCGAATTCCCGACACAAAACAGGCAGCTACTGCTCGGGAAAGCATCCGGCGCCAACCTTGTGTGGCGGGAAAGTCATCGCTCAGCTATAGATGCGCTGTGTTTTGCGGAACAGGGGAGGCTGCACCCGCACGCGCGAATGTCTTGCGATACTGCGCAGGCGGAATGCCGAACTCGCGCTTGAAAGCCCGGTTAAACGCAGCCTCCGACTCGTACCCCACTTCACTACATATGTAAACAACAGTACCCTGAGTCGTTTCGAGCAGCCGCGCCGCCAATTGCAGACGCCAGCGCGCTAGATAGGTATGTGGCGGCTCGCCAAGGAGGCGAGCGAACCGCTCCGCGACTACAGAACGCGACGCCCCGACTTGCGCTGCCACCTCGTCCGCAGTCCACGGATAGCAAGGCTTGCGGTGGAATAACGCAAGCACACGGCCAACTACTGGATCGCGAGCCGCTGCGAGCCAGCCGAGTTGCTCGGGAGGTAGTTGTTCCGTATGGCGGCGCAGCATTTCGACAAATAGCGCCTCGGCCATTTTCGAGATCAACGCCATATGCCCGGGCCGGCCCGACCCAACCGTGGAAACCAAATACTGTATTGAGTTCTCCAGCCATTCACCGGCCGAATCACTGCGCACGTTAATTTTAATCATTGGCGGTAAGCCGGCGAGAAACAGTCGCTCGGCATGACGCTCGCAACCGAAATAGCCGCAGATAAAGCGCGTGGTTGCGCCGCCGCCACCGAGCCGTGTCACGCTGAGATCACCTGCCAGGCACTTGGCAAGCAGGGACCCGCTATCGAACAGCGCGGATGGCGATCCGTTCGAGAGCGTATGTGCATCGCCATGCGGAACAACGACGATATCGCCGGCTGCGAGCGACATGCTGGCAATGCCGTCGATCTTCGCGGTGGCTTCGCCCTCGATCACCAAGTGATACGGCACCAGTCGCTCCGTGCCTGGTGCGAGCGCGGATGCGGCCTGGTTTGGAGCGGCTTCGAAGCCCCACGGTTTGGTGAACTCAGCGTTGAAAAAAATGGCGCCTGTCATACGCACGGCATTCAACGCCGCGGAAAGAGCGTCCATGGTTTGTCTACTCCATCAAGTGATTCCCGGTGCGCTCGCAAATCTAGGGCTGCAAAAAACTCCGGACGATGCGCAAAGACCGAAGTTTTCAGTAAGTGTACCTTACTGGCAGGCATTGCGACCTGGCGTTGCAGGGAAACGCAGGTGGGCACGATTTCGACTAATTGAACTTGATATCGAAAGGAGATACTTATGACCCCCAACACAGAGAAGCTCAATGAATTCCTCGGCAAATTCGTCAACGACCTCGGCGCGACGTTCCATGCCGGCATGGTGGTGATTGGCGACAAGCTCGGCTTGTACAAGGCGCTGGCAACAGGGCCCTTGACTCCCGCCGAGCTTGCCGCGACGACCGGCACCGATGAGCGCTACGTGCGCGAGTGGCTCAGCTCGCAAGCGGCAGGCGGCTATGTTACTTACCATGCGGCGACCGAAAGGTTCAGTTTGACGGATGAGCAGGCATTCGCGCTCGCTGTTGAAGACAGCCCCGCCTTTATTCCCGGCGCGTTTGAGTTGGCGACCGCTGCGCTGATGGCGGTGCCGCGTATCGCCGAAGCCTTTCGCACCGGCGCTGGCATGGGGTGGCACGAGCACCATGACGGTGTGTTCCACGGCTGCGAGAAGTTTTTCCGCCCCGGTTACGCAGCGAACCTTGTCAGCGCGTGGATCCCTGCGCTCGACGGCGTCGATGCCAAGCTGAAAAAGGGCGGGCGCGTCGCCGACGTCGGCTGTGGCCACGGCGCCTCGACGATTCTGATGGCCGAGGCCTATCCGCAGTCGACGTTCGTCGGGTTCGACTACCACGATGGCTCCGTTACAGCGGCGCGCACCGCGGCGCAAAAAGCGGGGGTTGCTGAGCGGGTGCACTTCGAGCCCGCGGCGGCGAAAGATTATCCCGGCGAGGACTACGATTTCGTGGCGATGTTCGATTGCCTGCACGATATGGGCGACCCAGTCGGCGCCGCACGGCACGTGCGCCAGTCGATCAAAGCCGACGGCCACTGGATGATCGTCGAGCCGTTCGCCAATGACGCGCTGGCCGATAACCTGAATCCGGTCGGGAGGATCTACTACTCGGCTTCGACGCTATTGTGCACCCCGTGTTCACGATCGCAAGAAGTCGGTCTATGCCTTGGCGGCCAGGCAGGTGAGGCGCGCATGCGCGAGGTCATCACTTCCGCCGGGTTCAAACACTTTAGGCGCGCTGCCGAAACACCCTTCAATTTAGTTTTCGAAGCTCGGCCGTGATAAGGAGAATGGTTCGGGCCGTTCATGGTGATCTACCATCTGGGGGCCAAGCAGCTCTGGTTCGGCATACGGAGCGTAAGGTCATGCAAGGCGCTCACAATGGCGCTAAGCCAGAAGGCTCCGAAAAAATTTTGAACGCGACAGCATTTCCAGGAATTACTCATGCGCCTTCTGGGCTGGTCGCGATTCAGGGCGCGGTTGAGCGGGGTTGCACATAGGTCTTCGCAGGAAGAACAGAAATGGAGTCGTTTCATTCTAGACATTCGTGAGAGTTCAAACGGAAAGACTGGCGAGGCCCATTTGGACTTGGAATTTTGGGGGCCTGATGTTCAAAAGCCTTCAACTCTTACTTGGTTACGTAGGTTTTTTCTGGGAGTGACCAGCGTAGGGTTTTCGTGACGCGGCCAGAGAAGGTTGGCCTAGCGTGAATCTAACTATTCGGCAAAGGAGAATCACATGCATGACACTCAACTTCCTCTCGATCGTCGGGATTTTCTGCATTTGGCCGCCGTTGCGGCAACGGTTGGCGTCGGGACTGCCCTCGCTTCGACAACGGCAAACGCCGCGCCTGCGACGGATTTCACCCGTTGGCTCGATAGCATTTCCGGTAAGCAAAAAGTTGTGCTTGATGTGCGTGAGCCCTATGACGGCATGGCAATTGCGTGGGCATGGGTGTACTTATTCACCGGCCCGCAGGCCTATGGCGTAAAAGAAAACGAACTCGGTACGGTGATGGTGCTTCGTCACAACGCGATTCCGTTTGCGCTGGACGATTCGATGTGGAAGAAATACAAGCTGGGCGAATATTTCAAGATCAACGATCCACAGTCCAGCGCGCCGGCGTTGCGTCACCCGTATTACACTACCCCCGTCTTTCCAGATATCGCTGACATGACGCTAAAGAATAATATTGAGCGCGGCGTGAAAGTTGCGGCTTGCGATATGGCGATCCATTACTACAGCGGTCAAATTGCAAAGGCGCAGGGCTTAAAGCACGACGACGTTAAGAAAGAGTGGATGGATGCCACGCTACCCAAGATCGCACATGCGCCGTCGGGCTTAGTGGCGTGTCAGGGTGCGGTGGCAAAGGGTTGTTCCTATATCTTTGCTGGGTGAGCTTGGGCCTGGTAATGGTGTCAAGTAACGCGGTATGCGACGCAAAACCGCGATCTCAAATGCGGTCCTTTCGCCGCGATGGACAGCGTGCGAACGACGGCACGGCGCGACGCCGTGCCCGTCGTCGCATGAAGCGGCTGATACTCGTCATCGTTGCTGTCGGCGCGCTGTTGGGTTGGTCTTTGCTGGCGATAGCGCGCCCGACAATTGAGGAACTTAAGGCCCGCGCCGTGCTCGATGATTACGAGAGCAATGTCGTATTCGGCTACAACATCGTCATGGAAACCAATCGCTATGCGGGACGTTACGCGGGCAGTCGATTGAGTTGCACCAGTTGCCATTTGAAGGGTGGCACGCAGCCCCATGGTTTTCCGCTGAATGTGGCGGGCGTGTATCCGAAATGGCGCGCGAAGAATGGGGTGCGCAATGGCATCGGCTTGCGCATTCGCGATTGTTTTATGTACAGCCTGAACGGCATCATGCCACCGGAAGAATCGCCGGAAGTACAGGCCGTCGCGGCCTACATTCACTATCTTTCCGAGGGTGAAGTGATCGGCCGGCCACCCGCCGGCTTTAGCGTGCCGACTTTGCCGGATACCGGCGCAGACCCGAATCCGCCGCGCGGCCAAGCGGTGTTTAAGCGCGAGTGCGTTGCGTGTCACGGCGCCGATGGCCACGGCACCGCGGTCGCGCCACCGGTTTGGGGCGTAAATTCTTATAACGCCGGGGCAGGACTGCATAACGTGAATAAGCTCGCCGGTTTCATCTGGGCCAACATGCCGATGGGAAAAGAGCGCCGCCTCTCCCATCAAGACGCGCTCGACGTCGCTGCGTTTATCACCTTGCAACATCGCCCGTTCGACCCGCGCGAAGGTCGATTAAAAAAGCTCGCGGAGAAAATTTATCGCAGAATTTCCAACATCGCCGAAGCTGCGAGCAAGTGAAAAACTATTTTGCGGCGCTGTTGCATGAATCATCGCCGGATTTTTCCTGGCGTAGTAGCGTTGATGTGAAACGCGAATTAATCGCCGGGCTAACCGGCGCGCTGTTGGTCATTCCTCAGGCCATTACCTTCGCGTATCTCGCCGGTATGCAGCCGGTCCATGGCATTTATTGCGCGCTGTTCGTCGGATTTATTTCCAGCTTGCTTGGGAATTCGCCGCTCATCGGTGGACCGAATACGGCGGTCTCGATTTTGCTCGGCGTCACGGCAGTTCAATTTGCCGGGAGCGGCAGCCCGCTTTACATCGAGTTTGTTTTTGCATTGAGTTTGCTTGTGGGACTCATTCAATTAGCCATTTGGCTTTTGCGCGGCGCCACCTTGTTTCGTTTTTTTAGTCCCGCCGCGATCTCGGGAATCAAAGTTGGCATTGGTGTTCTACTAATCACCTCGGCGCTAGAAGGCGCGCTGGGATTGGCGCCGCTCGCGACACAATTCTTTTACGAAAAGTTTTATCTCGCGTTTGCTTCATGGCCTGAGCTGTTCAATCCTTATGCTGTGATGATCAGCGTCATCACCATCGGATCGGGATTGATGTTGAAGAAAATCTGGCCGCGAACCTATATCATCGCGGCGATTACCATCGGTAGCTTGGTCGGGATTTTCTGCTGTAAATTGAATGGCCCCATTTCGACCCATATTGAAGTATTGGGCCATGTGAAAATGGAAGCATTCCCAATTTCCGCGCTCACGTTAGGTCCACCCCACTGGTTGTTTCTCGAGCACGCGTTTCCCAGCGCAGTGGCGATTGCGGTGCTCGGTCTTGCGCAATCTTTAGTAATTGCGCGCGATTTGAAAGCCAGCGTCAGCCACGAATTGGATTTGCACAAAGAAGTATTCGCGCAAGGCATCGCAAATATCGCCGCGCCTTTTTTCAGCGCATTCGCCGGCTCCGGCAGTTTTAATCGCACCAGCGTCGCCGTGGAAATGGGTTCGCGCGCACCGCTCGCCGGTATGATTGCTGCGGCCGCGGTCATCTTAATCGCGTATGTGCTCGGTCCGTTCCTGACGAATTTACCGATGCCCGCGGTCGCCGGTGTGTTGGCGCTAGTCGGCATCGGCATGATTCAAAGCGAGATGAAGCCCATCGGCCACTGGGTCGAACGCGCGGTGTTTGGCATTACGCTATTCGGCGTGTTGTTTCTCGGCCTGGAAATCGGCATTTTCGTCGCGATTGCCGTATCGGTCGTGTTCTTCGTCGCCAGCGCCTCGAAGCTGAATTTTTCCGTCACGCATCATAGCGGCAACGAGCGTATCGTCGTCAGCGGCAATTTGTTCTATGCCTCGCTCGATCGTCTTGCAAAACATTTGCGCAACTATCCGAGCGCAAATACCACGCTCGATTTAAGCCGCGTACCGTATTACGACGTGGCAGCCAGAGCGATGATCGATAAGATTCGCGCGGAGCGTATTCGATGCGGAGGGCAACTAACGATCATTGAAGAAACGTCCCACGTCGACAAAGCTTTCGTTAGGAACGACCAAAAAAACAAGCCCGAGCAATCTGGCGCCAGTAATGGCGAAGGTAGGCCGTTTAATTTATTGGCGTCTCAAAATCTTTCGAATGGAGAACCGCGATGAAAACCCCGCCACGTTCCGTAAACGTTCTTTGGCATATGCTCTTTGTGCTTTTGATCGTTAGCCTCGGACAAGATACCGAATGTTGTAGCCCGCCGCACAACTGAGAGTTTCACGTCAATAATTTCAACTGCAAATCATTACGCCATCTGCGTTGTAGGGTTCTTGCAGGGACGACTATTTAGGGATGCTCTGAATAAGTCCGATTTCGTCGTGATACTGCGTGACGCACAAAAAATATCTCCTTACATATCACCCATATGCTGCGTCGATATTTTTTGCTCGCGCCTTGTCTCACTTAGAACTCGAACTTATTCAGAGCTTCCTTAGAAATTAATCCGATCATTCCAGCCCCTAACTAATTCGCTCGATGGCCATCAAAGTAAAAATCTAATTCTTAAACGAAAACGAATTTCCCCTTCCAAGGGAATGATCACGCGGTTAGTTATACGCTCAACTGCAAATCGCAGGTCGCCGCATTCCAAATTTAGTTACCTGCTCAAACCCATAAGCGAGTTGCAAGACACTAAAGTCCGCATAGTGTTTGCCGACGATCTGTAGCCCAATTGGTAACCCATCGTCGGTGAAGCCTGCTGGCATGGACATGCACGGCAAAGTCGCAGCGGAAATTAAATAGCAGGATTTCATCCAGTCGAGATACGTGGGCTGTTCGATGCCGTTGATCGATTTCACCCAGCGCTCCTTCACATCGAAGGGTGGAACCTGCACGACGGGTAGCAAGAGATAATCATACTCGTCGAAGAATTTTCGTACCCGGTGATAAAGTTCGGTGCGCAATTTTTCCGCTCGGGCGATGTCGGCGCCGGTGAGTTTCGCGCCTTCCTCGATGTTCCACCGAACCGTGTCTTTCATGCGCTCGCGCTGAGTTTTGTATAGTTCGCCGTAAGTCATGTTCATGGCCCAGGCGCGCCAGACGCGGAAGATATCGTCGGCGCCGTTGAGGTCCGGCGCGGCTTCCTGAACTGTGCAGCCCAGTGCAGAAAATGTCGGCAAACATTTTTCGAGCACGCGCAGGACGTTCGGATCGATATGAAATGATTTGTTCAGATCGGGCGACCAGGCAATTCGGACACCTTTAAAATCTCGCTGCAGCGGCCGCAAGAAATCCGAACCTGGCTCCGGCAAACTAATGGGCGAGCGCGGATCGGGCCCGGCGATCGCCGCCATCATCAACGCAATATCTTCGACGCTGCGTGCCATGGGCCCCGCGATGGTGAAGGGATTCCACGCCGCCAACGCCGGCCAATTAGGCACCCGGCCCGGCGACGCGCGAAAACCGACGACGTTGCAAAAGCTCGCGGGATTGCGCAACGAGCCGCCGAGATCCGTGCCATCGGCGATCGGCGCCATGCCGCAAGCCAGCGCCACGGCCGCGCCGCCGCTCGATCCGCCGCAGGTCAAACGCCTTTCGGGCAAGCCATAGGGATTCAGCGTTTCGCCGAACACTTCGTTATAGGTTTGCGAACCGGCGCCGAATTCCGGCGTGTTACTTTTGCCGAGGGTGATGCCGCCCGCTTGTTGCATGCGTTCGACGATCAGCGCCGTGCGCTCGGGAACGAAGTCTTTGAAAAGCGGCGAGCCGAAAGTGGTTCGGATGCCTCTGGTTTCCGCGAGATCCTTATGCACCATCGGCAGGCCATGCAGGACGCCGAGATTTTGACCTTGCACCTGTTTTTGATCCGCAGCTTTCGCAGCGGCGCGCGCTTGATCGGCGACTAACGTCACGATAGCATTGACCTGGGGATTGCAACGCTCGATTTGCGCGAGATGCGCATCGGTTACTTCGAGCGCGGAAAGATCGCCCGATGCGATACGTTGCGCCAATTGTGTTGCGGGCAAAAAACAGAGTTCGTTATTCGACATTTATGGTTGGTGAAACTGAATGGTTAGCCGCGCCAGGAGGCGCATGGGGCTTGGCTCGCAGCACATGCATTGCCAACAAGCAAGCTGGGAGCGGCTGCTGGCGTGGGTTGCGCGAGTAACGAGTTACCCACCCTACACGCGCTGTTATTTTTTCTTTTCTGTCTTGTCGTCATCGTCGTCGGTGATGACGTTCACCGCGGCTTTGGTTACTTTGAACGGGACTTTGGCCACTTCGATGCCGGCATCGATGGCGTTGCCTACGATGAAGCCGAGACATCCCGATAAAGTCGTGGACATAATTGCGAGCGAAAGTATCAAAATTAGTTTTTTCATCTGATTTCCGTTATCGCTACAGCTTACGCGAATCGACTCCGATAATAAGTGTCATTACCGCCCCCGACTAAAGCATTCGAGGGCAGGCTGCGGCGGGAATCCATAATAAGTCACATTTGCCAACGCCCTATGGATTCCCGCCTTCGCGGGAATGACGACTAGCTACCGACCTTGGAATTTTCCCTCACGCCTCTCAATAAACGACTGTATCCCTTCCTTCGCATCTTCGCTATTCAGCAGCGGCACCATGTCCGGCGCCAGCCTTGCGATGGCCGCCGGGGCGCCTAGTGTGCGGGCGATGCGCGCCGAGCGTAACGTCGCTTGTACAGCGAGCGGCGCCTGCGCTGCGATAGTGTTGGCGATATCCGTTGCGCGCGCGAGTTGTGTGCCAGCGGGAACGACTTCTTGCACCAAGCCGAGACGCAGCGCTTCGCTCGCGCTAATCTCGTCGCTGGTCAAGAGGTAACGCATGGCGTTACCCCAGCCGATTTCCTGATGCAAGCGCACCGTCGCGCCGCCGATGGCGTAAATGCCGCGTTTGGGTTCGATTTGCGCGAAGCGGGTATTGTCCGCCGCGACGCGTATGTCCGTCGCGAGCAACAGTTCCAGACCGAT
This sequence comes from uncultured Pseudomonadota bacterium, assembly GCA_963714525.1. GTDB lineage: Bacteria > Pseudomonadota > Gammaproteobacteria > Burkholderiales > JALYOK01 > JALYOK01. The sequence continues at coordinate 195,916 of CAVQPB010000027.1, forward strand.
GGTGAGGCACCAGCCTTGCACCGCCATGACGATGGGTTTGCTGACAGTTCTATTTTCATCTAGGGCGAGCGGGTCCATGCCGCCTTCTGCCGGCTCGATGAATTTTCCTTCGGCAAAGCGCGGCGCCCACTGCGGCAGATCGATGCCGCCGGTGAAATGAGCGCCATGGGCGAATAGCACGCCGCAGCGCAAATCGCGATTGCGTTCCAGTTCACCGTACGCCAACGACAACGAACGATACAGATCGAGATCGAACGCATTGGTTTTAGCCGGGCGATTCAAGCCCATGAACAACACGTGATCGCGCGCCTCGACCGTGAGATTGCTCGCGCTCATTTCGCTCTCAATTCTTTCATCAAAGTCACGAATAATTCCGGATCGCCGAAGCCGCCGGCCTTGGTCACCAATTTGAAGCTGCGTTTACGATGGGGCACGACGCCGAGCGCGATGCCGGGCAATAACTCGCCGGCGAGATCGACGGAATGAACGCCAAGGTCGGCCATCAATGCTTGCGCCGTATCACCGCCGGTGACTACGATGGCTCCGATGTCCATTTCGTTTATAAGCTGATGGGCAACCGTCGCGAGGGCACTGGCCACCAACGGCGCGTCCGGCGCGACTTTGTCGCGCTGCCGCAGCGTTAACACATAGGCAAACTGATCGTAGTCCAGCCGGGCGAGGCTAGTGAGGGCCTGGTCAAGGTCGACGCGGCCTTCGTGGCTTTCGATCACGATTAACTTAGCGCCGCAATCGACGATACGTTCCAATTGCGCTGAACTTTGCGGCGTACGCGAGCCGACTATGTAGAGCAAGGGCCGCGTATCGCGACGTACTTTGAGATCTGATGTGCTGCCATAGATCGCCGTGGCGAGCGCGTTACCGAGTCCCGCCGAGCCGGCGACGACCACTTCATCGCGATGGGCGATGGCAAACTGCGCGAGTTGTAATAACTCGTCATCGCTTTCCCCATCGACGACGTACACGTGCACCGCTTCTCCGGGCGCCAAGTGCAGATCGACGGGACGATCGATTTCGTGGACCAGTACGCCCAACTTTCCACCGAAGGCCATCGCCAACGGAATTTCCAGCGGCGGCGACAGCGCGTCTTTAGCGATGGCGGTTTCCGCGAGTGGAACACCGTGAACAAACACTTCGCCCCCGCGCAATATGCGCCCTTGGCCGGGGAAAGCCGGCGTGATCAACAAATGTCTGCGTCCGGTCGCTTCCAGAACGGCGAGGGTCTCCGGCACGATGTTGCCGCGCAAGGTCGAGTCGATTTTCTTGAACGGCAAGCGATCTTCGAGATCGGATAAGGCTTGATGGACGCGATGAATCGCGCGTACCGGATCGAGATGACGGCTATCGGTGGTGCGCGCCAGCACTTCCGGCGCGTTGAGCAATTCTTCCGCGGCGGGGTTATCGGAAAACAACACCCGCGTATGGGCGCCGCGTTTTGCGAAGGGCGCCGCTGCGTCCATCGCGCCGGTTAGGTCGTCGGCGATAATTGCGATCTTGAGCGACGACGCCATGCGCTGTACCGTACGTTATGCCTGCGCACTCGCCGCCATACGGCGCGCGTAGGCGATGGCAGAATTCAAATTCACGTAATCGGCCTTGCCTTGCCAGGCGATATCGAATGCCGTGCCGTGATCGACGGACGTGCGCGAAATCGGCAAGCCCAGCGACACGTTGACCGTGGTATCGAAGGCGATGAGCTTGGTCGGAATGTGGCCCTGATCGTGGTACTGCGCCACCACTAAATCGAATTCGCCCTTCATGGCGCGATAGAACACCGTGTCGCCCGATATCGGGCCTTTAACATCGATGCCGTCCGCTTGCGCGAGCTTGATGCCGGGGAGGATTTGCTCGGCTTCTTCATTGCCGAATAAACCGTTTTCGCCGCAGTGGGGATTGAGTCCCGCCACGGCGATACGCGGCGATTTCACGCCCATGCGTTGCAAATGTTCGTTACCCGCGCGTATCGTCGCCGCGACCCGCTCGGGCGTGGCGCGCTTAACTGCGCCGGCGAGGGACACGTGGGTCGAGACGTGGATGGTCGATAACTTTTCCGATGCCAGCAGCATGAAGGAAGATTTTACGCCGGTTAGGTGAGCAAGCAATTCCGTGTGACCTTCGAAATGATGACCGCCGAGATACAACGCTTCTTTGTTGAGCGGCGCGGTGACGATCACGGCGATGTCTTTGGCGAGCGCGGCAGTTACCGCACGATCGACGAAGCGATAGGCGGCATCACCGGAAGCCGCGCAGACTTTACTATCCACGACCTGGGCGCGATCGACATTCACTTCGAATACCGGCACGGTGCCGTCGGTATGGGTCGCGGTTGCAGCGCCAAACTTGAGGTCGCCGCCGATCAGTTTATTCGCCCGCTCCAGATAAAAAGGATCGCCGACGACCGCCGTGCGCGAACGTTCCGAGGGAGGCAATTCCTGCACTGCTTTACAAATGATCTCCGCGCCAATGCCCGACGGATCGCCCATGGTAATGCCGATGAGTGACATCATTATCTACACCCCGCTCGCCAACCAACCGCCATCGATCACGATGTCCGTACCAGTTATATAGCCCGCATCCGGCGAACACAAATAGCGCGCCAGCTTGCCGATCTCGTCGGGCTCGCCCCAGCGGCGCATCGGCGTGGCGTCCATGAAAGTGGCGTTGCGCGTCGGATCGGCGCGCAGCGCCGCTGTCATGTCGGTGGAAAATGCGCCGGGACTGATGCCGACCACGGTGATGTTGTCCTGCGCGAGTTCCAGCGCCTGGGCCTTGGTCATGGCGAGCAGGCCCGCTTTGCTGGCGTTGTAGGCCACGCGGTCCGCCGTCGACACATGGGCCATCACGGAGCAGATGTTGATGATGCGCCCATACCCTTGGCCGCGCATATGCGGTATCAAAGCCTTGGAGAAATAAAACGCGCCGGATAGATTGATGCCGATGACGCGATTCCATTCGTCCACGGAAAGGTCGCTGGTGGTTTTGCGAATCACGATGCCGGCGGCGTTGATCAGAATATTCGCCTTGCCGAAACGATCGACAATTTCTTTCGCGCAAGCTTCCACTCGTTTGGGGTCGCTCACATCGCACACAAAGCTCTGCGCTTCGATGCCTTTGGCTTTAGCCTCGTTTACCGCATCCGTGGAAGGCTCGTGGTCGACGAGTGCCAGCTTCGCGCCCGCTTCACCGAGCGCAAACGCCATTGCTTTGCCGAGGCCGCGACGGCCGCCGGTGACGACTGCGACCCGGCCGGTTAGAAATTTTTCAGTCAAGGTTTCCTCCAAATAGTTTTCAAATTGCTCAATCTGTTCAGACATCCCATCAACCTGTCATCCTGAGCCCTTCGCTGCGCTCGAGGGTAAACTCCGCGAAGGATCTGCTTTTTCTAAAGCCTACGCGTTGGCACAAAGCAGATCCTTCGCCTAGCTCAGGATGACATGGCGGTGCCTATACTGTTGTCCCACCATCGACTGCCAACGTCTGCCCCGTCACATAATCCGATGCCGGGCTCGCAAGATAGAGCGCGGCGCCACCGATTTCTCCATTACGCCCGGCGCGTCCGAGCGGCGTGCGCGCATTAATCAGTTGCTCAATTTTCGGCAGGTTTTTTTCCGTCATCTTGGTCGGAAAGAATCCCGGCGCGATGGCGTTGATGCGTATGCCGTGGCGGCCCCACTTCGCCGCTAAATCTTTCGTTAGCATGATCACCGCTGCTTTACTGGCGCTGTAACCCACGGCGTCGAGAATCTCCGGCGGTTCGGCCATTAAACCGGCAATCGATGCGATGTTGATTATTTTTCCGTAACCTGCCTTGATCATGTCCGGCGCGCAGGCTTTGCACGTGTAGAACGTACCATCCACATTCACTTGCATCACTTCACGAAATTTTTCCGCCGGCATTTCCAACGCCGGTGCGCCCCAGGCGATGCCCGCCGCGTTGATCAGTATGGAAATCTCGCCGAGTTTTTGTTTGGTCTCGGCCACGGCGCGCTGGACATCGGCTTCGCTGCTGACATCGCCCAACACACAATGGGCGTCGGGCAATTCTTCCCGCGCCTCGGCGAAATATTTTTCGCGCCGCGCCATCAGCGCGACTTTCGCACCCGCTTGTGACAGCGCAACTGCCATCTCCAGCCCGAGCCCGCGGGAGCCGCCGGTGATCAAGGCAACCTTGCCGGTAAGCTTGAATTGATCGAGAAAGTTCATGGAAGCGATTCGGGGAAAAGCATTATTTTAATGGGTTAACCGTGCGCTGTCTTTAGAGTTTGGTTTACTCGATTCCGCCGAGGAAAAGGAGTCCTCTAGGCGTTGTAGATGCAAGTTTAACGTTGCCACGAGCCGCATCCAGCTTGCCTCGTGGCAATGCATGGTCTGGGAGCCAATATCCATGCGCGTCCCAGGCTCATCACACCAGAAGTCGACTATCTCTCGATTGCGAATTCGCATGGTCTTCCGGCATTGGTACGGCGTTACCGAGGATGGTAAAATTCCATTTTCCCAGCTTGAGGCAATAACGAATGAAAGCCCTCGTCGCGGTTAAGCGCGTGATCGATTACAACGTGAAGGCGCGGGTCAAAGCCGACGGTAGCGGCGTTGATCTGGCCAACGTAAAAATGTCCATGAACCCTTTCGACGAAATTGCAGTCGAAGAAGCCATACGCCTAAAAGAAAAAGGCGTGGTGACGGAAATTGTCGCCGTTTCCCTGGGTGTGATGCAGTGCCAGGAAACCCTGCGCACGGCGCTGGCGATGGGCGCCGACCGTGCGATTTTAGTCGAGAGCGATGCGGAGCTGCAGCCGCTAGCCGTAGCGAAACTACTCAAGGCCGTTGCCGCGAAGGAAGCGCCGCAGTTGATCATACTCGGCAAGCAAGCCATCGATGACGATTCCAATCAGACCGGCCAAATGCTGGCGGCGCTGCTCGGCTGGTCGCAAGCGACGTTTGCGTCGAAAGTTGAAATTGCCGATGGCCGCGCAAAAGTGACGCGCGAAGTGGACGGCGGCTTGGAAACGATTTCCGTCAAGCTCCCCGCCATCATCACCACGGACTTGCGCTTGAACGAACCGCGCTATGCGACCTTGCCGAACATCATGAAGGCGAAGAAGAAACAACTCGACGTGCTGAAGCCCGCGGACCTGGGTGTCGATGTCACGCCGCGCCTCACCACGTTGAAAGTGGTTGAGCCGTCGAAGCGCAAAGGCGGTGTGATGGTGAAGGACGTGGCGGAATTGGTCGCGAAATTAAAAAACGAAGCAAAAGTGATCTAGCGCGAAGCGCTAGATCATCCCCGCGAAGGGTGTAGCAGGGGTTTCGGCTTGGACACAAGCCGCCTGCGAAACGGTTCGGACTTGCAAGTCCGAGCGCGCGCTGCAAGCGGGGATCCAGGTTCAAGATGTAAGGTTGCGAAGCGCTAAATCAAACCTAGCGAAAGAAACCCAAAGAACTCGAAGGAAGATAGCATGACAATTTTAATAATTGCGGAACACGATAATGCGGGCCTAAAATCCGCCACCGGAAACGCCGTTTCGGCGGCGCAGAAGATCGGTGGCGATATTGCGATTCTCGTCGCCGGACATCAATGCCGAGGCGCCGCGGATGCTGCGGCGAAGATCGATGGCATCAGCAAAGTGTTGCTCGCCGACGCGGTCTACTATGGTCATGGCCTCGGCGAGAATCTCGCGAGTTTGATCGTCGGCATGGCGCCGGGGTATACCCACCTGGTCGCGCCGGCGACAACTTCAGGCAAGAACGTCATGCCCCGAGTCGCGGCTCTGCTCGATGTGGCGCAGATTTCCGATGTGATTGCGGTGGAATCCGCCGACACCTTTGTGCGCCCGATCTATGCGGGCAATGCGTTGGCGACGGTGCAATCGAAAGATGCAGTAAAAGTTCTGACAGTGCGCACCTCGGCATTTCCCAATGCCGCGAGCGGCGGTGGTACTGCTGCGATAGAAACCATCGCGGCCGCCGCCGATGCGGGCTTAAGCGAATTCGTCGGCCAGGAATTGACCAAGTCGGAACGGCCGGAACTGGGTGCCGCGCGCATCGTTATCTCCGGTGGCCGAGGCATGCAAAACGGTGAGAATTTCAAGATGCTGGAAAAGCTTGCCGACAAGCTGGGCGCGGCCATCGGCGCATCGCGCGCCGCGGTGGACTCGGGCTTCGTGCCGAACGATTATCAAGTCGGGCAGACGGGCAAAGTCGTCGCGCCGGATCTTTACATCGCCGTCGGTATCTCCGGCGCGATTCAGCATCTCGCCGGCATGAAAGACAGCAAGGTAATCGTCGCCATCAACAAAGACGGCGAAGCGCCGATTTTTCAGGTGGCGGACTATGGACTGGTGGCGGACCTGTTTCAAGCCATCCCCGAATTCACAGCGGAGTTGGATAAATCATGAGTTACACGCCCCCTCGGAAAGATATGCAATTTGTGCTGCACGAATTAGTAGGCTTGAATACGGTCGCGTCGCTACCGGGTTGCGAGGAAGTGACGCCGGATTTGGTCGACGCTATTTTGGATGAGGCGGGCAAGCTCGCGAGCGATGTGCTGGCGCCGCTGAATTGGAGCGGCGATCAACAAGGATCCAAATGGGATAACGGCGAGGTGACTACGCCCGACGGATTCAAACAAGCCTATCGTCAATTCGTCGATGGCGGCTGGAATCAACTGCGCTGCGAACCGGAATACGGCGGACAAGGGCTTCCTGCATTGGTTTCCACGCCGGTGGAAGAAATGTTCGGCGCCGCGAACATGGCGTTTTCGCTTTGCCCGTTGTTGACTCAGGGCGCGATCGAAGCGATACAACTGTGCGCCACCCCGGAACTGAAGCAGCGTTATTTGCATAAAATGATTGCCGGCGATTGGACCGGGACGATGAACCTCACGGAACCGCAAGCGGGATCCGATCTGGCGGCGTTGCGTTCCCGCGCCGTGCCGGAAGGCGATCATTACCGCATCTCCGGCCAGAAAATTTTCATCACCTACGGCGAACACGATATGGCGGACAACATCGTGCACCTCGTGCTTGCGCGCACACCCGATGCGCCGGAAGGCGTGAAAGGGATTTCGCTGTTTATCGTGCCGAAATTTCTGGTCAATACAGACGGCAGCCTCGGCGAGCGCAACGATGTGCGCTGCGTATCCATCGAACACAAGCTCGGCATCCACGGCAGCCCGACGGCGGTGCTGGCTTTTGGTGACGGCGGCGGCGCCATCGGTTATTTGATCGGCCAAGAAAATCGCGGCCTCGAGTACATGTTCGTCATGATGAACGCCGCGCGTTTTGCCGTGGGTCTGGAGGGCTTGTCGATCGCCGAGCGCGCCTACCAAAAAGCGCTGAGCTATGCGAAGGAGCGCGTGCAAGGAACGGAAATCGCCAAGAAGGGTGGTGCGCGGGTCACCATCATCAACCACCCCGACATCCGCCGTATGTTAATGAGCATGAAGGCGCAGACCGAGGCGATGCGCGCACTGTTCTACAGCACGGCTGCTTTGTTCGATATCGCCAAACATCATCCCGATGCCGAACAACGCAAGCGCAATCTCATGCTCGGCGAGTTGCTGATTCCCATCGTCAAAGCGTGGAGCACGGAGCTGGGCATCGAGATCGCGTCCACCGGGATACAGATACACGGCGGCATGGGCTTTATCGAAGAGACCGGCGCCGCACAGCATCTGCGCGATGCGCGCATCACCACGATTTACGAAGGCACCACGGGTATCCAGGCCCTGGATCTGATCGGCCGCAAGCTGGGCCGCGATGGCGGACTGACCATGCGTGCGCTGCTCACGAGCGTCGGTGAAACCGCAAAAGAAATCAGCGCCATCGACGACGTCAGTTGTAAGTCAATTGCCCAAGGGTTGGCCTCAGGCACAAAAGCCTTGGCGGACGCGAGCCTGTGGATGGGCGAGAATTTCATGAAGGATCCGCGGTTACCGGCCGCGGGCGCCGTGCCCTATGTCATGTGCGCGGGCTATGTCTTGGGCGGTTGGCAAATGGCGCGTGCCGCGATTGTTGCCCAGAAGAAACTAGCCAAAGGTGAAGGCGATGCGGAGTTTTACCGAGCGAAATTAGGCACGGCGCGTTTTTATGCCGAACACATTTTGCCCAAGGCCCGTTCGCTGAGTTACGAAATTATCAACGGCGCCGAGAGCGTATTCGCATTGCAAGAAGCTCAGTTTTAGTGCCGCCAGAAGCCGCATCCAGCTTGCCTCTCAGGCCGGTGTGCTCGCGGCGGCGCGCTGCTATTGGCTGCTGGCATGGGTCAGTTTCCTAAATCACCGATTGCAGCGCGGCAGCGGAAACGATCCGCGCCGACGTGGTATCCCATTGCGTGTAGGCGAGCGCAAACACTTCCGCCGTTAACGGTTTGCTGATGAAGTAACCCTGAGCGTCGTTGCAATCGTGGAATTTTAGAAAACGCAATTGATCCAGCGTTTCGACTCCTTCCGCGACGATGGTCATACCTAAACTATGGGCGAGGTCTATCATCGCCCGGACCAACACCGCATCGCTCGGATCGGTCGAAATATCGCGGATGAACGAGCGGTCTATTTTTAAACTATCGATGGGAAAACGCCGCAAGTTGCTCAGGCTCGAATAACCGGTGCCGAAATCATCCAACGATAGCTTGATGCCAAGCGGCCGCAGCGCCCTTAAAGCAGTGACCGCCTCGTCGGTGTTTTGCATCAGGCCCGTCTCGGTGATTTCAAGTTCGAGTTTATTGCCGTCGATGGCATTCTCCGTCAGGATGTCGCGCAGAATATCCGCTAAGTCCTTCTGCCGCAGTTGCCGCGCCGATAGATTAATCGCGAGGCGAAATGGTGGGAGCGCTTGCCGCTGCCATTCGGCATATTGGGCGCAAGCGGTGCGCAGCACCCATTCGCCTATCGGTACGATGAGTCCCGTGTCTTCGGCGATGGGAATGAACTCATCGGGCCCGACCAGGCCACGCAACGGGTGGCGCCAACGCAGCAACACTTCGGCGCCGACTATCGCGCCGGTAGCGAGCGCGACTTGCGGCTGGTAGTGCAACTCGAACTCGTCATACGCGAGGGCGTGACGTAATCCCGTCTCGACCGCTAGGCGGCCATGGGCCAGCGTATTGATCTCGCTGGTAAAGAACTGATAACCGTTGCGGCCGTTTTCTTTGGCGAGATACATGGCGGCGTCGGCATGTTTTAGCAACTCGTCGAAATCATTAGCGTCCCCCGGGAATAGGCTGATGCCGATGCTCGGTGTGATGTGCAGATGTTGCCCATCGATGATGGTTACTTTGGCCAGCGACTCCAACACGTGTTGGGCAACGCTGCCGGCGGCCGCCGGATCCACCAGATCCGACAACAGCACGACGAACTCATCGCCTCCCATGCGCGCGACGGTGTCGAAGTCGCGCACCGTCAGGCGGATCCGGTCCGCGACTTCGCGCAGCAATGCGTCGCCCACGCTGTGGCCGAGGGAGTCGTTAATCGTCTTGAAGCGATCGAGGTCGATAAACAGAATCCCAATATGATTTTTATTTCGACGCGCCCGCGCCAGCGCCCGCGCACCTTGATCTTGCAGCAACACGCGGTTCGGTAATCCCGTCAACGGATCATGGTGGGCAAGGTGGCGAAAGCGTTCTTCGCTTTGCAATAAATCTTGGGTGAGCTGCGAGGCGCGACCGTGCACGTTGGCGTGCTGGGTTGCAAACGAATTGAGGAATCCGAACAGCAGCGCGCTCAACAGCATGCCGCCGCCCAGTATCAACCAGGAATTAGTCCGGTCGATGGCGTTTTCGAAGCTCGGCAATGTGCGCAGGGCCAAGGTCCACGTCTGTCCTCCCATTTCCAAGGTCTGGTGGATTGAGAACAGCGGGTTAAATTTCGCATCGGCGAAATGGGGTTGACTATCGCGGTCGTAGAGTAAAGTTTCCTTCGCTAGCGCAACGCTGTCGAACAGTTCTAAATCGAGGCCGATCTCAGCAAGGCGATCCCCCAAGGTCGCTTCGATCAGTTCGCTGACTCGGAACGGCGCATAGACGTAGCCCTTTAAGGCAGCGCGGCGAGAATCGATGGTAATGGGCGCGGTGTTGTGTTCGTACAGCGGCAAAAACATAATAATGCTCGCCGGGCTCTGGGTCTCGTCTTCCACGACCAAGCGCACCTTGCTCGTCAACGCTGCGGAGCCCGTATCGCGGGCAAGCTCCATCGCCTTGCGCCGGATGGGTTCGGAGAACATGTCGAAACCTAGGGCGCGCCGATTGAGGCCACTGAACGGTTCGCGAAACAACACCGGCGTGTAAAACTTTCGCTCACCCCGCGGATAGATTTCGTAGCTGGGAAAACCATCCCGCCACAGCGCAGCCACATGAAAGACCTTGTCGGCGTGCGCGATCAGCGGCGCATAGCCGATACCTTGAATGCCGGGATAGACCTGTTGAACACGCAAGGAATTGACGTAGCGCCGCCACGCGTCGCGATTCACATCGATAGAGGCGGTGAATAAACCCACACCGCCGCGCAAAATCTGTTCGTAGCTTTGCATGCGCAGCATGATCGCGGCGCGCGAGGAATAGACTTCTTGGTTGAATTTCTCCCTTGCACTTTCCAGCGCGTGTTGACGCGAGAAATGCCAGGCTACCAGCGTGGCCAATAGACCTACGGCGAAAGCCAAATAGGCAATCGCAAGTTGCCTCGATACGTTTTTGAATCTTTTGTCGATTCTTGGAATGCCCATCTTTAGCAGCGCAGCGTCCAGCAGGTAATACCACTATACCAAGGAAGCGGTTCGCAGGCGGAAAAATTTCAGTCGCTCGATCCTTGCTGCCGGACGATGTTGCGTTTCATCGGTCCGACCGACTACCATATGTTTTTATAAGACTAAAACGAGGTACTCATGAGCAAGCTGGTGGACTACTACTTTTCTCCGATTTCTCCCTGGACTTACCTGGGCCATCCGCGCCTTGCGGCAATGCTAAAAAAATATGGCGGACAAGTCAACGTCAAACCGGTCGATCTAGGCGGCAAGATTTTTCCGATCTCCGGCGGCTTACCATTACCGCAGCGCGCGCCGCAACGCCAAGCCTATCGCCTGGTGGAATTGGCCCGCTGGCGCGATTATTTAAAAGTCCCGCTTACCATCAAGCCAAAGTTTTTCCCTGCGCCGGGCGACCTATCGGCGTGTCTCATCATCGCCGCTAAATCCCATGGCGAAGAAGCGGCGATGAACGTGGCATGGGGCATATTAAAAGCGTGTTGGGTGGAGGAGCGTAACACCGGCGACGCCGAGACCTTACAAGCGATCGTGACGGAGCAGGGATTAAATGGCGCCGACCTGCTGGCTCAAGCGCAAAGCGACGCGGTCAAAGCTAAGTACGCGGCATTTACCCAAGAAGCGATCGATCGCCAGGTGTTCGGCGCGCCTAGCTATGTGATCGATGGCGAAATTTTTTGGGGGCAGGATCGATTAGATTTCGTCGATCGAAAATTAGCGTCGGCTTAGTTGGCCGCAAATACAGCTTGAACAATGGCAATTCGACCTTCGTTTAAATTGCGAATTTGATTACGCGACATCGCGACCATATCGTCTCCTAACAAAAGATGAATGCCCAAAGGCGGCAAGCCCGATGCGGCCGCTTGTAAACGTTTTTCGAACCATACGCGTGCGCTCGCCGTTTCGTCTAGCCATTGGGACATGGCGAATCCCGATGCTTCGATTAGCCGCTGAATGATTTCCGGCGGCTGCAAAAAACTGATGGCCGGATTCCGCGCCCACGGCACGGGAAAATGAATCGGCGTGGTTTGCCCTTGCATGATCTCATGCAAGGCATAGCGTCCTCCACGGCGCAGAACTCGCCTGAACTCCGCGTAGAGTTTAGGTTTGTCTTCGATATTCATGGTGCTGTGTTGGGTCCACACCACATCGAAGCTGCCAGCAGCGAAAGGCAGCGCCAAGGCGTTACCCTGTTGATGACGCACGCGATCCGAGAGTCCAACACGCGCAGTCAGCATTTCACCGACACGGCAATATTCTTCCGTTAGATCGACCACCGTCACATCGCAGTTGAACACGGTTGCGAGGGTACGGGCCGGGCCGCCGAGCCCGCCGCCGACATCGAGTATGGACAGTCCCGCGGAAATCTCAGCCCGTTGCGCTAGTTCGATGGTCGATTGTTTACCGCGGATGTGGAATTGATCGACCGGCGCGAGATCGTCGATGCTAAGCGTGCTTAAGTTTTTCCCCGCTTGGCGCAATGCTTCCAGAATGGACGTAGCTAAATCGCGTTTGGTGTAATGTTCGCTGACTTCGGTTTGCATATCGCTCGTGCTCGTTATTCCGGAGCGATAGGAAAAACGCTTTTCATGCGCTACGCCAACGGAACACCTTGGCGATGGCGAGAGCAATAAACGGCAAGGTCAAGCCGATCAGAATCACCGTGATAAACAGCAAACCGAGTTCGCTATAATCCGCCGCGACCTTCACCGCGCCGCTGGCGGGATCCTTCACTTCGCGCGTGACGGTATAAAGCTGGTTCATATATTTGGTTCCCAGATTGCTGAGGGACAGCGCCAAATTACTGAACGACGCCATGACGGCGAAGAAGGTGGCTTTTAAATGCGACGGCGCGGAATTGGCGATCCAGGCCAGCATCGGCACCATGGCGATTTGGCCGAGGGGCGATTCCAACGCTGTGTCGATGACGGCGATGAAGCGCTGATCGACCATGCCGCCGGTGCGCGCCGCTGTCCATTCGTGCAGGCCGTAGTACATACCAACCGACGGCAAGGAAAGTAAGCGTGCCGATAATGGTCAGAGAATCCGACGACATAAAATATCGATCGTTCCGCCATGAAGCGGCGGAAAATAAACAAGCCAAACAACGTCAGCGTGCTGCCAATTAACGACAGTTTAGCGAAGAACTCCTGATCGAACTTAAGCACATCGATGTACCACCACTGGGAACCAGCGCCGGTGCCCGGTAACGCGCGAAACACGAAAATCACGATCGCCGTCCCCAGCAATGTGTTGCGCGCCGTGGGGCTCAGCTCGCGCAATAATCGCCACATCAGGAATAGCACGATGCCCATCGATGCGGCAAAAATCAATTCTTGGCCATACTTCAAGTCGCTCAATCCGACGATGATCGACACCGATGCGAAGGCGATGCCCCCGCCCAAAACCCACCAATTCACCGGCGGCTTCTCCGCTTGCACCTCGGTACGGCGGGAGATTTCGTCGGCACTCAAGCCTTGCGCGCGCAAGCGGTTGCGTTCGCGGCGGCGAAGATGACCGGCGAACCAAACACCGAAGATGGAAACCAACGGAATAATCAAGGCGAGCAAATAGATGTTTGCGTAAACAGCCGGCTGTTGATCCTTGGGCAGATCTTGCACGCCGGACAGCAAAATCACGTTTACAAACGCCACGATCACGCCGCCGCCGATCAACGCCACGCGCCCAAGAGTCTGCATGGTGGTGTGCATGGAACGCAGACGATTCGCGTCGATGGGTTGGCCCGATTCGTCGAACTTCGGTACGGCTTCCACGGTCATTGCATCCGCTACCGCGTCTTGCAATACATAACCGATGGGCGAAAGCAGGGTGGAAAGCACAAACCATTTTTCCGCGCTCATGGTTTGCCGCATCATGTCCGGATCAGCGAGCAGCCCGACCATGATCAACAAGCTACACGCCACTAGGAGGGCGCCGAGATAAACCAAGCCCGCCTTGTAACGCCAAAACAAATCCACCAAATGGCCGACCGGCACCTTGAGCGCCCACGGCAGCCCGACCCAAAACCCCAGCGCCGCGAGAAATTCAGCGGACAGGCCGAGATAGTCTTTCACGAAAAACGCCCCGACGATGCCCGTGAGCGTCGAGATACCATACGCGGCATAGACCATCAACGGCGGCAGATAACTTAAGCGCACTTCGCGGCCTAATTGCAGAATATTCCGGTCGATCCAACCCATGACACCAGTGGGTAAGGCCGCTGACTGTTGCATTCTTATCTCCGTGAGGAATGTTTAGGCACGCGCTATTATGACGATTTCGAGAAGTATTGGGGAGACAAGATTACAGCGAAAATTAAGTGGCCTGCTGTAATATGCATGCCTTCGCTTCGTTGCGAGATTTAACAACACAACTTTGTTTGCCATGAAACCTGATCTTTACATTTGTTTCTTCGTTACCAGCCTCATCGTAATAATCCTGAGCGGCGGCAGCGCGTTCGCGCAATCCTATCCCAGCAAGTCCGTCACAGTTATTGTTCCACAAGCGGCTGGCGGCGGTAACGATGCCGTCGCCCGCATCGTGGCGCAAAAGCTGTCGGAGAATTTGAAACAGTCGTTTATCGTTAACAACAAGGTCGGAGCGGGCGGCAACATCGGCGCGCAGGCGGCGGCACAGGCGCCAAAGGATGGCTACACTTTGTTTCTTGCACTGAGCAGCGTGTTGCTGGTTAATCCGGCGTTGTACAAACAACCGGGTTTTGATCCGCTGAAAGATTTCGTACCGATTACTGCTGTGGCCACCGCACCGTATTTGCTCGTGGCTCATCCGTCGTTCACGGCGAAGTCCATCAAAGATGTCATCGCACTCGCCAAATCGAAACCGGGTGAGTTGAGTTATGGCTCGGCGGGTAACGGCACGTTCAATCATCTGATCGGCGAGATGTTCAAGGCCCATGCCAAGGTCGATATCGCCCATGTTCCTTACAAAGGCGCGGCGGCGGCGTTGAACGATGTGTTGAGCGGCGAAATCCCGCTCGCGTTCGTCAGCATGCCGTCGTCCATTTCCTTCATCAAGGGCAAACAACTCATTGCCCTCGGCGCCGCGACAAAAAAACGTATTCCTGCGTTGCCAAATGTTCCCACCATAGGCGAAACGGTAGCGGGATTCGGCGCCGATCCTTGGTATGGATTATTCGCACCTGCCGGAACGCCCCAGCCCATCGTTACGCAATTGCACGGCGCCGTGGTCACCGCGATGAAGAGCAAAGACCTGGTGGACAAACTCGCCCAACAGGGCGCCGAACCATTCGTGAATGATCCGCTGCGGTTCAGCGCGATGCTCAAAGCTGAGATTCCCAAGTGGGCCAAGATCGTGAAGGACTCAGGCGCCACCGTGGACTAGCGGCAGTCGTGCCACAAGGCAATACCAGTGCGGCGCTTCAGACATGCCTCGCCACGAGGCAAGCTGGATGCGGCTCCTGGCAATGCGTCTGTAGGGAAAATAAGCGCCGTTCGCTTTGGGCGAGGTCAACCAAACCTGCCGGTCGTGCGCTTTTATCGCAAGCCCAAACCTGGGACAATAAGCTTTAAGAATTACATCCGGAGAAAAACAATGTTTCGTCGTACCATAAACGTGCTGCGGTTTCTCGTGGCCGCGATTGTCATTGCCGCGCCATTGTAGTGGCGCGCGCGCCCAGGAAGTCACGTTGAAGTTGCATCATTTCCTGCCGCCCATGTCGCCGTTCCATTCGCACTTTATGGCGGTGTGGGCCGACAAAGTGATGAAGCAATCCAACGGTCGCATCAAGATACAGCTCTATCCTTCCATGCAATTGGGCGGCACACCGCCGCAGCTCTACGATCAGGTCAAGGATGGCGTCGCCGATATTATCTGGACCGTCGCGGGATATTCCGCCGGCCGCTTTCCCGCGTTCGAAGTATTCGAGTTGCCGTTCATGGTCAACAGCGCATCGGGTTCCAGCCGCGCGCTGTGGGAATACGTGCATGTCAATAAGCTGGACAAGACCGAGTTCAAAGACGTGAGGTTATTAGCCGTACATCAGCACGACGAGCCGCATTTTCACATGGTCAACAAACCCATTAAAACCCTGGCTGATTTGAAAGGCATGAAAATCCGCGCGCCGACCCGCATCACCAATCGGCTGCTGACTGCGCTGGGCGCAACCCCGGTAGGCATGCCGGTGACGCAAGTGTCCGACGCGCTTTCGAAAGGCGTGATCGACGGCGCGTTGCTGCCTTGGGAAGTGGTGCCCTCCATCAAGGTGCACGAGTTGGTGAAATATCACTCGGAGATAGACGTGAAGTCGCAATGGTTGTACGCGACGGTATTCGTGTTCGCAATGAACCCGGCGAAGTATGCGAGCTTGCCGAACGATCTGAAAAAAATCATCGATGCCAACAGCGGCGCAGAGTTGTCGTCCTGGGTCGGTAAGATGGCCGACGAGGCGGCGATCCCCTCGCGCAAGCAAGCGGTCGATCGTAAAAATACCTTTAACACCATCCCGATGGATGAATTGAAAAATTGGCAGAAAGTCTCCCAGACCGTCACCGATGATTGGATCAAGGACCTCGACAAACGCGGACTTAATGGTAAAGCGCTGGTCAATAGTGCGCGCGAGTTGATCGGGAAATACGACAAGAAACAATAGGAGCGTGACGAGACAAAGCGTCTAGCGCCTGCGATAATGTACGAAAGCCCAGCTAGGGAAGCTCTGATTTATTCTGAGTTCTAAGCGAGACAAGGCGCGAACAAAAAATATCGACGCAGCATATGGATGATATGTAAGGAGATATTTTTTATGAGCAACGAAGTATCGCGACGAAATCAGGATAAATCAGAGCTTCCCTAGGGAATCCCGGAAATAATCCGCTCGATAGGAGGAAGAAACCGATGCGAAAACATCAACTGTACATCGACGGCCAGTTCGTCGATCCGGCCGCGGGTAAGTGGTTTGAGAGTTTTAATCCCTACACCGGCGAGCCGTGGACCTTGATTGCCCAGGGCGATGCGACGGATGCAGACCGCGCCGTTCAGGCCGCCCATCGCGCGTTCACCCAAGGACCTTGGTCTACTTTCACCCCAACGCAGCGGGGTTTATTGCTGCACAAGCTCGGCGATTTGATCGCCCGCGACGCGAAGAAACTCGCCGAGATCGAGGTGCGCGATAACGGCAAACTGATTGCCGAGATGCAAGCGCAATGCAGCTATGTGCCGCAGTGGTATTACTATTTCGGCGGCCTCGCCGACAAGATTCAGGGCGCGGTGATCCCCCTCGACAAGAAGGGTTATTTCAACTTCACCCGCAACGAGCCTCTCGGCGTGGTGTGCGCCATCACACCTTGGAATTCGCCGCTGTTACTCGCCGCGTGGAAAATGGCGCCGGCCCTTGCAGCGGGATGCACCGTTGTGATCAAGCCGTCGGAATTCACTTCCGCGTCGACGCTGGAATTCGTGAAGTTATTCGAGGAAGCCGGTTTTCCACCGGGCGTTGTCAACGTCGTCACCGGGTTCGGCAAAGAAGTCGGCACGCCGCTAGTGGAACATCCGTTGGTGAAGAAAATTTCTTTCACCGGCTCCGATGCCACCGGGCGCGCGATCAATCAACTGGCGGCCGCTAACTTCAAGCGCGTCGGCTTGGAACTCGGCGGTAAGTCGCCTAACATCGTGTTCGCCGACGCCAAAATCGACGACGCGGTGAATGGCGCCGTGTCCGGTATCTTCGCCGCGACCGGCCAGACCTGCATAGCCGGTTCGCGTCTGCTGGTGCAAGAATCGTTGCACGATGAGTTTGTCGATAAGCTCATTACGCTCGCCAAAACGGCGCGTATGGGCGATCCCATGAGCATGGATACACAAGTCGGTCCAGTGACAACGCGTCCGCAGTACGAGAAAGTATTGGGCTATATCGATATCGCCAAGAACGAGGGTGCGGAATTGCTGATGGGCGGCGGTGCGGCGACGCGGCCCGAGTGCGGCAAAGGCTGGTTCGTCGAGCCGACGGTGTTCGCCGGCGTCAAAAACAAAATGCGCATCGCGCAAGAAGAAGTGTTCGGGCCGGTGTTGTCCGTCATCAAATTCAACGATGAAGATGAGGCCGTCGCCATCGCCAACGACGTGCGCTTCGGCCTCGGCTCCGGCGTGTGGACTAGTGACATCGGCCGCGCGCTGCGTATGGCCGAGCGCATCCAGGCAGGGACCGTGTGGGTCAATACCTACCGCGCCGTTAGCTTCATGTCGCCGTTCGGCGGCTACAAGGATTCCGGCATGGGACGCGAGAACGGCATGGATGCGATCCGCGAATATTTGCAAGTCAAAAGCGTGTGGATCAATTCCGGCGCGGCGACCGGCAATCCATTTGTATTGCGATAAAAAGATCGGAGCAGATTATGAAAGGAATCGTATTTCCCGGCGATCGAAAACTGGAAATCCTGGATTTTCCCGATCCAACCCCGGGCCCCGGCGAAGTGGTGCTGGAGATCAAGGCGTCCGGCATGTGCGGCAGCGATCTTAAGTTTTATCGCGCCGTCGGCGGCGCGTCCTCGCTAGGACTCGGCAAAGTGAGCGGGCCGATTATCGCCGGCCACGAACCTTGCGGCGTGGTGGTCGCCGTCGGCGCGGGTGTGGCCGAGAATCAGGCGAAAGTCGGCATGCGCGTCATGCAGCACCACTACCGCGGTTGCGGCGTCTGCGATCATTGTTCGACCGGCTGGATGCAGTTATGCGTGGAAGGCGTGAAAGAAGTTTACGGCGCAACCGGCCATGGCGCCCACGCGAGATACATGAAATGTCCGGCGCGGACCTTGGTGCCGCTGCCCGATGAATTGTCGTTTGAAACGGGTGCGGCGATTTCCTGCGGAACCGGCACCGCGTGGGGCGCGTTGCAGCGCCTGGGTTTGCAAGGCGATCACACCATCGCGATTTTCGGCCAAGGGCCGGTGGGCTTGTCTGCCACCCAATTGGCTCACGAAATGGGCGCGCGCGTGATCGCACTGGACACCAGCGACGAGCGGCTGGCGCGAGCGAAGGACATGGGCGCCGATGAGTTGATTAATCCGAAGAACTTCGAAAACGTAGTGCAAGCGATCCGCGATCTCACCCATGGCCGTGGCGCCCATCTAGCCCTCGACGCATCGTCGTCACCGCAGGCGCGCGCCCAGGCAGTTCGTTGCGTGCGCACGTGGGGCAAAGTTTGTTTTGTCGGGGAGGGCGATACGGTCACATTGGACGTTAGCAACGATTTGTTGCGCCGCCAAGTTACGCTGATCGGATCGTGGACTTTTTCCACCGTGGGCCAAGGCGAATGCGCGCGTTACATCGCCGATCGTGGCGTCGAGGTGGACAAGTTATTTACTCATCGCTGGCGGTTGGAGCAAGCGGAAGAAGCATACAAATTATTTGACGCGCAAACCGCGGGCAAAGGCGTGATCTTGCCGTCATGAAAATTGCCATAGTCGGATGCGGCGCCATGGGCAGCGTCTATGCGGGCTTGCTGGCGACGGCCGGGCACGAAGTCTGGGCGGTCGATAGTTGGCGTGAGCATGTCGAGGCGATAAGCACCAACGGATTGCGGGTCGAGGGAGCATCAGGCGATCGCACGGTCAAGCTAAATGCTACGACCGATACCAAAGATGTGGGCGTGTGCGACCTCGTCATCGTTGCCACTAAAACCATGCACGTTGAGTCCGCAGCGCAGGCGAGCCGCGTGTTGCTCGGGCCTACTACGACGGTCATCTCGATTCAAAACGGCCTCGGCGGGCCGGATGTTACCGCGAAGATACTCGGCAAGGATAGAGTCTTGGTTGGTGTCGTCGGCGGCTTCGGCGCGTCTATGAAAGCGCCGGGCCACGCGCATCACAATGGCTGGGAGCTGGTGCGCCTCGGCGAATACAGCGGGCCGATCACGCCGCGCTTGGAGGGTATTGCCAAGGTCTGGGAGTCTGGTGGCTTTCGCGTTAAGTGCTTCGACGATATCGATCAACTGGTATGGGAAAAACTGATCTGCAACGTGTGTTTCTCCGGCACCTGCGCCGTTACCGAGCGCACCATACGCGAAGTCCTGGACGATGCAGATACGTGGCGGGTCGCCTCAGGTTGTGCAGTCGAAGCGTATCAAGTGGCGAGGGCGCGCGGCATCAAGCTCGACATCGAGGACCCGGTCGATTATGTTCGGGCGTTCGGTTCGAAAATCCCCAATGCGCGGCCGTCGATGTTGCTCGATCACATGGCACGTCGCGTGTCCGAAATCGAAGCGATCAACGGCGCGATTCCGCCGGCTGCCGAGGCGGTGGGGCTGGCGGCGCCGTTTAACACGATTGTCAGCGCATTGGTGCGCGCCAAGGAACGCAAGCTGGGCGTCCGATCGTAAAATCGCAGTCTCCTTGTTTGATACATCGGTGTGATGAGTAATCGCCAAGACCGCGTGCGCGGCCTGTTGCTGATGATAGGCGCGAGCATCTGCTGGAGTTTGTCCGGCATTATCGTACGCAACACCAGCGTTGCGAACAATTGGGAAGTGGTGTTCTGGCGTTCCTGTTTTAGTTTCCTATTTCTCGCCGGTTGGCTGGGCCTGACCCATGGCCGCGAGGTGATTCCCGAATTGCGCCGTGTCGGTTGGATTGGCCTCGCCTCGGGCGCGATGTTCGCAACCATGATCACGTTTTTTCTATTGGCGTTAACGCTCACGACGGTGGCGAACACGCAGGCGATCGTCTGCCTCGCGCCGTTTACCGGTGCGCTCGCCGGCTGGGTGCTGCTGCGCGAGCGCTTGCCGCTGCGGACCGTCATTGCCATGGCGTGTGCCTTGGCCGGCATATCGTTGATGTTCATGGAGTCCTTGGGAACGGGTCGGATGCTCGGCAACCTTGTTGCGCTATTTGTCCCACTCGCTTACGGCGTGAACGTTGCCCTGTTGCGCAAGAGTCATGCCCAAGCCGACATGGTGATGGCGGTTTTGATCGGTAGTTTCCTTTCCGCGCTGGTGACGTTGCCGCTCGCCTGGCCGTTCCAGGCTTCGGCTCACGATTTAACGCTGCTTGCGTTTATGGGTGTGGTTCAACTGGCGGTGGGTTGTATTCTTCTCATTCGCGCTACACCGCATTTGACGGCCGCCGAGATCAGTTTGATCGGCCTATTGGAAAGCTTGCTCGCGCCGCTGTGGGTTTGGATCGGTGTCGGCGAACGGCCTAGCGATATCGCCTTGGTCGGCGGCTTGATTGTGATTGGAAGCTTGGTGCTGAATGAGGTTTTCGCGTTGCGACGCAAGGTGGTCATCGCGTAGGGTGCCTGGAGAGCCGCATAGATATTGGCTGTCAGGCATGCATTGCCTGGTAGCCGCGTTGGTATTGCCTCCTGGCAACGCCTCTTAGATTATGTTTCCCTAAACAATTCGTCTTTGTGTTCTCTGTAATACTGAAGTGCGCGATGTACTGCGTGGACAATGGCGCGTGCCGACACCGTAGCGCGGGTGACGAAATCGAAGCGGCCGCCGTCCTTGCGTACTTCCCAGAGCGCGTCGCTGGTGTTGGTAAGAGACCGGCCGCCGAAAATTTTAATCCAATTGCTTTTGACGATTTCGATGTAATCGCCGAGGCCCGGAGTTTCGTTATGGTTCAGCACTCGCACTCCAGTGACCGCGCCATTTTCTTTCACCGCGACAATCAGAAAGATATTTCCGCTATAACCATCCGGCGCCACCATTTCAAATATCACTGCGCTCGGCTTGCCATTCAGCCTTGCGCGGTAGGCGACGGTGCGATTGCGAGTATGCAAGAGTTCCTGATCGGGCGGAACTTTCACGCTGTCGCGCAGCAAGCGATTGTCGTATAAATCCGCGGGCAGGATCTGACTGATCACGCGCATTTTTTCTTCTTCTTCGCGCTTGATGACGATCTCGCGCGTGACGCTGTTGATCGGCGCCAGGATTGCCAGGCCCAGCAGTACGACAAAAAATAGCATCAAGGCGTTGCGCCGGTTCGGCGCGCTGATGGCGATCATGACGAGGACTCGCGCGATAGTTTATTGCGCTTGCGGCCGAATACCGGCGGCACGGTGTAGGCGTCGATCAAAGGCACGCACATGTTCATGAACAACACGGCAAAGGCGACACCGTCGGGATAGCCGCCAAAGACGCGGATGATGAAAGTCAACGCCGCCGCGCCCGCTGCGAAGATGAGTTTGCCTTTAGGGGTGGTCGCGGCGGAAACGGGATCGGTGATGATAAAAAACGCGCCGAGCATAGTCGCGCCGCCGAATAGATGGAACAACACGCCGGCGTGTTTGGTCGGATCGATTAAATGAAACAGTTCCGCGAATCCGGCTACCACGGCGATGAACGCAACCGGTAAATGCCAGGTGATGAGCCGCTGCTGCAATAAAAACAAGCCGCCGAGCAGGTATGCCAGCGCGATAAATTCCGTGCCCTTACCGGCGAGATCGCCGAAGATCGGCATGTAAAGAAAATCGGCGATTTTCTCTTTGTTACCGACGTGCACCTTCAAGGTATCGAGAGGAGTTGCCATGGATTCCGCGTCGATAACGAAAGCTTTGTTGGCAAATTCGGGAAAGATGTGGTTGAGCTGATCGGCGAATTCGACCCGCGTCGCGGCGATCGTATTGGGCGGTGACCAATGGCTCATGGCCGATGGAAACGCGATCAACGCGGCGGCGAAACCGGCCATGGCGGGGTTAAACGGGTTGTAACCGAGGCCGCCGAATACGTGTTTGGCGATGACGATGGCGAACAGCGTCGCCGTCACCGTGAGCCACCACGGCGATAGCGGCGGCATCGAGAGCGCCAACAGCCACGCAGTCAGCAACGCGCTCATATCGCTTAAGAAGGGCCACAGCGGAACGCCGCGTAGCTTCAGCAAGATCGCTTCGGCGATCAGCGCGGTGACACTGGCGATGGCAATCGACACCAGAATCGCCGGACCAAAATACCACACGTAAGCAATGACGCCGGGCACCAGGCCGAGCATCACTTTGAACATCACTTTGGTGACCGAAAGCTTGCCGGTGATCGCAGTGGTTTTCACGATGGCGTATCGTCGCGTGCAGGGCGTTCGCGCCGCGCTCTCGCCCGGGCCAGCGCCGCTTGTACGGCGGCGTCTTTTAATGATTGATCATTTTGCACCGTGCCGCTGCTCGTGATCGGCGAGCCGCCGTTGGTATAGGACGCAACGCGTGCCACACGTTCGGCTTCTAGCCGCGCGAGCCGCGTTTCGCGATGTTCATGGCGCTCTCGCGACGCGTCGGCAAACGATTGAGCTTTTGACTGTTTATTAAGTTCCGATTTGGCTTGTTTAAAGTATTGCACCAACGGAATGCGGCTCGGGCAAACGTAATTGCAGGCGCCGCATTCGATGCAATCGCGTACCGAGTAATCGGCAGCGCGGTCGAAGTTTTTCGCTTTGGCGAACCAATACATATCGTGGGGCAGCAACTCAGCCGGGCAAGCCTCGACACATTGGCCACAACGAATGCAAGGCAGCGCCGGCTGGGCTTGGGGAAACAGCCGCGGCGATGTGGCGATCACACAGTTCGCTGCTTTGACCAACGGTAAATCAGTATTCTCGATGCGATAACCCATGAGCGGGCCGCCCACGATGTGGCCGTCGGTGTCACTTTCTTCGACCGCGAGGGCGAGCAGTTCGCGCAGCGATGTCCCAAGGCAGGCTTCGTAATTTTGCGGTGTGCGCACATTGCCGGTGACGGTGATGATGCGGGTCATCACCGGTTCGCCTAAATCGATGGCGCGGAAAATGCTGTAAGCCGTGCCGCTGTTGAAACATTGCACGCCGTATTCCGGCGCGTGGCGGCCGCCGGGGACTTCGATGTCGGTCAGGAGTTTGATCAGTTGCTTAGCGCCGCCGGAGGGATACAGCGTCGGCAGCGATACGATCTCAATGCCGCCGCCGTGCCGCTTGGTCGCGGCTTGCATGGTGGCGATGGTCTCGGGCTTATTGTCCTCGATGGCGATGATGACGTCGCGGGCGCCGCATAATTTTTGCAGCAGTGCGACACCGCGTACGACATCGTCTCCGCGCTCGCGCATTAACATGGAATCGCAACTGATATAGGGCTCGCATTCGGAGCCGTTGATGATCAAGGTGTGAATAGCCGTGCCATGATCGGCGGCTAATTTTGCCGCGCTGGGAAATACCGCGCCGCCTAGGCCCACCACGCCCATTGAGCCTTAGATAGTCGAGCGCCTCGGCGCGAGTTTTTTGCGTGAAGGCAAACGGCGTGAATGGAACGCTGTTATCGTCACCATCGACTTCGATGCTGATGCAAATATCCTGGTGACCGTCGGCGCTGGGAACCGCGTGCCGATCGATAGTCATTACGCGGCCGGAGGTCGGTGCATGAACCGCGGCCGACATACTCGATGCGGGGCTCGCGATCGTTTGTCCTCTTAACACCGTGTCGCCGACTTGCACCGTGGCTATCGCGCTGTCGCCGGCGTGTTGCTTGAGCGGCAGCACCAGGCACTTGGGCAAAGGCGCATGAACGATGGGCCGTACGGTGGATTCGGTTTTGTGCGCCGGTGGATGGATGCCGCCGTGGAAGCCGAATAGCTTACGCATGAACGCGCGCCTCGGCCCGCATATCGATGCAATCGACCGGACAAGGGGGAAGACACAATTCGCAGCCGGTGCAGTTGCGCGACAGTACGGTGTGCATTTGTTTGGCGGCGCCGATGATGGCATCGACCGGGCAGGCTTGGATGCAAAGGGTACAGCCGATGCAGCGGGTTTCGTCGATGACCGCAAGGATGCCCGGTTTGCTCGCGCCGCGGCTGCGGTCCAGCGGCTTTGCATCGATTTTCAACAGCCGGGCGAGTTGTCGCACGCCGGCGTCGCCGCCCGGTGGGCAACGATCGATGTCTGCTTCAGCAGTTGCGATCGCGTGGGCGTAGGGACGGCAACCGCTAAAGCCGCATAGGCCGCATTGGGTCTGGGGCAATAGCGCGTTGATCCGTGATTCGAGGTCATCGTCTTGCACTCGCAGCGCCGCAAACAGACGTCGAACGGTGATGCCGATGGCAACGATCAAGGCAACGAGCGCGGTTGCGGCAATCATTTCACCAATCCGATGAAACCTAGAAATGCTAGGCTCATCATGCCCGCTGTCACCAGCAGTATCGCCGAGCCGCGAAAGGCCCCGGGTACTTCGGCCACTTCCAGCCGCTCCCGCAGAGAACTGAACACCACCAGAATAAAGGTGAAGCCGACAGCGTGCCCCAAGCCATAAAAAACCGCTTCGATGAAATTCACTTGCTCGAGCGTCAGCAATAACGGCACACCCAACGCCGCGCTATTGATGGATGCGAGAGGAAAGTAAACGCCCAACGACGATTTCAGCAATGGATTGGTGCGGCTCAAATACGCGTCACTCAATTTCCAGCACGCGACGATAAGGGCTGAGGTAGATCAAGATCCGCAAAAACTCGACTTCGTATTTGACTAGTACATATTCGTTGATCAAATACGATAAGCCAGTCAACGCGGTAAGGCAGAATGCCGTGGTCAGGCCGATGCAAAGCGCCGCTTCGAGGCGGCGTGCGCCGCCGAACAGGGGCCCCAGACCAAACAGCTTGATGAGCAAAATATTATCGACGAGCGCCGTGCCGACGACGATCGAGAGATAGTTTTCCATTTATCGAATTCGTTATGATTTTCAATCGCCGGCATCCTCCCACAGGCCTGCTTGGCGCAAGATTATCACGGATCGCCGTTTGCCAGAAGCTGGTCCAAGGGAGTGTAGTTGAGTTTTAGATCGCGGGCGATGCCGTCGTGACAAACGTGGCCGCGATAGAACTGTACGCCGCGTACGAAGCCGGCATCGAGCTTGCAAGTTTGTGCGAGACCTTGCCTCGCCAAGCGCTGGATGTAAGGCAAGGTCGCGTGAGCGAGCGCGAGCGTGGCGCTGCGGGAAACGGCGCTCGGCATGTTGCCGACGCAGTAGTGCACGACGCCCTCGTCGAGATAAAACGGCTCGGAATGGGACGATGGGCGCGAGGTTTCGCTCAAGCCGCCCTGATCGATACAGACATCGACCAACACGGAGCCCGGCTGCACGGTGCGCAGCATCGCCCGGGTCAACAACTTAGGCGCAAGCTTGCCGGGATTTAAAATGGCGCCGACGATGAGATCCGTATCGCGGATTGCAGCGGCGATTTCGTCGTTCGTTGCCAAAGCGATTTTGATTCGGTCGCCGTGTATCTTTTTTAGCGCGTCGAGTCGCGCGGGAATCAATGTCGAGCACTGTCACGTCGGTACCCAGCTTCACTGCGACATCTGTCGCATGGCTACCGGCATTGCCGGCGCCGAGCACCAACACCCGGCCCGCCGGCAAGCCCGGCCCGCCGCTTAAGAGCGTGCCTTTGCCGCCGTTGGAAAGCTGCAAGCCCCAGGCACCGACTTGGACGGCAAGCCGTCCGGCGATCATCGACATGGGTTGCAACAACGGCAGGCGGCCTTGGGCATCGCTTACGGTTTCGTAGGCGATGCCGATAATCTCGCGGTCGAGCATGGCGCGGGCTAATTCGGGATCGGGCGCGGCGTGGAGATAAGCGAACACTATCTGGCCGGGCTTTAAGTAATCGTACTCCGCCGGTTGTAGTTCTTTTACCTTGACGATGAGATCGGCTTCGAAGATCTCGCTTGCCATCGCGACGATCTCTGCACCTGCCGCACGATAGTCCGCATCGCGCATGCCGATGCGCTCGCCCGCGTGTCGCTGTACCCGCAGCCGATGCCCGTCATTGACGAGCGCTGCTACGCCTTCCGGCGTCATACCCGCGCGATACTCGCCGTCTTTAATTTCTTTCGGAATGCCGATCAGCATGATTAAAGATGCGCGAGAATGTCGCCGACCAGTTCCGGCCCGCGATAGATAAGTCCGGAATAAACTTGCACTAGGCTCGCGCCGGCGTCGAGCTTTTCCTTGGCGGCATCGGCATTAGTGATGCCGCCGACGCCGATGATGGGGATGCGCCCGTTGAGTTGTCGCGCCAGGCGGCGCACCACCGCAGTCGACGCTTGCCGCAGCGGCTTGCCGCTCAGACCGCCGGCTTCTTGCGCCGTGGCGCGATTGCTCGACCCCGGCGCGGGACAAGGTCGTATTGGTGGCGATCACGCCATCCATTTTATGGGCGAGCAGGCGATCGGCGACCATGTCGATTTCCGCGTCGCTTAAATCCGGCGCGATCTTGATGGCGAGGGGAACGTATTTGTTGTGTTTCACTTGCAGGCGTTGTTGCTCAAGCTTCAACGCTGATAACAACCCATCGAATTCGTTTCCCTGCTGCAACTGCCGGAGATTTTTTGTGTTCGGCGATGAGATATTCACCGTGATGTAACTCGCCAACGGATAGACTTTTCTAAGACAAGCCAGATAGTCGTCCGCCGCGCGCTCGATCGGCGTGTCGGCATTCTTGCCGATGTTGATGCCGAGTATGCCGCGATAGCGGCTGCGTTTGACATTTTCGATCAAGCGGTCGACGCCGTCGTTGTTGAAGCCCATGCGATTGATGATGGCTCCCTGTTGCGCCAAGCGGAACATGCGCGGCTTTGGATTTCCGGGCTGCGGCCGCGGCGTGATCGTGCCGATCTCGATGAAACCGAAACCGAGCGCGGCCAACGCGTCGATGTAGTCGCCGTTTTTGTCCAGACCGGCGGCGAGGCCGAGCGGATTGGGAAAATCCAAACCCATTGCACGAATCGATTTGGCCGACGCATAGTGCTTATTCGGCAATAGACCAAAGCGCTTTGCTTTCGCAAGCAGGCCCAAAGTCAGATCGTGAGCGGTTTCCGGATCGAGGCGAAACAGGAACGGGCGGACTAGAGAATAGAGCAAGCTAAGGGAATGCGATTAATATTAATTGTAGGGTTGCCAGAAGCCGCATGGATACTAGCTCTTGGCAAGGCATGCTTTGAGAGCCGCTCTGGTATTGGCTTACAGGGTGGCCCTGTCTAATTTTTCAGGCGCCAGCCTTTGCCAACGGCCGTCTATGAACCCTTCCAGCGGCCGGAAATTCGCCTTGTAGGCCATTTTACGGCTGTCGTGTATCCAATACCCTAAATATAAATGGGGCAGCCCCAGCCGCTTGCAGAGTTCGATTTGCCAGATCACGTTGTAGGTGCCGAAGCTGGCGTTGGGTAAATCCGGGTCGAAAAACGTATAGACCGACGACAGGCCGTCTTCCAAGTTCGTCGATGATGCTGACCATGCGCAAGGTATCGCCGTCGCGAAATTCCACTAGGTGCGTGCTGACATTGCTCTGCAATAGGAAATGGCTGTATTGCTCGCGGCTATCCTGATCCATGCCGCCGCTAGCGTGGCGCGACATTTGGTAGCGGCGATAGAGGCCGTAATGTTCGGGATCGAATTTAAGTCCCATCAAAGTGGTTTTGAGATGTCCTTGGCGTTTTTGGGCACGGCGCTGGGTCCGATTGCCGGCGTATTCGTTGGTCAAAATACGCACGGGCACGCAGGCCTGGCAGTGATCGCAATAGGGCCGGTAAGTAAATGCGCCGGAACGGCGAAAACCTAAGCTGACGAGCTGGCTGTACGTAGCGGTGTCGATCAAATAACTGGGTGTGGCTACTTGGGAACGGGCGAGCTTGCCGGCGAGATAACTGCACGGGTAGGGCGCGGTGGCGTAAAACTGCAGCTTCGCCGCCGGGATGTCATTCATGAAGGTCATCGTCGAACTTCCATGGACTGGTCGTGCCAGGATTGTCACAGTTTACCAATTTCGTAAGCAATACGCTGAACTCGCTGCGCGGAATTTCGCGCGCGCCGAAGCGGGCGAGATGATCGGTGCGCATCTGGCAATCGATCACGCCGAACTGCCAGCGCTTGCAGTTGGCGGACTAAATGGACGAAGGCGATTTTCGAGGCATCCGTCGCGCGAGCGAACATGGATTCGCCGTAGAATGCCCGGCCCAGGGCGATGCCGTAGAGGCCGCCGACTAAATCTCCGTCGATCCAGGTTTCGACGCAGTGGGCGATTCCCTGTCCGTGCAGCGCGCAATAGGCATCGATCATCTCACCGGTGATCCAAGTACCGCTTTGGCCGTCGCGCGGGGCTTGAGCGCAGGCGGACATGACAGCGCGGAAGCTGGTGTCGACGCGCACGTCGTAGGCTCGGTTACGCAGGACTTTTTGCAGCGAGCGGGTAACCTTTAGCTCGTCTGGAAACAATATCATGCGCGGATCGGGGCTCCACCACAGGACAGGTTCCCCGGCGCTGAACCAGGGGAAAATTCCCCGTTGGTAGGCTTGAATGAGTCGTTCCGGAGATAGATCGGCCCCAGCAGCCAATAAGCCGCTGGGATTTTTCAGGGCGGTAGAAAGGGGCGGAAAAGGATCTTCTGGGTTAAGCCAGGGGATCAAGGCCTATTTAACCGTGACCGAAAGCGTGGCGCGCATACGCTCGCCGTAAGAACGATGGGCGCCGTCGGCGAATTGCAAGGTGAGTTTATGTTTCCCCGGCGGGAGTTTGACCGTGGTTTCCGTTTGACCTTTGCCGAAGTGCTTATATTGCTCGGGCTGATCGACGGGGATGATTTCGCCTTCGGGAACGTTTGCCGCATTAATTAACAGGTGGTGATGCCCGGTGTCCGTGCTCATATCGCCGAGCGGTTTGACGGTCATGCCGTCTACGCCCATGACGACCTTGAATTCTTGCGACACGTTTTGGTCGTCCTTCGGCTCGATAAAGTAGACGCGTTGTTTTGGTGTCGTCATACTCGCGCAGCCGCTGGCCAATATCGCGACCAGAGCCACAAAATCAACTTTCTCATTGTTTCTCCTCAAGCAAAATTAATATTAAATGCGTCATTGCGAGCTGCCTGTATCGGCGCGGTCGATACTGCCCATAGACCATGAACCGGACATGCCGTCGTAGCGTGGATCAAGCGTAGCGGATCCACCATGCGTATCAAACCGCGCTGCTCGTAGCCAACGGTTTGGTGGATCCAGCGCTTCGCGCTTTGATCACTACTTCTGGGGTTGGGTTCATGTAAAGCGACGCAAAGCAATCTCGCCTCGACTCATGTTACACCCTCGAGAATCTGCACGTCGACCATGGCGCCCGGTTCGATGTTGCCTTGCGCCTGGCCCAGGATAATGAAGCAATTGGCATCGCTCATGGATTTGAGGATGCCCGAGCCTTGGTCGCCGGTGACTTTGACGGTCCAATTTCCTTGCGGGTCTTGGGACAGAATACCGCGTTGAAATTCCGTGCGGCCCGGCGCTTTTTTGATCGGCGAGGTGCAAAGCGCTTTCAGCGCAGGGAAGGGCTCGATGTGGGTTCGGCCCATCAAGACCAACAGCGCATCGCGCACAAACTGATAAAAAGTCACCATGACCGATACGGGATTTCCCGGCAAGCCGAAGAAATGGGCGCTGCCGATTTTGCCGTAGGCGAGTGGCCGGCCCGGCTTCATGGCGATCTTCCAAAACAAAACTTCGCCGAGCTTGTTCAGCATTTGTTTGACGAAGTCCGCCTCGCCAACAGAAACGCCACCACTGGTGATGACCACATCGGCGATTTTCGCCGCTTCGGCAAACGCGTTTTCAATCAATGCCGGATCGTCTGCGACCACCCCCATGTCGTATACCTCACAGCCCAACTTCACCAGCATGCCATATAAGGTATAGCGGTTGCTGTCGTAGATTTGTCCTTCGCCCAAGGTCGAGCCGATGGAGCGCAATTCGTCACCGGTCGAGAAGAACGCGACTCGTAGCGGGCGATATACCGACACCTCGCCGATGCCGAGCGAGGCGATCAAGCCTAGTTCCGCCGGCCGAATGGGGTGACCCTTAGGCAACGCAATCGCGCCGGCCTTCAGATCCTCGCCGGCGTGACGCAGGTTCTGGCCAAGTTTTTGGCCCTGCGCGATGGCGATTTGTTTGCCGTTTGCTTTAGCGCGTTCCTGCATGACGATGCAATCGGCGCCTTCGGGCACCACGCCGCCGGTCATGATACGCACGCATTCGCCAGGAGCGATAGCTGCACCGAAAGGTTTGCCGGCGAAACTCGCGCCGATTTCCGTCAGCGTCGATTCGGCATCTGGCTTAAGGTCGGCAAAGCGAACCGCCCAGCCGTCCATGGCGGAGTTACGGTGCGCGGGGACATTGACCGGCGAAACGATATCGGCGGCGAGGACACGGTTTAAGGCGCTGCGGATCGGCACTCGCAGCGTGCCGCTGATAGGAGACAAGAACTGTTTAATGAGCGCTTGCGCTTGCGCCACCGGCATGGAATTAGGATCGTAATCGTCGGCACAACTCGCCTCGCTCAGGCTTTTAGCATCTTTGATTTGGGACATGGGTGATTTGGGTGCTTTAATGGATCTTGGACGGACGTTCATTTTACCAAGTGCCAGTTCGTCGCGTGGCCTAAGTGACAAATTACGTCACTTGTTGCTGAGGAAGGGGAAAGGCCAAGGCTTTCTGAAACACATAGCCAGGATTAAAGATCCGGCATTTTCGCAACAATCGGCAGATTTAGCCTTTCCTTTAGCGATTTCTAGTTCAGCATGAAGGTCGCTAACTCATTGAACGATAGCGTTTTTATCCACAAAAGACGCCGTTGTAACAAAAAGACACAATGTCAGCGCAAATTACTCGAGGAAATTGGCACACCGATTGCTCCATGGTTAGGCAAGACACAGCGATGTGTTGTGATTTTAAACCCCACTAATTTATGGAGCCTATAAGATGAAACGTGTACAAAAAGGTTTTACCCTTATCGAATTGATGATCGTTGTTGCGATTATCGGTATTTTGGCTGCTGTTGCGATTCCGCAATATTCTAACTACACCTCGCGTGCTCGTGCTTCCGGCGCTGTTGCGGAATTGGCTGCTTACCGTACCGCTGTTGCGGTGTGCGCGCAAGACTTCGCTGGCGTCATTGCCGGCAACTGCGATACATTGGGTGTGAATGGTATTCCCGCCGCGAACGCGGTTACCAAGAATCTTACGGCTGCTGTTGCGATTGGTGCGGGTGGCGTGATCACTGCAACGCAGACTGGCGCTACCGATTCTAGCTGATGCAGCCTTTGACCATCGTCCTCGACGCCGCAACCGCTCCGGCTGCTGGTGATTCGGTTCTTGCGCTTTGACAACACCGGTACGGTATGCGACTATCCCTGAGCGTGGTATGAAATCTGGCCAAGGCGATTGCCCGTAATATTCTGACGGTCTTTTGCTAGGAAAAATAACCCGCTTCGGCGGGTTATTTTCATTAAGTTAAGCTGTTTCGATCTCAACTCATCATTATAGATAATCATGTCTCGATTTCGCGCCAGTGGTCTTCACTTTGTAATTAGTCTCCTCGTCGGGCTGGTATTGTTGGCCCTGTGTTGGTTCATGTGGTATCCGGCGCCGATGTTGATGGCGATCGGTGGCCATGAAATATTCTTCTTGGTGGTGGGCATCGATGTCGTGCTCGGCCCGTTGTTGACCCTCGTTGTATTTAAATCAGGCAAGAAAACCTTAAAGTTCGACCTTGCCGTGATTGCGCTCTTACAGATTGCAGCTTTGGTGTACGGCGTGAGCACATTGCTTGAAGCTCGCCCAGCCTACGTTGCCGCCCTTGGCGATAAGTTCCAAGTCATCCAGTCCACCGAGGTTACCGATGCGAATCTCGCAAAAGCGAAGACTTCGCTGCCATGGTGGGGTCCGCGATGGGTGGGCACTAAAGCGCCGACCGATCGATATGACATCGATGCGGTAGATTCCCTCGCGATGGTCGGCGGTGGCCGTGGTCATCTACCTCAGTTACACGTGCCGTATGATTCGATGATGAAAGAAATTCTTGAGCGCGCGCAGCCTATCGCCGAACTCAAAAAAATCAATGCGGCGCAAGCATCCGACATCGACGCTTGGCTGGCAAAGCACGGATACAACGAGCAGACGGCTAAGTTTCAACCCATAACGATCAGCGCCTCTGAATTCGTTGTCATGATCGACGCAAAGACAGCGGCCGTTATCGGTATCGCACCGTTTAAGCCGGCAGTGGCAGTTCAGGCCAAGTAACTAGCACTACCTCTGCTAATGAACGTCTCGGGAAGCGCACACCAGCGCTTCCCGATTGTTCGACAATTCCAGACTGGTTTACAATAGCGAATATCAATACGCACCGTTCCCAATTCGCTCAGGAGCCAGTCATGTTGCAAACCACCCCCGCCGCCATCAAACTTAATCCCAACGACGATGTGATGATCGCCTGCCGCGAACTGGAAGCCGGTACTGAGATTCCCGGAACCGGCATCCGCTGCGCGGCCCGCATTCCGTCGGCGCACAAAGTTGCGGTGAAGGCGATCGCAAAAGACGAGCCGGTGCGGCGCTATAACCAGATCATCGGCTTTGCTACCGCAGACATCAACCCGGGCGATCACGTTCATAGTCACAACCTCGGCATGCACTCGTTCGAGCGCGATTATGCCTATGGCCAGGACGTTAAGCCGATCGACTATTTCGCCGAGCAAGCCACCTTCGACGGCATCGTGCGCAAGGATGGCCGCGTCGCTACGCGCAATTACGTCGGCGTGATCAGCACCGTGAACTGCTCGGCGACGGTGACGCGCGCGGTATCCGATTATTTCAAGCGCAACGATTTTCTCGCGCAGTTTCCCAATGTCGACGGCATCGTGCCGCTGACCCATGGTTCCGGCTGCGGCATGGGTTCGACGGGCGAAGGCATCGATATGTTGCGCCGTACCCTTGCGGGTTACGCCAAGCATCCCAACTTCGCCGGTGTGGTGATGATCGGTTTGGGTTGCGAGGCGAATCAGATGAGCGCGCTGACTTTTACCCAGGGTCTCAAAGAAGGCGCCACGCTGTTTACCATGACCATTCAGGACAAAGGCGGCACGAAGAAAACCTTGGATGCCGCAATCGATGCGGTAAAGGAAATGGTGCCTGAAGCCAATAAGATCGGCCCGCGCGAAAAAGTTTCCGCCAGCCATTTGACGCTTGGCCTGGAGTGCGGTGGTTCCGATGGCCTTTCGGGCATTACCGCCAATCCCTCGCTGGGCGCGGCGGCGGATTTACTGGTGCGTAACGGCGGCACGGCGATTTTGTCCGAAACGCCGGAAATCTACGGTGCCGAGCATTTGCTCACCCGACGCGCGGTGACAAAAGAAGTCGGTGAAAAACTCATCAATCGCATTAAATGGTGGGAAGACTATACCAAACGCAATAACGGCGACATGGACAACAATCCTTCACCCGGCAACAAGGCGGGCGGCCTCACCACCATTCTGGAAAAATCCCTGGGCGCGGTCGCCAAGGGCGGCACGATGAATTTGCAAGACGTCTACGAATATTCGGAAACCGTCACCGCCAAGGGTTTTGTCTTCATGGATACGCCGGGCTACGATCCGGCATCGGTGTCCGGCCATGTCGCAGGCGGCGCAAATATCGTTTGCTTCACCACCGGCCGCGGTTCGGCTTACGGCTGCAAACCGGTGCCGTCATTAAAGCTCGCGACCAACACCGCGATGTATCAGCGCATGACCGACGACATGGACATCAATTGCGGTGAAATCGTCGACGGTACCGCCACGGTGCAAGGGCTAGGCGAGCAGATTTTCAAAATTATCTTGGAAACCGCCTCGGGCAAGCGTTCCAAGAGCGAGCAATTAGGTTACGGTGACGACGAATTCGTGCCCTGGGTGACCGGCGCAACGATGTAATGTTCGATCTTGCCGGCAAGGTCGCGCTTATAACCGGCGCGTCCCGGGGGTTGGGTTTTGGCATGGCGCAAGGGTTGGCGCGAGCGGGGGCGACGGTTATTCTGGCTGGCCGTGATCAATCTAGTCTCGATGCGCGCGTATCCGAAATGACCGAGCAAGGTCTTAAGGCAGAAGCCGCCTGTTTTGATGTGTCGAATGAGGCTGCCGCGAGCGCAGCGGTTGCGGACATCGGTAAGCGTCACGGCCGCCTCGATATTCTTGTCAACAATGCCGGTATCACCCATCGCGAAGAACTGACCCAATTTCAAACGGCGGATTTTCAGCGCGTGCTCGATACCAATCTCACCGCCGTGTTCGCGATGTCGCGCGAAGCGGCGAAGATCATGATCCCGCAAAAATTCGGGCGCATCATTTCAACTGCGTCGATGACCGTATTCATGGGTCGCCCGACGATCCCTGCGTATATCGCCTCGAAGGGCGCCGTGGCGTCCTTGACCCGCGCGCTTGCGGTCGAACTCGGTCCTCACGGCATTACCGTCAACGCCATCGCGCCGGGTTATATGTCGACCGACATGACAGCCCCGCTACAAGCCCGAGCGGATTTCGACGACTGGGTGAAGACGCGCACGCCGGTCGGCCGCTGGGGTAAGCCGGACGATCTTGCCGGCCCAGTGGTGTTTCTCGCATCGGACGAGGGCGCTTATGTGAACGGGCAGGTTCTCGCCGTGGATGGCGGTATGTCGATTGCGATCTAGCAGTTCAAAGCACCCATGCCTGGGAGGCAAGCGGGGTGTGGTTCTCCGGCATGTATGCTTGTAGATCAAGGCTGGATGCGCCTCTCCAGCCATCTCCTTAAAATAATTTTGTGACCCAAGAACGCGTATTAGTTGAAGTCGTCGTCGACGAAAGCGTCGATAACGTCGTCGGCACCGGTATCGAACCGGCCGATCATCCCCACGCCCTCGACGCAGGCGTTATCAAAGGCATTCCCCTGGCCATGGCAGCGGTGTTTTCATTCGCCATCATGGATACCATGGCGAAATATCTCGGCAAGTTCTATCCGGTTTTATTCCTAGTCTGGGCGCGCTACATGGTGCACATGCTGATTATGTTGGTGTGGTTAGCGCCGTCGATGAAGTGGGACTTAGTGCGGACGCAGCAGCCGTGGTTGCAGGTCCTGCGTGGATTGTTTCTGGTTGGTTCCACCTGTTTCTTTTTTCAGGCACTGCGCCTGATGCCGATGGCCGAAGCGTCCGCCATCGGCTTCATGGCGCCGCTGCTGGTGACTTTGCTCGCGGTGCCCATACTCAAAGAAAAAATCAGCCGCCGCCGTTGGATCGCAGTGATCATCGGGTTCATCGGTGTCATGATCATCATCCGCCCGGGCGGTAAAGTATTCTCGCCCGCCGCTTTGTTGCCCGCGGCAACGGCGTTATGTTTTAGCTTGTACCAAATCATTACCCGCAAAGTCCACGCGGAGAATCCGCGCACCAGTTTGTTCTACAGCGCTTTGGTGGGCAGCTTGGCATTGACCATCGTGTTGGTGGCGTCCTATCTATTGGTCCCATTTCCCTTATACGCACCGACCTTGTGGCACAGCGTACTGATCCTCGCGCTGGGTGCGATCGGCGGCATCGGCCACTTCGTATTGATCCGCGCGTTGCGCAAAGCGCCGGCTTCGGTGCTGGCGCCGTTTTACTATACCCAGTTGGTGTGGATTATTTTGTTCGGCTATCTCGCGTTCGGCGATTTTCCCGATGGCTGGACGTTGCTCGGAATCGTCGTCATCGTTGGTAGCGGTCTCTATGTTGCCTACGGCGAGCGGGTGCATCTTCGCAAAATCACGCGGCCACCTTCGAAACTCGGCTATTGACGTAAAATATTAAAGCTTATTCGTGCAGGAAGGGGATGGAAATGCAGGATTTGATCATTAAGAACGCAATGCTGTACGACGGCACCGGCGCCGCGCCGCGTGTTGCGCAAGTCGCGGTCAAGGACGGCGTAATTACAGCCTTCGACGGCGATTGTGGACCCGCGCGCGAAGTCATTGATGCCGATGGTCTGGCGTTGATGCCGGGCATCATCGACAGCCACACCCATTACGATGCCCAGATCACCTGGGATCCCCTCGCATCGCCATCGCCCGCCATGGGTGTGACCACCGTGGTGATGGGCAACTGCGGTTTCACCATTGCGCCCTGTCGCCCGCAAGATCGCGATCTCAATTTGCGCAATCTCACCCACGTCGAGGGTATGTCGCTCGACGCATTACGTGCTGGTGTGGATTGGAAGTTCGAGACCTTCCCAGAATTTTTAAACGTGCTGGAAGAAAAAGGTGTGGGGCCAAATGTCGCCGCGTTCATCGGACACTCATCGGTGCGCACTTGGGTGCTCGGTGAAGCCGCGTCGAAACGCGCGGCGACCGCTGTGGAAGTCGACGAGATGCGGCGCATCGTGTTGGAAGGTTTGGGTGCCGGCGCAGTCGGATTTTCCACGACGACTTCGTACCAGCATAACGGGGAGAACGGCATTCCCATGCCGTCCCGCCTCGCCGATCAGCACGAAATGGAAACCCTGGTCGGTACGCTGAACGAGGCGAAACGCGGTGTGTTCATGCTCACCAAAGCCTCCGATACGAAGATGTCATTCTTGGAATCCCTCGGGCAAGCGGCCCAGCGGCCCATGCTGGTCGCGGCGATTTTGCACAATCCACTGGTGCCGGAGGAAGTGTTTGACGACATGAAGGGCATCGCCACCGCGCGAACCCGCGGCAGCGACATGTACGGCGCCGTGTCATGTTGTCCGCTGCGTTTCGAATTCACCATGCATGAGCCCTATGTGTTTGAGGCGATGCCCTCCTGGGCGGCGGCGATGACAGTGCACGGCGAAGACGCAAAAGCGCTGTTCGCAAACCCCGAGTTCCGCCAGGGTGTAAAAAACGAACTCGCGAAAGTTCAGCGCCGCATGTTCACCGGCGATTGGGGCAAAGTCCAAGTCGCCATGGTTGCCGATGAAAAAAATAAATCCTATGAAGGGAAATCTCTCGAGGAGCTTGCCGCTGCCGACAAAAAACATCCGCTCGATTGGATGCTAGATTTTGCGCTAAGTGAGGATCTCAACACGGTATTTACCGCCGTGCTGCTCAACTGGGACGAAGCGGAAGTCGCGCGGTTACTGACCGATCCCAACGCTCTCGTGTCGCTATCCGACGCCGGCGCCCATCTCACCTTCCTTTGCGACGCGGCATTCGGCTTGCATTTCATGGGACATTGGTCACGCGACAAGGGCTTGATGCCGCTGCAGCAAGCGGTGAAAAAACTCACCAGCGACCAAGCGAAATTTTTCGGCATTAAAAATCGTGGTGTGCTAAAGGTCGGCTCCCATGCCGATATGTTGCTGTTCGATCCGGCATCCGTCGGGCGCGGTGAAGGCATGCGCTTATTCGATTTGCCTGCCGGTGGCTCGCGCTTGTCGACTTCGTCGAGGGGATTGCACGGTGTTTGGGTCAACGGAACGAAGATCGCCGATGCGAAAGGTTTGCGAAATGGCGCCGGTCGGCCGGGAAAGGTATTGCGAGAGTTTCATCATTAAAATTGTCATTCCCGCGCAGGCGGGAATCCATAGTGCCTCTGCAATACGACACGCCAAATGGATTCCCGCCTTCGCGGGAATGACACTGTGATGTTTTCGCGTCCAAGATTTACTTCAACCGATCCTTAATTTTTTCAACCCCAGCCTTAGCGCAAACTTCATCGAGATTTCCACCCGGCGCGCCTCCAACGCCAATAGCGGCCACGATCTCGTCGCCTGATTTAATGGCAACGCCACCGGTCAAAAACACCAACCCCGGAATTGCGCTCAAGCCGGCGGCAGCCGGGTTTTCTCGAATCCGAGTGGCGATTTCGCCGCTGGTATCCATCTTGAGTATCGGCCCCAGCGTGACCACGGTGTAAGCTTTACCGCGACTGCTGTCTAAAGTGTGAGGCGTGGCATTATCGCCCTTGAGGATGATGCGAGTTTGGCCGGCGCGGTCTAGCACCGTAACCGTGACGCGATATTTAGTTTTCTCGCACGCCGCGACGGCTTCCGCGGCCGCTTCCATCGCAAGCGCCATCGGCAGATCATTATTCGTGACCCATTCCGCGCGAGTGGTAAAGCTGGCGACACTCAGCGCGGCTGCGGTTAAAGCTACCAAGAAAAACTTTTTCATTCCCATCGCTATCCCCTCAAAAAGTGGTGGTTGGTAAGCTTGCCCGAGAACGTTATGATGCGCAATCTATAACGTAGAAATTCCGCCATGGACTTAAACGCTGTCATAGACCTCGTTTGGGATAGCGCCCAGCGAGGCATTTATTATCCCGAACAGTTACACGGCAAACTTTCCCTCGACGATGCTTATCGCGTGAACCTCGCGATCACCCAGCGCCGCCTCGCCCAAGGCGAAAAACAAGCGGGCTGGAAAGTAGGCGTTACCGCCAAAGCCATGCAACAGCAGATGGGCGTGCATCAACCGGTGTTTGGCGTGCTGTTCAGGAGCGGCCATCGCGATAGCGGCGTGAAGTTGAATTTTGCGGACCTGATCGAACCGTCGGTAGAGAACGAATTGTGCATCACTATCGGCCAGACCTTGCGCGGCCCCGGCGTCACGACCGCACAAACGCGATCGGCCATCGCCAGCGTCGCGCCCGCCTTGGAAATAGTCGAGCGGCGCGGCGTGTTCAGCGATTTGCCCTTGGCCATGGCGGATAATGCGCAACAAAAACACTACGTCACCGCCGAAGAATCGGCCTGGGAGCCAATATCCATGCGGCTCTCCGAGGCATTCGTGGAAGTATTTCTGAACGGCGCGTTGCAGGAAAAGGCGAGCGGTGCGGAAGTGATGGGCGATCCCGTTGCGTCCGTCACGTGGCTCGCCAACAAATTAGCGGAGTTCGATTTAGTGCTGGAAGCTGGGATGCGAGTGATGTCCGGCTCGTTCACCAAACAATATCGCATCAAACACGGCGATCACATCGAATCGCGTTTCACTCCGTTTGGCGCGGTGTCGGCGCGATTTTTATAGGATCAACCGTTGTGGCGGCGTTGCTGCGCGGACCGAACCATAACCTCGCGATCAATGATAGACCGATACCAAGCGCCAATCCCTGTTCGATGCCCCATAGCAGCACACCTAAAAACGTTGCGATAAAGACTATCCCCTCGCTCCGATTGGCGCGCCAAAGGGCTGCAAAAGCTTTGATATCCACTAGCGGAACAATCGCGACGATGATGATAGCGGCAAGTGCGGCCTTCGGAATATCGTTAAACCACGTTGCGAAAAACATCACCGCCAGGGCGATAACCAGCGCTGTAACAATCGCAGCGATTTGCGTGCGTGCGCCGGCGGCATAGTTAACCATCGTGCGACTGAAGCCTCCCGCAACCGGCATCGTTCCGGAAAAAGCGGCGGCTATATTAGCGCAGCCGATGGCCAAGAGTTCGCGATTGGGGTTGAGCGATTCTTGCCGTCGAATAGCTAGGGACTTGGCGATCGCAATACTCTCCACATACCCGATCAAAGCGATGAAGAGTGCTGAGGGCGCGAGCGCAAGCCAATTGTCCCGATCAAAGAATTGCGACGACAGGAACGGTAGGCCCGATGGGATTGGGCCGACGATTTGAACATGACGAAATGGCGAAAGACTGAACACATCGACCGCAATCGCGCTCGCGATCACCACTAACAATGGCCCGAGTTTGGTTACTGCCGTCGCCATGTCGAAACCGATACCAAGGCGGGTCAAAAATCGGCCAAGCGGGCGATTGACCAAAACCAGCCAAAGTACGCTGCCGAGGCCGATCACTAAGGTCGTCCCGTTGATGTGAGCCAGAGATTCCGGTAATTGGCGCAACGCTGCCAGGCCCGTTTGATGACCAGAAGGCGGCGACCCCACCAGGTGGGGCATTTGGCTCAAGATAATCAAGATCGCCGCACCGCTAGTGAATCCGGCCAGCACGGCGTTGCTAATCGAATTAGCTAACACGCCCAACCGCAGGACACTTAGTGCAACCAGAAAGATGCCGCCTTCGAAGGCGAGGATGGCCGCATGGTCGATCGAGTTGCCGCTGAGTTTGAGGGTTGGCTCAGCCAAGGCACTCGCGACCATGATCGCCGCGACCGAAACGGGACCGACCGACAAGGTGCGGCTCGTGCCGAGTAGAGCATAGACCATCATCGGCAGGATGCTCGCGTATAAACCCGCTTGCGGCGGCAAGCCCGCCAGCAGCGCAAAGGCAATGCCCTGCGGAACTAATAAGATCGCGGTAATGAGGCCCGCGATCCCATCGGCGGCAAGATCGCGGCGAGTGTATCCGCGTAGCGCCGCCGTGAGTCCGAATAGTTCAGCGAAGCGCAAAGCTTACGCTTTACCGCAGGCGAGGTTCGCTGGGACCGCGATATCCATTAGCTTCGGATCGGGGAGGTTGAGATTATTCATAATATCCGCATACTCCTGTGCGGAACGGACTTGAAGACGCGGATTGTGTCGCCGCTCTTCGCCGATGGTCGAAACAGTCCAGCCTCTGTAATCATGAGCAGGATAAACCAGCGTCTCATCGGGTAATCGTAGTAGCTTATTGACCAGACTATCGTACGCGGCATAGGGATCGCCGTTCTGAAAATCCGTTCGACCTGTTCCACGAATGAGCAGCGTATCGCCGGTGAACACTCGATCCGGCAGCGAAAAGCTAAACGAGTCGTCGGTATGGCCCGGGGTATGGATTGCCGTTAGCTCCACGCCGTCGATTTTGATGGCCTCGCCGTTCTTAACCTTGAGGGAAACGCATTCGGCCTTGGAAAATTCTCCCATCATAGTCGGGCAACCGCGCTGGTCGCGCAGCCGCCCCAGCGCGGTGATGTGGTCGGCGTGAACGTGTGTGTCGAGTGCCAGCACGAGCTTCAAATCGAGTTCATCGATTAGTTGCAGGTATTGTTCCAAATTGTCGAGCACAGGATCGATTAACAGCGCTTCACCTCCGCCGCGACCGGCGAGCAGGTAGGTATAAGTGTTGGACACCTGATCGAATAATTGACGGAAAATCATAATTCCTCCTTATCGCGAAGTGGATGCCGGCTAGGCGAATTTCGCCAGCATATCCGTCATCCGGGCAAGCCGCTGTTGCACCACCGGTGTCAAAGATTCGCTCGCGCCAAGCTGCTCCCGAATCATGCAGGCGACCATTTTGTGAAACACGCGATCAAGCGCCTTGCGGCTCGCTGATAGTTGTTGCGCGATCTTTTCGCAGTCCTCGCCGATTTCGATCATGTTCTGAACCCCACGGAGTTGCCCCTCGGCACGTTTCAACCGGAGGATGAGATCCTCTTTATCTTGTGGAGAATGTAATTTTGCCATTGCCGCAATCTTTGCGTTTGATAACTATACTGGGTATAGTATACTCAGTTCAAACAATAAGGAAGTCCGTATGTATGATTTGTCTCCATTGCCGGCGTTTGCC
Organism: uncultured Pseudomonadota bacterium; assembly: GCA_963714525.1. Classification (GTDB taxonomy): domain Bacteria; phylum Pseudomonadota; class Gammaproteobacteria; order Burkholderiales; family JALYOK01; genus JALYOK01. The sequence continues at coordinate 237,872 of CAVQPB010000027.1, forward strand.
GGCGGTATCCTAATTGGTGTCAGTGCAAGCGTACTGCTTTGGTTGAACGGCCGCATCGCCGGCATCAGCGGCATCGCGCGCAATGTCCTTTGGGCGCAATCCTCGTCTGATCGGTCGTGGCGGTTACTGTTTCTTGTCGGATTGATTTTGGGCGGGTTGATTTACGTCCTGTTGTTTCCTAATTCGGTCGTTCCGCGCCAAGGATATCCGATGCTGTTGATCGCGGCGGCAGGCCTGCTGGTTGGAATCGGCACCGCGATGAGCGGCGGTTGTACCAGCGGCCACGGCGTGTGCGGACTTGGTCGAGTATCTGTCCGTTCGCTGGCGGCAACGCTGACTTTTTTGCTCACGGGAATCGTGACGGTTTACCTCTTGCGGCATGTCATAGGACTCATTGCATGAAACCCTATGAGAATTTAATCGCTCTAGCGACCGGAACGTTATTTGGATTGGGCTTGGGGATTGCTAAGATGATCGATCCGAACAAAATACAAAATTTTCTCGATCTGGGCGGTACGTGGGATGCTAGCTTGATTTTTGTACTCGGCGGCGCCGTGGTGACGACGCTGGTAACGTTCCGATTTATTCTTAGTCAAGGCCAACCACGCTTTGCGACGAATTTCCACTTGCCGGTGTCGACGCAGATCGATCGCGGGCTAATACTCGGCGCCGCTATTTTTGGCGTGGGCTGGGGTTTGGCGGGATATTGTCCGGGGCCTGGATTCGCGGCACTTGCGGTGGGTGGATGGGAACCGGTTGTTTTCCTGCTGTCGATGGTGTTAGGTTTTGTACTGCATCGTTGGATTGCCGCCGAGGGGAAGCCAGCTTTGCAGTCAGCCTAAGCGGAGTTCGCGAGACGGGGCTTTAGCCAATCGACGATAGCCTGAAATACCGGCTCCGAGCCGATTTCGTTCAGCGTTTCGTGATACATGCCATCCCAGCGTTTGAAGGTTTTGTCGGCTATCCCCACCGCTGCGAAGAATGCTACGCTCGCGCGGATATCGGTCACCGCATCGTCACCGCCGTGCATCAGCAACAACGGCAAACGCAACTCGGCTGCGTGCGCCAATGCATACTTCCCCGCTTGAACAAGCGCGAGAAACGCCGCGGCCGAGATGATCGGATTAGTTAGGGAATCGCGTTCGATCGACTGAGCGACTTCGGGATCGTGGGACAACTTGGTGATGTCGAGGTTGGTCGGCATGCTCATTGTGGGTAACACGCCGGCTATCAGCCGCGCCAGCAACACTTTCCACGCCGGCGGTTGGAAGGCGAGCCGCAACCAGGGGCCCGACGCGATGACGCCGGCGAGATCGCCGCCGCGGCGCAGCGCGTAATTCAACACCAATCCGCCACCCATGCTGTGGCCGAAAAGAAAAATCGGCAAGGTAGGCTCCACATCCCGCGCCAATTCGATGACTCGGCCAAGATCGTCCAAGTACACATCGTAACTCGAAACATGGCCGCGCTTGCCGCCCGAATTTCCGTGACCGCGCAGATCGTAGCGTATCGTCGTCAGTCCGATTGCTATGAATGCCTGGACCAGTTTCTCGTAGCGTCCGCTATGTTCGCCGAAGCCGTGGGAGATGACGATACAACCGCGCGGCTGCGGCGGCGACTCGATCCGCGCGCTCAAACGAATGTTCTCGCCGACGGCGAGGTTGGATTCTCGTTGCTGCGGTTTTAGCATCGGCGGGAAGCCTGATCACTTATGTGAAATGAGCGCGATTGTACTTGGGAAATGAAGCGACAAGGAATAATATTGCACCCAAGCTTGAAACTGTGCGGGGAAATTTCAGATGGCAAAATGGCTCATCACGATCGGCATTATCTGTGTCGTGCTCGGAATCGCATGGCCGTTGCTCAACAAACTCGGACTCGGGCGTCTGCCGGGCGACATCCGCATCGAAAAACAGGGATCGGGATTTTATTTCCCGATCACCAGCAGCATTATCATTTCGATTGTGCTAACCATTCTGTTCGCGATCTTTCGACGCTGATGGAAATTTACTCATTGTCTTGGACGATGCCTGGAGAGCCATTATCCATGCGGCTCTCCGGCATGTTTAAGGTAAGATGATGCGCGATTCCCCGCCCGCCATCTCCAGCATCAGCGCATTTAAGCGTTTCACGAATCCCGCCGGGTCTTCTATTTGGCCGCCTTCCGCCAGCAGCGACTGATCGAACAGAATATGGCACCAATCGTCGAAACGATCCTTACCTTGTTCGGCTTTCAGTTTCGCGATCAGCGGATGGCCAGGATTGATTTCCAGAATCGGTTTGCTGTTCGGGACTTTCTGCCCGGCCGCTTTTAGCATGCGTTCCAAATTACCCGAGAGATCGTAGGTGTCGGCGACTAAGCAGGCGGGCGAATCCGTTAGCCGATGGGTCACGCGCACTTCTTTTACTTTGCTGTCTAGCTTGCCTTTGATGTCGGCAAGCAGGTCCTTGAGTTCTTCGTTGGTTTTTTCCTGTTCTTTCTTTTCCGTCTCATCGGCCAGGGCGCCGAGATCTAGATCGCCCTTGGCGACGGACTGCAACGACTTCCCTTCGAATTCGGTGAGGTGGCCGACCAGCCATTCGTCGACTCGATCCGACAACAGCAATACTTCGATACCCTTCTTGCGGAAAATCTCCAGATGCGGGCTGTTCTTGGCCGCCGCGAACGTCTCCGCGGTGACGTAATAAATTTTGTCCTGGCCTTCTTTCATGCGCGCCACGTAGTCGGCGAGCGACACGGTTTGTTTATCGCTGTCGTCCAAGGTCGTCGCAAAGCGTATCAATTTTGCGACGCGCGTTTTGTTCCCGTGGTCTTCGCCGCTACCTTCCTTGAACACGCGGCCGAATTCCTCCCAGAATTTCGTATATTGGTCTTTTTGATTTTCTGCCAAATCTTCCAGCAGGCTCAGGACTTTTTTCACGCAGCCGGCGCGAATCGCCTCGACGTCTTTACTTTCCTGCAATATTTCCCGCGACACATTCAGCGGCAAATCGTTTGAGTCGATCACCCCGCGCACGAAGCGCAGGTAATGGGGCAACAAGTCGCCTTTATCTTCCATGATGAAGACGCGGCGCACGTAAAGCTTGATGCCGTGGCGTTGCTCGCGATCCCATAGGTCGAACGGCGCTTTACTCGGAATATAGAGCAACTCGGTATATTCCTGCTTGCCCTCGACTCGCGCATGGGTATACGCGAGTGGCGCTTCGAAATCGTGGCTGACGTGCTTGTAGAATTCCTCGTATTGTTCTTTTGTAATATCGTTTTTCGAACGCGCCCACAACGCCGATGCTTGATTGACTGCTTCCTCCTCATCGGTAATTTTCTGTTCTTTTTTCTCCTCATCCCACTCTTCTTTCTTCATCAGGATGGGCAAGGTAATGTGATCGGAGTATTTGCGGATAATGGATTTAAGCTGCCAGGGGTTGAGCAATTCGTCTTCGCCGGCGCGTAAGTGCAGAATCACGTCCGTGCCGCGGGCCGCTCTGGACGCGGCTTCCAGGGTATAGTCCCCTTCACCGGAGGACTCCCAACGCACGGCTTCGGCTGCACCCGCTCCGGCACGACGGGTAATTAAGGTTACTTTGTCGGCGACGATGAACGCGGAATAAAACCCGACGCCGAATTGGCCGATCAGATGCGCGTCCTTGGCTTGGTCGCCGGTCAATTGCTGGAAGAATTCGCGCGTACCGGATTTGGCGATGGTGCCGATGTTCTGCACCACTTCGTCGCGCGACATGCCGATGCCGTTGTCAGAAATCGTAATGGTGCGGGCGGCTTTATCGAAGTTGATGCGGATTTTGAGATCAGAATCGTCGCCGAATAATCCCGGCTCTCTGATCGCCTCGAACCGCAGCTTGTCGCAGGCGTCCGACGCATTGGAAATGAGCTCCCGCAGAAAAATCTCCTTGTTGCTGTACAAGGAGTGAATCATCAGTTTCAGCAGTTGTTTGACTTCGGCCTGGAAGCCTAGCGTTTCTTTGGCGGTTTCGGTTTGCATAGTATCTCTATCCGGATTAAATTTTTTCTTTATATTGGGATTGGCAGAGGCATTTTCAAGAGTTAACGATACGGGACGGAGAAGATAGCTGTCATTCCCGCGCAGGCGGGAATCCATAGGGCATTGGCAAAAGTGACTCAGTATGGATTCCCGCCCTCGCGGGAATGACACATTGGTTGAGTGGGCGTTTTTGCCCAAGCAACGCGGATTAGCGTGGACGTCCGGCTGACGTCTAAAACATGGCAAAATAACGTTTTAGCCGCTCACAAAATAAAGGCCACAATGAAAGCAGTGCTTTGCAAGTCCTGGGGCCCACCCGAAAATCTGGTCGTCGAAGATATTCCCGCGCTCAAAGCCGGGCCTGGCCAAGTCGTTATCGGGGTTAAAGCCTGCGGCGTGAATTTTCCCGACACGCTGATTATTCAGGGCAAATATCAATTCAAGCCGGAGATGCCGTTTTCGCCGGGCGGCGAGGTCGCCGGCGAAATCAAAGCGATCGGCGATGGCGTGAGCGGCGTGAAAGTCGGCGACAAAGTTATTGCCTTCACCGGCTGGGGCGGTTTCGCGGAAGAAGTGGTGACCACGCCCGACAAGCTTTTACCGATGCCCGCCGGGATGGATTTCGCCATCGCCTCGTCGTTCGTGATGACCTATGGCACCTCCCACCACGCACTGAAGCACCGCGCTGAACTCAAAGCCGGTGAAACCTTGCTGGTGCTGGGCGCTGCGGGCGGCGTGGGCTTGGCTGCGGTGGAACTCGGTAAAGTCATGGGTGCAAAAGTGATCGCCGCGGCCTCAAACGCGGAAAAGCTGGCAGTCTGCAAAGCCCATGGCGCCGATGAATTGATCGACTATTCCAAGGAAGATTTACGCGCGCGCCTCAAAGAACTCACCGGCGAGAAAGGGGTCGATGTCGTCTACGACCCGATCGGCGGCCAATATTCCGAACCCGCCCTGCGCTCAACCGGCTGGCGCGGACGCTTTCTCGTCATCGGGTTTGCCTCCGGGGAAATTCCCAAGATTCCGCTGAACCTGACCTTGCTCAAAGGCAATTCCATCGTCGGCGTGTTCTGGGGCGATTTCACCCGCCGCGAGAAAAAACTCAACATCGAGTCGCTGCAGGAACTCGGCGCTTGGTATACCGCCGGCAAGTTGAAGCCGCTGGTCTCGAAGCAATATCGTTTGCACGAAGCCGCCCAGGCCTTGAACGATATGATGCAGCGCAAAGTCACCGGCAAAGTAGTGTTAGTCCCGTAATTTGCTAGAAGGAGAAACTCATGAATGAATTCGACGTCAATCGTCCCATGCACCAAGTGCCGACCTTCGCCACGGTCGAGCAGCAACGCCGTCACATGAAAGAACGCCTTGCCGCAGGCTTTCGTTTGTTTTCGAAATTCGGTTTCGATGAAGGCGTGGCGGGCCATATCACCATGCGCGATCCGGAATACAAAGATTGCTTTTGGGTCAATCCGTTCGGCATGCACTTCAGCCAAATTCGCGTATCGGATCTGATTCTGGTGGATCACGGCGGTAAAGTGCTGGAAGGCAAACACACCTACAACACGGCGGCATTCGCCATTCATTCTCGCATCCACAAGGCACGCCCCGATGTGATCGCCGCCGCCCATTCCCATTCGCTTTATGGCAAGACGTGGTCGAGCCTAGGACGTTTGCTCGATCCCATCACCCAGGATGCGTGTGCCTTCTACGAGGATCACGCGGTTTACCCCGCATTCAACGGCATCGTCTACGAGGTCGAGGAGGGCGACCGCATCGCCGAAGCGCTAGGCCAAAGAAAAGCCGCCATTATGCAGAATCACGGCATCTTGACCGTCGGCGCCAGCGTCGACGAAGCGGTGTGGTGGTTCATCACCATGGAGCGTTCCTGCCAGGGGCAATTGCTCGCGGAAGCAGCAGGCAAGCCGATCTTGATCGATCACGCCAATGCCGACCTTACGCGCAGGCAACTCGGCACCCACGAGGCGGGTTGGTATCAGTTTCAGCCGCTATGGGATCGCATAAGCCGCGAGCAGCCGGATTTGTTCAATTAAAACTACTGCGGTGCCCATCTGCGTCGTTGCGCGGTGCTCGGAATCCTCATGTACATTGAGTACATTCCGGTTCCTGCGCGCCGCGCGCCTCGCATCTGGGCATCCTCGCTACGTTTTCCGACAGACACCTAAGTAATCGATTTTTCAGTGACTGAACTCCATTGGCAATCGGCGTCTTCTCTCGCCGCCGCAATTCGCCGCAAGGAAATTTCCAGCCGCGAACTGCTCGAACTTCAACTCGCGCGCATCGAAACACTGAACGGCAAGCTCAATGCGGTCGTAACAATGGATATCGAGCGCGCACGGCAACGGGCGGCGGAGATGGACGCGGCGACGGCGCGCGGCGAATTCAAAGGCCCATTGCATGGCGTTACATTCACGATCAAAGATTCCTACGAGACCGCGGGACTCAAAACCACCTGCGGCGCGCCGATCTGGCGCGATCACGTACCGGCAACCAACGCCGATGCGGTGCAACGCCTGGTCGACGCCGGCGCGGTGATTGTCGGTAAAACCAACACGCCGATTTTCGCGGGCGATGTGCAGACGTTCAACGACCTCTTCGGTACGACAAATAATCCCTGGGACTTAAGCCGTACGCCGGGCGGCTCGTCGGGCGGCGCGGCAGCGGCCGTCGCCGCGGGCATGACGCCGTTCGAACTCGGCAGCGACATCGGCGGTTCTATCCGCACGCCGGCACATTTTTGCGGCATCTATGGCCACAAGCCGAGCTACGGGTTGATCTCGTTGCGCGGCCATATTCCCGGACCGCCGGGCACGCTGGCGTCTGCTGATTTGTCGGTGGCAGGACCATTGACGCGCAGCGCCGATGACCTTGAATTGTTGCTCGACATTCTGGCTGGTCCCGATGAGCAACAGGGCACTGCGTGGCGTTTGAAAATACCGCCACCCCGTCATACTAAGCTGCGAGATTTTCGTATCGCGCTGTGGCCTGATGAACTCGATTGCCCGATAGAAAACAGCATGCGTTCCGCATTTGAATCCGCGGCGGCGGCACTGCGAGAAACAGGTGCAAAAGTCGACAGCAAACCTGCGCTGCCCTTCAAGTTAGTCGACGCCTATCGAACTTACCTCCGACTTCTGTGGCCGTTGATGTTCGCGGGAATGCCCGACGAAATGTTTGATCAATATGCCGCGCGAGCAGCGGCATTCGATACCGATGATCAAAGCCTTAAGGCGAATTTTCATCGTCAAGCCACGGCACGCCATCGCGATTGGTTGCGTGCGAATGAAGCGCGTGCCCGTTATCGCGCGGCGACGGCAGAATTTTTCAAGCAATACGATGTTCTCCTCATGCCGGTGACGCCGACCCCGGCGTTTCCGCACGACCACAGCCCCAACATGTTGGAGCGGGTGATGTCGGTAAACGGCCAACCGCGGCCCTATTTCGATAACTTTTTCTGGATCAGCCTCGCGACGCTATGTTATTTGCCCGCGACGGTGGCGCCGATCGGCCAATCGCAACGCCTGCCTGTAGGGTTACAGATCATCGGCCCGTATTTGGAAGACCGAACGACGATTAAATTTGCTTCATTGATTGAGGAGATTTGTGGAGGGTTCAAAGCGCCCCCTCTGGAGAATTGACGTAGACTGGTCTCTTAGAGCATCCCCTCACCCCCGCCCCTCTCCCGCAAGCAGGAGAGGGGATTGCTAACACCCGCGACCGCATGAAAACGAGGTCCCCTCTCCCGCGCGCGGGAGAGGTTGGGGGTGAGATGAGGATTTCGCGACGCATGCGTCGCGCTCATCGAACGGCTCCAGCTTGCAAGCTGGAGCGCGCACTGCAAGTGAGGGGACTGCGCATTATTTCTACCACCTTACATTCGAGCAATCAATTCAACAACAACCATGCCCAAACCAGACTTCGCTTTTTTCCATCGCCTACGCGTACGCTGGGCGGAAGTAGACCGCCAAAACATCGTGTTTAACGGCCACTACCTCACCTATTTCGATCTCGCCATGACGGAGTATCTGCGTGCGCTGGGCTTTCCCTATCCATCGGGATTACTCGAAGCCGGCAGCGATCTATTCGTCGTCAAAGCCACGGTGGAATACAAAGCATCGGCGCGCTACGACGACGAGATCGATATCCACTGCCGCGTGGCGCGTATCGGCCGCTCCAGCATACAATTCCTGTTCGAGATTTATCGCGACGAGGAGTTGTTAGTTACCGGCGAGAACATTTACGTCAATGCCGATCCGCACACGAAACAATCCGCGCCGGTACCTGATGTGCTGCGCGATGCGATCAGGCGCTTCGAGAAAACAGTCCCAACATCGAGTTAGCGGTTGACTACTGCCACAGCCCAGTATCAGAGCGGCTCTTACGCATGCATGTCTTAAGATCTGCGCTGGTATTGCCTCCCAAGCCAGTGTATTTTCAAATAAGGACAGCCCTTCCGCGGGGTAAAATGAACTCTTACTCAGTCAAATAATTACGAGACGTGAATAAACCCCTGTCGTTTCCCATGCAATGGCAACGACACCATAATCAAAGTTTTTGAGGAGCAATAACAATGAACAGACGTCACTTTATGTTGAGCACAACCGGTGCGATTGTCGCTTCGGTGATGCCCAATATTGCCATCGCCGCTTGCCCGAACGCCGATGCCATCAACGCCTACATGGAAGATTTCAAAGCCATGCGGCCGAGCAAAGGCATCCCGATCGAAACCATGGAAGATGCTTACTGCATGCAGGCCGAGTTGGTTAAGCGGCTGCCGGAAGTGTTGGGCAAGCAGGTTGGTTTCAAAGCGGCCTTCACCAATCCGGCGATGTACGAGCGCTTCAATGTGAAAGGCCCGGCCTATGGTTATATGTTCGAAAAAATGATGTTGCAAAGCGGCGCCCATGTGCCGGCGAATTTCGGCGCGCGGCCATTGTTTGAGGCGGATCTACTGGTCGAGCTCCGAGCGCCCGGACTTTACCTAGCGAAAACTCCGCTCGATGCCTTGATCTATTTGTGGGACCTTATTCCGTTTATCGAGTTGCCCGACCTCATGCTCGAAGACAAGACCATAGGCGGCGCGAAACTCGTTGGACATAACGTCGGATTTCGCGGCGGTGTCATGGGTCCGCCCGTTCGCTGTCGAGCAACCAATACCTTTCTCGATGAAATCGCATCGATGACGGTGATCATGACCGAAGATAAAAGCGGCAAGGAGCTCGGACGCGCTCCCGGGAGCACGCTCATGGGCCATCCGTTCAGCGCTGCGATCTGGCTCGCGAAGGCGCTGGACGATGCGGGCATCGAGTTGCATAAGGGCGATCTTCTGAGCCTAGGTGGCTTCATTCCGCCTATGCCGGCGCAGCCGAATACCAGCATTACGGTTAAATACGAGGGCATGCTGGAAAATCCATCGGTGACTGTGCATTTCGATTAAGCTTTCAGTGAAGTCCGCGGTTATATCCGCAGGTGAGTAATAAGTGATATTGTGAGGCCCCGAGTGCAATTGTTGTCACAATCAAAACAGTCAAAAGACTCACTATAAAAAAAGGAGAAGTCGAAGTGAACGGCAAGTCTTTGAGTTTTGTATTTGCGAGTATGCTGGTGGCGTTGGCTGGTTGCGGTGGTGGGGGCGGTGGTGGTAGTTCATCGTCGTCACCCACGGCGTTGCCCGCTGCGACGATTACGGAAAGCAATAAGAAGCAAGTCGCGGGCACGGCCGTCCGCAGCGATTTTCGTAGCCTGGGCGCTTTTGGCGGCGGTGCAGTCGCCGTGGTGCCGGCGAACTCCCCAGTGCTCGACAAGAATACGATGACAACCATCGTCGCCGGCGTCGTGAACCGCGTTCGGACTGTTTCGTCTACCGAGATGGAATCGCCTGCGGCTCGGGTGCGGGAAGGTTCGGTGCCGTGCGTGCCCGGCGATGCCAGCAAAGGAACGATTTCGGTGCGCTTCGACGACAAGAACGATGACGAAGAATTCACTAGCGGCGACACCATCGAGGCGACATTTGACAATTGCTTCGACGATCAGGACGGTTCGAGCACGAACGGCAAAGTCACTTTCAAATTCATCAACGTCTTCGGTTTTCCATTGCTGCAAATTACGCCCTGGAGTTTCGTCGCCGATGCGATCTTTTCCGATTTCCGGTTTAATTTTCCCGGCCGGCCGCCGTTCACATTGGATGGCCCATTGCGTTGGTCGCAAACTCAGAATACGCAAGACGAGGCGTTGATCGCGGCTTCCGGCAGTAATCTTAAAGTGGTCAGCAGCAGCGATAATTTGACCATATCGAACTACGCGGTCACGTTCACGGAAAACGATGCGACCAATGCATACTCCGAGTATGGGACGGAAACCGTAAGCAGCACGGCGCTCGGCGCATCGTTTGTAATGACGGTTGAACCGAGCAAGCCATTGAAGGGAACCGACCCAAACTTTCCCGACAGCGGCGTGATTAGTATTACCGGCGAGAACTCGGCTTTAACGTTGACGGCGATCGATAACATCAATGTGCAACTCGATCTGGATTCGAACAAAGATGGCGTGATCGATAGCAGTGAAATAGTCACGTGGGAAAGTCTTATATAGCGTGAACTCAAGGCATCCGCCGCTACGCGAGATTGTGTTCCGGGCAGGAAACGAAGTACGTCTCATCCACCGGATGACGACCATAATGAAGAGGTATTAATCATGCTGAAACTGCACGGCGCGAGCATCAGCCCTAACCACAACAAAGTTAAGCTTGCTTTGTTGGAAAAGGGCATCGAATTCGAGGAGGTATTTCAGCTTCCTTCGCAAGACGACGTCTTTTTAGCGCGCTCGCCGATGGGCAAGATTCCCGTCATGGAAGTGGATGGCCAATTCTTCGCTGAATCGTTGGCGATGCTCGACTATCTGGACAAGGTCTTTCCCGCCGCGCCGCTGCTACCGGCGGATCCGTTCGAGCGCGCCAAGTGCCGCGAGATGTCGCAGATCATCGAGCTTTACGTTGCGGGAACCGGGGCGGGGGCTCAGCTCACGGGCGCCGCGCTATTCGGCGCGCCGATTTCCGACGACGCAAAAAAAGATGCGGAGGCGTTTATTGAACGCGGCGCAAAAGCAGTTGCCCGGTTGGCGAAGTTCGCGCCGTTCATCATGGGTTCCAAGTTTACCCAAGCGGACTGCGTAGCGTTTCCGAAACTGAGCTTTGTTGCCATGGTAACAAGCAAAGTGCTGGGAAAAAATCTGATTGAGAGCATTCCGGGCGCAGCGGAATACCTCAAATACATGAGCAATCGTCCCGCGGTGCAGAAGCTGCTGGTAGACCAACAAAAAGCCATGGAAATGCTCGCGGCGAGCGTGAAAAAATAATCGACGAAAGGAAATATAGAATGCTGAAACTCTGCGGTTTCACCGCTAGCAACTATCACAATAAAGTCAAAGCTGGCGTTATTGGAAAAAAACATTCCATTCGAGGAAGTGATTACTTGGCCGTCGAAGGAGGCGGATCATTTGGCGCGCTCGCCCATGGGTAAACTGCCGTTCCTTGATAACGACGGCCATACCATCACCGAATCGCAAGTGATCGTCGATTATTTGGAGGATGCGTATCCGGCGACGCCGCTTTATCCGAGCGATCCGATACAGCGTGCCCACGTGCGCGAGTTGATTCAATACATGGAACTCTATCTCGAGTGGCCGGCGCGTCGGCTTTATGGCGAGGCGTTCTTCGGCGGCAAAGTGAGCGACGAAACCAAGGCGGAAGTGAAGTCCCATTTAAAGCGCGGCATCAACGCCTTTGCCAAGCGTGTGAAATTCGATCCGTTCATTCTCGGCAAAGAGTTTACCTATGCCGACTGCGCGGCTTTCACCCATTTGCCGACGGTTTCGCAAGCGACTAAGGCCATTTATGGCGAAGACCCCCTCGCCGACATTCCTGGCCTAAAGGAGTACTCCAGCATGCTGCGCCAGCGTCCCCACGCGATCACGGTGAACAACGATCGCAAACGCGGAATGGACGAGTACATCGCCCATCGCAAGGCTGCTAAATAGAATCGAGACCGGCTGGAGAGGCAATACTGGTGCGGTTCTTCAGGAATTGCTGAGGATATTTAGCCGCGCATGCGTGTGAGGAGTGCGTCATGTCATCACTCGATTTGATCGAATCCTTCGACCTGAATCACTTGCCGGCCGCGTTCTACGACAATCCATTTATTTACTATAAAGCGCTGCGCGAATCGGCGCCGATCAAACGACTCGACGACGGATCTTATTTTTTGACGCGCTACGCCGATGTGCTGGCGGTGTACAACAATCCGCACGTATTCAGTTCCGATAAAAAAATCGAGTTCAAGCCGAAGTACGGCGACTCATTGCTATTCGAACACCACACCACCAGCCTGGTGTTCAACGATCCGCCGCTGCACACCCGCGTGCGGCGACTCATTACGGCGGCGCTCACGCCGCGCGCGATCGGCGAAATGGAGCCTGCTCTCATCACTCTGGTGGATCATCTACTCGATCACATGGCAAACAAACCAGAAGTCGATCTGGTCGAAGATTTTGCCGCCGCCATACCGATCGAAGTCATAGGCAATCTCTTGGGTGTGCCACGAGAGAATCGCGGACCATTACGAGGTTGGTCACTGGCGATATTGAGCGCGCTGGAGCCGGCGATTTCCAGCGATGTTTTCGAGCGCGGCAATCGCGCCGTGCGCGAATTCTTAGATTACTTGGCGATCCTGATCGCCGATCGCCGCAGCCATCCGGGCGACCCGCAGCGAGATGTCTTAACGGCATTGATCCAAGGTGAAAACGACGGCGATCGCCTCAGCGAAACCGAGCTATTGCACAACTGCATTTTCATTCTTAACGCCGGTCACGAGACAACCACCAACCTCATCGGCAATGCGCTAGTGCTGTTGTGTGAATGGCAGAACGAGCGACAGCGCCTGATCGACGATCCGGACCTCATCAAGGCCGCCATCGAAGAATTTTTGCGCTTCGAAAGTTCGAATCAATTGGGCAATCGCATCACGGTTGCGCAGACCGCGATCAATGGCATCACCATCCCCAAAGGCACCCGCATCCATCTTTGCATCGGCGGCGCGAATCGCGACCCGGCGCAATTTCCCGATCCTGACCGTTTAGATTTAGCGCGCACCCCAAACCGCCATCTTGCCTTCGCCTGGGGCATCCACGCTTGCGCCGGCATGAGCCTCGCGCGCCTGGAAGGCCGAGTCGCCATCAGCCGATTCTTACGGCGATTTCCAAACTACGAACTTGCCGCTCAGCCGCGGCGCGGTAATCGCGCGCGGTTTCGAGGATTCGTCGCGATTCTGTGTTGTTTGAATTGATACGCTGCATCTCCGTTCCCTCCTCGCGGAGGGGAGGGTTGGGGAGGGGGCGAGCACATGCCACAGATCGCCCCCATCCCATCGTTCCCCCGAATGCAGGGGAAGGAGTTGAATTCAACAGCGCGATTAAGCGACCGAGCCACGAGCCGCACCCAGCTTGCTTCGTGGCAAGGGGTGGTCTGAGAGCCGCGCCCCACTTGCCTCCTGGCATGTCGATCATTTTTCGTGCAAACTATACAGTTAAAGATTCAAGCAAACTGTTTTCATGGCGCGGCAATTTCAACTATTAGTCTTCGATTGGGACGGCACGGTGATCGACTCGGCTGGCCTTATCGTCAGTTCCATTCAGCGGGCGTGTGAGGATTTGAAATTGCCGGTGCCGTCGGTGCGTGATTCCAGTTATGTGATCGGTCTCGGCCTCAAGGATTCGATGCAGCATTTGTTGCCCGATCTTGCGGAGCGCGACTATCCGCCGTTCATGGAACGTTATCGTCATCACTTTTTAGGGCGCGATCACGAAGCGCCGTTGTTCGACGGTATCGATGGGTTGCTGGCGGAATTGGAGCAGGCGGGACATTGGCTTGCGGTGGCGACGGGAAAAAGCCGCGTGGGGTTGCAGCGTTCGTTCGAGCAGACCGGTATCGGCCAACGCTTTCACGCGTCGCGTTGCGCCGACGAAAGTTTTCCGAAACCGAATCCGGCGATGTTGTTAGAGGTCATGGATACTCTCGGTGTGTCACCGGAAAATACTTTGATGATCGGCGATACCTCCCACGATTTGTTGATGGCGCAAAACGCCGGCGTCGCCGCCGTTGCCGTCAGTTACGGCGCCCATGATGGCGACGACTTGCGTGCGCTGAATCCGCTCGGCTGTGTCGATTCCGTTCCTGCTTTGCGCGCATGGTTGATGCAACGCGCTTGATCTGCGAATCGAACCGTCTCGAAGAAGGTAGCACCGGCGTGCGCTTCGATTTGCAATGGGGTACGAAAACCCTTGCGGCCTTTGCCGTGCGCAAGGGCGGCATGGCCTACGCCTACCTCAACAGTTGCCCCCATCAAGGAACAGAACTGGATTGGCAGGAGGGCGAGTTTTTCGATGAAAGCGCGCTATACTTGATTTGCGCTACTCATGGCGCAGCGTTTTTCCCCGACAGCGGCTTTTGTTGCGCCGGTCCGTGCAAAGGCCGCAGCCTAGTCAAAGTGCGGGTGGAAGAGCGCGACGGACATCTCTATTGGTTGGAACCTTAATCCTATGAACGAAACGACAGATCCTAACTGGGAACGCAAGACCATCGAGAAGCTTGCCTATTCGGCACTGGAAGAACAAAAGCGTACCCGGCGCTGGGGCATTTTCTTCAAGCTGCTCACGTTCGCGTATTTGATTTTCGTGCTGGTCGCCGCGATGGGTTGGTTGCGCCACGGCGCCGGCGTGGCGACCGGGCAACATACTGCCTTGATCGACGTGCGCGGCGTGATCGCCGATGGCGCCGAAGCGTCCGCGGATCGGATTATCGATGGCTTGCGCGCGGCGTTCAAGGATAGCAAGACCCAGGGCGTGGTGATGCGCATCAACAGTCCCGGCGGCAGCCCCGTGCAGGCGGGCCAGATCAACGACGAAATCAAACGGCTGCGCGCGAAGTATCCGAAGATACCTTTGTATGCAGTGGTGGACGATGTCTGCGCCTCCGGCGGTTACTACATCGCCGCGGGCGCCGATAAGATTTTTGTCGACAAGGCGAGCTTGATCGGTTCCATCGGCGTGTTGATGGATGGCTTCGGTTTCACCGGCACCATGGAAAAACTAGGCGTGGAACGGCGCTTGATTACCGCCGGCGCGAACAAGGGTTTGCTGGATCCTTTTTCTCCGCTGGATCCTAAACACGCGGAGTACGCGAAGCGCATGATCGGCCAAATTCATCAGCAATTCATCAAAGTCGTTCGCGACGGCCGCGGCGCGCGACTGAAAGAAACCCCCGACATGTTTACCGGATTGATCTGGAGCGGCGAGGAAGGCATCAAGCTGGGGCTGGCCGACGGCTTGGGGAGCTTGGATTATGTCGCCCGAGAAATCGTTAAGGCCGAGGAGGTAGTAGACTATTCGACCCACGAAAGTTTGCCCGAACGATTGGCCAAGCGCTTCGGCATCGGCGCGGCGAGTACCTTATTGAATAGTGGCGGGATGGCGCCGCAGCTTAGGTAGAGAGTAGGGTGGATCAAGCGCAGCGGATCCACCGCATTTTTTTGGAAATGGTGGATCCGTCCCTGCGGGACTTGATCCACCCTACGAAACCTGATGACTTTTATTTCTTTCCAAGCAACAAAAAAACAGTCGGTCGTTTCTCCAAATTAGGAATATTTTTACGCCACTCGACGATGCTGCGGGTCGCGATCGTCTCATTTTCTCCAGTCACTTCCGTCGCCAGACAGAGCAAGGTCTCGCCGCGACACGTGTCGATCAGAGCCTGGAATAGCGCCGAATTCCGATAGGGCGTTTCGATAAAAATTTGCGTTTCATGGTCGCGGCGCGAGCGTTGTTCTAGCTCCGCGATCGCCTTCGCGCGCTCGTTGCGATCCACCGGAAGATAGCCTTGGAAGCTAAAGCGCTGACCGTTCATCCCGCTTGCCATGAGCGCGAGCAAGATCGACGATGGCCCGACCATGGGTACGACCCGTATCCCCGCCCGATGCGCCGCGCGAACAACGTTGGCGCCGGGGTCGGCGATGCCTGGACAGCCGGCTTCCGACATGAGGCCGATATTTTTTCCTTCCAGCAGCGGCGCTAGATAACCGTCTAGCTCCACGGTGCCGTTCGATTGTTTCAGCTCGAAAATGCTGAGCTGCCGCAGCTCAGTGGGATGACCATACCATTTCAGCCATTGCCGTGCAGTCTTGGCGTTCTCGACGATAAAGATCGTCAGCCCCGCTACCAGGCTTTTTAGATTCGCCGGCGCCACGGCGGCAACGGCGCTGTCAGCGAGCGGAACAGGGATTAAGTAAAGAATTCCTTTAGCCATGCCGCGCCCAAATTATGTGCTTACAAACAACATTCGCACTAATACGGTGCGTGATTGGCACTGCAATCGTTCGCCCGGCGATTTTAGTGCACGCCTGCAAAAGCCGCATGGATATTGGCTCTTCACGTTGTTTTGAAGGTTCGGCAACAGTTGGCATGGTGCGTGCATTAGGAGGTTGTGATCAAAGTTAGGAAACTCTGATTTATTCCGATTTCGTCGCGATCCTGCGTTGCTCAGGAAAAATTGTTCCTTACCTATCACACATAGGCTGCGTCACAATTTTTCCTTCGCGCCTTGTCTTGCTTAGAACTCGAAATAAATCAGAGCTTCCATCGATCATTTTAAATCCGTTTATAACTTCCTCGGGAGATTTGGAATGAAGCGTCGCAATTTTCTAACAATGTCCGTCCTCGCGGCTTCGCTGGCGTTCGCCGGTGCGGCGCAGGCCGCCGATACCATTAAGGTCGGCGTATTGCATTCGTTGTCCGGCACCATGGCCATCAGCGAAACCGTATTGAAAGATGTCGCCCTCATGGCGTTTGAAGAAATCAACGCCGCCGGTGGTGTGATGGGCAAAAAGATCGAGCCGGTGGTGGTCGATCCTGCCTCCAACTGGCCGTTGTTCGCCGAGAAGGCGCGCCAACTTTTGACGCAAGATAAAGTTGCCGCGGTGTTCGGATGCTGGACCTCGGTGTCACGTAAATCCGTGCTGCCGGTGTTCGAAGAGCTCAATGGCTTATTGTATTATCCCGTGCAATACGAAGGTGAAGAGCTGTCGAAGAACGTGTTCTATACCGGCGCCGCGCCCAATCAGCAGGCCATTCCCGCTGTCGAATATTTGATGAGCAAAGATGGCGGCGAGGCCAAGCGTTGGTTCCTGCTCGGCACCGACTATGTTTATCCGCGCACCACCAACAAGATTCTGCGCGCGTTCCTGAAATCTAAAGGGGTGGACGACAAGGACATCGAAGAAATCTATACGCCTTTCGGCCATAGCGACTATCAAACCATCGTCGGCAATATCAAGAAGTTTTCCGCCGGAGGCAAGACCGCGGTGGTTTCGACGATCAACGGCGATTCCAACGTGCCGTTTTACAAGGAGTTGGGAAATCAAGGTCTGAAGGCAACGGATGTTCCAGTGGTTGCATTCTCGGTGGGTGAAGAAGAACTGCGCGGCGTCGACACCAAGCCGCTGGTGGGTCATCTCGCGGCATGGAATTACTTCATGTCGATGAAGAACCCGGCCAACGATGCGTTCAAGAAGAAGTGGGCCGCCTATACCAAAGCCAAGGGTTTATCCAGTGCCAGCAAACCGCTGACCAACGATCCGATGGAAGCGACTTACATCGGCATCCATATGTGGAAACAAGCGGTGGAGAAAGCCAAGACCACCGATGTGGATAAGGTTATTGCAGCCATGGCCGGTCAAACCTTCAAAGCGCCGTCGGGCTTCGTCGCCAAGATGGACGAGAAGAATCACCATCTGCATAAGCCCGTGCTGATCGGCGAAATAAAGGCCGATGGACAGTTCAGCGTGGTGTGGAAAACCGCGGGGCCGGTACGCGCCAACCCGTGGAGTCCATTCATCGCTGGTAACGAAAACAAGAAAGATGAACCGGTAATGGCAGGTAAGTAAGGTTAGTCTGTGGGCCGGCGCATTGCCGGCCCGGTTTTATTCCGATAAAAATAACTCGGGTTTTTCAGTGAGAATTCTACGATCTTGGCTGTGGTTCCTGTTGTGTATGCCGATGAGCGTGTGGGCGCTCGACGCGGAATTACTCAAGGGGCTTGCGGCCGAAGAAAATGACGAGAAAATCGCTGCCATCAACAAGCTCTCCGAGCTTGGCGATCTCGCAGCCATCCCTGCGCTGCAAGCGCTATTCGATGGTACGTTATATATATCAGGTCAGGGCAATCTCGTTATTCTTGCCGATGATCGAGCCGTTGACGCCCTCAGTGCCAAACCGATTGTTCCCACGCCGGAAGATCTCACTTCCATCGACATCAACAATCGTGTGCGTCGCGAACTGAATGCTGCCTTAGCTGCACTCAAGTTGTCGGCGCCGGAGCGTTCCGTCCGACTCAAGTCCGCCAAACAATTGCAGGCCGATGCCGATGAAGGATCGTTGCCGGGCATCGAGCGCGCTTTATCGAAGGAACAGGACGCAGAGGTAAAGGAGATTTTGCAGCTCACCAAAGCGCAGATCAACCTCAAGAACGCCGATGCAAAAGTCCGCCTCACTGCCGTAAATGATCTGGCTTCCACCAGCAATCCAAATGTCAAAACTCTGCTCGCCGCCATGGTGGAAAAGAAATCGGATGGCAGTTTCGGCGAACCCGACGGCGACGTGCGATTGGCCGCCATCGATGCGCTGAACGATATCCAGGGCCGGCTTTCGCGTTTGGAATTGCTGAGCCATGCCTTCAACGGCCTGAGCCTAGGCAGCGTGCTGTTGCTCGCCGCGCTGGGCCTCGCCATCACCTTCGGGCTGATGGGCATTATCAACATGGCGCACGGTGAATTGCTGATGATAGGCGCGTATGCCACCTACATGGTCCAAACTGTATTTCGCGAATATTTTCCGGCATCGATCGATTGGTATCTGGCTGCCGCCGTGCCATTTGCGTTCATTGTCACGGCCGTCGTCGGCATGGCGCTGGAGCGCGGCGTGATTCGCTTCCTCTACGGCCGCCCGTTGGAAACTTTGCTCTGCACTTGGGGTATCAGCCTCATCTTAATTCAAATCGTCCGCGCCACATTCGGTGCGCAAAACGTCGAAGTCGCGAATCCGAGCTGGATGTCCGGCGGCATCGCCTTTTCCAGCGGGTTGACGTTGCCCTATAACCGCATCGTCATAATTTTCTTTGCGGTCGTGGTGGTTGGACTGGTTTGGTTCCTGCTTAACAAAACACGTCTAGGTTTATTTGTCCGCGCGGTCACGCAAAATCGAACCATGGCCGATTGTGTCGGCGTGCCCACGGGCAGAATAGATATGTGGACCTTCGGTTTAGGCTCCGGTATCGCGGGATTGGGCGGCGTCGCGTTATCGCAACTCGGCAATGTCGGCCCGGAGTTGGGTCAGAGCTACATCGTCGATTCCTTCATGGTGGTGGTGCTGGGTGGGGTGGGGCAGTTGGCGGGAACCATCATCGCGGCCATCGGTCTCGGCGAAGTGAATAAATACCTCGAGCCCTATGCCGGCGCGGTAATGGCGAAGATTTTGGTGTTGGTGTTCATCATCTTGTTCATTCAGAAACGTCCGCAGGGATTGTTTGCGCTGAAGGGACGATCGCAGAAATGGCGGGGGCATGAGCTACCCGGCGAGGGCCCCGCGCAGCGGGATCGACGGCAAAGCGAATGCCACCGGCCACCGAGGCGATAGCAGTCGATACTCGATGGGAACACAGGTGCGACCGAGGCGGCGTAATGACGGCAGCGATCCCGATGCTCATACACCGCTCGAAGGGTTGGGCCGTATGCTGAGGTGTTTCGCGCTCATCGTGATCGTCATCCTTCCCGCGCTCAACCTTGCCACCAGCCCGGATCATCCGCTGCACGTATCGGGCTATATCATCAATCTCCTCGGCAAAATCATGTGCTACATGATGGTGGCCCTGGCGATGGATTTGATTTGGGGTTACACCGGTATCTTGAGCCTCGGCCACGGCGTGTTTTTCGCGCTCGGCGGCTACGGCATGGGCATGTATCTGATGCGCATGATAGGCCGCGAGGGGCAATACCAGAGCGACTTGCCGGACTTCATGGTGTTCTTGGATTGGAAAGCCTATCCATGGTATTGGTCTTTCACGGAACATTTCTGGTATGCGATGCTGCTGGTCGTTTTGGTGCCGGGGATATTGGCCTTCGTGTTCGGCTATTTCGCGTTCCGCTCACGCATCAAGGGCGTGTATTTCTCCATCATCACCCAAGCGCTGACCTTCGCCTTCATGCTGCTGTTCTTCCGCAACAACACGGGCTTCGGCGGCAACAACGGCTTCACCGATTTCAAATGGATTTTAGGTTTTCGCATCACCGATCCCAGCACCAAAGCCGCGCTATTTATCATCACTGGAATTACCTTGATCCTGGCGTTGCTCACCTGCCGCTACATCGTCAAATCCAAACTGGGCCGGGTGCTGACGGCGATCCGCGATGCCGAGAGCCGCGTGATGTTTTCCGGCTACGATCCCTTACCCTACAAACTTTTCGTTTGGACTTTCTCCGCGGTGCTGTGCGGCATCGCCGGCGCGTTGTACGTGCCGCAGGTGGGGATCATCAATCCCAGCGAAATGTCGCCGGCGAATTCGATCGAGATCGCGATCTGGACGGCGGTGGGTGGGCGTGGAACCTTGGTCGGCGCGTTGGTTGGCGCAGCGATTGTGAATTTGGCGAAGAGCTGGTTTACGGTCGCATTTCCCGAGTACTGGCTTTACGTATTGGGATTTTTGTTTATCGCCGTCACATTGTTCATGCCGCAAGGCGTTGTGGGCCTGCTGAAAAAACGCGGCGCGCCAAGGCAAGCGGAAGCGCAGCAATCGGCGCCGCAACAGCCCGCGCCGCGTAGCGCCGAACTGGCCCAGGAAACAACCGTATGAGCGCGCCGCAAGCCGTCTCAAGCGGCACCGGGGACAGCGCTTACGGCCGCATCGCGCCGAGCGACGAAGTCGACGTTAGCCATGGCCCGATACTTTATTTGGAAGGGGTGACCGTCAGCTTCGACGGCTTCAAGGCGCTGAACAATCTATCGCTCACCATCGAAGCCGGTGAACTGCGCTGCATCATCGGCCCCAACGGCGCGGGCAAAACCACCATGATGGATGTCATCACCGGTAAAACCCGGCCGGACAGCGGCACGGTATTTTTCGGCCAGACCATGGATCTGGCCCGCATGCGCGAGCCGGAAATTGCCCACGCGGGCATCGGCCGAAAATTCCAGCGCCCGACGGTGTTCGAGCGCCATACGGTGTTCGAGAATCTCGAATTGGCGATGAAGACCGACAAGCGCGTGCGGCGCTCGTTGCTTGCCGAGTTGTCCGCCGAACAAGATGCACGCATACACGACATGCTGCGCTTGATTCAGTTGAGTGCGCAGCAGGATCACCTGGCGGGTTCGCTATCCCATGGCCAGAAACAGTGGCTGGAAATCGGCATGCTGCTGATGCAGGAACCGAAACTAATCATGCTCGACGAACCGGTGGCCGGCATGACCGACGAGGAAACGGAGCGCACCGCCGAACTCATACAGGAACTCGCGGGCAGTCATTCCATCGTGGTGGTGGAACACGACATGGATTTCGTCGCATCGATCGCCAACAAAGTCACGGTGTTGCACGAAGGCAGCGTGCTCGCCGAAGGCAGCATGGATCAAGTGCAGCAGGACGAGCGCGTGATCGAAGTGTATCTGGGGCGATAATGCTGGCGGTCGAACAACTCAATCAATATTACGGCAGCAGCCATACGCTGCGCAACGTCGACCTTTCCCTCAGCATCGGCAAATGTACCGCCTTGCTCGGGCGCAACGGCGTGGGCAAGACCACCTTGCTGAAATGCATGATGGGCGTGCTGCCGATTGCCTCCGGCAAAGTGACCTTAAACGGAGAAGAAATCAGCGCGTGGCGGCCCCATCGCCGCGCCGCCCATGGCATTGCCTACGTGCCGCAAGGCCGGGAAATTTTCGCGCGCCTCACCGTCGAAGAAAACTTGTTCATGGGCATGGCGGTGAAAAAGGCGAGCCAGGCGAAATCGATTCCCGATTACATTTACACCCTGTTTCCCGTGTTGAAAGAAATGCGTCAACGCCGCGGCGGCGATCTCTCCGGCGGCCAGCAGCAGCAACTCGCCATCGCCCGCGCGCTGGTGGGTGAGCCGAAAGTATTGATCCTGGACGAGCCGACAGAAGGCATCCAGCCTTCCATCATCAAGGATATCGAACGGGTCATCCGCCTTCTCACGGCGCGCGGCGATATGGCAATCCTCCTCGTGGAGCAGTATTATGATTTCGCGGAGCGTCTCGCCGATTTTTTTGCGGTGATGACGCGCGGAGAAATCGTGCTTAGCGGAGAGGGGAAAGACATGAAGGAACTCAAGGTTCGCAGTTACGTAGCGGTGTGATTGTCGCGGAGGAATTCGCGCGGCAATCGAACGACGCTGAACTATCGCTTCGCTACGAAAAGCAAAACGGGCGTAGCACGCTGGTTCAACGCAGTCATCACGGTCCGCTAGTCGTACAAAAACCGTTCTATCCCGAGGGTGATGAGGTCTGCCACAGCATCATCGTTCATCCTCCTGGCGGCATCGTCGCCGGCGATAGGCTGGGCATTAATGTCGACGGTTGAAACAAATGCCCACGCCCTCATCACCTCGCCGGGCGCAACGAAATGGTATCGCAGCGAAGGCACCCGCGCCGAACAGCATGTCGCACTCAACGTCGCGCCCGGCGCCAGCCTCGAGTGGTTGCCGCAAGAAGCCATCGTATTCAATTCCGCCCGCGCACGACAAATAATTTCCGTCGATTTAGCCGAAGGCGCCTGTTACCTCGGCTGGGATATACTGATATTGGGTAGAATCGCTTCGCAAGAAAATTTTTCCGAAGGTTGCTACGAACAGGCTTGGCACATTAGGCGTAACGGTGTGCCGCTGTGGCTGGAACGGGGACGGATTGAGGGCGGATCGAGATTGATGCAATCGCCCATTGGGCTCGCGGGATATCCGGTAGTGGCAACGCTCATCGCCGCAGGCAATGCCCCGAACACCGCTCTGGTAGCGGCTTCCAGGGCAGTTCCCGTGGGCGCGAATGCGCGTGTCGCGATTACCGCTCTACCCGAAGTGCTGAGTGTTCGTTATTTAGGGCATCGCGTCGAAGACGCGAGAAATTTTCTGTTATCGATTTGGCGCGAATTGCGGCCGCACTATTTCGGCCGCGCCGTTCAGACGCCGCGCATTTGGTCCACGTGAGAGGAGAACATGGAGTTAACGCCGCGCGAAAAAGATAAATTACTGATTTTCACTGCCTCATTATTGGCGGAACGCCGCAAGGCCAAAGGGTTAAAGCTCAATTATCCCGAATCGGTCGCCTACATCAGCGCGGCGATCATGGAAGGCGCGCGCGAAGGCCGCAGCGTCGCTGAGTTGATGAGTTACGGTACGACTTTGCTGCATCGCGCCGATGTGATGGAAGGCGTTGCGGACATGATTCCCGACATCCAAGTCGAAGCGACTTTTCCCGACGGCACTAAGCTTGTTACCGTCCATAATCCAATTCAATAGCGCATATGATACCCGGTGAAATGAAAATCAAAGCGGGCGAGATCGAGATCAATAAAGGTCGCGAAATCATCAGCATTACGGTGGCGAATACCGGCGATCGGCCCATTCAAGTCGGTTCCCATTTTCACTTTGGCGAAACCAATGAAGCCTTGGCCTTCGACCGCGGCAGCGCAACGGGCTTTCGCTTGAATATTCCGGCGGGCACGGCGGTGCGGTTCGAGCCGGGGCAGGAGCGTACCGTTGAATTAGTTGCGTTGGCCGGAGACCGCACGGTATATGGCTTCAACGGCAAGATCATGGGCAAGCTCAATCGCGAAGGTAAAGCTAAATGACGCGCCGCATGGATAGAACCGCCTACGCAGAAATGTTCGGCCCGACCGTCGGCGATTGCGTACGTTTGGCCGATACCGATCTGTGGATCGAAGTCGAAAAGGATTTCACCATCTATGGCGAAGAGGTGAAGTTCGGCGGCGGCAAAGTCATACGCGACGGCATGGGTCAAAGCCAGCGTGCGCATAAAGATGTGGTCGATACCGTCATCACCAACGCGTTAATACTCGATCACTGGGGCATCGTCAAAGCGGACATCGGCCTCAAAGGCGGCCGCATCGCCGCCATCGGCAAGGCGGGCAATCCCGACATTCAGCCCGGCGTGAACATCGTGATCGGCGGCGCAACGGAAGTGATTGCGGGCGAGGGCATGATCGTCACCGCCGGTGGCATCGACACCCACATTCATTTTATTTCGCCGCAGCAAGTGGACGAAGCGCTGATGTCCGGCGTAACCACCATGATAGGCGGCGGCACGGGGCCAGCGGCGGGAACCAACGCGACCACGTGCACGCCGGGGCCGTGGCATTTACACAGCATGTTGCTCGCGGCCGACGGCTTGCCGATGAATTTGGGTTTTCTCGGCAAAGGCAACGTGAGTTTGCCTAAGCCACTCGAAGAACAAATCGAGGCCGGCGCCATCGGCCTCAAGCTCCACGAAGACTGGGGCACGACACCGGCGGCGATCGACAACTGTCTTTCAGTGGCCGACGATATGGACGTGCAAGTTGCGATCCACACCGACACGCTGAACGAAGCAGGTTTTGTTGAAACCACCGTTGCGGCTTTCAAAGGCCGCACCATCCATAGCTTCCACACCGAGGGCGCCGGCGGCGGCCACGCGCCGGACATTATCAAAGTGTGCGGCGAAGCGAATGTGTTGCCGTCGTCGACCAACCCGACTCGGCCCTACACCGTGAACACGCTCGACGAACATCTCGACATGCTGATGGTGTGCCATCACCTCGATCCGAAGATCGTCGAAGATGTCGCGTTCGCCGAATCGCGCATCCGGCGCGAGACCATCGCCGCTGAAGATATTTTGCACGACCTCGGCGCCATCAGCATGATGTCGTCCGACTCGCAAGCCATGGGCCGAGTCGGCGAAGTGATCATGCGAACCTGGCAGACGGCCCACAAAATGAAAGCGCAGCGCGGCGCACTTAAGGGCGACAAAAAAGATCACGACAACCAACGCGCCAAACGTTACGTCGCCAAGTACACCATCAATCCGGCGATTACCCACGGCATTTCCCACGCCGTCGGTTCCATCGAAGTCGGCAAACTCGCCGATCTGGTGGTGTGGAAGCCGGCATTCTTTGGCGTCAAGCCGTCGCTGATCGTGAAAGGCGGCATGATCATTGCCGCAGCGATGGGCGATCCCAACGCGTCGATCCCCACGCCGCAGCCGGTGCATTACCGGCCGATGTTCGGCGCGTTCGGCGGCGCATTGCAAGCGACGTCGTTTACCTTCGTGTCGCAAGCTGCGCTAGCGAATGGTCTTCGCGAACGCTTAGGGTTGGGCAAACAAGTGATCGCCGTGAAAGGCATGCGCAAACTAAAAAAATCCGACATGATCCACAACGGCTACACGCCGAAAATCGAAGTCGATCCGGAAACCTATAGAGTCGTCGCCGATGGCGAGCATCTGGTCTGCGAACCGGCGAAGGTTTTGCCGATGGCGCAACGTTACTTTCTTTTTTAATGATGGCGGAAACAGAAAACATTGCACTGATTCGAAGGCGTATACCGCCACAGGATCGCTTTGATGACCGCTTGATCTTGCCGTTCGAGCGTCGGCAAAAAAGCCGCTTGCGTACGCGCTTGGAATCGGGGACCGAGGTCGGTTTATTTCTCGAACGCGGCACCGTGCTGCGCGACGGCGATTTCCTGCAAACGGAAGAAGGATTGCTTATTCAGGTCGCCGCGGCCGTCGAGCAAGTTTATTTGGTGCGCTGCGCTTCGCCGATCGAGTTAACGCGCGCCGCCTATCATCTCGGCAATCGCCACGTACCGCTGGAAATCGGCGATGGCTGGCTCAAGCTGAAACGCGACGAGGTGCTACGCGATATGTTGCTTGGGCTGGGCGCGACAGTCAACGATGCCGAGCTTCCTTTCGATCCGGAAGCGGGCGCCTATGGCGGCGGCCATACCCATGGCGACGCCAGCCATCGTCCGATTATTCACCAGCACAAACCATGAGCCTGCCGCTGGTTCGGCTTTTGCAACTCGCAAGCCCCACGCTGCCGGTGGGGGCGTATAGTTACTCGCAGGGTTTGGAGGCCGCGTGCGAAGCGAACATCGTTCGAGATAAAGACAGCGCCGGGCAATGGATCAGCGATGCATTGCAATTCAACATCGCCACTATGGAAGCGCCCCTTGTTGCGCGGCTTTATCGGGCTTGGCAGTCGCAGGACATCAAAGCTGCAATTTATTGGAACCACTATTTTCTCGCCTCGCGCGAAACAGCGGAGCTACGCGCCGAGACAGAGCAGATGGGTTATTCGCTGGCGAAGTTGTTGGTCGACGGGAAATTCTGCGACTCCGAAAGGGTTGCGATGCTGACCGAACTGCAACCGAAAAGTTTTCCCGCCGCGTTTAGTTTCGCGGCCGTGAGTTTTTCCGTCGTGATCGACGAAGCGTTGACGGCGTATTTATGGTCGTGGCTTGAGAATCAAGTGATCGCCGCCGTGAAGTTAGTGCCGTTAGGCCAGGTGGCTGGGCAATCGTTGCTGTTCGAGTTGGGGCAAGACCTTCCGCGTTTGGTCGAACAAGCGCTGGAATTAGGCGATGACGAACTCTGCAATCTTACGCCGGGCTTGGCGATATTGTCTGGACAACACGAAACCCAGTACAGCCGATTATTTCGATCATAGGAAACATGGAAGACAAACAACCTTTACGTGTAGGCATCGGCGGCCCGGTAGGCTCCGGCAAGACCGCGCTCGTCGAAGCGCTGTGTAAGCGCATGCGCGACACCTACAACATCGCCGTCGTGACCAACGACATCTACACCAAAGAAGACATGGAGATTCTGGTGCGCGCGGAAGCGTTGGCGCCGGAACGCATCGTCGGCGTCGAGACCGGCGGCTGCCCGCACACGGCGATACGCGAAGATGCGTCGATTAATCTCGAAGCGGTGGCGCGCTTATCCCGAACCTTTCCCGGGCTCGATGCGATTTTTGTGGAAAGCGGCGGCGACAATTTGGCGGCGACATTCAGCCCGGAATTGTCGGACCTCACGCTCTATGTCATCGACGTCGCCGGCGGCGAAAAAATTCCGCGCAAGGGCGGGCCGGGCATCACCAAATCCGACTTGTTGATCATCAATAAAATCGATCTCGCGCCCATGGTCGGCGCATCGCTGGAGATCATGGAGCGCGACGCGAAACGCATGCGCGGCGAGCGGCCATTCGTGTTCACCAATTTGAAAAAAGGCACGGGCCTGGACACCGTGATCGGCTTCATCGAGCGCGAAGGGCTATTGAAAGTTCACTGATGATTACCTCAAACCATCAGAAGTCTGTCATTCTGAGCAACGCGAAGAATCTGCTTTCTTCAATAAACAGAAGCAGATTCTTCGGCCTATTGGCCTCAGAATGACAATCACTCAGATGCTTATTCGCCGCGATCAAAGCTTGCTGTTAGTCGTCGACATACAGGAGAAACTAGCGCCTGCGATATTGAACGCCGACACCGTCGTCGCCAATGCGGCAAAACTCATACACGCGGCGAAGCATTTGAGCGTGCCGATACTTGCGTCGGAGCAATATCCGAAAGGCTTAGGCCTAACAGTTCCATCATTGCGCGAACTGTTGCCCGCGGAAAGTTTATTCGACAAGACTCATTTTTCCTGCCTGGGCGAAACCGGCGTTGCCGAACGATTGCAGCAGCAACAGCGCCGACAAATCATCATCTGCGGCATGGAAGCTCACGTCTGCGTGCTGCAAACGGCGATGGATATCAAAGCCGCGGGATTTAATTCGATAGTCGTAGCGGACGCCGTGTCTTCACGCCAAGCGCAAAGTTACGATGTAGGTGTTGCGCGCATGCGCGACGCCGGCGTTACGATTGTCACGACTGAAATGGTTTTATCTAAAACGGCGATTACCCGTTGCGCAGTGCTCATTGAGTTGATTTTGCGGTGAGAGTTAATGGTCAGGCGGTGGCGATGAACTCGCCACGCGCTGACGCTTATCGTTTTATTGCTGCAGTGTGTTTACTGTTATCGCGACTGACTTGAGTCAGTAAATCTTTCGCGAATCCGCTTGGCGTGCATCGGCGTGATCGCAAATGGGTTTGTCCGCATGATGAGTGAGTTCCCATACCGAGAGCAGCAGCGGGCGCGCCGTATCGCCTCGAGTCTGGCTCGGGGTGCGCTAACGCCGAATGTACTCCACCAGTTGTAGACTAACGCCACCGCCATCGCGCTAACTGACACCGTTTCAGATCGTGCGTGGTGAACCGGTCCAGCCCATTGGTTTTTGATTTCATCGAAGGTGTTTTCGGCATCGCCGCGATCCCGATACAGTTGCGCAATCATGTGCAGCTCGTGGCTCAGGTCCGTCACCAGCACCGCATACTCGTAACCTTTGATCGGACGTTCCTTTTCTACGAAGGCCAGTTGTAACTGTTCTTCGTTCTCACACAATAACGTCTCGCCGATCAAGGGCCGGCGCAACACCACGATGCGTCGGCTTGGCTCCAGCCGATAATTGGATTTCGCCGTCTTGGCCTTGCCAGCCTTGTCCGGCATCGGACCAGTCGCCGCGGGCAAAGGCGCGCTCAATATGACGTTTGACGTTGTTAGTGAGTCGTTGCTTGAATAGATAGGGTTGCCCCTGCGCCTCCAGCGCCGCCATCGTGGGTTCACCGCCCGCGCCGCGTCGCCTCTGACTAAGTGCGGACGTTTCTCAATCGGTAGCCGTTCCATTAATTCGATCAAGCCCGGCAATGTCGTATTGCTGTGACTTTGGTTGCCCGCTGCCACTGCTATACCCAGCATCAAGCGTAACCCCGCCATCTGATAGGTATGGTATGCATGCGACGGTCGTCCGGGCTTCTTTGGGTTGTACCCGAGCACGGCCCCTTCTTGCTTGCCATACAGCGGCTTGATGGTGACATCGACATCTAAAATCCACGGCGCATTAAGCAGTGGCCAGACGCTGGCATCCAGTGGGTTTGCATCCACCTGCGTCCGGCGCCTTCATCCAGGGCGATCAGCGCGCGTCGTACGGTGTCCTCGGATACGACCGTCGTTAATCCCAGTAACTGTGGACTTAAGGCATCGGCCCGGAGTGCGGCAATATGGGCGTAGCCTCGGTGGCCGGCTAACACGGATAAAAACCATGTGCCGATGATGTCTTGGGTGCGCGAGCCATGCGGCCCGACATATTGCAACGGACAGTCTTCTTCCCAGCGGCGGTACAGCCCGGTGAGATTCAAGAACTCGATGAAGAACGCCAACTGACCCAACGGTGTGGCGGCGCGATCTGTGTTCCAACGCACCTGGACTCGACCGCCTACCGTGTCTACCGCCAGTGCCTCCAACGCTTCTCGCACCGCAACATTTGACCGCCGTTTCGCTTCTCCCATCGGGTGAGCCTCCTATCGCTGGTTACGCTTGTCACCTCAATAGCTACCGAAAATACGGGGGTAATGGTTTATTTGAATGGATAGCGCAGGCGGGTACGCCGGAATTTAAAGCGCTGTTGCCGTTGATTAAATAGTCATCGGTCTGCGAGCCGCTCCAGACTTGCCGGGTGGCAATGCATGCTCTGAGAGCCGCTCTGGAATTGCCGTCTGGCGTGCTCGATTCTAGCGCAAGCGCTTTTTATCTTGTCATTCCCGCGCAGGCGGGAATCCATAGTGCGTTCGCAAAAGGTGACGCTGAATGGATTTCCCGCCTGCGCGGGAATGACACGCGAGGGTGGTTTAGCGATACACAACTGTCACCTCCGAACCATCATGTGCTATCGCGCACCTTGGCTCTCAACAATAACCGCCATCGGCGTCACTGAAGCGGAGAGCTTAAATCCCGGCGAGCTTTCGATCGCGTGAACGAATGCTTCAAGGGATTGCCAGTCGGTTGAAACAGTCGTCACCGGCTCGATACTCGAATAGCGGCTCGGCTCGAACATCAGCGTGATTCCCGCCAGCCATTCCGTGTTGTCGCTGTCGCCCGTCGCAACGCGACGCAACAATCCGAACTTGAAGCCGGTCACACAACCTTCCGACCAGCCGCCATAGCGAAATAACATTGTGTCCGCCGGCGTGGCCGGTGCGATCCCGTCAATGGGAACAAGGCGAAACCAATCCACCATTAGATTGATCATCGCATCCGCCGTCAGCCGTTCGACATCTACAGCACGTTGGTTAAGAAAAGTTTGCAGCGGAAGAGAGTAGGGTAACGTTGCTCATTGCATTCACGCGTGAATCGTTGACTTTATGATTCTACGCTGGTTTGTCAGTCGGTTTGTCGAATCCGCGAGTAGCAGCACGGTCATCCTGAACCCTTCGCTGCGCTCGAGGGTATACTCAGTGAAGGATCTGCTTTTCGGAACCTAGTGTACTGCTTCCCGATTGATGTAACTTTTCGCTCCGTGAATAAAGAGCCACTGCGGAGCAATGACACTACTCCTTCCCCTGCGCGCATCGCGCACGGGGGAAGACACCATAGTTTGAATTGTTCGCTGCAATTGAATTGCACCCTACATGGTCATTGTGTTGCCACGCACCGCATTTCACCTGCCCGCTGGCGATGATCGCTGGAAAGCCGCATGGATAGGGGCTGTTGGCACATCGATGTCGGCCTGAACGTCGTTACGCGAATTGATTCCTAGGCAGTCGGGCTCGTAGGTTGCCGCTGACACGGGACGCTCAATGTTGTCTCGCCGCCACGAAATTGACGCACCGCGCGACCTCACGGAATTTTTATTGGCAATCATGGTTGTGCATATGCATGGGAATATGCATAATACGTTGTGGACATCGTCTATGATCCAAAGAAAAACGTCGCCAACAATAAGAAACACGGCGTCGATTTTGAGGACGCTCAGGTGGTGTTGCTTGACCCATTTGCGCTCAATTGGGAAGATGAGGATGCTGAAGGTGAGCAACGGTTTCTTCAACTCGGCATGGATGCCGTTGGACGGGTGTTGGTCGTCGTATTCACTTACCAGGACGACGTGATTCGCCTCATCGCCGCATGGAAAGCCAATGATAAGCAAAGGAAATACTATGAAGCAGGACGTTTATGAGAAATACAAGGATATCGATTTTGCTAAAGCCAAACGCGCGAAGAGCGTGCCTTTGTTGAACCGGCTGCGGACGGAGAAAAGCCGAATTACTATTTTGATCGATACGCCGGTACTAACGGAATTTCGCGCGCGCGGGGAAGCTCAGGGGATCGGTTATCAGACACTGATCAATGACGCGTTGCGCGACTACCTGGGCATTCAATCTGAGCTAAATGCCAACATCAGAAAATTGGTGCGCCAAGAAGTGAAAGCGGTGTTGGCGCAGGCAGAACGGCAAAAGAAGGCTGCATAACAGGTGCCGCGACCACCTACTACGACGCCCTAAACCGCCTCACCAACACCAGCATGACCGGCGCCACGGCCCTCACCAAGAGCTACGGCTACAGCAGCACCGGCATCTTAACTACAAATCCGATGTCGGCACGCTGGTCTATCCCCTGTCCTATGAAGTGAGAAACCACGCCGTTAAAAGCGTCACCGGCACGGTGAACGGCCTCGTCAATCCCACTTACGAATACGACACGGTGGGCAACCTGCTAAGGGAAAAGACCGGCACCACCATCCAGCGCGAGATCACCTGGACCGGCTTTAACATGCCCAGCCGCATCACCAAAGGCAGTTCGACGATTGACTTCCTCTACGATGCCGACCACGCCCGCATCAAAGAAACCCGCAGCACCGGCGCCACAGTCGACAGCCAAACCTACTTCGTCAACGCCGGCAATGCCCTGTTCTTCGAAATCGAGACCAAAGGCAGCATCACCGAATGGAAACATTACATTCATGCTCCCAGCGGCCTACTCATGATGCGCAGCATCAAGAGCAACACCACCGCCAAGACCGATGTCTACTTCCACAAGGATCACCTCGGCTCCATCACGACAATAACGAACAACATCGGCGGGATACTGGAACAAAATAGCTATGACGCCTTCGGCAAGCGCCGTAACGCTAATGGTAGTGACGCCACCACCACGATCAATAGCCTGACCAGGCGCGGTTTCACCGAACACGAGATGCTGCCGGAAGTGAACATGGTGCACATGAATGGCCGGGTGTATGAGCCGACGTTGGGGCGGTTCATGAGCGCCGATCCGCAAGTGCAGTTTGCCAACTTTAGTCAGAGTTATAACCGGTATAGCTACACGCTGAATAATCCGTTGAGTTTCACAGATCCGTCTGGGTATGGGATCAGGGATTTCTTCAGATCACTAGATAATGCAGTCCGTCACCCGGGCGACGCGCAGGCGCTTTATGCTGTCATTCGCAACCGGCCCGACGGCGGCGCGCATGATCGCTTCATGATGACGCATAGTTGGGCGCGAGCGATCGGTTACGCGGTAGCCGCCTGGTATGGCGGTTCCTATGCGACAGCGTTCATTTCCGGCTACGAGACATATCTTGCAGGAGGATCTAACTTTGACATAGCAAGAGCATCATATATTTCATACGAAGTTTCGAACGCGTTTAGCGCGATTAGCTATGCGGGTTCTTCTGTGGGCGGTGGTTTGGGCGCTGTAATCAAAATCGCTGGCTCTGCAGCAATCGGTTGTGCCTCCGCCGAGGCAAATGGCAGTAACTGCCGTCGTGGCGCAACATATGCGGGTGTGAGTGCGGCTGCACCCGCGTACTATGAATACGCAGTTGGGGATCGGATAACATGGGAATCAGGAGAAAACCCCGATCCCAAGTGGGAGTTAAACCAAAACTGGGGTTTACCCGATGACGATAACGGTGCGTTTATCTCGAAAACAAATACGTTTGATTACGATATAAATGGTCGCCAGCTACCTAACAGTAAAAATATAAATGCCGTCGGAAAAAACGAAGCGTTGTCCGCCGGTGATTTTTGGAGTAATTTCCCGAAACAAGGGGGTGCGCTCAGCCTTACAGTAAATCGTATCCCCGTCATGAATGCTTTCGCTCGGCTCCATGACTTTTGGTACAACTCTGGGCAGATTTGTTGTTTTAATGTTACGAATATACCGACCATGATCCCGGCGCTGGGTATAACTTTCGCTGGCTCATTGAATGGTGTGGCCTCGGCCGAGTTAGCGATTGGTGATGCTAGACGGCGGCGGCGATATTAGTCTATGAGGCCGAATTTTTTAGGTTTGTTAAAAATCGCGATTTCGATCGTACTTACCTCAATCGTTACGGCCTGTTGTGGAGGGTATGGTTGCGACCATGCGTTCTCACCGAATTGGGACAAACGGCACAATAAATTTGTCGGTTCATTGCGGAGCGAACGTACTCAACAATATCCAACGCGTTTCTTGTGCAACTCATATTTTGAGCCACGTACCATTGATGATATCGATACAACGATCTATGCGTTTATCAACAATCCACGTCGTGGTTGTACCTATTACTGCACTGTTGACAAAAAAACGAACTCCATCATCGAAACGCGTTTTGAGGGCTCGAAGGAAGGTTGCTCGACAACACTCAACTAAAACCCATAGGTCGAGGCGCAGGGTCAAGGCGCAGAGGCGCAGGGTCAGGTCTTGCACAAACGCACACACCTTGCTATCCTACCTACCATGGCGCGCCCCTTACGGCTAGAACTCTCCGGCGGTATCTACCATGTCACCTCGCGAGGTGATGGACGCGAGGACATCTACTTATCCGATGCCGACCGTTTGGCATGGTTGGACGTGTTCGGCGAGGTCTGCGGACGCTTTAATTGGGTATGCCATGCCTGGTGCCAAATGACCAATCACTACCACATCCTGATTGAAACGCCCGACGCGAACTTGGCTCGTGGCATGCGACAACTGAACGGCGTATATACCCAACGCTTTAACCGCTTCCACCACCGGGTCGGCCATGTATTCCAAGGGCGCTACAAAGCCGTTCTGGTCGAACGCGATAGTTATCTTTTGGAGTTGGCGCGCTACGTCGTTCTCAATCCGTTGCGCGCGAAAATGGTTAAACGACTAGAGGCCTGGCCCTGGAGCAGCTACCTTGCGACCTGTGGCCAAGGCGACGCACCGCCCTGGCTGCAAACGGACTGGCTGCTAGCGCAGTTCGGTCAGCGGCGTAGCACTGCCATTATCAAATACGTGACTTTCGTCCACGAAGGCGCACGCCTACCGAGTGTTTGGACCCAATTGCGCGGACAGATTTATCTCGGCTCGGATGCCTTCGTAAAAAAGATGCAGGCACAGATCGATAATAAACCTGGTCTCAGTGAAATTCCCAGAGCGCAGCGCCGGGCGGTAGACCAGCCGTTGGAAATCTTCCACAAATATCCGCGAGACGACGCGATGGCGCGTGCGTATCGGTCGGGGCAGCACACCATGGCGGCGATCGCTCGCCATTTCGGGGTACATTATTCCACCGTGAGTAGAGCGGTACGGACCAGTGGTGACGAGACAAATGGTTGATGTGTTGTTGCAAGACCTGACCCCGTCTTGCAATTCATATTGCGCCGTATGTTTGAATTGTTCGGCGGAATAACGATTGCACCCTACATTTTTTCTTGGCTGCCATGAGGCTTACCTTGCTTGCCTTGTGGCGATGCCTTGCCTGTCAGCCCCATGGATATTGCCTCGCAGGCCGATAGGTTTTTAATACGATTCGTTTAAATCAACAACACTAAAAAAGATCAAAACATGAAAACGATCACCTCAACCAAACCGATACCACCGGCCCACACGGATCGGCTCTTCAACCCTCGCTGGATTGCGCTACTCGTCATTGCACTCGGTTTAGCCTTCTTGCTGAGCACATCAGGGTTTCAAACTTATTGGAGCAAAGAACGCCGCCTGATCGCCGCCGCGGATGAAATTGTCACGGCGATAAAAGCCTATCGCGCTGCCTCGCCCGGCACGGCGAAGGAATTTCCGATTGCACTCACCGATCTCATGCGCGACCCGCGCATGCTTGTGGACAAGAGTTATTTGTCGAATCTGCCCATCGATCCAATCACGCAAAAACAAGAATGGGGTGTGGTGCGAAACAAGGACAATCAGGTGATCGGCGTGCATAGCTTATCGGACGAATCGCCGACATTGTTCGCGACACTTTTTTCGTTTCGCAGCGGCAAGAGGTATTCGGATTGGAAGTTTGTGGCGAAGTGATTGCGGACTTTGAAAAGCAAAAAACGAGATTGCTTCTTCGCGGAGTTTACCCTCGATCACAGCGAAGGGCTTCTCGCAACGATGGATCGTGACGCGCCGTTTGGCGCTGACGCTGGAAGCGGAACGCTTTCCGCGCCGTTTGGCGTTAGACGATTGATTTTCCGGCACCGTGGCTAGCGTTCGCTACTCTCCCGTAATGCTGCGTCGCGGAGCGTGGGGGAAACGAAATAGTTCATTTGCGCCATCTGTTCAAGCATCGGTTTGATTTGATCGAGGCGACCTTGTTTTCGCGCGATTAGTAACACCCCAAGCGTGCCGATTACTTCGACGCCTTGTGCCTTGGCTACACTACGGCCGAGTTTTTCATCCATCAGAACGGGGCATTGGTACTGCATCGCAAGACGGATGGCGGCGGATTCACCTGCGCCTAGGGTTGGAAAGCCGAAATCTTCGGCGTCCTCAACACTGGGCGATGGCCGCAGCAGCAGTCCCGCTGCGAATCCCGCCACAATTGCAGCGGCGCCGGGGCGACGTGGATCGCTCACCGCCTCTTGCTCGACGCGCGCCGGCACCCAAACCTCGCCGAAAATTTCGCGCAGTAAATCCAATCGGCCCAAGCGCGCCCAAATGATAAGCGGCCCGGCATCGGCTACGATCAGCCGTATCGCCATCAGGTCAGCGCGGCTAGTTCCTCGGTGAGTTCGGTTGGATCGTAATCGATAACAGCGATGCCGAGTTGGCCAAGCGACTGCATAAATGCCTCGGTATCGACGCCCGCCATGCGCGCCGCTTTGCCGAGACTGATCACGTTTTCACGATAAAGCTTGAGCGCCAGATCGAGCGCGAGCCCACCGCGCAATAACTGCTCGTCCATCGGCACCGCAAGGAAAACCGGCTGTCCATGTTTGGTCACCACAGACAACTCGCCAGATTCGGCGCCGCGAACGAGTTCCCCGGTTCGCTCTCGCAAATCTCGAATAGTAAAAGTTTCCATCGCATTTCCCAAATAATGTGCCATCAAATGATAGCATAATTCATGCTTTTTCCGACTGCCTCCGCAAAAGTTATGGAACAAAGAACGCCGTCTGATCGCCGCCGCAGATGAATTGTTCGGTGCAATAATGATTGCACCCTACATTTTTCTTGGCTGCCGCGAGGCTTACGCTGCTTGCCTCTTGGCAATGCAGGGCCTGACAGCCGCATGATATTGCCTCGCAGGCGGATAGGTGTTGATTAAAGTTCCGAAGTGCAAAGAATTAATTGCGTGGTCGTTCAGGTTGTATTCCTTCAGCAAGCGCGTATAGACCTCCTTCGGGGTATACCAACCGAGGGTTTGTCTCGGTCGAGTGTTGAGTCGTTCGGCAATGGCATTAAAGAGACGTTATGAGAACGATGATAAGTCCGTCAACTTAGGCAAGTACTGACGCAGCATACCATTGGTGTTCTCGCATAGTAGCGCGCGGCCAGGACTAGCGGATCGCCGAAGTACACTTTGATCCCCACTTTATGGGTCAAGCGTTGATGCTCGGCCATTTCCCGGCCGCGGTCGTAGGTCAGGGTTTGGCGGAAGATCGCCGGGACGGGCTTGAGCTTACGGGCAAAGCCTTGATACACGCTGAAGGCATCTTTGCGCTCCAGTTGCACCAACAGCAGGTAACGCGTGTGGCGTTCCACCATCACCCCCACCGCCGAGCGGTTGCCTTGCCCCACGATCAGATCGCCTTCCCAATGCCCCGGCACCCGGCGGTCCGCCGCTTCCGGTGGCCGCGCATGGATGCTGGCGCCCAGTAACGAGGATACGGCACCTTTGGCCGGCTTGCCTTGACGGCGTAAGTGACGCTGGAGTTCGGCCTTCAACTCACCGCGCGGTAACACTTCCAAGGCGTGATAAATGGTGGGATGCGACACCCACTGCTCCTGGTCATCCGGATACTCGATTCTAAGCCGATGGGCAATCTGCTGCGGCGACCAGCCACGGCGTAACTTGCTCATCACCGGCTGCCATAGCCGACTCCCCGGCACTAATAACCTCGGCCGTCTCGCCTGCCGCGCCCGTTGGCTGGCTTGCCGTTGGGCTTGGCACCCGAAGTAACCCGGTTGACCCGAGGCATCAACGCCCCGATTACGCGCAAGTTCCCGCGTGACGCTGCTGCGCGCCCGGCCAAGTGCCCGGGCAATCTCGGCCGCCCCCGCCCCACTGTGAACCATCGAAGCTATCCGTTCTCGTTCCATTTCGTCGACGTGTCGATAACGCTTCATGCAACACCTCCTCTTGATTCTCATCCTAGTCCTCAAAAGTGTTGCACTTGTACCTTTAGACCGCCGGTTTTGATTCGATATACCTCCGCTCGGGCGCGCGCCGCGCCTTCATTTCGCTCCGTCGCTACTCATCGGCAAACTAGGTCGTCGTCCGCATCGCTTGGCATGAAAACAAAGTTGCGCGGTGAACGGCAACGCTTCGCTAAGTAGCGAGACACTGCAAAATCGCCGTCGGAGTTGCCCGCCAACACGATCTTTCCGTTTCGTTGAATGGCGAGGCCAAACGCCTGATCGACGGCGCCGCCAAAATCCGTGGTCACCAAGCCGCCGTCGCCGAAGCTGGTGTCTAGGCTGCCGTCTTCGTTGTAGCGCGCCAGGGCGAAGTCGCAGGGGAAGATTTCGCCCGACGCGTTGCCGCAGATCGCGCGATCCTGAAAAAAACCGCCTACAACGATTTTCTGCTGCAACGTGCCCTCTCGGATGACGACCGCGCTGGCGCGGGAAATGCCGGCAACTATGCTGCCGAAATCCGTCTTAACAACGCCTCCTACGCCGAAGCCGGTGTCAGGCGTTCCGTCCGGGTTGTAACGCGCGATCAAGAAACTTGAGCAGGCCAGGCAGCCGCGATCCGTCCAACCGGCCAGCACGATCTTACCGTCGGGCGCCACATCGATGCTGGTGGCGATATTCGCGACGAAAAAGCTGGTGGTCACCGCGCCACCGCTGCCGAAACTCGTATCGAGGCTGCCATTTGTGTGGTAGCGCAGCAGGACGAAAACCCGCGAGGCGCACGGCGCAGTGATGCAGGCGCTGGTGCCGGCGACCAGTATCTTGCCGTCGAGCTGCAAATGAACCGCTCGTGCTTCGTCCAGCGTGGTGAAGTCGGTGGCGACCTTGCCATTCAGTCCAAAGCTCGCGTCGAGGCGCCCATCGGGATGATATCGTGCCAAGGCGAAATCGCTATTGCCGTTGATGTCTCGGGTCGAGCCGACGACCACCAGCTTGCGGTCGGGTTGCAGCGCCAGTCCGTTAGCTTGGGCGCTAACCCCGCCGAAGTCCGCGGTGACCATCCCGCTGCCGCCGAACTTGCGGTCGAGGTCGCCGTGTCTCGTGTAACGCAGAAGTGCGAAGGCGCCCATGCCGGCGCCTGCGTTGAAGGCCATGCCTGCGGCGACGATCTTGCCATCGAGTTGTATGACCAAGGCGCCGGCTTCAGCGGCGATATTGAACTGCGGATTCGGGCCGCCGAAGAAATGAGTGGTTACTTTGCCATTTGCGCCGAAGCTTCGGTCTAGGCTGCCGTTGCGGTTATAGCGCGCCAAGGC
The DNA here is from genome assembly GCA_963714525.1 of uncultured Pseudomonadota bacterium. Taxonomy (GTDB): domain Bacteria; phylum Pseudomonadota; class Gammaproteobacteria; order Burkholderiales; family JALYOK01; genus JALYOK01. The sequence goes on from CAVQPB010000027.1 coordinate 276,765, forward strand.
GAAATCATTGCCGCCCGTGTTACCGTTAAACGCCGTGCCGGCGGCCAGGATTTTACCGTTGCGCTGAATGGCAACAGCCTTGGCTGTATCGGTCCCGCCAAAAAAATCCGTGGTTACTTTGCCATCGCCACCGAAGGTGGGATCCAGATCGCCCGGCGCCGCTTGCGCAAGCGACGTTACCGCTAAGACTATTGTTATTCCTGCTAAGGTTACTGCACGCACCCAGCCTCTGATCGCCAGCCTATTCATCAATTACCCCTTTTGTGTATTGTCTTTCGCGCCGGCTACCTCTGGAAAAATCACTTATTCGGGGCCGGTCGTGTCACAGGTAATCTGCTCGCATTTCCAGCGTCACACAATACGACTAACGGATTAAGACAAAGGTCTTATTAATTTTCCGTAAAAGATTTTGAATGAATATCGGCTGAAGAGCCGCGCCCAGCCTTGTTCCTGGCGTGGCATGCCCGGAGAGGCAAACCAGGCGGGCGTTCTGGCGCGCCTGGTTTCAAATTTTCCCTCTCAACATGTAACCCCAAAACACAAAATCGACCTATCCCGACATCTGCCAGTCAGGCGTTCCCTTACATAACTGGTTGTGATGTAAAGGAATTTTTCGAAGAATTAATTTTTTCACGATTTTTTCACGCTGCGTTTCACGTTCCAATCACGCACGCCTCGCAAAATGACAACCGTTCGATGAGCTTTGATTGAATTGTTCAGCAAGCGACATCGATACAAACCGCAACACTTAACTTTTTAACTTTATTGAAAGGAAATGATCATGTTTCAGAAAACCATCGCAATCGCTTTAGCAACCGCTGCCTTCGGCGCAGTGATTTCCAACGCTAACGCCGCCATCGACAATCCGCTGCATCCTTCTTACTACGCTGCTAAGGCGAATGTGACGAAGGTCATCGTTGGTTCAGGCCAAGTGTATGTGGATTCGCGTAACCCGCTGCATCCTATGTTCGGGCGCACGGGCGAATGGCAGACGGCAGCCAAGGGTATGGTCGTGCAATACGTCGACAGCCGTAACCCTTTGCACCCTTCTTTTCGTCGCTAAAAAGAAATCCCTACGGGCATGCCCGTAGGGATCTTAAACCGGAGTTAAGAAAATGGAATTAACAGACTGCCGCGGCGTTCCCGTTTCGACCCGTAACCGAGCATCGCTCGATCGCTATGAAGCCGCGGTCGAGTTGTTGCACGGCTACTATGGTGATCCGCTCGCGGTGATCGACCAAGCATTGGCTGACGACCCCGCATTCGTGATGGGGCATTGTTTGCGCGCCGCATTGATGATTACCACGACGGATCGCAATGCGGAAATCGCACTGCTACAGAGTTTCGATAATGCCACCGCACTGCTGAACACCGCCAACGACCGGGAACGCCGCCATATCAGCGCAGCTAGCGCTTGGTTGGATGGAGATTTTGCCGGGTCGATTCAACTTTACGGCGAGATCGTCGTCGAATATCCGCGCGACACCTTGGCGCTGCAGGTCGCTCATATAGGCGACTTTTTTCTCGGCCAATCCACGATGTTGCGCGACCGGGTGGCGCAGGTGTTGCCGGAATGGGGCGCGAATGTGCCGGGCATGGGTTATGTCCTCGGCATGCACGCGTTTGGACTCGAAGAGACCCACTTATACCGGCGTGCCGAGGAAACGGCGCGTTGCGCACTGGAACTCAACCCACGCGATCCGTGGGCGATTCATGCTGCCGCTCACGTCATGGAGATGGAAGGCCGCCTCGTCGAGGGCGTTAAGTGGCTCACTACTCGCAGTCAAGATTGGGCGGTCGATAACGCATTCGCTTTCCACAATTGGTGGCACCTCGCGCTGTTCCATCTCGATTTGGGCGAGATCGACCGCGTGCTGGAGATTTACGATCGCTGCATACGGCCCAAATCTTCCGATGTGTTGCTCGAGATGGTCGATGCCAGTGCGATGTTGTGGCGATTGCAATTGCGCGATGTCGACGTAGGCGATCGTTGGAAGGAATTGGCAAAGGCCTGGCAACCCATGGTCGAGCAGGGCTATTACGTCTTCAACGACATGCACGCGATGATGGCGTTGGCGAGCAGCGGTGGTTTCGACCACGAGATCGCGCAACTATGGGACACCTTGCGGCGCCGCGCCACCGGCCACGATACCAACGCCAAGATGATCCGCGAGGTTGGATTATCGGCGTGTCGCGCCATGCTGGCCTTCATGCAGGGCGAGTACGCCAAGGCGACCGAACTTTTGCTACCGATTCTACCCATCGCCCAGCGTTTCGGCGGCAGCCACGCGCAACGCGACGTGCTGCATCTTACCGCCGTGGAGGCGGCATTACGCAGCAACCAAGGGCGTTTGGCGAGAGCGCTTGTAGCGCAGCGGACCGATTTAAAACCGACCAATCCGTACAACGGAATTTTGGCAGTCCGTGTGCAAAAAGCACGAGTGCAGTAGGACTATGAAAACGGAACCTACTTTAAAACCCGCCAAATCCATCGCGATTCAAGTGCGCAAAGCAGAAGGCCGGCGACGCGAAGACCTCGCTACGGCTAAAGCCTTTACACGGCGCCGCAAAAGTAAACCGCTGCCGCGGCTCACCTCACTCGCGCTGGCTTGGCTATCCAGTTTGCGAGCCCTGGGCTAGAGCCGCGACGAATTTTAACCACGTTCTTAGATGGAGAAAACCATGTACACACCAATCGAATCGATGAAACAGATAGTTGTTGCAATCGCACTCAGCATGAGCACCGTTTACGCTATCGGCGCGGAGAAGACGGAGATTTGCCGTTCTCAGGTCGAGGTGTTCGCGAACAGTTCTGACCTGTCGTTTTTTGAACGGCAGATGATCACCAACCTGGTCCGGCGCAATAATCGAGCTGGAATTCTCGCGCATTGCGCGAGCGCCGTTAAGATATCGGCGACGCGAAAGTGATTCGGACTCGTAGGGTGGATCAAGGCGCGTAGCGCCGGATCCACCATAATGACGATCGGTGGATCCGCTGCGCTTGATCCACCCTACATTTTCGTTGACGATTCAAGCCGGCTCGGCGCTGAGCATAGCCAAAGTCTCGCGCAAGCGCTGCGTCTCGTGGGTCTTACTAAAAAAATAATCCGCGCCGAGCCGGATGAATAGCTCGCGGAATTCGTCGTCCGAATGATTGGTGAATACGATTACCTTGGTCGCGGGATGGGTCCCTTTGACATGGCGCAGCACGTCTAGCCCCGAGCTACCTTTGAGTTTGATATCGAGCAAAACAATATCGACGGACTGTTGCCGCAGCGCCGTTATCGCCGCTGCGGCATTATCGTATTCACCGAGGAGTTTAATCTGAGAAAATTCCTCGAGCATTTCTCGCAGCCGTTCTCGCACAAGGGTCGAATCTTCGACCAAAATGATGGTTGACACACTGTCTCCAGATAGACCTGTTTTCAAATTTCTTCTAATCTCATAGTACGAGTCCGGGTTTCAAACCTGCGTAGGCGTGCGCCGTCATTTCGTGTAGGGGTTTACCTACAAGCCACAAACTCGGTCATGGATTCGCTAAGCGCTTCAAACGAGGGGGTGAAAGTTTTTGCAGAAGGCATTGTTGCCGTCTGAAATTGCCGCAGTGTGTGAACTGCTTGCGTCCATGGTGCTCGATAACGAATGTCGAGCATGAACTATAACGGCGCTGATGGCGCCAACGTTATCAGGGAACGCCGGTTTTGCTGTCGGACTTTCCTGTCAACCCGCTATGAGACCTGCTGCCGAAACAGCTTTAATTCAGCAATTGCTGCTCCAAGGCGTAGCGTATCAACTCGGCGTTGGTCTGCAGGCCGGTTTTCTCGATGATGCGGGCGCGATAAGTACTGACGGTTTTAGGGCTGATGCAGAGGGTTTCGGCAATCTGGTTGAGGTTCTTGCCGGAGGCAATCATTTTGAGCACCATGAATTCGCGGTCGGATAGGGCTTCGTGCAGCGGCTTGTCGCTGTGCCCGCCGATCTCCTGCGCCAGGCGCTCCGCCATCGCCGCGCTGACATACTTGCCACCCGTGGCGACTTTGCGTATGGCGCTGACCAACAATTCCGGCGCGCTTTGCTTATTTAGAAAACCATCGGCGCCGTCCTTCAAGGCACGGATGGCGTACTGGTCTTCGGCGTAGGCGCTCAATACCAGGACCGGCAGTTTCGGCTGCTCGTCCTTAATCATGCGCAACAATTCCAAACCGGTTCGGCCCGGTAGCGACAGATCGAGCAAGACCAAATCGAAATCACGCTCGCGCAGCAAGGCCAGCGCCTCGACAGAATTTCCTGCCTCGGCTTGGACTTGAATGTCTTCTACGTCCGCCAAGATGCGTTTGAGGCCTTCGCGCACCACCATATGGTCGTCGACGATCAGAATTTTGAGTTGCGTCGTTCGCAATTGGGTTCTCCGCAGTAGCAAAATGATTTTAGCAGGTTGATCAGAGGTTCCCTAAATATTTACCGCCACAGGCAACGGCAATTTGACCATAATCATTGCGCCGGCGCCGGGAGCGGTTTCGATATCGAGTTTGCCGTGGAGTTCCAACACCCATTCCGACATACCGAATAGTCCGTAAGACCCCTGCTTATGGCGGGCATTATCGCTCAGCCCGCGGCCGTTATCGCGAACGCTTAAGGTGACGCCATTGCCATGACGGCGAAGTGCTACCTCAACTTGCGTGGCGTGGGCGTGGCGCACAATATTGGTGAGGGATTCTTGCAGGATGCGATACAGCGCGGTTTGATGGGTCTCGGGTAGATCCTCGAAATCGCCGTCTAACTTACTCTCTACTTTAAGGTGGGTTCGTGCTGCGAATTCATTGACCAGGGAGTGCATCGCGGCGGCGATGCCTAAATCATCCAGAATCAGCGGCCGTAGATCGGAAATAATACGCCGCATGGCCATCGCGCTGCTCTCGATGGTGGAGCGCATGCGGTCGCTGACGTCTTTGATCGCGGTGTGATCGGGATAATGATGCTGCAACCAATCCAAATCCAGCCGGAGCGCGGTAAGGTCTTGACCCATTTCATCGTGCATCGAGCGGGCGATACGTTTTCTTTCCATTTCCACGTCATCCCTTACCTTGGCGCTCATCTCCCGCAGCTTCACGGTTGAATCGCTCAACTCCGCCCGCAGTTGATTGGCAAGTTCGTAGGGTTCATGGATTGCACTTAAGAACATCCCGCGATAGATCAAGACGTAGGCGATGACCCGGTAAATATGACTGAGCAAATTATAGATATCGTAAGGATGCACATAAAAAGTGTTGAAAATCTGGCTGGAAACCATGATGGCGGAGGCGGCAAACAAGTACGACCAGGCACTTTCATGGTCCTCGTTGAATCGAAGATAAAAACCGATACATGCCATTACGTGCAGCACGACCAGCACATATTCTGTTGCAATTTTAAAAGTGGTTAAACCCTCGCCGGGTCGAAAGGTCGATGGCAGCCAGCGTGAGTGATACAGCAAAATCCAAAAAACGATCGCGATAAAACCGATGGTTAACGCAAGATGAACCCATTTTATCCATTTGCTTTGCAGCGGTTGCCAAGGCAGGAAGGCGATGCCGACCATGGCCAAGGCAGCCATCCCTCGGGTGACCAAAGAAAAATTGATCGCCTTTTCGACCGACGCAGGCGTTACGAAATCCGGCATGCCGGAATAAGAAAGGACATGGCCGAAGTTGATCACCGCGATAGCAAGAAATGTACAGCCCAGCAGCGACGTGGTGCCGGCGCGTTTGTTGTCGTTGCTATTTAAACTGATGGCGAACACCAGCCACGCGACGATGATGGAGAACACCTCCATGGCCGAGTGGATCGGCAAATACATACCGGCGCCGAACTGAAACGTGGGAGGGAAGAACGCGACTATCAGCAGAATGAACAGGAGCGTCGCACTGATCCATAGATGAAAATGGAATCGACGGATCGCAATCACTGAGCTGGATGCCATGGCAAAGTTTAGTGTAGCGTGGGTTTGTCGTCTAGCGATTGGCGTTAATTGTAATTGTTGCACGATGCTTGATGTAGCGCGGGCTTATGCTCGTCCCTCCCAGCAACGCGATTCTAGATGTATGGGGAACGTGGGAGCATCAGCGTAAGGATAGATCGATCGTACGATTTTCCTTTCCGTGCGTAAGGATAGCCCTACAATTTCTCAAATGATGCCTTGCCAGGAGCCAGTACCAGCTTGCCTCGTGGCGATGCATACTCCAAGCGCCGCACGGATACTGGCTCACAGGGATGGCCTATCAGCAGTTTATCTCGAAGTAGAAACGCTTAGGGAAGCTCTGATTAAGTCCGATTTCGTCGCAATACTGCGTTGCTCCCGAAAAGTTTCTCCTTACATATTATTAATATGCTGCGCCGAAATTTTTCACTCGCGCCTTGTCTTGCTTAGAACTCGAACTTAATCAGAGCTTCCTTAGGCAATGCAAAATGCGTAGCTGCGAAGGCAGCCCGTTATAATGTGGCCTACCCATGGGTCGCATACTTCTTCTTCCGGATATTCTTATCAGCCAGATTGCCGCCGGTGAGGTGGTGGAGCGTCCCGCATCGGCGTTGAAGGAATTATTGGAGAACAGCCTGGACGCGGGCGCGAAAGCCATCAATGTGCAGCTCGTACAGGGCGGCATCAAGCGCATCAGCGTAACCGACGATGGCGCCGGCATCGATCGCGACGATCTCGCCCTCGCGCTATCGCGTCACGCCACGAGCAAGATCGCGACCCTCAATGATTTGGAGCGCGTCGCCAGCCTTGGTTTTCGCGGCGAGGCGCTGGCTAGTATGGCATCTATCGCCAAAGTGTCGTTGACCAGCCGCGCATCGGCCGCCGAGCACGGCTGGCGAGTCGAAACGACGGCTAGCGATCCGAGCCATCCGGTGCCGGCCGCCCGCGCCGTCGGCACCACGGTGGACGTGGAAGATTTATATTTCAACACGCCCGCGCGGCGCAAGTTTCTCAAAACCGAGCTGACCGAGTTCGGCCACTGCGAAGAAGTGTTCAAGCGCCTTGCGCTGAGCCGGCCCGATGTCGGCTTCACGCTGGCGCACAACGGCCGCCAGATCAGCCAGTTGCCCGACGTTCGCGATCATGCCGATGCCCGCGTTACCGCCATGCTCGGCAAAGGATTTTACGAGCAATCCGTCGCCGTCCGGGTCGAGACCGGCGGCTTGCAACTGACCGGCCTCGCGGCGATGCCGACCTACAATCGCAGCGGCCGCGACGCCCAGTATTTATTCGTCAACGGCCGCTATGTGCGCGACAAGTTGCTCAGCCACGCGGTACGGCAAGCCTATCAAGACGTGTTGCATCACGATCGTCATCCTGCCTATGTGTTGTTTCTGTCGCTCGATCCGGCGCTCGTGGATGTAAATGTCCATCCCGCAAAAACCGAAGTGCGTTTTCGCGATGGTCAGGCGATACACCGCTTTGTGTTTCATGCGCTGGAGCAAGCGCTGGCTCGGCCGCGTGCGGCCGACCCCGAGCCGACGCCATTGCCGCGCACCGACTATCCACCTTGGCAGAGTAACCCATCGCGGCAAGGCGAGTTACAAGTTGCGGAGCCGGCGACGTTCTACCAAAAGTTGTTCTCGGGAATCCGCGAAAGTTATGCTCAACAAGACGTGCAGCAATCGGCGCCGGCCGACTCCTCGCCAGAGCTCGGATTCGCTCTCGCGCAACTGAGCGGCATCTACATCCTGGCGCAAAACAAACAGGGCTTGATCATCGTCGATATGCACGCCGCCCATGAGCGGGTGATGTACGAGCAACTCAAAACCGCTGCGAATGGCTCTGCGCTTGCCTCGCAGCCCTTGCTCATTCCCGTGACGTTTACCGCCGACAGTCTCGACGTCGCGACGGCGAGCGAGCAACAAGCCAAATTGCGCGAGTTCGGTCTGGAAGTTGGTGTGCTATCGCCTACCGCGCTGGCGGTGCGGTCTGTACCGGCTTTGCTGAAGGACGCCGACGCAGCGGAGCTGGCAAAAAGTGTCCTCGCCGAATTGCGTGAATTCGGCGCGTCGCGAACCCTGACCGAGCGGCGCAACGAATTGCTATCCTCTATGGCGTGTCACGGCGCAGTGCGCGCGAATCGGCAGTTAACCGTGCCTGAGATGAATGCATTGTTACGCGCGATGGAACGCATCGATCGCGCCGACCAGTGCAATCACGGCCGGCCGACCTGGTTTCAAATCAGCATCGAGGAGCTCGATCGTATGTTCATGCGCGGCCGATGATGACGCAAGGTGTCACCAAGCGCGCAAAGTATTTGCTTGAAGCGCCGGCCGAGTGGCAATCCTATGCGCTGTTATGCGGTGTCGACGAGGCAGGCCGTGGGCCGCTGGCAGGGCCGGTGTACGCGGCGGCGGTGATTTTAGATAAGGCGCGTCCGATAGATGGCTTGGCCGATTCAAAGCAGTTGCACGAAGCGCGGCGTAGTGCCTTGGCGATAGAAATAAAATCTTGCGCCAGCGCGTGGGCGATTGCCTGCGCGAGTGCAGAGGAAATCGACCAACATAATATTTTGCGTGCGTCACTTTTGGCAATGCGCCGCGCCGTGCTCGCGCTTCGGCTGGTGCCGCAACTCGTAGTGGTCGATGGAACTCACTGCCCGGTGGTCGACATGACAGTCGCGGCGATCGTGAAAGGCGATAGCAAAGTCGCGGCGATTTCCGCCGCGTCGATTTTGGCGAAGACCGCACGGGATACCGAGATGTTTGCGCTGCATGAAAAATTTCCCGAATACGGCTTCGCTGATCACAAGGGTTATCCTACGCCGCAGCACTTGCTCGCGCTGAATCGCCATGGGCCCTGCGTCGAACATCGCCGCTCGTTCGCGCCGGTCAGAATGGCCTTAATAAATTCCGTACAATATTGATACTCGGAGATCAAATAATGAAATGGTTATTGATGGCCCATCTGTTGGGCAGCACGGTTTGGGTCGGCGGCATGTTTTTCGCATTCATGGCGCTGCGTCCTGCCTCGGTTGAGTTGCTGGAAACGCCGGAACGGCTGATCCTGTGGAATGGCGTGTTAAGGCGATTTCTATCGTGGGTATGGGTTGCGGTGCTGCTAATCCTGGCCAGCGGCTTAGGCATGATCATGCTGCTCGGCGGCTTCGCTAAGGTGGCGTGGCCGATACATCTCATGTTCGCGTTGGGCGTGATCATGATGCTGATCTTCGGCCATATCTATTTCGCCGGCTACGCGAGGCTAAAGCGCTACGTGGCAGGGCGCGAATGGCCGGCCGCGGGCAAGGCGCTGATACAAGTGCGCATGCTCGTGGGGATGAATCTGATTATTGGCTTGCTGACGATCGTGATTGCGACCTTGGGCTCGATGCATCACTAAGTTAAATTCGACGACCTCTATTACCTGTCATTCCCGCGCAGGCGGGAATCCATACAGCGTTGTTCTTTTCGATGCCCTATGGATTCCCGCCTTCGCGGGAATGACAGATAGTTACCGCATCCGCTCCAAGGCAATCGCGGTCGCCTCACCGCCACCGATACACAGCGACGCGACACCGCGTTTCAGATCGTATTTTTCCAGCGCGGCAAGCAACGTCACCATAATCCGCGCGCCCGATGCGCCGATCGGATGCCCCAGCGCACATGCGCCGCCGTGGACGTTGACTTTGTCGTGGGGTAAGCCGAGATCGCGCATCGCCGCCATGGTCACGACGGCGAATGCTTCGTTGATTTCGAATAGGTCGACTTCTTTCGCTGACCAATTGGTCTTGTCGAACAATTTTTTCATGGCGCCGACCGGTGCAGTGGTGAACCAGTTGGGTTCCTGCGCGTGGGTGGTGTGAGCGATGATGCGCGCGAGCGGTTTTACACCGCGCTTCTCGGCATCGGAAAGCCGCATTAACACCAGCGCCGCCGCGCCGTCGGAGATGGAACTGGAATTCGCCGGCGTCACCGTGCCATCCTTGCGGAACGCGGGTTTGAGGGTCGGGATTTTGTCGGGCTTCGCCGTGAGCGGCTGCTCGTCCTGCGTGATGGCCATGTCTTGCTTGCCGACTCGCGCCGTTAGGCTCGCGATTTCCTTTGCGAAGCTGCCGTCGTGGGTGGCCTTGAGCGCGCGGGTTAACGAGGCGATGGCGAACTCGTCTTGCGCGGCGCGACTGAATTCATACTCTCCTGCACAGTCTTCGGCGAAGGCGCCCATCAAGCGGCCTTTGTCGTAGGCGTCTTCCAGGCCATCGAGGAACATGTGATCGATCACTTGGGCGTGGCCCAAGCGCATGCCGCCGCGTGCTTTCGGCAACAGATAGGGCGCGTTACTCATGCTCTCCATACCGCCCGCGACCATAATGTCGTTGCTGCCGGCGATGATGAGATCGTGGGCGAGCATCGCTGCCTTCATTCCCGAGCCGCACATCTTGCTGATTGTCGTGCAACCCGTCGATAGCGGAAGACCCGCGCCAATACTGGCTTGGCGGGCAGGCGCCTGGCCAATGCCTGCCATTAAGCAATTTCCCATGATGACTTCCTGCACATCACTAGGGGCAAGGCCCGCTCGCTCGACTGCCGCACGTATAGCGGCGGCGCCGAGTTGAGGTGCGCTGACGTTCTGAAACACGCCTTGAAAGCCGCCCATGGCGGTGCGTGCAGCACCTACGATGACGATGGAATCTTGCATATGGGCTCCTGATTAATTTTTCTCGACGCGATCGAGAACGATAAAGTGATGGGGATAGTCGTTCAGTTCGTTGGCTGGAAATGTCTCCCGCGAGATTTCTTTCCAGCCACTACGATCGAATGGCGGGAAATGGGCATCGCCGTCCACATCCGCATCGACTTCCGTAAGGTACATACGCTCGACGCGGTCCAGCACCAGCCGGTACAACTCCGCGCCGCCGATGAAGAAAATTTCCGGGTCGTCGCGACAGGCCTTGATTGCCGCATCGACCGAATCGGCTACTAAGGCGCCTTCGATTCTATATTGAGGATTGCGCGATACGATAACGGTCTTGCGTCCCGGCAGCAGCCGACCGATGGATTCAAAGGTCTTGCGCCCCATGACGATATGATGGCCCATGGTCAGCGCGCGGAATCGCTTCAAGTCGGTGGACAATCGCCAGGGGAGCTTATTATCTTTGCCGATGATGCCGTTACGGGACATGGCGACGATGAGAGAGAGTTTCGGTTTGTTCAAATCAAATGTTGCTGAGGTTGTCTCGTTAACGTCAGTTATTTATGGCTGTCATTCCCGTGAAAACGGGAATCCATAGTGACCGTCGCAACAAGAAATTCACAATGGATTCCCACTTTCGCGGGAATGACACGATCGATATTTTCGCCCTAAGCGCGTGCTTCGACCTTTTCAATTTCCGCAAGCGTCGAATAAAACACCGGACTACCACCCATGTCCGCAACCCGCGCGCTGATCAGCGCATTCACATTCAAGCCGCCGGGCGTATTGGATCCCTTGATCTGCTTCGGCGCGCCGAGCACGCCGGGTTTCAATCCCGGCACCACGCGTGCGTAGCCGAAGGTTTCACCGCGGTCGTTATAAAGCCGGCAGAAATCGTCGTTCACGATGCTGCGTTGCTGTGCATCTTCGATGCTTAGCTCAAATGTCGAGCGCGCGGTCATTTCGTTCAAACGCGGCACCTGCTGAAACGACGAGCCGATGAAATAATGAGTCGCGGCGCTGATGACTTGCAACGGATACTTTCTAGTCGACTCAACATTACCCAGGCCTTCGGTTTCCGGCACATAAGTCGGCAGCGGATCCATGCCTTGTTTCGCCAAGGTTTCCGAATAGATTTCGATTTTCCCCGAAGGCGTGGGCCACTTGCCGCTGTTGATGCCCATGCGGCGCGGCGATTTTAAATTGGCCGGCGCCCAGCCATCGCGCTGTAAACGTTCGAAGGTGACGCCTTCGAACAGCGGGTTCAATTGCGGATCGATGATCTCGCGGATCATGTCTTCGTCGCTTTGTTCGAAGCACGGCTCGGTATATTCCATGGCCTTCGCCAGATGCCGGAACAATTCCTGATTGTCCAGACTTTCGCCGACGAGTGGTATCGCCGGCTGCGATAAACCAAAATTAAATTGGCCGTAGGGGCCGTGCAAATCCATGTGCTCCAGTTGCGTATCGGCGGGCAACACGATGTCGGCATAAAGGCAGGAATCCGTGAAGAACGGATCGTGGACGACGGTGAACAAATCTGCGCGCGCCATGCCTTTGCGCGCCGCTTGCGTATCGGGCACACAATTGGCGGGATCGGAATTCCAGATAAACAGCGCCTTGATCGGCGGACTTATCTGGCATCGTTGAGCGCGGCGCCGATTTGGATCATGTTGATGGTGCGCGGCTCGCGGCCTGCGAGCAAATCGGGCCGTTGCAATTTGTTGAAGTCGATACCGCGCATTTCCGGCCCGGTGCTGATGCAGCAACCCATGCCTTCGTGTCCCCACGCGCCGGTGATCGCGGGCAGTATGCGCACCGCGCGGATCGCCATGCCGCCGTTATCGTGGCGCTGCAGGCCCCAATTCAAGCGAATGAATGTTTGCTTGGTGCTACCGTACATCAATGCGAGGCGCTCGATGTCATCGGCGGGTATGCCGGTGATTGCGGCAACTTTGTCGAGCGAATAATCGGGTAATTTATCCTTGATCAGTCGTTCCCAGCCGACGGTGTTCTTGCGCAGGAACGCCTCGTCATGCATGCCGCCATCGACGATGAGTTTCATCATGCCCAGCGCCAGCGCCGCGTCAGTGCCGGGTTTCGGCTGGATGTGCCAATCGGCAAACTGAGTCGTGCGCGTGACTCGTGGATCGATGGCAATGATGGTGGCGCCGTTTTCCCGGGCTTGATTGAGGAACGGCATCATATGCACGCCGGTGCTGACGAGATTCGTCGCCCATAGAATCACGACTTTTGCGTTGACCACATCTTCCGGATTCGCCTCGTCGGCATTGCCCGTGGTGGCGAGCCGAGCCGCGCTGCCGGCTGCGGTACAAATCGTGCGCAGCAAACGCGCTGCACCCATCTTGTTCCAGAAACGCTCGCTCATACCGCCGAACCCCAACACGCCCAAAGTGCCGGAGTAAGAGTAAGGCTGAATAGCCTCAGCGCCATACTCGGCGATGATGGCCTTGAAGCGCTGTGTGATAGTCGTCAGCGCGTCGTCCCACGATATACGCTCGAACTTCGCGCCCGGCCCTTTCGGTCCTAGCCGCCGGTGCGGAACCATCACGCGCTGATCGTTGTAGACATAGTCGAGGTAATGATTCACCTTGCCGCAGAGATAGCCCTTGGTGTAGGGGTGCGACGGATCACCTTCGACTTTGATGGCTTTGTTCGATGCTTTATCCACCGTCACCAGCAACGAACAGGCATCGGGGCAATCGTGGGGACAGGAAATATGGACGACTTTCGTTTTTTCTTCGGCACGTGTTTTCAGGACGGCAGCCATGGCAAACCTTTACTTACGGTGAATAGATTACGACGATGGTTATTTTCCTCCTTTCCGGCAAGCATGTCGACGCGTACACGCTTGACACGCGCGGCAATTTCGTTAGTCAGCGGCCCATTCGCTATGTTGCCTGCTTGGCTGATTGCGGTGAATCGGGGTTAGGTTTATCGGCGATTTTGTTCTCGCGTGTCTTGCCGTCGAGCAAACACGCGATGTTCATATCTCCCATCATGTTCACCACGGTGCGGCAACGGTCGAGGAACCAATCCACCGTGAGCAGAATCGCGATGTATTCGATCGGCAAGCCTACCGCTTTGAACACCATGGTCATGGTCACTAGACCCGCTTCCGGGATACCTGCTGCGCCGACGGAGGCGAACACGCTGGTGATGACCACCAGAAATTGCTGCGTGTACGTGAGTTCCAACCCCAGCATTTGCGCGATGAATAGCGCGGCCATGGCTTCATAGAGCGCCGTGCCGTCGTTGTTGAAATTGGACGCCACCAACGCTCCTAAGCTGGCGGATTGTTCGCGCAGGCCGACGCGATCCTTCAAACAGGCATAGGTGACGGGCGAGGTGGCAGTCGAACTGGCGGTCGAGAACGCCATCACCATGGCATCTCGCGCACCGCGCAGTAAGTCCAGCGGTTTTACCCATGAGCCGAAGCGAACGCGCAGCAAATAATAGGTCGCGTGCAGCAGTAGGGCAACGATCACCGCGACGACGAATAAACCCAACGCCTTAAAATCGGCAAAGCCCTTGGTGCCGACGATGCTCGCTACGATACCGAACACCGCGATGGGAATGACTTCGATCACCCAGCGTAGCACCGCGATAATCGTGCCGAAAGCGATGTCAGTAAGGTCCATGACATTGCGTATCGGCGTCTCGCGAAAACGCCGCAACGCGATGCCGAATGCAATGGCGATGAAAATCACGCCGATGACTTTGCCGTCGTCGCTTAGCGGACCGAGCAAACTCTTGGGCACGTTATCGAGCAACTGTTGAATCGGGTCGGGCCCGCTCTTGGCGGCGGCGTGACTTTCCGGCGGCGTGATTTTTGCGACGCTGCCAGGCTGAATGACATTGGCGACAGTGAGGCCGATAAGGATCGCGACCAGGGTATTCAGCAGCAACAACCCGGCGATGCGTAGACCCATCCGGCCCTTCAACTCCACTTGCAACAGGGCACGTATCACCGCCACCAAGATCAACGGCGGCGCCAGGGCGCCGAGCAAGCGCAATACGAGCTTGGCGGGAGTGGCAAGCCAGCCCGCGCTTTCTCCGGCGATCACACCGACGATCACACCGAGGAGCAGCGCGCCGATGATGCGCAGATAGAGTGGCCAACTGCGCCAGCGACCCCAGAGGCTGGTAGTCGACTCTGGTTGCTGGAAGAGGAATTCGGTGTTCAAAGTGATCCTATCGTAGCATTTATCGACTCCGAATTGCGGCTGGAATGAAAAGCGAGATTGCTTCGCTGCGCTCGCAATGACATCATTGCGCTTATCACCATGAAGATTTTTTATACCGATCAATACGTGTTACCGCTGCCGCCGGGGCATCGCTTTCCGATGGGAAAGTACGGCGCCTTACGCGAACGCGTAACTCTTGCGCCGTGGTTAGCGCCGAACATGTTGCACGAGCCTCACGCCGCAACCGACGCTGAGCTCACGCGCGCCCATTGCGCCGATTACGTGCGCTGCGTGCAATCGGGGGAGCTCGACAGCAAAGCCATGCGCCGTATCGGCTTTCCATGGACGCCGCAAATGGTTGAGCGCTCGCGGCGCTCGTCCGGCGCCACGCTGGACGCTTGCTTCGTTGCTTTGGATGAGGGTTGCGGCGTCAATTTAGCGGGCGGCACCCACCATGCGTTTCGCGATTTCGGCGAAGGCTTTTGCGTATTCAACGACGCCGTGGTCGCCGCGCGTGCAGCGCAAGCGAGCGGCCGGGCGACCCGGGTGGCCATCATCGATTGCGATGTGCATCAAGGCAACGGCACGGCGGCGATTACCCGCGACGATCCGAGTATCTTCACGTTTTCCATGCACGGCGCGAACAACTTCCCGTTCAAAAAAGAGACCAGCGATCTCGATATCGAATTGGAAGACGGCACCGGCGATGAAGCCTATCTTCAATCCCTCGCCCGCGGTGTTGCTGAGACGTTGGAGCGGGCCAAGCCGGACTTGGTGATTTATCTCGCCGGGGCTGATCCCCATGAAGGCGATCGGCTCGGGCGGCTTAAATTAACCAAGGCCGGACTGGCTGCCCGCGATGAGTTTGCGTTGACAACGCTACGCAGGAAAAATATTCCCGTCGCGGTGACCATGGCGGGCGGTTATGGACACGACATTTCCGACACGGTGGATATTCATTTTCAGACGGTGGCTATGGCGGCCGCGATTTTTTGTTGAATCACCTTCCTCTTCAAGGGGAAGGACGGGATGGGGATGGGTCTGCGACCACTAAGTATTACTATGACCCATCCCCACCTCTGTCCTCCCCTTGAAGGGGAGGAGGAATATGCAACCTCGGGTAGGTCGAACTATCGATTCGGCGGCAGTATATCCCCCATATGAAATCCAAAACTGCCATTCTTGCGATCGGCGAAGTAGTGTTCCAACGTGACTTTGATGGTGCGGAACGCGAGTTCTTTCCAGGGTATTTCCGCTTCGCTAAATAGCTTCACTTCCAAACTTTCCGTCCCCGCAGCGTAATCCAAGTCCAATAACCGGCCGCGAAACATCACGTAAATTTGATTGATATAAGGTAAGTTAAGGAAGGTGTAGAGCTGATCGATCGCAATCCGCGCACCGGCTTCTTCCAACGTTTCGCGCATGGCGCCCTGTTCGGCGGTTTCGCCGTTTTCCATGAAGCCTGCGGGCAACGTCCAGAGGCCGTAGCGTGGCTCGATGGCGCGGCGGCACAACAATATTTGATCGCCCCATTCGGGAATGCAGCCGACAACCATTTTCGGATTCTGGTAGTGAATCGTTCCGCAAGAGTCGCACACGTAGCGCGGTACGTTGTCGCCATCGGGGATGCGCAGCGTGACTTTATCACCGCAGTCACTGCAAAAATTCATGTTTGATTGGTCATCATGTTGGCGACAAGTTAGCAGAGTTAGCGGAAAAGATAAAGAAAGGGTAGAGCGCAATCCCATTGCGCCTAACTGTCACGAATTCAGATGCGCGGATGTTTGCGATGAGCATCGGTTACCCGTTGATACGCTCTACCGGCGCGGACTAAAAGCTCTTCGGAAAAATGCCGCCCGACCAGTTGATATGCAATCGGCGTGCCGCGGTCGGTGAAGCCCGACGGCAACGTGATGGTCGGGCTGCCGGTCATGTTAAACGGCGACGTGAAGCGCATCAACGCCAACAGCGCGGCGGCATCTTGCCCTAAGGTTTCCATTTGTGTTTTGGTAGGCGAGGCGATGAATTGCGCCGGGATGATCATGAGATCGACGGATTGAAACAGCGCAGCAACCCGTCCGGAAAAGTCGCGGCGGCGCAGCAGAATTTTCTGGTACTCGCTCGCGTTGACGTTTTGTGCCGAAGCGATGAATCCACCAAGGCCGGGACCGTATTCGCTTTTTCGCGATGGGTAGGTCGCTTCGTGGGCGACGGCGGTTTCCACCGCGCAGTTGGGCGCCCAATCGCGCAGCACTTGATCGACATCGGGAAACTTAATGTTGTGGATATCGGCGCCGAGCCCTTGCAATACTTCGATGGCGTCGTGAACGGTTTTTGTCATCGGAGCATCCGCGACGTCGAAGGCGTAATGTTCGTCGATGCCGATGCGCACGCCGCGCAAATCGCGATCGGTGCCGTCCAAATAATTCGGCACAGATTTCTGAACGGCGGTAGGGTCGTTTGGATCGGCGCCCGCGATGGCGCCGAGCACGACGCCGGTATCGGCCGCAGAGCGGCACATCGGCCCGAGATGATCGAGGGACGCAGCTAACTCAAACGCACCGTAACGCGACACCCGTCCCCAGGTAGGCTTGACGCCCGTAACGCCGTTCGCTGCCGCGGGAAAGCGGATCGAGCCACCCGTGTCGGAACCGAGAGAAGCAAAGCATAAGCCCGCCGCCGTTGCTGAACCGGAGCCGCTGGACGATGCGCCGACCCAATGATCTTGATGCCAAGGATTGACCGGTATCGTGATCGCGGGATGATGGTCGGCGAAGGCGCCTTCCGTGAGTTGCAATTTACCGAGACACACGGCGCCGGCATCGAATAAACGCTGCACTACCGTGCCGTTGAGCGTAGGGCGAAAGTTTTTGTGTATCGTCATCCCCGCGGCGGTGGGAATATCTTTGGTGTAACACAGGTCTTTGATGCCGATCGGAATGCCGTGCAACGCGCCGCGATAGCGGAATTTCATAATGTCGTTTTCCGCTTGTTTCGCCTGATCGATCGCCAGTTCGGGCGTGAGCGTGGCGTAGGCATGCAAGCGCCGATCGAGCGACTCTATCCTGCGCAACAGCGCTTCGGTCAACTCCACGGGCGAAAGCCGCTTGGTTTGGATGAGATGCGCGGCTTCGGTTAATTCGAGATAATGAAGATCGTTGTCCATTGTGGGACTCAATTGTTTTATTGCATGGATTTTAAAGCATGTGACCCGCTACTAACGATTTTAAGCAGCACTGCCAGAAGCGGCGTCCATTGTGCCTGGCAGCCGGGCATGCCGCCGGAGCGCCATTCCATGCGCTTGCTGGCATCGGTGCCTTGAAAAATCACGCCGCGCTTGCCCAAGCGCGCGGCTCACGCCAGAATAGGGGTTGCAAACAAAACAACGCGCCAATCCATGCGACCGTCCCATCTGACCGCGATACTCGACCGTGAATTTACCTCCACGATCAAAGGCAAATCTACTCCAGTCATGGTGTGGGGACCGCCCGGCATCGGCAAGTCGCAGATCGTCGCGCAAGTGGCGGCCCAGCATAACGTGGCGGTGATCGATATTCGCTTATCGCAGATGGAGCCGACCGACTTGCGCGGCATACCGTTTCGCGATGGCGATCACGTGGTGTGGTCGATTCCCGCGTTGTTGCCCAATGCGGAACGCCACGGCCTGCGCGGTATCTTGTTTCTGGACGAAATCACGTCGGCTCCGCCGAGCGTCACCGCCGCGGCCTATCAGTTGATTTTGGACCGCCGTCTCGGCGAATATCGTGTGCCCGACGGCTGGGCGATTTTCGCCGCGGGTAATCGCCATGGCGACCGCGGCGTCACCTACACCATGCCGGCGCCGCTGGCGAATCGCTTTACTCACTATGACCTGGAAGCGCATCTCGACGATTGGGTCGCCTGGGCGTATCAAAACGATATCGACGAACGGGTGATCGCGTTTCTGCATTTTCGTCCCGAGCTGTTGTTCGAGATGAAATCCAGCACGACGCTCGCGGCCTTCCCCAGCCCGCGCACTTGGGAATACGCCGATCGCGCGTTAAAAAAATTCCAAGATGCACCCGATTTGTTGCTCGATGGCCTGCGCGCCTGTGTCGGCGCGGCGGCAGGTATCGAATTCAAGGCGTTCATGGATCATATCGGCGATCTACCGGACATCGAAGCGATCGCGCAAGGCCGCAGCAACGACGTCCCGGGCGCGATCGATTTGCAGTATGCCGTGGCCTCATCGCTGGTGCGGCGCGTGGTGCGCGAATCGGGAAAACCTAACAGCGATGCGATCATCGGCAATGTGCTTCGCTACGCGAAACTTTTCCCGCAGCGCGAATTAGGCATCATGCTGGTGAGCGATTTGCAGCGCGCGATCGGTGTGCCGTTACTGCAAACGCCGGAATTTTCCGAGTGGGCGAGCAGTATTTCCGATCTTATTATGTACCGTCACGGTAACTAACATTTTTCTTGTCGCTTCCCTAATCGTTAATGCGAGCCCTTCGCTGCGCTCGCGGATAAACTCTGCGAAGCAATCTCGTCTTTTATGAGTCAACCAACACCGAGATCGCCGCGTCGCCTTGCGGCTCCTCGCGATGACAATATGGGTTTAACCATCACAAAATCCATGAGCGTATTCGTCGAATCCCTAGACCACGAAGGCCGCGGAGTCGCCCATCACGACGGCAAGGCGATCTTCATCGACGGCGCGTTACCCGGCGAAATCGTGACTTACTCGCCCTACAAAAAGAAACCAAGTTACGAATTCGCACAGCTAGTGTCCATCGAAGAAATCGAGCGCCGTAAGAACCGATCCGCGCTGCCGGCATTACGGCGTGTGCGGCGGCTGCAACATGCAGCACGCGGAATTTTCGGCGCAGGTCGCATCCAAGCAACGCATCCTCGAAGACAACCTGGCGCGCATCGGCAAAGTCATCCCAGAAATAATGCTGCCGCCGATCTACGGCCCGGAGTGGGGGTATCGCCAGCGCGCGCGGCTGTCGGTACGTTATGTGGAAAAGAAGGGCAGGGTGCTGGTCGGCTTCCACGAGAAAAAATCCAGCTTCGTTGCCAACATGGAAACCTGCGAGGTATTGCCGGCGAACATTTCCGCGCTGATTCCCAAGCTTTCGGATCTGATCATGGGTATGGATTTACGTGACCGCCTGCCGCAGATCGAGCTGGCATGCGGCTCTCAGGTCACGGTGCTGGTGCTGCGCCATCTGGAGCCGATCCTGGAGCAGGACGCCGCGCGACTCAAGCGCTTCGCGGAGCTTCACGGTATACAGTTTTGGCTGCAACCCAAAGGACCGGAGACGGCGCAGCCGTTTTGGCCGCTGGATGCGACGCCACTTTATTATTCGCTGCCGGAATTCGATCTCAAGCTGTACTTTTCGCCGACGGAATTTACCCAGGTAAACCATGCGGTGAATCGCGCGTTGGTGAAACGCGCGGTAAGTTTGCTGGCGCCGCAACCGGGTGAGCGCGTCGCCGATTTGTTTTGCGGTCTGGGCAATTTTAGTCTCGCGATTGCGCGTTCCGGCGCCGAAGTCATCGGCCTGGAAGGCGCGCCACAGCTTGTTCTACGGGCAACCGAGAATGCGCGAAAGAATGCTTTGGCGGATAAGGCAAAGTTTTATACCGCTAATTTGTTCGCTAACGACACCGACCAAACGCTGCGCGCGCTGGGCAAGTTCGACAAGCTTTTGATCGATCCGCCGCGCGATGGCGCCGTCGAGTTGGTGAAGGCGATCGAAGCGCCGTTTCCCAGCCGCATCGTTTACGTGTCTTGCAGCCCGGCCACTTTAGCGCGCGATGCCGGCGTGCTGGTGCACACTAAGGGCTATGCGTTGAAAGCGGCGGGGGTGGTCAACATGTTTCCGCATACCGGGCACGTGGAGTCGATCGCGTTGTTTGAGCAATAAAAAAGGCCACCTGGAGGTGGCCTTTTTACTAGGATTGCCGACTTAGATCAGTCGTCCCGGCCGCCGAATATGCCCAGCAATTGCAGCAAACTCGTAAACAGGTTGTAGATGCTGATAAAAATGCTCAACGTCGCGCTGATGTAGTTGGTTTCACCGCCGCGCACCACCTGGTTGATCTGATACAGCATCAACAGTGAGGAGAGCGGGATGAAAATCGCGAGTATCGTCATATATACAGCGGACGATTGGAAGAAAATATTCGCGATCACCAGCACCATGGCGACAATCACGCCTATGCCAAGGAATTTACCCAGGCCCGACAGATCGCGCTTGGTCGACGTGGCGATACCTGCCATGGCGAAGAACACCGCCGCCGTGCCGCCTGCGGCGAGGCCGATCAACTGGCCACCGTTACTCATGCCGAGGGTGCGCTGCAACAACGGGCCGAGTAGCAAGCCGAGGAAGAACGTAAAGCCTAGTAGCAAGCCCACGCCCAGCGAGGTTTCGCGATTTTTTTCGATCGCCCAGATCCAGCCGTAGAAAATCGCAATGGTGGCAATCGCCATCATTATCGGGCTGGCACGCATGAAGCCGAAGTTCAGATTGACACCGACCATCGCGCCGATAACCGTGGGAACCAGCGAAATGGCCAGCAGCAAATAGGTATTCCGCAGGACGCGATTCTGAGACAGTCCTAGCGTGGTTGAACCAGTTGCCATTGGGATGTTGGGTTCCATATGTTTCTGTTGCTCCTGTTGAGGTGAAATTCAGCTTGTTAGAATAGTGAAATGGGGGAAAAGTTGCAAGTTTTCAATAGCTTTCGGATATTGCCTTATATTTCCGTGGGTTGCGCGAGGCGCTCGGCGTTGCACTAATCTTTTGCGAGTTCATCGTACTATTTCGCTGCCATTCCTTTTTCCGCCATGTACTTACCGAATTCGACTTTGGCGATGGCATTGCGATGCACTTCGTCCGGCCCATCCGCCAGGCGCAGGGTGCGATTGTGGGCGTAAAACTCCGCCAGCGGAAAATCTTCGCTCAAACCGCCGGCGCCGTGGGCTTGAATCGCCCAATCGATAATCTGCGAGGTCATGGTCGGGACGAGCACTTTGATCATGGCGATTTCCGCGCGGGCGACTTTGTTGCCGACAGTGTCCATCATGTTCGCCGCTTTCAGCACCAACAATCGCGACGAATCGATCATGATGCGCGCTTCCGCTACGCGCTCCTGCGTCACGCCTTGTTCCGACACGGGCTTGCCGAATGCGACGCGGGTGAGGGCCCGTTTACACATATACTCCAGCGCACGCTCAGCGACACCTATGGCGCGCATACAATGGTGAATACGGCCAGGCCCTAAGCGACCTTGGGCGATTTCGAAACCGCGGCCTTCGCCGAGCAGTATGTTTTCGTAGGGCACGCGCACGTTTTCGAACGTCACTTCCGCGTGGCCGTGGGGCGCGTCGTCGTAGCCGAGCACGGTGAGCGGACGCACGACGGTGAGACCTTTCGTATCGCGCGGCACCAAAATCATGGATTGTTGATTGTGGCGGCTGGAATTATTCGGGTCGGTTTTGCCCATGACGATAAAAATCTTGCAGTTCGGATGCGGCGCGCCGGTAATCCACCACTTGGTGCCGTTGATCACCCAATCTTTGCCATCGCGCACCATGCTGGTTTGGATGTTGGTCGCATCCGATGAAGCGACGGCGGGCTCGGTCATGGCGAAGGCCGAGCGTATCTTGCCTTCGAGCAACGGCTCCAGCCACTCGCGTTTTTGCGCGTCGTTGCCGTAGCGCTCGATGGTTTCCATGTTGCCCGTGTCCGGTGCATTGCAGTTAAATACTTCCGGCGCCCACAACACGCGGCCCATGATTTCGCACAACGGCGCGTATTCGAGATTGTTTAGGCCTGCGCCGCGATCGGAATGCGGCAAGAATAAATTCCAAAGTCCCGCGGCCCGCGCTTTGACTTTTAGGTCTTCCATCAACTGCACCGGCTGCCAACGATCGCCGGTGTTCACCTGGTGATGGAATTTCGCCTCGTTCGGATAGATGTGCTCGTTCATGAAATGCACGAGGCGTTCTTGTAGGGATTTGACTTTATCGGAGTATTCGAAATCCATGGTGTGTCCTATGGTAGGGTGCGCAATCGCGCACGCTGAATTAATAAACGGTGCGCATGGCGCACCCTACACGACTTCCGTCATTCCCGCGCAGGCGGGAATCCATTTGGCGGTGGCAATATCCGACCTAGTATGGATTCCCGCCTGCGCGGGAATGACAGCTAACAAGAGATTTGCGTGCTCAATTTACTTTCTTAAAATCTTTTCCACTTGCCGCCAACCGGCTTCCGCCATGGGCCGCGCGCGTTTGCCGGATTCGATAGCGTGCTGGCTCGCCGCCGTGCCGTCGACCACGCGCCCCATGATGCCTTGCAAAATCCCCGCGAGGCGGAACATGTTATAGGCCATGTAAAAATCCCATTGGCGCGGATCGATGGGCGTGCGGCCGGTGCGTTTGAAATAGGCGGCGACGTATTCTTCTTCCGTCGGAATGCCCAGCGCTTTCCAATCGTAGCCGGCGATGCCGCGAAACTCGCCGGGCGACAAACGCCAGCTCATGCAATGATAAGAAAAATCCGCCAGCGGATGGCCCGAACGTCGAAAGTTCCCAATCGAGAATCGCGGCGATGCGCGGTTCGGTCGCGTGGAAAATCACGTTGTCCATGCGATAGTCGCCATGCACGATGCTGGTCTCTTCGCCCGGCGGAATATTGTCCGGCAGCCAGGCGATGAGGTTATCCATCGCGTCTATTTTTTCCGTTTCCGAGGCTTTGTATTGTTTGGTCCAGCGGCCGATTTGGCGTGCGAGATAATTACCCGGCTTGCCGAAATCGCCGAGGCCGATTTTTTCATAAGTCCACTTGATGGAGCGCGGCGATGACGCGGTTCATCTCTTCCCAAATCGGCCTTGCGCTGATCGGGGCTCATGCCCGGCAGCGCTTGATCCCATAACACGCGGCCCTCCACGCAATCCATGATGTAGAAAGCCGTGCCGATCACGTTTTCGTCTTCACATAACGCGTAGGTTTTTGCGACGGGAATTCCCGCTTGATACAAAGCCGTGATAACGCGATATTCGCGATCCACCGCATGGGCCGACGGCAGCAATTTACCGGGCGGCTTGCGGCGCAAGACATAGCGTTTGCCGCCCGCGCTCAAGCGATAGGTTGGATTCGATTGCCCCCCTTTGAATTGCTCGACCGTTAGCGAACCGGAAAACCCATCGACATTTTCGCGCATGTAGCGCTCAAGCGTCGCGGTATCGAAGCGATGCTTATCTTGGACCGGCATGGTGCCGACGAATTCTTCGTGCATGGTTTCAGTGGTTTTCTATTATCGACAGCAAAATTTCTTTTCGAGATGTCATCCTGAACGAAGTGAAGGATTTGTTTTTCTGGCGCCCAGTGAAAGCAGATCCTTCACTGCGTTCAGGATGACATATTCACGCGGCTCCACTCTTCACCCAAGCCCGCATGTCCCAAGGCTGGTAAAGCGTCCAGATGTAATCCTTGCACGCCGTTTCGCGCAAATGGTGAATATTGTCGCGATCCATATCGTCGATCATTTTCTGGAAAACCGCTTCGCTGGGAAACTCCACCACGATGAAAATTTGGCGCTTGATATCGCCGTGCATGTGGCGAATAGGATCGTGGCCCGATGCGACGACTTTGCCGCCATAACCATAAATGATCTTCCCCGCCTTGACGCTGTATTCCTTGTATTGCTCCTCTTTCCCGGGAATGAGCGTGAATACGTTGAGAGCGTAAACCATAAGGGTGGTACCATTTGCCAATACCCGATTATGCCATAACCCGCTCACCAAAATCCTCGGAGGAAACCGCAGCATGGCAGCACAAAACACACAAGTTTTATTGGTCAAGCCGCCCGGAAGGTTGGGTGACGGAAAGTAATTTCAAGATCGTCCAATCGCCCGTCCCGAGCCCGAAAGACGGCGAATTGCTGGTCAAGAATCACTACCTCTCGCTCGATCCCTACATGCGCGGCCGGATGAATGCGGTGAAGTCTTACACCAAGTATCAAGAGCTGAATGAAGTGATGACCGGCGGCACCGTTGCCGAAGTGATCGAATCGAAACATCCGAAATTTAACGTCGGCGATTTCGTTGTCACCATGTTGGGCTGGCAGCAATATGCCATCAGCAACGGCGAGGGACTGATGAAAGTCGATCCCAAGCTCGCGCCTCTGTCGTACTACGTCGGCATCCTCGGCATGCCCGGCGCGACGGCGTGGATTGGCTTGAACGAGTTTATGAAGCCGAAGGCGGGCGAGACCGTCGCCGTGTCAGCCGCGTCCGGCGCGGTCGGCAGCGTGGTTGGACAATTGGCAAAAGCCAAGGGTTGCCGCGTCGTCGGCATCGCCGGCGGTAAAGCCAAGTGCGATTACGTCGTCAAAGAATTGGGCTTCGATGCGTGCGTCGATTACAAAGCGGGAAACTTGCGCGAAGACTTCAAAGTCGCCGTGCCTAATGGCGTCGATTCCTATTTCGAAAACGTCGGCGGCGAGGTAATGGATACTGTATTGTCGCGCTTGAATGCATTCTCGCGCATCGCGCTATGCGGCATGATTTCCGAATACAACGATGCCGATCCGAAAGGCATCCGCTTGCTGCGCTCACTACTCGTCAATCGCACCATGCTGCGCGGCTTCATCGTCACGGATCATTTGGACAAATGGCCCGCCGCGTTCGCTGAAATCGGCGCTCTGCTCAAGCAAGGCAAAATGAAATATCACGAGACGATGAGCAATGGAATAGAAAGCGCGCCGAAAGCGTTCATCGGCATGCTCAAGGGCGAGAATTTTGGCAAGCAGTTGGTGAAGTTGGTTTAAAGCGGCATCGCCACGAGGCAGTATGGGTGCGAGTCTTCGGGTGTACCGAGCCGAGAGGCAAGCTGGATCGGCCTGCTGGCGTGATCATATTTCGATTGCGTTCAAATTACCATTGTGTCATTCCCGCGAAAGCGGGAATCCATTTAGCCTTTGAAAGTCAACTTGGATTCCCGCTTTCGCGGGAATGACAAGAGGCTTCGGAGTAGGGTGGATCAAGCAAAGCGGATCCACCATCAAACTAAAAAATCGCGCCGCGCGCGCTGATCGGCCACAACTGTTCGACCACGCCGCTGCGCACGCCGACATACCAATCGTGCATGTTCACCGTCGGATCGCAGTGCCCCGGCGTCAAACGTATCTTCTCGCCGAGCACAATTTTCGTTTCGCTCGTTTTAATCGTCAGCACGCCGTGCTCGTCCGAGGCGCGAGCATACTCGACGCCACGCAAGTCCGCGACCAGCGGCATACCGGAATCGACACTCAGCGCTTTCAATCCCGCATCGACCACGGCGCGATCGGCTGCGGGATGGCTCATGATGGTTGCTAAAACGAACAGGCTTTGGCGGAACTCGGAAACCGGCGCGCCGTCTTCGCCGTGGTTGCGGCCATAGTCGGCGTCCATGAAAATATAAGAGCCCGGTTGGATTTCGTTGTACACCTTGCTCGCTGCTTCAAACAAATAGGTTCCCGTCCCTGCGCCGGTAACGATAGGGCAGGCAAGCCCTGCGCCTTGCAGGGCTTGCCTGGTGGCGATGGCATGCTCGCAAGCCGCATGGATACTGGCTCCGCGGCCAGCATGGGTGCGCTGATGTTGTGCCGCGCCGTGGTAGGCGTGCAATCCTGCGAAGCGCAAATGTTTGCTCGCGCTGATTTCCTGCGCGAGCGCAACGGCCGCTTCGCCGGGCGCGATGCCGCAGCGAAACGTGCCGACATCGATCTCGACATAAACATCCAGCTTGACGTTGACGACGCGCGCTAACCGCGGCAAGATCGCGCACGTTTTGCGCATCGTCGACACACACGCCGATTTTCGCAAGCTTTGCCAATGCGGCGAGCCGTTCCAATTTTTGCGCGCCGATAATCTCGTTGCTGACCAGCACATCTTTCACGCCACCATAAACCAAGACTTCCGCTTCACTGACTTTTTGGCAGCACATGCCCACGGCGCCGAGTTCGATTTGTTTCAACGCAATGACGGGACATTTGTGCGTTTTTGCATGGGGCCGCACGCGCACGGGTTTGCCGACCAGCGACTCGGGCAATCGCCGCAGGTTATATTCGAAGGCATCCAGATCGATGATCAGCGCCGGGGTGTCGACAGCGCTGAGCGGATCGCCGATTCGGGCTGGAGGCCGCGTCATTCCTGGATTCTAGGTAGGAGTAACTTGAAGGTGCCGGTGGCTTTGGCGCAGACGTCGTCATTCGCATCGAACACTTCGCCTTCGCAGAACACCAGGGATTTGCCGCAGCGCGTGGCGCGGCCTTCGGCGTTAATGCGACCCGTTGCGGCCTTGATGAAATTCACTTTGAGCTCGACGGTAATCGATCCGTTCGAGCGCATATCGATGCTGCGCGCCGCCATGCCCAAGGTGAGATCGAGCAAGGTCATGACCGCGCCGCCATGGGCAACGCCCCAACTATTCATGAGCTCCGGTTTGATTTCGAGCGCGGTGCGGACGAAGCCGTCACCTTGTTCCAGTGCCTCGATGCCGACGTATTCGCCGAAGGGAATGGTGAGGCCGAAGATGCGTCCGGTCATGATTGCATGAGATTGATGAACGTCCCTTCTCCCTCGCGAGGGGAAGGCTGGGATGAGGGTCTGGTGGTTGCTACAGAAGCTAACCCCTCATCTTCACCTTCTCCCCAGGGGAGAAGGGATTTTCTTATACCGCCATCACTCCGCCATCTACGGCAAGACACTGCCCAGTAATCTGCTGCGACGCATCGGAAGCGAACAGCACGCACGCGCCTTTCAAATCTTCCGGCCCGCCGACACGGCCCAGCGGCACGCCTTTGGTCAATCCTTCCTGCCCCAATATCTCGAAAATGCCCTTGGTCATTTTCGACGGGAAAAATCCGGGGCAGATGGCGTTGACGGTGATGTTGTATTGTCCCCACTCCGCAGCTAACGCGCGCGTCATGTTCACCAGGCCGCCTTTGCTGGCGTTGTAAGCGATGGTGCGCAACGTATCGGGCATGGAGCCTTTCATGCCGGCGATCGAGGCGATGTTGATGATGCGGCCATAGCGATTCGGAATCATGCTGTGTTTGCCGACCGCTTGCGCTGACTCAAAAATACCGAGGTGAGATTGAGGTTCATCACCTTGTTCCACGCATCGAGCGGATGATCCTCGGCCGGCGCGCCCCACGTCGTCCCGGCGTTGTTGACCAGGATGTCGATCTTGCCCCAACGCTTGATGACATCGAGCACGGTCGGCTCGGCGACCGCGGGATCCTGCAAGTCGGTCACCAGCGGATAGGCTTCGACGCCCATGCCGGAAAGATGTGCGATGGCTTCGTCGAGTTCGTTTTTCTTGCGCGCGGTGATGGCGATTTTTGCGCCCATTTCGCCTAGGCCTTCGGCCATCTGCAACCCGAGTCCGCGCGAGCCACCGGTCACGAGCGCGATTTTTCCGGTCAGGTCGAATAGTTTTTTGATGCTCATGTGCGATCTATCCTAAAAATTTTCGACTACTTGATTTCAATCTGTATTGCTTCGAATACCTTATCGCCGAAGTTGCCGATAAACCGTTCCGCGTTCGCCGGCACCAAAAAATAATCACCGGGATCGTAGTCCGTGAGCCGCCGTTGGCGCGGCAAATCGAACACCGCTTTGCTGGCCTGCACGATCACGAAAAGCGCGGGTCGCGAGAGGGTATGGGCGGGCGTTTTGGCGCCGGGTATGAGCGTTAGGCGGGTCATGCGCACGCGCTCGTTCTCAAGCACCGGCACAAACTCTTTCGGCAGCTTGGTCATTGCGATATCCGATTCCACCAGCGGCTGCCGCAGTTCCACATCCAGCACGCGAAAGTCGGTCTTTCCGAGGTTAGTCACACGATGAGTCAGCGGTGTGGTGGCATGGGGGCGATACCAGGTGTCACCGGCTTTGAACGGCGGGCGTGGCTGTATCGGTTTGCCGAGTTCTTCCGACTGCGTTTCTCCACCATCGATGCAGACGAACGCGCTGTCGAAACTGTGAGTGTGAAACAGCGACACGTCGCCGACGGGAATACGAGTGTCGAAAATTCTGATGATGTCGTTTTCAAGCACGAGCTTGTGGCGGGGTTCCTTTTCTATCGGGACAGGCTGGTCTTCGGCGAAGGCTGTAGTGAATAAGCCGAGCAAGAACAACGCGAGAAAACTAAATTTACGAATCATATGAGGCTCAACCTTGGCATTGCCAGGACGCGCTTCCTGCTTGCCTTTCCAGGCATGCATACTGGAGAGGCAAGCAGGAAGCGCGTTCCCGGGCAGTGAATAAATTAATGTACGACTTCGAACAGTCCCGCTGCGCCCATGCCGCCGCCGACGCACATGGTAATGACCACGTATTTCACGCCGCGGCGGCGGCCTTCGATCAGCGCGTGGCCCGTCATGCGCGCGCCGCTCATGCCATAGGGATGGCCGATGGCCACCGAGCCGCCGTCGACGTTGAGGCGGTCGTTGGGGATGCCGAGGTGATCGCGGCAATAAATGACTTGCACGGCGAAAGCTTCGTTCAATTCCCACAGGCCGACATCGTCCATCTTGAGGTCAAAGCGTTCGAGCAAACGCGGCACGGCGAAGATCGGCCCGATGCCCATTTCATCCGGCTCGCAACCGGCGACTTCGAAACCGCGGAATATTCCCAGCGGTTTGATGCCGCGCTTTTCGGCGACTTTGGCATCCATCACCACGCAAGCCGATGCGCCGTCGGACAACTGGCTGGCGTTGCCCGCCGTGATGTGGCCGAGCTCCCCGATCACCGGCTTGAGATTGGCCAGCCCTTCGGCGGTGGTATCGGGACGATTGCCTTCATCTTTTTCCAAGGTGATTTCCACCATGGTGGATTGACCGGTTTCTTTATCGATGAGTTGTTTGTAGGTGTGCAATGGAACGATTTCGTCTTTGAAGCGACCGGCGGCTTGCGCGGCGGCGCAGCGCTGTTGGCTCTGCAAGCCGTATTCGTCCTGCTTTTCGCGCGAAACGCCGTAGCGCTCCGACACTACTTCAGCAGTCTCGATCATCGAGTAATACAACTGCGGTTTGTGGCGTTTGATCCAATCTTCGTGGGCGTGCCAGTTATTCTGATGGTCGTTTTGCACCATGCTGATGGATTCCAAGCCGCCCGCCACCATGATAGGCACGCGGTCGACGATCACGCGATGGGCCGCCATGGCAATGGCTTGCAGGCCCGAGCTGCAAAAACGATTGATGGTGACGGCGGATGTGGTCACCGGCAAACCCGCGCGAATCGCTGCTTGACGTGCGATGTTGTAGCCCGTCGCGCCTTCCGGATTAGCGCAGCCGAGGATCACATCTTCGATTTCTTGTGGTTCGACGCCGGCGCGTTCGACGGCATGTTTGATGACGTGGCCGCCGAGCTTGGCGCCGTGGGTCATGTTGAAGGCGCCGCGATAAGCTTTGCCGATGGGTGTACGGGCGGTGGATACGATCACTGCGTCAGTCATTTCTAGTCCTCCTCGTTGGCGTATCGCATGAATGGCCCATGCGCTGATAGGGTTTGGTAAACGTTATGTTATGCCCGTACAACTAGTCCTAACAAGCAGAAAATTTTTTCGCTTATTCTTCAATGGTGTTCCTGTAAATCGTGTTCTTCGGCTTGGCAAAAACTCGCCGCACCATGGGCTCGAAAAATTCCAGCGGCAGCGTTTCGCCGTTCGGATCAAACGCGGGGCCATCGTACTTTTCGCAGAACTTCACCGTCCGCTCGAAGCACGGGTGGCCGCGAAATTGCTCGCGCATGTTGCGGTCCAGGCCCAAATAGTGGAAGAAAAAATAGCCTTGGAAAATGCCGTGCTTCTCGACCATCCAAAAATTATCTTCGGAAACGAAAGGCTTTAAGATTGCCGCCCCCGCGTCGGCGTGATTGAAAGAAGCAAGCGTATCGCCGATGTCGTGCAGTAACGCGCACACGACATATTCTTCATCTTCGCCGCCGCGATGGGCCAGGGTCGCCGTTTGCAGCGAATGGGTCATGCGGTCTACCGCGAAGCCGCCATAGTCGCCCGATAGGAGCTTAAGATGACCCAAGATCCGATCGGGGAGGGCGTTTGCATAAGGCACATATTCCGCCGCGATGAGTTTCCATTCCGCCTCGGTGCTTTTCTCCATGGTGGTGAAAGTTGCCCGTAATCCTTGCTCGTCGTGTGATCCCATTTCGATCTCCTCAATGTTTGCGTTCCCTCCCCTTCAAGGGGAGGGTTAGGGTGGGGAAGGGTTACGTATTTGTGTGCCGTTAAA
The DNA here is from genome assembly GCA_963714525.1 of uncultured Pseudomonadota bacterium. Taxonomy (GTDB): domain Bacteria; phylum Pseudomonadota; class Gammaproteobacteria; order Burkholderiales; family JALYOK01; genus JALYOK01. Next base: position 307,908 of record CAVQPB010000027.1, read on the forward strand.
ACCCATCCCCATCCCTACCTTCCCCTTGAAGGGGAAGGAGCTTATTGCTACCGATTGAAAGTCTTTCCCTCGCCAGCCAATTTCTTCAATAACGGCGCCACCTTCCAAAAATGTCCGTTGCGGCCTTGCTCAAACCGTTCCATCGTCGCGACGACGTTCTTCAGTCCGACGGTATCGGCATAAAACATCGGCCCGCCGCGATACAGCGGAAAGCCATAACCCGTTAGATAAACCATGTCGATGTCGCTCGCGCGTAAAGCGATGCCTTCATCGAGGATCTGCGCACCGACGTTGACGAGCGCATAAATACAGCGTTCGATGATTTCTTCGTCACTGATTTCGCGGCGTGGAATATTGTGTTCTTTTGAATAATCGACGATGAGTTTTTCGATGATGGGATCGGGCACCGGTTTGCGATTGCCTGCTTCGTAGATATAAAACCCCAATCCGGTCTTTTGGCCGAAGCGGCCCAATTCGCAAATGCGATCGCCGATCGCGGAAAATTGTTCGCCGGTCTCGGCCATTTTGCGCTTACGGATCGCCCAGCCGATGTCCAGGCCCGCGAGGTCGCTCATCGCGAATGGGCCCATGGCCATGCCCCATTTTTGTAGCGCGCCGTCGACTTGCTGCGGCAACGCGCCTTCTTCCAGCAGGAACGTCGCCTGGCGAATGTAATCCTCCACCATGCGGTTGCCGATGAAGCCATCGCACACGCCGGAGACGACGCCGACTTTGCGCATTTGTTTCGCCAGCTTCATGGTCGTGGCGAGGACGGAATTCGATGTCTTCTTGCCGCGCACGATTTCCAGCAAACGCATGACATTGGCGGGCGAAAAGAAATGTGTCCCGATCACGCTTTCCGGGCGCTTGGTCGCCGCGGCGATCGCATCGACATCGAGCGTTGACGTATTGCTCGCGAGTATTGCGCCGGGCTTTGATCACGCGATCCAGTTCGGTGAAAACTTTTTTCTTCGCGTCCATTTGCTCGAACACCGCTTCGATGACCATATCGACGTCTTTCAGATCGTCGTAGCTCATGGTCGTTGAAATCAGCGCCATGCGCTTGTCCATGTCTTCTTGCGATAAACGGCCTTTGGCGACAGTGTTGGCGTAATTTTTCTTGATAGTGGCCAAACCTTTGTCTAGTGCCTCTTGCTTCATTTCCAGCATTTTCACCGGAATACCGGCGTTGGCAAAGTTCATCGTGATGCCGCCGCCCATCGTGCCCGCGCCGATGACGGCAGCGGATTTGATCGGCGATCAGCGGCGTGGAATCCGGCACGTCGGGAATCTTGTTCGCTTCGCGCTCGGCGAAAAACGCATGACGCTGGGCTTTCGATTCCGTCGTCGCCATCAACTCCATAAAACGCGTGCGTTCGTTGATGTAGCCTTGGTCATAGGGCAGACGCGCCGCGTCTTCGACGCACTCTAAATTTTTCATCGGCGCCGGAAAACCACGGGAGGCCTTTGCCACTTCGGCGCGAGCGATGGGGAAGAATACATCGGGCCCGCCGGGAACATTTACCGTCAGGTCGCGCACGCGGCGCAGCGGCTTATTTTCCGCCACAACTTTTTCCGCGTAGGCGACACCCGCTTGCAGCAGATCGCCTTGCGCCAGTTCGTCGACCAAACCCAACTTGGCTGCTTTTTCGGCTTTGATCGGATCGCCCGTGGTGATCATGCGCAGACTCTGTTCCGCGCCGATCAATCGCGGCAGGCGCTGCGTGCCGCCCGCGCCAGGAAGCAGGCCCAGCTTGACTTCCGGCAAGGCCAACTGCGCGTCCGGTGCGGCGACTCTATAGTGGCAAGCCATCGCCAGTTCCAGACCGCCGCCCATGGTCGGGCCGTGGATCGCGGCGATCAGCGGCTTTTTCACCGTATCCATATATTCGGTCAATTGCCGCAGATCGGCTTTGGTCGGATCGTTGGGTTTACCGAATTCCGATATGTCCGCGCCGGCGCTGAAATTGCGGTTCGCGCCGATGAGTACGAAGGCTTTTACTCCGGAATCTGCGTCACCGGCAACAAGATGATCTTTGATTTCTTGCAACAGCCCGCGAGTTTGGGTGAGTGCGTTGAGCGGCGGGTTGTTGAGGGTGATGACGCCCACGGCGTCTTGTTTGGTGAATTGAGCGAGCTGCGCCATCGAATTTCCAGAGTGAAGTTGAATAAATTTTAGAGCTTTATTTCCACGACTTTACCAAAGTGTTTTTACCGGATATTTACTGATTTGTTCGTCCGGTGTGATTATTGTAAGGTCGCGCGCCATCGCTTGGGAAATTAACATGCGGTCGAACGGATCCGCGTGTATCTCGGGCAAGCGCGAAAGGGGATAAATCGAGTCCTCGTCAATCGCCAACATTTCGATCCCTAACTTCTTGCGTTGTTCGATCAGAAAGTCATGAACCGGTCTAGGAAAGTCAAGTTTGTTTCGCTTTGCTTTGATGATAATTTCCCACGCCGACGCAACGCTCAAATAAACGGGATTTGCGCGATTCAAGAACGTTGACCGAGCGCTTTTCGTAAGTCGTTTTGAATCTTCAATGAGCCAAAGAAAAGTACATGTATCGAGCAGAAAACCACTCAATTTCCGCCGCCATTAAATAGATCGAGTAGATCATCAGGCAATGGCTCGAAAAAGCGATCGTCAAGATGGAACTCACCCTTGCCAGTGCCGATGGGTCGTTTCCCTTCTTTGACTTTTGGTATGGGGCGAATCTCGGCAATGGGCACATTGCGTTTGCACAACGTAATACTCTCACCTTTTTCCACCAGTTCGAGGTAGCGGGAGAGATGGGTTTTCGCTTCGTGTACGTTGAGTTTAATCATGACCTTATTATAAACTAACAACTAAACTAACTCAATTACTAAACTTCAAGCCATTCCTTGCGGATGGCTTGGTTATTGCGCAACTGTTCCGGCGTGCCTTCAAACACTATTTTACCGTGTCCCATGACATACAGGCGTTCGGAAATATTCAGCGCGATGGTAAGTTTTTGCTCGACCAGCAAAATGGCGATGCCGCGATTTTTGATTTCTTCCAGCAAGCGCGAGACGTGCTCAACCATTTGCGGCGACAAGCCCTCCGTCGGCTCGTCCACCATGATGAGATCGGGATCGCCCATCAAGGTGCGGCACAACGTCAGCATTTGCTGTTCCCCGCCCGAGAGCACGCCCGCCGCCGTGTCGGCGCGCTCGCGCAGGCGCGGAAAGAGTTTATACATGTCCTCCATGCTCCAGCGCGGTTTAATATTGGCGTTTTTCTCGCCGAGGATGAGGTTTTGCTTGACCGTCAGCGTCGGGAAAATATCGCGATTCTCCGGCACGTAGCCGATGCCGAGGTGGGCGATTTCAAAGGCTTTGCGGCCGACGAGTTCCTGCTGTTTGAATTTGATCGAGCCGGTCGCCGCAACTTGGCCCATGATGGCTTTGATGGTGGTCGAGCGGCCGACCCCGTTGCGTCCGAGCAAACTCACGATCTCGCCTTTTGCCAGACGTAAATCGACGCCGTGCAAAATGTGGCTCTTGCCGTAATACGCGTGCAGGTCGCGCGTTTCAAGCATGGGCAGCCGTACCCAGGTAGGCTTCTTGCACGCGTGGGTTAGCACGAATTTCCTCGGGCTTGCCGGTGGCGATCACCTCGCCGTACACCAACACCGAGATGCGATCGGCGAGATTGAACACCACGCCCATATCGTGTTCCACCATGACCAGAGTTTTGCCCTCCGACACTTTGCGGATCAACGCCACCGCGAGGTCGGTTTCCGAATGGCTCATGCCGGCGGTCGGCTCATCGAGCAGAATCACATTGGCGCCGCCGGCGATGGTGACGCCGATTTCCAATGCGCGCTGCTCGGCGTAGGAAAGTAATCCGGCGAGTGTGTCGCGGCGATGGCTTAGGTTGATGCTGTCTAGAATTTCCTCCGAGCGCTCGCGAACCTCTTTTAATTTCGACACACGATGCCAAAACGAATACTTATAACCTTGCGACCATAACACCGAGCAGCGAATATTCTCGTACACCGATAACTTGGCGAAAATATTCGTCACCTGGAAGCTACGGCTCAAGCCGCGGCGATTGATATGGTAAGTCGGCAGCTGGGTGATTTCCTCGCCGTTCAATTTGATGCTGCCGCTGGAAACGGGGAAGCGTCCGCTGATGAGATTGAAGAGGGTCGATTTCCCCGCGCCGTTCGGGCCGATGACGGCGTGCCGCTCGCCTTTGCGGATATCCAGATTGACGCCGTTAATGATCGCGGTCTGGCCGAATTTTTTTCGGACGTCGTTTAGCGCCAGTGCCAGATCGGTGCTCACGCCAATTGCCTCGCCCGCAAGGTTTGCGCGACCGCGTCCCAACTGGCACGCACCCGAGGTGTGCTCCAGCGGAACAGCAAGGATCCCGCGATGAATAAAGCGGCGCAAATTAGCCATGGCGTGGGCTGTGCCGCGTCGAACGTCAGGCCCATTAGCGACATGGCTGAATCCGCGCCCGCTTCGGTTTTGATATGGTAAATAATTTCCACCAGACCTACTAGGCCGGCGAGCGCGATCAACAACGCGACACCGGTGGCGAGGTAACTGGGAAACAATTTTCGTGTAAGCGATGCTTTCCAAGTGGGTCGGTGTAGCTCGATCAAGCTGGCAATACCGCCGGGCGCATACATCACCATCACCAAGAAAAATAGCCCGAAGTACAGCAACCATGCCTTGGTGTAACCGGATAGTGCGACCTGTAAAAACGTCACCAGTATCGCGCCGATGATGGGCCCGTAAAACGAGCCGACACCCCCGATAAAGGCCATGAGCAAAACGGAACCGGACGTCGTCGTGTTAACGTTTTCCACCGTGACGATTTCGTAGTTGATCGCGGATAGCCCGCCGGCGACGCCGGCAAAACCGCTGGCTAGTATGAGAATCAAATAGCGCACGTACTGCGGGTTATAGCCGACGAATTGCGCGCGCTCGGCGTTGTCGCGCACGGCATTGGCCATGCGGCCCAATGGTGTTTTCGTCAATGCGTACATGAGCGCGGCGCACAGCATCGCCCAGATAGCGATCAAATAGTAAACCTCGATCTGTGGGCCGAAACTGATGCCGAGGAATTTTTCACCGGCGACGCGATTGCCGGAGATGCCTTGCTCGCCACCGAAAAAATCCGTGAACATCAGCGAGCAGGCGGCCACCAACTCGCCAATGCCGAGCGAGATCATGGCGAAGGGTGTGCCGGAACGTTTGGTTGAAACATAGCCGAACAACACACCAAAGAGCAGGCCCGTTAGGCCGCCGATGACCGGCAATAGCGAAACGGGTAATCCCAGCGTGCCGGCGGTAATCATGTTAAGCGCGTGTATGCTGAAGAACGCACCGAGGCCAAAATAGACCGCGTGGCCGAAGGATAGTAAACCCGTTTGCCCGAGCAACATGTTGTAAGACAGAGCGAAGATGATGTTGATGCCCATCTGGCAAAACAGCGACAACGCGAAACTTTGCTTGAACATGAGCGGCAATATCGCCGCGAGTATGGCGGCCACAAACCATGCAAGCCAGTGCTTATTCATCGGATAAATCCATGATAGGAATCGCCGCCCGTTATAGGGTGGATCAAGCGCAGCGGATCCACCAAATTGTCCTGGAACCGCTGTTCCATCATGTCTCCCGCGTCCCCATCAGACCTTTTGGCCGAACGATCAACATCAATACCATCAACAGGTAGGGCAACACGGGCGCCGTCTGCGCGATGGTCAGCGAGGCGAAGGTTGAACCCTCGGCGAGCCGAATTCCGATCGGGGCTAATATTTCCGCGAAGGAATGATCCAGTGCGACGGAAAAGGTCTGCACCATGCCGATAATCAGCGAGGCGATGAAGGCGCCCATCAGCGATCCCATGCCGCCGAACACAACCACGACGAACACGATGCTGCCCACGGCCGCTGCCATCGCCGGCTCCGTGACAAAAGCGTTGCCGCCGATGACACCCGCCAATCCCGCAAGCGCGGCGCCGGCGCCGAACACCAGCATGAACACGCGCGGAACATTATGGCCTAGCGCCTCGACCATCTCGGGATGGGTCAGCGAGGCCTGAATAATGAGGCCGACACGGGTTTTCTTGAGTGCTAAGTAAAGCGAAACCAGCATGCCGATGGAAATTGCCATCATGAATACACGGTAGGCCGGATACTTAGTGCTGAAGATACTGAAGGCGTGGAAATCCAACGCTTGCGGTACTTTGTAGTCCACCGCGGCCCGGCCCCAAATCAAATGCACGATTTCCTCGATCAGATAGGCGAGCCCAAAGGTCAGCAGCAATTCCGCGACGTGGCCGTATTTATGTACGGTACGTAGCCCGTAGCGTTCGATGAACGCGCCGGCTATGCCAACCACCAACGGCGCCAACACCAACGCCGGCCAGAAGCCGACCCATTGGGAAATTTGATAGGCGAAGTACGCGCCGAGCATGTAAAAACTGGCATGGGCGAAATTCAGCACGCCCATCATGCTGAATATCAAAGTGAGTCCGCTGGACAGCATGAACAGCAGCAGGCCGTAGGAGAGGCCGTTGAGTAAAGACGTTAAGAGAAATTCCATACTTGTTGTTATCTCCCTCCCTCGAGGGAGGGGGTTGGGGCTGAGAGCCGTAGGTTAGTCATTCCCTCACCCTAGCCCTGAGGGAGAGGGGATTGTCAATTTACGACGGCCGATTCATTTTACAAGTGGTCGGTAATACCGTGTCTTTGCTTTCGATACGGCGATCCGTTCTGAAGCCATTACCGGTTTTCTCGACGTCGAATTTGACGTCTTTGCCATCGACTTTCGAATAGGTCGAGATGAACATGGGCTGCACCAATTGATGGTTGTCGGCACGCATCGCGACCTCTCCCGCATCGTCTTCCATCTTCATCCCTTCCAGCGCCTTGCCGACTTTCGCCGGATCGGTGGATTTGCTCTGCTCCATGGCTTTAGCCAGCATTTCCAAGGCTAGGCGATGGGTGCTGAAAAACATATCTTCCTTGGCGTCCTTGAATTTTTCTTCGTAGGACTGACGGCTTTTGGCGGCTTTTTCACCGATGTTGGCGTGCCATTGGGTCACTTGCTTGAGATGGCCGATACCGGCGTCGCCGAGCGCCGGCGGCGTGCCGAGGCCACCGGCGTAGTAAGTGTAAAAATCCGGTTTGAAACCCGCATCGCGGCTGGCTTTGACCAGCAAGGTCATATCGTTGCCCCAGTTGCCGGTAATAACGGTATCGGCGCCGGCTGCTTTTATTTTGGCGACATAGGGAGCGAAATCCTTTACTTTGCCGAGCGGGTGCAGCTCGTTGCCGACGATTTCGATGTCAGGGCGTTTCTTGGTCAACATGGCTTGGCCGGCCTTGGACACGGCCTGGCCGAATGCGTAGTCCTGATTGATCAAGTAAACTTTTTTGATGTTCTTGTTTTGCGCGATCGCGTCGGTCAGCGCGGCCATTTTCATGTCGGCGTCGGCATCGAAGCGGAAATGCCAGAAACTGCACTTGTCGTTGGTGAGCGCGGGATCGACAGCGCCGGTGTTCATGAACATCACCGTTTTGTCGGGATTGCGGTCGTTATGCTTATTCACCGCTTCGATGAGAGCTGCGGCAACGTTAGAGCCATTGGTCTGGTTGATGTAGCGTATGCCTTGGTCAACCGCTTGCTTGAGCGCGAGTTGGGCTTCTTGCGGATTGCTCTTGCTATCCAGCGCGATGACTTCAAATTTAGTGCCGAGCACGCCGCCGCGGGCGTTGATCTTGTCCGCGGCAAGCCGCACATGCCGCACCATGGCTTCGCCGACATTGGCGAAGGGACCGGAAAGCGGATCGATGACCGCGATTTTGATCGGGTCGGCCGCGTAGGCGGAAATGGATGCGACGAGCGCAATCAGAACGAGCGAAATTCGGTGGAACTTCATGGGTAGTACCTCCTATTGGGTCGGGATTGTAAGATGCTCGGCAACATGCTTGCGCGTAACCTGAGCTTGTCTGTCCCAACGTTTGGTTTTCGATTTTGGTTTACCGACGGCTTATTTAAAAATATCGTACCACATTCCATGGTCGGATCAATTCACAGAATAGGGTGGTCTGCGAGGCACGTGGATACTGGCTCTCAGGCCATGCATGGCCAGCAGGCAAGCTGGGTGCGGCGAATGGCTGATCATAGACAGGGACACGATGAAGTAATTTGTGCGTCTCGACCCAACGCGATCCGCGATGGAAAGTACGACGCCGAAAGCACTGGGCTCGGTTGGAAGACCGAGGGTATTTTGGATGCCACCAAGAATCCGCCCCCCTTTGATCTGCCGTATACAGCGGCCGTGATGGCGATCAGTAGGCGAATAGGAATTTTAATCGCCCATTAGGTGTCGGAGGAAGTCATTCCGCGATATTGAAGTGCAAAGTTTGACTCGAGTAATTTACACCTCACTGAAAATTACTCGCGAGTAATTTTCAGTCGAGGTAAAATTACTCGCATCCAAATCGTCCCAAAATAACGCATGACTTCCCACCCTAGGTATCTTCAGACTTTTATCGAGAAGGATCTCGCTCGCAAGATGGTCTTCGTCGGCGGGCCGCGACAAGTGGGCAAGACGCAGCTTGGCAAAATGATCGTGCAAGACGCAGCCGCCTATTTGAACTACGACATCGCCGAGCACCGCAACGCCATACTGAAGGGCGAACTGCCGCCGACCGAGGCCTGGTTTTTCGATGAAATCCACAAGTACCGGGGTTGGCGAAACTTTCTCAAGGGCCTCCACGAGGCTGCGAGCGGAGGCAAGCGTATCCTCGTCACCGGCAGTGCCCGGCTCGATTTCTATCGATTCGGCGGCGACTCGCTGCAAGGCCGCTATTTCCATTATCGGCTTCATCCGTTGTCGTTCGCCGAAATTGGTGGCAAAACACAGGCAGATCTCACGACACTCTTGCAGCTATCGGGTTTCCCTGAACCCTTCTTTGGCGGTAACTCAACTCAGGCACGCCGTTGGTCGCTTTCCTATCGGGAGCGGCTTATCCGTGAAGAGGTGACTAGCCTGGAATCCATCAGTGATCTCGGCAAACTCGAGTTGCTTGCTATCGCGCTGTCATCACTGGTAGGCAGCCCGCTTTCCATCAATGCCTTGCGCGAAGACCTGCAAGTCAGTCATGCGACAGTCGCGCGCTGGCTCGATATTTTCGAACGGCTATACGCGATTTTTCGTGTTGCGCCGTTCGGCGCGCCGCGATTGCGGGCCGTGAAAAAGGAACAAAAGCACTATCACTTTGACTGGACGGTGATCGACGATCCCGCTGCTCGCTTTGAAAATTTGGTCGCCTCGCATCTGCTGAAGTGGACGCACTTTCAGACCGACACTGCGGGCGACGCGGTAGAGTTAAGATACTACCGCGATGTCGACGGTCGAGAGGTCGATTTCGTGTTAATCCGCGGTACGCGCCCGGTAGGATTTGTGGAATGCAAGTGGGATGATGCGGAGGTTTCATCCTCGCTGCGCTATCTTCGGCAACGCTTTCCGGGGGTTCAAACTTGGCAGGTAAGCGCGGTGGGCAAGAAAGACTATGAGACGCCGGATGGTATTCGCGTGGCGCCGGCCACTGTGCTACTGAAACAGCTAGTGTAGTGCTCGTTTGATTCTTATGCGCAACGATGGAAAACGCCGTCCCCTTCAAACCGGTCCCGAGCATCGCCGAAGGAGGGAAGGTTGGGAGATTGGGATGGGCTCCTTCCCCTTCAAGGGGAAGGCAGGGATGGGGATGGGTTTGAGAAGCTGCCCTTAAGCCATTTACACGTCGACATACCCCATCCCCACCCAACCCTCCCCTTGAAGGGGAGGAAAGTCTCGCCAATTCTGAAGTAATGGAATAATGTGAGCAGCCCAATCGCGTTCGCGCGGAGAATGAGTTGAAGGAAGCCATGAAGTCGTTCGCGCAGTGGCTGCAAGAAATTGGCCTGGAAAGCTACACGGCGGCATTCGCCGAGAACGAAGTCGATTTCTCGGTGGTGGGTACGCTTACGGAAGCAGACTTGCGCGAACTGGGGCTCTCGCTCGGCGCGCGCAAGAAATTCCTGCTCGCGGCTGCGGCAACCGCGAATACAGCAATGGCTGCGCCGGGAAGCGCCGCGAACGCCACGCCGTCCACCTCTTCGCCCACGTCCGACTCATCTGCCGGCGAACGCCGCCAACTCACCGTCATGTTCTGCGACCTAGTCGGATCGACTGCATTGAGCGAGAAACTCGACCCCGAAGAGTTGCGCTCGCTGTTACACGACTACCGCACTCGCTGTGGTGAAGTCATCTTCCGCTACGAAGGGTTTGTCGCCCGATACGTGGGCGATGGGATTTTGACTTACTTCGGCTGGCCCAAGGCCCACGAAGAAGACGCCGAGCGGGCGTTGCGTGCGGCCTTGGAGATCATTCAGGCGGTGAAGGGCGCGCCCTCTACCGAGCCGTTGTCCGTGCGCATTGGGATCGCCACCGGCCCCGTCGTCGTCGGTGAACAAGCCGGCGTGGGCGATCAATCGAAGTTGGCGGTGGGCTCTACGCCTAATCTCGCGGCTCGGTTGCAGGGATTAGCTGCCGCAGATCAAATCGTCATTGCTTCGTCCACCCGGCGCTTGGTCGGCAACACGTTTGAATTGGCTGATCTGGGCGAACACGAGGTCAAAGGGATTGCCGAACCCGTTCGCGCTTGGCGGGTGATCGCCATCAGCGCCGCAGCGAGCCGCTTTGAAGCGAGCCACGGGGCAGCGCTCACGCCACTGGTGGGGCGTGAGCAGGATATTGGGCTGCTGCTGGAACGTTGGCAGCTCGCACAAGACGGCGAAGGCCAGGTGGTGCTGCTCTCGGGCGAACCAGGGATTGGCAAGAGCCGCATCTTGAGCGCGCTGCACGAGCGACTGGAAGCCCAAGGCGCGCAGGCACTGCGCTTTCAATGCTCGCCCTATTACGTCAACAGTGCACTGTACCCGAGCATCGATAACTTCGAGCGCGCGCTCAAATTTGCACGCGACGAGACACTCGAATCTAAGCTCGACAAGCTCGAAGCGCTGGTCGTGACGCACTACGGCCGGCCGCTCACCGATGTCAGGTTTATCGCCTCGTTGCTGTCCATTCCGTGTGAGACGCGCTACGGGGCGCTCGCGATGACGCCACAGAAGCACAAGGACGAAACGCTGCGTACCTTGGTCGATCTCACCGAAGCCACCGCGCGCAAGCAACCGAGCGTGATGCTGTACGAGGACCTGCACTGGGCCGACCCCACCACGCTGGAAGTGCTCGACCTGCTGATCGACCGCGTCAGAGCCATCCCGCTGCTGATCGTGCTCACCCATCGGCCGGAGTTCCAGCCCAAGTGGGGCAGCCACGGCCATGTCACGGCGTTGAACCTATCCAAGCTCACGCGCGCGCAAAGCGGCGCGATCGTATCCAAGCTCGCCAGCGGTAAGGCACTACCCGCCGATCTGCTCGACCAAATCCTGAACAAGACCGACGGCGTGCCGCTGTACGTGGAAGAACTCACCAAGGTCTATTCTCGAATCCGGCGAACTCAAAGATGCCGGCGATCCATTACGACTACGCCGGCGTCGCCCGCAGCGTCACCATCCCGGCCACGCTGCGCGACTCACTGATGGCGCGTCTCGATCGCTCGCCAGCCGCAAAAGAGATCGCGCAGATCGGCGCGGCGATCGGGCGCGAGTTCAGCTACGAGCTCATTGCAGCAGTCGCACCCCACACCCAGACCGAACTCGACAACGCACTCAACCAGTTGACCGAATCGGGGCTGGCGTTCCGGCGCGGCACCCCGCCCGAGGCCACCTACACCTTCAAGCACGCCCTTGGTGCAAGATGCGGCCTACGACTCGCTGCTCAAGAGCCGCAGGCAGGAACTGCACGCCAAGATCGCGCGCGTGCTCGAAGAACACTTCCCCACTACCAAAGACACCGAACCCGAGCTGCTCGCGCACCACCTCACGGCGGCGGGGCAAGCCGAGGCGGCGATTGCCTACTGGCAGAAAGCGGGCGAGCTGGCATTGAAACGCTTGGCGCTTAACGAGGCGATCTCGCACCTGAACATAGGCATGGAGCTTATCGGCACGCTGCCGCAATCACCGGAGCGCGACGGGGAAGAACTGGACCTGCGCATCTCGCTCGGCACGGCCTGGATAGCGCTCAAAGGCTGGGCTGCGCCTGAGGTGTGGACCAAGCTTCACGCGGCACTCGGGCTGGCCAAGTCCCTGAGGCGCCACGAGGCGTTAGTGCCGATCTACTGCGGCCTGTGGGCCAATATCTTAGCCCAGGGTCGCGCCGCTGAATCCGTCGACTGGGTGAATGAAATGCTGGCTATGGCAGAAGCCACTAGCGATCCGGATCTGTTGCTCGCGGGGCACTGGACGGCATGCAACACCTACTTTTATCTGGGAGATTTGAACCAGTCATGCGAGCATGGCGACAGAGTGCTGGCGCTGTACAGCGATGAGAAGCACCGCCACTTCGCAGACCTCACGAACATCGACCCGAAGACCGGTGTCGGCATCTATGTCTCCGTTGCGACCTGGATGCTCGGCTATCCGGATCGTGCCGTGCAGCTCTGCGATGCCAACGATGCGCACGCTCGCCGGCGCTGCCACCCTTTCGACCTCGGCATTGCGCTCACTTTTGGCAGCCAGGTTTGGGACTTCCGCTGTGAACCCGAGCCGATTCTGGCGCGCGTCGAGGAGGCCGAGCGGCTGGGCCGAGCCCACAGTCTGCCCTTTATCTCCGAAGTGTTGGCGCAGCGCTTCAAGGGTCTTGCGTGGCTGCGGGCAGGGCGCCTCGCCGAGGGCATCCCGACTCTGCGGGGCGCCGTGGAAAAGGGGAACGTGCATGGATCCGGGGTTCGGATGCCTTACTTTCAAGCGGTGCTGGCCGAAGGCGTGGCGCTCAGCGGCGACCTCGAGGGCGGACTGAGTTTGATCGAAGAAAGTCTCGCCCAGATTGCACGGCCGGGATGGGAAGAACGTTCGCACCTGGCCGAGGTGCTGCGGCTCAAAGGCTGGATGCTGCAGCAGCAGGGAAAGTTGGATGTTGCGGAAGAAAACTACCTCGCGTCACTCGAGGTAGCACGCGAACAACAGGCGAAGTCCTGGGAATTGCGCACCTCGACCAGCCTCGCGCGGCTGTGGCAATCGCAGGGCAAACGGAAAGAGGCGCTATGAATTGCTCGCGCCCGTTTTCAACTGGTTCACCGAAGGCTTCGATACGAAGGATCTAAGGAAGCGAAGGCGCTGTTGGACGAATTCTAGTGAGCACCCTGCGACTGTTCGCGGATGGGGCTCGGTCCGTGCATCCCACTGCCGCGTGGTACCTCTCCGAGCTCGGAGAGTTCAGAGGCAAGCAAGAGCTGTTTACCCACCAGTCGCCGCAAAGGCTGAAGGCGCTGCGCGAGCATGCCATGATCGAGAGCGCCGTATCCTCGAATCGGATTGAAGGAGTTTTGGTTGAGCCTGCCCGTGTCCGGGACGTGCTGGTCTCGCCTCGCCCGCTTTTTCGTGACCGCGACGAGGAGGAAGTGCGAGGCTACCGGGACGCGCTGGCGTGGATTCATCAGACCCCACATAGCGTTCCATTAACAGAAGCAACGATCAAAAAACTGCACGCTATGATTCGCGGACAGATATGGGACGCAGGCCAGTACAAGGAAAAGGACGCAGACATCATCGAGCGATACCCCGACGGGCGGGAACGGGTGCGTTTTAGTCCGGTTCGCGCACTCGACACGCCGGCGGCGATGGGCCAGTTGGTAGCGGATTGGGAGCGCTGTCTTGTGGAGCGCTGGATACCGCCTCTGATCGCGCTGGCTGCGTTCAATTTGGATCTCCTGTGCATTCACCCATTCCGCGACGGCAATGGCCGCGTGTCCCGGCTGCTGTGGTTGCTTCAGAGCTACCAGTTGGGATATGAGGTGGGCCGTTACATCAGCATCGAACACCTGGTCGAGCAGAACAAAGAACGCTATTACGAGACGCTGGAGCAAAGCTCGAATGGATGGCATGAGCGCAGACACGATCCATGGCCATACGTGAACTACGTGTTGTACATCTTGAAAACAGCTAATGGCGAGTTCGCCGATCGGCTCGGAGACATCAGGGCGCCTCGTGGCGCGAAGCAGCAGCAGGTGTTGGCTGGAATCGAACGATTGATGGCGGAACCAGGCGGCGGCTTCACGATCAGTGAGTTGGAGCGAATCTCTCCTGGTGTCAGTCGCGACATGGTGCGACGGGTTTTGCGCCAACAGCAGGCGGCTGGCGTCGTTGAATGCCATGGGCGCGGGCCTGCGGCAACCTGGCGGAAGAAGGGGTAATTACCCCTTAGTAAGGGCAATAATGAGGGTAACAACTGCGGTAGCGCGGTGCTCATCCTCAACGATTCCGAGAGGACCATGAAGGACAACATTACAGAATGGCTCGACGAGCAGAATCTGGGTCAATACGCGGACGCCTTTGAGCGCAATCAGATCGACTTGTCGATTCTGCGCGAGCTTTCCGACCAAGACCTTAAGGAGCTTGGCGTGAGCGCTCTGGGACATCGCAAACTGCTGCTCAAGGCAATCGGGGCACTGCATGATCAGTCCTCACCGGAAACTCCACAACTGAGCGATGCCTGGAATTACGCACCTCGACCAGCCTCGCGCGGCTTTGGCAATCACAGGGTAAGCGTGAGGAAGCGTTCGACCTGTTGAAGCCGGTATACGATGGGTTCACCGAAGGCTTCGACACGAAAGATTTGATCGAAGCCAAAGCGCTGCTCGAGGAGTTAGCGCGATAATTGCCGGCGGCAGAACGTGAGGGAACGCATGGGGCGGAAAAATTCAACTCCCCTTCGCAATATGAATGGAGGATCACGCGCAGCGGATCCTCCATTCATCAGGCATGGTGGCTCCCGCGCATAGCGCCTTAATCCACCCTATCCACTACTCGATTAAATCGCTACCTAAGCGAAGCGCCGGAAGGGCGCGAGCCTCAAAGTCCCGTCACTCCGAGTGCAGATTGGGCGACGCGGCCTTGGGCTTGGTTGGTCTAACCGGCGTTCATGGTAAGATCGCTCGCGCTTGGCCCGAAGAAATATTGAGGTAATTCCAACCTGGAGAGCGGCGCGGTTGCGCCGTCCCCGGTTTGACAAAAGCAGTGCCAAAATGGGAGTAAGTCGGCGCACCAAGTACGTTAGGCGTTATTAGCGAGTGTGCGTTCCTGACATGGGAAGGCAGACGAATACGGCAGGCGCGAACGGCACTCGCCGATACTTTATCTAGAGGAGAAAAACGATGGCGAAACAGCTTTCAAACATCAACAAAAATCGTCGGCGCGTATTGAATCGGCCGCCGCCATCGGCGGCGCGGCGGCTTTGGGCTTTCCGATGATCAGCCGCGCCAAGACTAAGCCGATCAAGGTCGGCATGGGGACGATACTGTCGGGCCGGGTGGCGCAGTTCGGCACCTCGTCGCGCAACGCGGTGATGATGGAAGTCGATAAATTCAACGCCGCCGGCGGGTCTGGGCGGCCGCAAGATCGAGATGGTGATCCGCGATTCCAAAGGCAAAGCGGAAGAGTCGGCGCGCATCGCCCGCGAACTCGTCACCAGCGATGGTTGCGAAGTGATTTTCGATTGTGAATCGTCCGCCGGCGCCTTTGCCGTGCAAGAGGTCGCGCGCGACTTGGGTGTGCTGTGCATTCATAATTTTCCGAAACGACATCACTTTCCGCCGATCCAAAAATTACGAATTCCCAATGCGTTCCGCACCGCGCGCCAAGGCGTGCATGATTCCATCGTCGGCGGCGCGTATGCCGCGGCGCTGGCGAAAGAAAAGGGTTTGAAACGCTGGGTTACCTGCTCGCCGGACTACGCCTACGGCCGCGATGCCACCGCCGATTTCGTCGAATTTTTAAAGCGCTTCAATCCGGACGTGGAGATCGTTGCCGAGGCATGGCCGAAATTGTTCCAACCGGACTACACCGAAGTCATCACCAAAATTCTGCAGGCAAAGCCCCAGGCGATGTATTCGGCGCTGTGGGGCGGGGACTTAACGTCGTTCATCGACCAAGCCAGTATTTACGCGCTGTTCAATGCAACGCAATTCTTCGCCGTGAACATGGCGGATTACACCGCGCTGACGGCGGTGAAAAATCTGCCTCCCGGCATCCATTCCGGCAATCGCTATCTGCGTACCTTCCCAAAAAACAAAGCCAATATGGATTGGGGCAATGCCTATTTCGCGAAATATAAGGAATATCCCACCAATTGGTCTTGGGAAGCGGCGGTCGGCATTCAGTTCCTCACCGAAGCGATGAAGAAAACCAACAGCACCGATACCAAAAAATTGTCGGACGCGCTGCGCGGCATGAAGATCAATTCGCCGTTCGGCGCCGATGGCACCATCACCATGCGCGCCGAAGATCAAACCACGGTAGGCTATGCGATCGGCTGGGGTGTGACGATTCCGAAGGATCCATTCGTCCCGGAAGTTCAGCCTGGCGATTGGAACAAGATTTTCGAACTCGAAGCCGAGTGGAAAAAGCGTAAGGGCTTTGTTTGATTGATTGATGTTCTTATGAACGAGTGAAATGTTTTTAGGTATTACCGTGCGCACCCCCACCCCGACCCTCCCCCGCTCTCGCAGGGGAGGGAGTGTTCCCTCGCCCCGCTTGCGGGGAGAGGGCTAGGGTGAGGGGCTAGCGCCAATTTGCAAAAACATCTTTAGAAAATTAGCTATTCGAACGTCCCCGGCGATCCCGGGGATGTTTTCGGGGAAATTCCTTGGACCTAACGGCCCTAATCTCTTGCTTCACCTCGTTGTCTTGCCTGGTGACGCAGTCCACCAGCGGCATGATCATCGGCGGACTGTTGTTCTTGGTCGCGGCAGGCCTGACGTTGATTTTCGGTGTACTCGGCGTCATCAACTTTACCCACGGTTCGTTCTACATGCTGGGCGCTTATTTTGCGCTGACGGTTTATCGTGTAACCGATAGTTTCGCCATCGCGATCATCGGCGCCGCCCTCGGTGTCGCGTTGTTCGGTGTGATTTTCGAACGCTTCTTTATGCGTCGCGTGTACGGCAATGACGTGTTGATGCAATTACTCGTGTGCTATGCGTTTGTGCTGATACTCGATGACGTGGTCAAGATCGTGTGGGGCCCCGAATTTCAGGCCATGGGCATGCCTCCCACCTTTCAACTGCCGCCGTTCATTGTTGGTGGCGGCATTATTCCCGCGTTCTATTTGTTCTTGATCGGCGCCGCTGCAGCCATTGCGATCGCCCTCTGGTATGTGCTGGTAAAAACTAAAATCGGCAAGATCGTTCGTGCCGCGGCGGTGAATCCGCAGATGACCTCCGCTCTGGGTCTTAATACCAGCTTGATTTATTCGTCGGTCTTCGCCCTCGGTGGTGCGCTTGCGGGAATGGCCGGCGCGCTTGCGGCGCCGGTGCGCTCGATGTCGCCGGGCATGGGATTTTCGATTTTGATCGAGTCGTTCATCGTAACCGTTATCGGCGGCATGGGCTCCGTCAGCGGCGCGTTGGTCGCCGCTTTGTTGATGGGCTTGGTGCGCTCATTCGGCTCGATTGGTTTCCCGTTGTTCGTCGAAGGCATTATGTTTGCAGCGATGGTGATCATCTTGCTGGTCAAGCCGAGCGGCATCATGGGCAAGGAAAGCCGCTAATGGGCGCCTATACCTTTCGCCGCGATCTCGTGATCGGGCTTATCGCATTGGCAGTACTCATCGCCTTGCCGTTCATTCTGCCGTCGCGCGTGCTGTTGGACTTTATTATTCGTGTGGCTGCGTATGGTATTTTCGCGACGGCGCTGAACTTGCTGGTCGGCTTCGGCGGCATGGTGTCGTTCGGCCAAGGCATGTTCTTCGGCGGTGGGGCCTATGCTTTTGGGCTAATCATGCAAAAAACCGGCCTCTCGATTCCACTCGCGATTCTCGGCAGTATCGTTTTCTGCGCCTTGCTCGCATTGGTGATCGGTGCGATCTGCGTGCGGCTGAAAGAAATCTATTTCAGTTTTCTCACGCTCGCGTTTCAGATGTTGATCCACAGCATTATTATTTCCTGGCAATCCCTCACCGGCGGCGACCAAGGCTTGATGGGCGGGATATCGCGTGCGCCGTTTTTCGGTATTAACTTGGCCGATCACACCCAACTGTATTGGTTCGCTTGCGTGCTGCTGATCGTATGTTTACTGGCGATGCG
This sequence comes from uncultured Pseudomonadota bacterium, assembly GCA_963714525.1. Lineage (GTDB taxonomy): Bacteria > Pseudomonadota > Gammaproteobacteria > Burkholderiales > JALYOK01 > JALYOK01. The sequence goes on from CAVQPB010000027.1 coordinate 326,141, forward strand.
TCACATCTTGCAAACGCCGTTCGGCTACACCTTGCGCATGGTGCGCGATAACGCCGACCGCGCGAAATTTCTCGGCATCGAAGTGTGGCAGGTGCGCTTGAAGGCTTTCGTCATCGCGGGCATTTTTTCAGGCATCGGCGGCATATTGATGGGGTTGTTCGTCTCTGGGGCATTTCCCGAATTCGCCTATTGGACGACATCGGGTGACGCCATCATCATGATTATGATCGGCGGCCTGCAAACCTTTATGGGCCCAATGACCGGCGCGGTCGTGCTGTTGGCGCTGAACGATTTGATCACTAAATTTACGGAATATCACGGTCTGGCGTTGGGCATCGCCGTGCTGATTTTCACGTTGGGGTTCAAACGCGGTATCGCGGATTTTGTGCAACAGATCTTTTCTCGCCGGTCGGCGAAGGGTACGCCATGAGCGAAATTTCTCTGAGCGTGCAACATCTAAACAAATCTTTCGGCGGTGTCGCGGCTACCCAAGATGTGTCGATGGATTTCCCCAGAGGATCGCTGACCGCGATCATCGGTCCGAATGGCGCGGGTAAAACAACTTTCTTTAATTTGATTTCCGGCGCTCTCAAACCCGATAGTGGAAAGGTGTCTTCTCGAAGGTGATGACATCACGCAAATGTCTAGCGCCGAGATCGTCACCAAAGGCATAGGCCGCGCGTTCCAAGTTGCAAAACTTTTTAAAACCTTAACGGTGGAAGAATCGCTGCGCGCGGCGTTGATGTCCCCCGCGGGAAAATCTGCCAACCTCACGCGGCGCTTTCCCATGCCGGAAACCCGCGAGCGCGCCGACGAGACCATGGAGTTGCTCGGCCTCACCTCAAAAGCGAAAACCATCTCCGGCAATCTTTCTCACGGCGATCAAAAATTAATGGACATCGCCCTCGCCCTTGCCATGAAGCCAAAGGTATTGCTGCTGGACGAGCCCATTGCCGGCATGGGCCCTGAAGAGCGCACCAAGATGATCGACACGGTTTATCGTTTGTGGCAGAAAGGCGGATTGACCTTAATCTTCATCGAACACGATATGGATATCGTGTTTCGTATCGCGCAGACGGTGAACGTTCTGTGCTATGGCAAGTTGTTAGCGCAAGGTAAGCCCGACGACATCCGCAACAATCCGGCGGTGATCGAAGCCTACCTCGGCGTGGCCCATGGAGAACCGGCATGAGCATATTGACCGCTCAGGGCTTGGAAGTTTTTTACGACGCCAGCCAAGTGTTGTTCGGCATGTCGCTCGCCATCGATCAAGGCGAGACGCTGGCGCTGCTCGGCCGCAACGGCGCCGGCAAGAGCACCACCATGAAAGCGATCGCCGGTTTGCTGCCACTGCGCGCGGGAAAAATTGATTTGCAAGGGCAGGGTATACAGGGCCGAGCCGCACATTTGATCGCGCGTGCGGGCGTCGGCTTCGTGCCGGAAGATCGGCAAATTTTTCCCGAGCATACCGTCGAAGATAATTTGATCATCGCAGCGAAACGCGGCAAGGATGGCCAGGATTTTTGGAATCTGCGCCGAGTTTACGACATGCTGCCGCTGCTCGAACCATTAAAAAATCGCATGGGCGGCCAACTTTCCGGCGGCGAACAACAGATGCTCACCGTCGGCCGCACGCTGATGGGAAATCCCAGCGTGTTGTTGCTCGATGAACCGAGCGAAGGTCTCGCCCCCATCATGGTGCAAAAAATCGCTGAGTTGATTAGAAAACTGCGCGAGTTGGGGTCGACGATTATTCTCGCTGAACAGAATCTCAATTTTTGTTTATCGCTAGCAGATCGTGCGGTAGTCATCGATCGTGGCCGCGATGTGTATCACGACACCATTGCTGCGCTAAAGGCCAACGCCGAAGTGAAGCAGCTTTACTTATCGGTCTGATGGAGCGACGAGTGGTAGGGTGGATCAAGCGAAGCGGATCCACCAACCATGATCGATGGTGGATCCAGCGCTTCGCGCTTTGATCCACCCTACAGCGGCGGCGAATTTCGGACCTGTCGCTGCGTTCCTCGCAAAGACGCAACTCACTTGAACAAGGACGCATCATGACCACCGATTCCCGACTTCCGAACTTCCGCGCCCTTACCCCAGCACAACGTTTAGAACATATTGTTAAAGCAGCATCACTCACCCCCGACGAAGCGAAACTCCTCGCTCAACCCGGTGCACTAAGCATCGAACGCGCCGACGGCATGATCGAGAATGTGATCGGCACTTTCGAATTGCCCTTCGCGGTCGCAGGAAATTTTCTCATCAACGGTCGCGACGTCTTGGTACCGATGGTGGTCGAAGAACCCTCCGTCGTCGCCGCTGCATCGTTCATGGCGAAGTTGGCGCGCGATTGCGGTGGCTTCGAAACTTCAAGCACCATGCCGTTGATGCGCGCTCAAGTTCAGGTCATCGGCATTACCGATCCCTATGGCGCGCGCCAGGCAATACTCAAACAGCGCGACGAAGTTATTGCAGTGGCGAATAGCCGCGATAAAGTTCTAATCGATCTCGGCGGTGGCTGCAAAGAGATCGAAGTCCACGTATTCGACGATACACCGCGCGGCCCGATGATCGTGATGCATCTCATCGTCGACGTGCGCGATGCGATGGGCGCGAACACCGTCAACACCATGGCCGAATCGGTCGCGCCGCTGGTCGAAAAAATCACCGGTGGCTCGGTGTTGTTGCGCATTTTGTCTAACCTCGCTGACCTGCGTCTTGCCCGCGCGCGGGTGCGGCTCACGCCTGACGTGCTCACGACACCGGAACGCAACGGCGCGGAAATCATCGAGGGGATACTCGACGCCTACACGCTTGCCGCCATCGATCCTTACCGCGCCGCGACGCACAACAAAGGCATCATGAACGGCATCGACCCGATCATCGTCGCCACCGGCAACGACTGGCGCGCGGTCGAAGCCGGCGCCCACGCTTACGCCAGCCGCAGCGGGCGCTACACTTCGCTCACCCGCTGGGAAAAGGATCGTGCGGGCGCGCTGGTAGGCACCATCGAAATGCCCATGCCCGTCGGCCTAGTCGGCGGTGCGACGAAGACGCATCCGCTGGCGCAACTCGCACTGAAAATCCTCGATGTAAAATCGGCGCAAGAGCTAGGAGAAATCGCCGTAGCCGTCGGGCTCGCGCAAAATTTGGGCGCGCTGCGCGCGTTGGCAACGGAAGGCATTCAGCGCGGCCATATGGCATTACACGCGCGCAATATCGCGCTCGCGGCGGGCGCGAAGGGCGATGAAATCGATCGAATCGCCAAAACGATGGCGCAAGAAAAAGATGTGCGGACGGATCGAGCGATTGTGCTGCTTAAAGAGATTCGTGGTTAGCGGGCGCGATACCGAACGAACCAATCTGCGCGCCACAACAGAATTGGTTGCGCAAAAAAATGTAGGTTGGGTTAGCGCAGCGTAACTCGACAAACAATATTTGTTCAATGGATGTACATGGGCAGAAGGGCTTTGCTTTTCTGTATCTATTCGACAAAGCCCGCCTCACGCTGATGCCTGATGCGTAAGATGCGAACAGCATCATACGCTGGGTCATAGCGATACATGGCGATGTAACCCGAACGGCCATGGGAGATGATGAGTTCCCGACGAAACGCATCGCGCTTGCGGCCGATCAGTGGGTGGTCTGCAAGTATCGAAATTGCGGACTGAATACTCGTAACGATCTCGCTGGCCGCTGACGGGGATGCGTCGAGCAGGAATTCGATGATGCGCTCAAAGTCGGCGAACGCTTCATCGGAATAAATTATTTGCGCCAAGATTTAGCCCGAGGCCGTGTGGCTTTTTGTCCTTGGACTCGCTTTGCGAGATAGGCATGTACTTCCTGCGCTGGATAACCTTTACCGGATTTTTGCATTGCTTTGTCGGCGACGATGGCTTCTTGCAAAAACTGTTGCGCCAATTCTGCCCGTTCGGCATGCGCCTCTAGCGCAGCTAGCATATAAGCATGGGCGCTTGCGCCGCTCTCTTTGGCGAGATAGTCAAGCCGTTCCTTCAAGTCTCCGGGTAACTTTAGGCTGGTTGCGATTTGCGCCATAAGGTTTCCTTTTGTGTACTAGGTAGTCATATGTTACTACCAAGGCCAAAAAAATTCAAATGCACTGTCATTCCCGCGCAGGCGGGAATCCATTGTGCCTTGTAACTGCAAACGTCCCGCCTGCGCGGGAATGACAACTAGTATCCGTAGGGTGCGCAACGCACACGCGGACATCACAAAAAGCCAACGTGCGCGTTGCGCACCCTACACGGTGGCGACCGGTGTCGCGGGTGAACCGATCGCCCCCGGCAATCGCAACGGCGGCGCAGTCAGCAGGAAACGACTGCGCTGATTCTTGCGCAGCCATCCAGCCAAATCCTGCAACCACCAAATCTCCCCTAGCGGAATGCCAAGCTTAAACAAACAGTGTTCGTGCAACGGAATCATCGGCCGGCGTCCTTCGCGCGGTTTTGGCGGCCAGTATTCGACTGCGTAATTGTCGGCGATCAGCGCGACGATGCCGCTATCCGTAATCCATTGCAGCAGCTTATCGTCGCGGCCATCGAGCCCGACGCAGGAATTATCGAGAACCTCCATGTCCGGATGTTTGTTCATCTGCATGATGAGTCCGGTCCAGCCGGTGTGGAGCAGCAACATATCGCCTTTTTCGACGACGACTTTATCTTGCTCGATGATGCGCATGAAATCGTCGTAGCCGACTGCATGTTTTTTCGTGCCGAAATGCGCATGAAGATCGACTAGCACGCCACGGCCTTGCAGGCATTTTTCCGCCATGTTTTCGATGCCGAGCGACGTTGCGCCGAACGGCGGCTCGCATTTGTGCTGATATTTTCCCTGGTAATCGATCGGGCCGCGGATGTGTTGGTTGGCGCGATAGCCGTTGTAATAAACCTTCTCCGGCACGCCGTCGTCATCGGCGTCGAAATGGGAGCCGATGTGCGCGAGTGAATCCCACTGCGTCGAATATTGCAGACACATGGTCACCTGATCGTCGCTGATGATGGTGGTGTTCTGCGGATCCATCAACTCGGTGGGATAGTTGATGTAGGGATTGCCGTCGCGATAAGTCGGCGCGAGCACCGGCGGCAATCGCCGCACGTTGAGCTTGGCTTCGCCGGGATAATCGAGCGGTATGCTAAGGCAAAACGTCAGACCTTCTTTCACTTCGGCGATGCCTTGTTTCACTTTTTCCGGTGTTAAATAATTCAAGCGGCCTAACTGGTCGTCGGCGCCGAAGTCTCCCCAGTTCGAGCCGTCCGGGCGTTTTTTCCAGCGTGGGTTCATGCTTTCCTCCAAGTGTTTTGCAATCGATGTGCCATTGTGGCAAAAGTCCGAGCGGTTGAATACCCGCACGTAGCATGCTCGAAGAGGCGCACCCAGCTTGCCTCTCCAAGATGCCCACGCCACGAGGCAAGCTGGGTGCGGCTCGTGGCGATGCTAGCCGATGCAGTTGCGCTTCGTGTAAGGCGCAGGTATCTTATCGATCAAAGTCTAATAATCCCAGGAGAAGATATGTTCCGTACTCGGCAGTTAAGTTTTATTGCAGTTTTTTTTCTGGCGCTCGCGTTCGCGTCCGGCGCGGCTCAGGCATTGCCCTATTCCAATCTGGTTATCTTTGGCGATAGTTTGGCTGATACCGGCAACAACGCGCTAATTTTCGATTCCGAGATCACGCCTCCCGAGCCGACCCGCACGCCCACACCGATCGATGTGGATAATTTGATTCCCATGCTTCCTTACGCCAACGATCGTTACTCCAATGGCCCGGTATGGGTGGAACAATTCGCGGCGAGTTTGGGTTTGAGCGCGCAGGCTTCATTGCTCGGCGGAACCAATTTTGCCTTCGGCGGCGCCCGCACGGGGCCGAGTGGTGGGTCGTTTCCCTTCAGTCTGACCGATCAAGTAGGTATGTTTCTCGGTGGAACCGGCGGGGCTGCACCGGGTGATGCGCTCTATGTTGTCGCGGGGGGAGGCAATAATGCCCGGGACGCCGTTGAGCTTGCCGCCGGTGGCGGCGATCCGACGGCCATCATCGAGGCTTTCGTCAACGACATCGCGACGATACTCACGCAGCTTTCGAGTGCGGGTGCGAAGAACATCTTGCTCGTCAATGCACCGAATATCGGTTTAACGCCGGCGATCCAAGCCTTCGGTCCCGCCGCCGCCGCGGGCGCCTCGGCCATCGCCGCGGGCATGAACGCGGCTCTGAACGGCGCCCTTGCCACCTTGTTGCCGTTCTTGCCGACGGACGTGAAGGTTTTCGATTTTTTCACTACGTTCACGCAAACCGTCGCTAATCCGGGCGCCTTTGGTTTGACGGATGTGACGTCTTCTTGTGCTTTTACGGCGGCGTGTATCGCTGATCCCGATACGACTTTATTTTGGGACGGCATTCATCCGACTACGGCAGGTCATGCGCTTATCGCGCGTGCCGCACTAGAACTGATAGGTCCCGTAGCGATTTCCGAGCCTTCGAGTTTGGCGTTGATGTTGATCGTTGGATTCGTTTTCGTTGCGCGCCGAGTGAGTCGCAATAAATTATGGTAGCCGCCCCTGCTTTAACCATGTCATCCTGAGCAACGCGAAGGATCTGCTGTTAGAGCGGGTAAAAGCAGATCCTTCGCTGCGCTCAGGATGACAGTGTTAGTTTCTTGAACGGCGGGCTAGTAGGGATCGATCAACACTCCGGGATTCAGCATTCCCTTCGGATCGAGCGCCTTCTTCGCCGCAATAAACGCTTTCGCAAAAACATCGGGCCGTTGTTTGTCGTACCAGGCGCGATGGTCGCGCCCGACGGCGTGGTGGTGCGTAATCGTGCCGCCGTGCTTGATTAACACATCCGAGGCAATGCGCTTGATGCGCCAGCATTGATCGACCATGCGCGCTTTGTCGCCGACGGCGTGGAAGCTGAAGTAGGGCGCCGGTCCGTCGGGATAAACGTGGGTGAAGCGGCAGGTGACTACACCGGCATGTCCCGTGACTTCTTTGATGGCGCGGTGCGTGGCGTCCATGATGTTGCTGTGAAAATCTTTAAGCTTGTCCCAGGTGATTGCTGTTTCGAAGGTTTCCGTGATGATGCCGCGCGGCGTGAGATTTTCGCGGAAGTAGGGCATGCGGATGAAGCTGTCGCGCCATTGTCCGGCTGCGCCTTCGCGGTTGCCCGCTTGGCTTTCCAACGCTTGTTTGTCGTATTCGCCGCCGTGGTCGTTAACCAATTCCAACGTGCGCTTCATCCAGGCATCGACGGGATGGTCGGCGGATTCAAATGCCAGGACCAGCATGTGATCGCTACCGTCGCCGGCGCCCGTCAGCATGGCTTCGTTGGCGTCTACTAAGCGGCAATTGCTCGGATAGAGATGGGCCTGGGCGATGGCGCGCACGCAGTCGGCGGCTTTATAAAAATCTTTGAAGCGCACCGACGTGTTGGTGCGAAACGTCGGCCGTTGGCGCAAGCGCATCCACGCTTCCGTGACGATGCCGAGCGTGCCTTCGGAGCCGATCAACATGCGATCGGGACTCGGCCCCGCGCCGGAACCGGGCAACCGCCGCGATTCCATCACGCCAGCCGGCGTGACTGCGCGCACGCTTTCCACGAGGTCGTCGATGTGGGTGTAGAGCGTCGCGTAATGGCCACCGCCGCGCGTCACAATCCAGCCGCCGAGGGTGGAGAACTCGAACGATTGCGGTAGATGGCGCAAGGTCAATCCATGGGTCTTGAGCACCGCTTCCAGCGCCGGGCCGAAAGTGCCGCCTTGGATGCGCGCGCATTGCGAGGTTTCGTCTACTTCGAGGACTTGATTCAGGTTACGCAGATCGATAGTCACGACCGGGCGATCGGCGTATTTTCCGGAGGGCGGTTCGATACCACCGACCACACTCGATCCGCCGCCAAACGGAATGGCCACCGCGTTTTCGCGGCCGCACCAGTCGAGCACGTCGACGATATCCTGCTCGTTGCGCGGCAGCGCGATGACGTCGGGCGGATTTGGAAATTCGCGCGCGAAGGCGCGGGCGCTATCGAAGAACGACTTGCCATAACTATGCAGCAAGCGCTCGTAATGATCCGTCGTACAAACATTCGCCAAGCTCACAGGAATCTCGAGGCGCGGCTTGCGCAGCGAGATTTCTTCAGCCTTCGGGGCAGGGGTGGCCTGGAAGCCGCTCATACCAAGGTGCTTGGCATAGTTGGCCTCGAGAAGCGCTATTTCATTGGCTTGCAGCAGGGTATCCTCGAAACCCCAGCCCCAAAACTTAAGCCGTCTGGTCGACATCGATCTCTCTTTAACTATTACTTATCGAGTAACTCGCCGAAATTCTTCCATTCCTTACCATCGAACTTCGCCATCATTTGCTGTTCGATCGGAAAAAAATCCGTCGGGCTGGTGTTGATTTTGACGCCCGGCAATAGCAATGGCAGTTCCACATTCTTGAGATTCGCCGCCTGACGCATGATGTTTTCGCGGGTTAAATCGTTTCCACATTGTTTGAGTACGTGCAGCAACAAGCTGGACTGCATGTAGCCATAGGCGTTGCTGTATTCCTTGGCATCGCCGTCGGGATAGTATTTCTTCATAAAGGCAAAATAGTCTTTGATGTCTTTGGAATCGACCCACTGTGGATCGTTGATGTCTTTGATGTAGCTCGCGGTGATGAGACCGATGGATTTTTCCAGCCCCGCCGGTATCAACACCGACTGGACTTGCGCCGCAACGTTGTTGATAAACTGCAACGGCTTCCAACCGATGTCATAGACTTTGCGTATGGATTGCGCGGCGAACTTCGGTGTGGAGAAGTGGAACAGGGTGTCGGCGCCGGTGCCTTTTAGCGTCACCACTTGGGAATCGACCGTGGGGTCCGTGACTTCATAGGAGACTTCACCCACGATCATTTTCGCCGCCTTGTCACCGAGGCCGTCCTTCAGGCCCTTTGAGATAATCCTTGCCGTAGTCGTCGTTTTGGTAGAGCACGGCGACCTTGGCGTCAGGTTTGATTTTCAGCAGATAGCGGGCGTAGATTTGCCCTTCGGTTTGATAGGCCGGCTGACCGCCCATGGTCCAAGGGAAATTCTTTGGATCGCCCCATTTGGTCGCGCCCGTGGCGAGGAAAAGATGCGGAATTTTTTTCTGGTTTACGTATTTGTGAATCGCGGAATTGGACGGCGTGCCTAGGGGTTGCCAGAGGAACAATACTTTCTCCTGCTCGACCAGTTTACGCACTTGCTCGACAGCGCGTGGCGGCGAGTAGCCGTCGTCGAGGCTGATCAAATTGATCTTGCGGCCGTTGATGCCGCCTTGCTCGTTGATCATTTTCATATAGGCCTGCTCGGTTTTACCGATGGTGCCATAAGCTGATGCCGGGCCGCTGTAGGGCATGGTTTGGCCGATCTTGATTTCTTTGTCCGTGGCGCCGGTGTCGTATTTGTTTTGCGCAAAGGCTAATCCGGTAAGCGCCAAAGCGATAAGGCCAGCGAATATAGCCGATAGACGATTTCGTAACATAACTGCTCCTCTAATAATTGACGGCGCATAGCAAAATCATGCGTTCTGTTTAACGCTAGCTCGCCGGATTGGGCCGACGTCCGGCAAGTTTTTTCTTCACACCGCTGATAAACCACGCGATGCCCATGGGCATAATATACATGAAGGCGAGCAGGAATAGCCCGAACACGATTTGCGGTGGAACGCCGCCGATGCTTTCGGCGATGTTCGGCGCAAATTGAACGAACGCCGCACCGTAGATCGCGCCGGACAAGGTCGCCAGCCCACCTATCACGACCCCCACTAAGAACAAGATCGACAGCAGCGGCGCGAAGCTATCGGGCGCGACGAATTGCACGACGATGGCACCGAGCGCGCCCGCGATGCCGGTATACATCGCGGATACCCCGAAGGTGATGGATTTGTACATTGCGTTGTTGATTCCCATCGCCTCGGCGGCGATAGGTTGATCGCGGATCGCCACCAGCGCGCGGCCGATGCGGCCGCGCAAAATGTTGTAGGCAATGATGAACAAGATAATCGCAACGAACAAAGTGAAAAAATAAAGCCATCGATCGGCGCTGATCTCATTCCCGAAAAAAGTAAACGGCGCTTCGGGTTTGAGGATATTGATGCCCTGTACACCGCCGGTCCAATGTTCGATGCGCTTGTATTTAAGCAATTGCGGTACCGATACGGCCAACGCAAATGTCGCGAGGGCCAGATAATGACCTTCCAACCGCAAGGCCGGCAAGCCGAACAAAAAGCCGAATCCCAAGCACAGCACGCCGGCGACCGGTAGCGTAGCCCAATAGGGCACGCCGAATTTATCCATCAGCACGGCGGTAGTGTAGGCGCCGATGGCGTAGAACGCGCCGTGGCCGAGGGAGATTTGGCCGTTGTAGCCGGTCAGCATGTTCAAGCCGAGGATAGCGATGGCGTAGACCAGCATTTGCGTGAGCTGCAAGGTGCGGTAGTCGCTGACGAAAAACGGCACCGCACAAGCAATAGCGATGACGACAAGCGGCCAGGCGAACGACGTTTTTTGCGGCATGACGCCGGTTGGTTTAAGTATCGATTTCACCTCAAGCATGAGCTAAACCCTTGTCACCAGCACGCGACCAAACAGGCCATTCGGTTTAAACAGCAATACGCCGACGATCAAAATCAGCGCGACAGTGAGTTTGAGTTCGGTACCGAAGATATATTGTCCCGCCAGATTTTCCACCACGCCGACGATGAATCCACCGACGATGGCGCCCCAAGGGTTGTCGATGCCGCCGAGCAACGCCGCGGCGAAGGCATAAAGCAATACGCCCGCCATCATGTTCGGATCGAGGAACACGATGTGCGCCACCATCATGCCGGCGACGGCGCCGATCGCCGCGGCGAGGCCCCAGCCAAGCGCCAGCATCCAGCCGACGCGAATGCCGACCAGCCGGCTCGACACCGGATTCTGCGCGGCGGCACGCATGGCCAAGCCCAGCGGCGTGAAACGAAAGAAGAGATAAATGAGCAACAACACGATCACGGTCACGACGATCGCACCCAACTCGTGTCCGGAAAGATAACCATACGAACGCGGAGGAAAAGGCGAAGGAAACGGTTGATTGGTATAGGTGTAAATCCAACCGGCGAGTCCGTTGAGGATCAGTAGCAAACCGATGAACACAATGATGACGGTCAGCACCGCACCTTTCTCTACCGGGCGAATGACGATGCGCTCGATCAAAATGCCAGCGATGAACGAAATAATAATGGTCGCAACGAACGCAATCCAATAAGGCAACCCGGCGTTGATCATGGTCAGCGCAAGATAAGTCGAGAACATCGCCATCTCGCCCTGGGCAAAGTTGATATGGTGGGTCGCTTGATGGATCATCACCAGCGACAGTGCGAGACTGGCGTAAACGCCGCCGGTGGCGAGGCCGGAAAGGATTTGGTGTAGGAAGGTTTCCATATTATTTTATTTGTACGATGCCCGCACAGGCAATACCAGAGCGGCTTCCAGGGCATACATCACCGCAAGGCAGAATCCATTGGGATCTTGGCCGGATAAGAAAAAAGGCCGCAAATTGCACATGTGTTATCCCCTCCCCGGAGGGGCGAGGGGATTGAGCTTGAGGTGTGTTTAGATTAATAACCAAGGTACGCCTTCCTCACCGCTTCGTCCCCAGCAATGTCCTTCGCCAGGCCAGAGATGACCACGCGCCCCGTTTCCAGCAGACACGCGTGATCCGCCAAGTTGAGTGCCAGCGACGCATTCTGTTCCACCAGCAAAATGCTCACGCCGTCCTGTTTGTTGATCGCGGCCATGATGCGAAAAATTTCCTGCACGATCACCGGCGCCAGGCCAAAAGAGGGTTCATCCAGCACGAGCAGCTTGGGCTTCAACATTAGCGCGCGGCCGATGGCGAGCATCTGCTGTTCGCCACCGGAGAGCGTGCCTGCCTGTTGCTCGCGGCGTTCCTTTAAGCGTGGAAAATAGCCGTATACCCGTTCGAAGTCTTTTACCGTTTCCGCTTTGTCACGGCGAGTGTAGGCGCCGAGCCGCAAGTTTTCTTCCGTAGTAAGGTGCATGAAAGTGCCGCGCCCATCGGGAACATGGCCGAGACCCATGCGCACGATATCCTCCGTCGCTTTAGTTTCAATGCGCTGCTCAAGAAACGTGATCTCACCGCGGGTGTTGACCATGCCGGAAATGGCGCGCAGCAACGTGGTCTTGCCCGCGCCATTTGCGCCGAGGATAGTGGTGATGCCGCCCTGCTCGACTGCGAAGCTGACACCGAATAGTACCTGGGTCGCACCATAGGACGCATCGAGATTTCTCGCGGCGAGGATCGCGCTCATGCGGCGACGCCCAGATAGGCTTTGATGACGTCGGGATGATTCTGTATGGCTTGCGGAGAACCATCGGCGATTTTGCGTCCGAAATCGATGGCGACGACTTTATCCGATACGTTCATCACCAAGTTCATATGATGTTCGACTAGCAACACCGTCAGACCAAACCGATCGCGCAAATCTTGAATCAGCGATTTGAGATCGTCGACTTCGGAATGGTTAAGGCCGCCGGCAGGCTCGTCAAGTAATAGCAGTTTGGGTTTAGTCGCGAGCGCGCGCGCGAGCTCGACGCGCTTTTGTGTGCCGAACGATAGATCGGAGACGCGAACTTCGGCCACAGAGCGCAAGTCAAGCGTATCGATCAAGCTTTCCGCTTGCTCGCGCAGGCTCGCTTCCTGGCGCGCGACGGTGGGAAAGCGCAAGGCATTGACGAAGAAACCGCCACTGGTTTGCGAGTGGCCGCCGAGTAACACGTTTTGCATAACCGTGAGATTGCGAAACAACGCCAGATTCTGAAAAGTACGGCCGATACCGAGCGCCGCGATACCGTGGCGCGGCACCGCCGCCAGCGAGCGACCTTCGAAAGTAATTTCGCCGCTATCGTAGTGATAGAGGCGCGACAGGCAGTTAAACAAGGTGGTCTTGCCCGCGCCATTCGGCCCGATGAGGCCGACGATGGTGCCTCGCTCAACGTCAAAACTCACGCGGTCAAGCGCGACGATACCGCCGAAACGCACCGATATATCGCGCAAGCTTAAGAGCGGCGCTGCCGAACTCACATTCAACGGTAATTCCTCCTACCCTACTGTTATTTTGTAACTCCTTCCCCTTCAAGGGGAAGGTTGGGATGGGGATGGGTTTACTGCGTCATCCGCCGAGACCCATCCCCACCTTAGTCCCACTGCTACGCGCCTGAGGCGCTTGCGCTCAGTGGCGGACAACAGTGTTGTCCGAATTCCCACTTCTCCCCTTGAAGGGGAGGATATCTCTCTTCGCGTTGCATTCTATATGAAAGCGCGAATATACTGGTTCACCACCTCGGGCTGTTCATGAATCACCCAATGGGAGCCGTTCGCGATTCGTTTGATGGTTAAATCGGTAACATATTGCTCCAATCCATCGAGCAAGCTCGGCAGCAGGGCGGTATCGGCTTCACCCCAGATTACCAACGTCGGCACACGAACCATCACGCGCTCGGGATCGATTTGTATGGCGCTTGCGCCGGGGTCTTCCGCCGTCGGCGGGTAGAGCGGTGAGGAGCGATAATAGTTGAGCCCGCCCGTCACGGCGCCCGGTTGCGACCACGCTTCGATATAGCGGGCTTGAACATCATCGGTAAGCCACGCGCCGCTCGAGCCGGCGCTCTTCAACATCCCGACCAGACGTGCGTAATTGTTCTCGGTCATAACGCGTTCGGCCTTGTCCATGCGGAACAACAACATGTATTGGCTCGCCGCTTGTTGCGCGGGATTGTGACGTCAGCTCGCGCGCGAACGTCGCCGTGTGCGGCGCGTTGATGATGACGAGTTTCTCGACGTAGTCGGGATAATTCGCCGCGAACGTCCACGCCGCCGCGCCACCCCAGTCGTGGGCGACCACGATGCATTTCTTGTGGCCCAAATGCTCGATCAGCGCGCGTAAATCTTCGATCAGGTGTTTGGCGCGATAGGCGGCGACATCGGTGGGCTTGGACGACAGGTTATAGCCGCGCATATCGAGGGCGACGGCTTGATGATCTTTGCCGAATTCGTCGAGTTGATTATGCCATTCGTACCAAAATTCCGGGAAGCCGTGGACGAATAACATCAGCTTGCCCTTGCCGGCCGTGACGTAGTGCAAGGTCTGGCCGTTTACTTCGGCATAACGATGCTACTTGTTCAAACGACACGAACGGCGCCATCTTTTAGTTTTGTCACGAGATCGAGCACGCCGCGCTGCGCTGCATAACGCACTTCGTCGCTCAACGCCGGAACGCTCCATGATGCGGCCGACGCGGGAGCTGATGAGGCAATCGTACGCGTCATGGCTGCGATAAAGCCGAGCGCCGATTGTGCGGCGTCGGTCAGATCGCGATCGGGGTCGAGTCCGGTGAGGAGTTGATCGACGATATAGCCTGCGCCATAAAAATCCTCCAAGTTCATGCCGCCGGCCGAGCCGCTGCAAACCACCAATACCGATTCATCGGCATGATGCTGGCGAATATGCGCAACCGTCGCTGCGCCGTTCAGCAAACAACCGGCATAGACGTGGGGCGCTGGCTGCCGCTTGGCGCAGGGCGACGGTGCCATTGGTGGTGGAATAAATCAGACGCTTGCCATTGACGCCGATTTCCGTCAGCGCCAGCGGCAACGGCGAAACAAAACCCTCGATGGCGTGGATCATCCTTTCGCCGGAGAGAACCACCGATTCGGGTGGAAAGTGTTTTGCTTTGGCGCGTGCGTCGTGTTCGTCGGTCGCCGGGATCACTTCGCTGGCGCCGTTCGCCAGCGCCGTCACGATGGTCGTAGTCGCGAACAATATATCCAGCACGACCACGACATTGGCCGTCAGCCGCGCTGGATCGAAATCCTCTTTGCGTAATAAAACGTGGACTTTGTTACTGACGCCGCCCAGAGACAGTGGCGGCTCGCGCGAACTCGGCGGGATGGCTCACGCTCGCGCCGCCTCGCGGCGCTTGAACATGCTGATGCCTTCCATGGACATTACCATTTCGTTGTGTTGGTTACAGGCTTCCCAGCGTGATTTGACGATGCCGATATCGGATTTGCTCGACGGAAGCGCGGGATTCCAAAACAATGCGCTCGAATTCTTAACATGTCGCCCGGCCGCACGGGTTTGTACCAGCGGATGTTATCGACACCCGGTGAGCCGATGCTGGCGGACTCGTTCAAATACGCAGTCGCACATCAAGCGCATCGCGATAGCGCAGGTATGCCAGCCGCTGGCGATAATGCCGCCAAAATAGGATTGTTTCGCGAGCTCTTTATCGACGTGGAATACTTGCGGATCGAACTGTTTCGCAAAGCCGATGATTTCATCTTCGGTGAAGGTTTTGCTGCCCAACACCGATGCGCTCGCCGACTTTGAAATCTTCCCAATAATATTTGAACGCCAAATCGAACCTCGTTCACTAAAACGTAGGACTGGCCGCGAATCGCGACAGATGATGGTCCGCATCGCCCAAGCGTTGCATCGATTGCGGTCAAGCGGCGGAAATAGTGGCTGGCGGACAATTCGTCGGTGATGCCCATGCCGCCGTGCATTTGGATCGCGTCCTGGGCGATCAGCCGTCCGTAGCGGCCGACCGCATTTTTCGCCGCTGACACGACGCGTTGCCGCTCGGCGACATCGCTGGACTGAACTTTCACCGCCGCCAAGTAGGCCATGGAGCGCGATTGTTCCAGATACATCAGCATATCGACCATGCGGTGTTGCAGGGCTTGAAATTTGCCGATCGGCACACCGAACTGACGCCGGGTTTTTAAATATTCCAGCGTCGCTTTTTGCAGCGCTTCCATGGCGCCGACCGACTCCGCGACCAAGGCTGCGGTGGCGATGTCCATGACTTGTTCTACCACGGCTAGATTGTCGTCGCCGCCACCCAATTTATCATCGGCGCCGACGCGGACGTTGTCGAAATGCAAGTTCGCCGCGCGCTGGTTATCGATGGTGCGATAGCCGGTAATTTTCAGGCCGGCGCGTTTTGCTATCGACTAAAAACAACGCCATTCCTTGGCCGTCGTTAAGCGTGCCGGCGGTGGCGGCGGAGACGATAATCTTGTCGGCGATATTGCCGTGGAGTACGACGATTTTTTCGCCGTTCAAAAAATAACCGTTGCCGTCTTTGCGCGCGACCGTTACGATTCGCTTTAAGTCATAGCGCGCCCCGGCCTCGCTATGGGCAAAGGCTAACTTGAGTTTGCCTTCGACGATTTGCGGCAGCAATGTAGTTTTTCTGCGCGTCCGATCCGGCGAACTGAATTAAATTAGCGCCCATCACCACCGTCGCTAAATAAGGCTCGACCACCAGGCCGCGGCCAAGGGCTTCCATCACGATCATGGTGTCGATAGCGTTGCCACTGAAGCCGCCATGAGCTTCCGCGATGCCGATGCCCAACATACCGATTTCCGCCATGCTGCTCCAAACCTTGGGACTGTAACCCTCCGGCGAATTAATAATCGCGTGGCGTTGCTTGTTGAATTCGTATTCGCGTTCGATCAAACGATTGACCGTGTCGCGCAGTTGCTCTTGTTCGGAAGAAAAATTGAAATCCATATTTGCCTCACAGCCCCAAAATATGTTGCGCGACGATGTTGCGCTGTATTTCGTTGGAGCCGCCGTAAATGCTGGTTTTGCGGTAGTTCATGTAGCGCGGCGTAAACGGCGGGCCGTAGTCCGGCCCGACGATATTCGCGTCCCGTACACCGTTGACAAAATCGGGGAAGAACGGCAATGCGTAGGGTCCGAGCGCTTCCATCTGTAATTCGGTCAAAGCCTGCTGGATTTCCGTGCCTTTGATTTTTAGGAACGATACTTCCGGCCCCGGCGCTTTACCGCGGCTTTCGGCGGAGAGCACTCTCAGGCTGGTAACTTCCAGAGCCATGAGATCGATTTCCAACTGCGCG
The DNA here is from genome assembly GCA_963714525.1 of uncultured Pseudomonadota bacterium. Classification (GTDB taxonomy): domain Bacteria; phylum Pseudomonadota; class Gammaproteobacteria; order Burkholderiales; family JALYOK01; genus JALYOK01. The sequence continues at coordinate 343,111 of CAVQPB010000027.1, forward strand.
ACTTTGTCACGGAAGCGGGAATTGTCGATTAGTGGTTTGCCGTCGAGCTGCTCCTTGCGCGCGACTTCTTTGACGAAGGCAAGCTCGCGTTTCGAGCGGCCCACGGCGGCGATGCCGCTGCGCTCGTGGCCGAGCAAGAATTTGGCATAGGTCCAACCTTTGTTTTCCTGGCCGACTAAATTTTCCGCGGGCACTTTTACATTTTCGAACCACACTTCGTTGACTTCGTGGGCGCCATCCATGAGCCGAATGGGACGCACTTCCACGCCCGGAGATTTCATGTCGATCAGCAAAAACGAAATACCTTCCTGTGGTTTACCTTCGCTCGACGTGCGCACCAGGCAAAATATCCAGTCCGCCCAATGGGCGAGGGTGGTCCAAGTTTTTTGACCGTTGACGATGTAGTGGTCGCCTTGTCGCTCGGCCTTGGTTTTGAGCGAGGCGAGATCCGAGCCGGAGCCGGGCTCGGAATAACCTTGGCACCACATTTCGTCGCTGTTCAACATCTTCGGCAAGAAACGTTGTTTATGCCAGTTGTCGCCGAAGGCCATGATCACCGGCGCGCACATCATCGGGCCGAACGGAATCACGCGCGGCGCGCCGGCGTCGTCGTATTCCTCTTCGAAAATGTAGCGCTGCACCGCGTTCCAGCCGGTGCCGCCGTATTCCTTCGGCCAGTGGGGCACAAACCAGCCTTTTTTGTACAAGGTTTTTTGCCACGCGACTTGCTCGTCGCGGTCGTGATGTATGCCTGCCAACACCTTGCGGCGTAGGTTACCGGGCAGGGATTCGTGCAGGAAAGCGCGGACTTCTTGTCGGAAGGCGTTTTCTTCGGGGGAGTAATTGAGATCCATCGTTGCGGCTCGGGTGAAGTTTCAACGAGGATACGAGAAAACACCGCAAACGGCAAACTCGTGTCATTTCGTTGCATGGAGCGCTTGATGCGACGAAGCAAGCTCGCGTTGCCAGAAGTCACGCCCAGCTTGCCTCGTGGCATGGCATGCCTTAGGAGCCAATATCCATGCGGCTCCTGGCAAGGTGTGAAATGCTATTTCGGCGGGCTTATTAGGATGGGCGTGTCGATTAATCCCTCGACGCCGTAAGGCGTCTGTTGATCGGCGCCGCGGTGATCCCAGAACAAATTCTTGGTAGCGGGTTCACCGAGTTCGCCGGGGATGAGGGAACTTCTGATTTGGAATTCGTCAGTCACCGAGATTTGCGGATAGAGCAAGGTCACGTCGACCAGCACATAACCGCTATCTGTTTCAGTTTCGCGTCCCGAGGCATACGGCAGCCCTTTGCAGGCAGTTTTCGCGTCTTCCAGTTTCGCGAAAGGGTGGCACCGCGCCTTTGGCGTGAACTGCTTACATTGATAAGTTCGGGCGTGATCGGTTTGTCCGCGATGGAAAATATCATGGCCTTCTGATGGCGAATTTGCCGAGTCCCATCGCATCGCGCTTGACTGCTTGGACATCGAGATAATGAAACACGCGGCCGCTTTCTATGCGGTTGTAGGTATAAGGGGCGGGAACATACGTGCCATCGCTATTTTTCGTGCCCGAGTTTGTTGGCGACGAAAAGCGCCATGGAAAAGCGCATATAAGCCATCATGCCCGCCGGTGTGTATTCGAAATGGGCGGCACGCAGGTTGTAGCCAAGTTCAGCGTGGCCGAACACGGGTGGTACGAATAAAGCCGCCGCCACGAGCGATGGCGACGATGGCTCTATCAATGCAAGGATTGGCTCGCGACAGACATGTCATCCTGAGCATCGCGAAGGATCTGCTTTCCTTTGCATATCATTCACTGCCGCAAAGCAGATTCTTCGTCGCGTTGCTCCTCAGAATGACAAGAATATTGGCCCGGCGCTGTAGGGTTCCACAGCCGGCCTTTGAAGTCCTTTTCATAGGCTTTGTTTTTGTAGGTGACGAGTTCCATCTGCACGCCCCAAGGCGCGAGGAAATACATCCACGCTTCCCCGGCGCTCGGGCCTTCTTTCATCACGGTCGGCTCGCCGAACATTTTCACGTTGTGTTTTTTAAGATGAGCGACAGCCGCCGCCATGTCGTCGACGTAAAACGCGACGTGATGACCACCCGCGTCGCTGTTGCGCGGCGGCGTGGTTTTTTGATCCGGCGAACTCCATTGGAACACCTCGAAGTTGGTGCCATGACCACAGCGCACCAATTGCATAGTCGGAATTTCCGCGCGCGGATTGACGTTGAGATGCACCTCCATCCAATCGTTGTCCGCCTTGAACGGCCCCAGTTTGTAATAGGCGTCGCAGCCGATCACATTGACCAGGAAATCAACCGCTTCTTTCAAGTTAGGTACGGTGATGCCGATGTGATCAGCGCCGCGCATGCCGGGTAGGCCTTCGGCTGAAGCCAGGGTTGAGACACTTAGTATCGTTGATGCGATGAGCATTCTAGTTTTGCTTAGCATTGTTTTCTCCTCCTTGTTATGAATATTGAACTACACGACTTCCTGAAAAACCACTACCTCCATGCACTGTCATTCCCGCGCAGGCGGGAATCCATGTGGCATTTATTTTTGAACCGTCCTATGGATTCCCGCCTGCGCGGGAATGACAGACTTGTGCTGGGACGGTTTTCTTACTTCGAACTCGCTAAAACGAAATCGTAATGAGTTTCCCAAAACGGCATACTTAGTTTTGCGCCGTCAGGCGCTGTTCCTTCGCGCTTTACAAATTCCGTGATCAAGGAATTTTTCACACCGAACACTGCGTCGGATTGCAAATAGGCGTCGCCTTTCACGAACACGTGCGTCGTCACCGATTCAAAACCAGGTGCGGAAACGATAGCGTGAATGTGCGCGGGACGATAGGGATGGCGTCCCATGCCGGTCAACATTTTACCGACGGGGCCGTCGGTGGGGATGGGATAGCTCACCGGTTTGACGGTGCGAAACCCGTAGTGGCCTTCGGCATCGGTCGTGATCTTGCCTCGCGCCTGCATGCCTTTTAAATCGGGCAACTGCACGTCGTAAAAACCTTCGCCGTCGGTTTGCCACAAATCCAATTGCGCGCCGGCAAGCGGCTTGCCCTCGATGGTTTTTACCGTGCCGGACATATAGGTCGGTTCGCCTTTCACACCGTCGGCGATGTTTGCCCACTTGGGCAAACTGGGGCTGCCGTTCACATAGAACGGACCGAATACTGTAGATTCCGTCGCGCCGCCGGGTTTGCGGTGATTGATAGCATCCACCAGCATCGACACACCGAGGGTATCGGATAACAGAATAAATTCCTGGCGCTTATCGTCGCACTTTTGGCCCGTCGCCGTCAGGAACTTAATGGCCTCGAACCACTCGGCCTCCGTTAATTCCACATCGCGCACGAAGTCGTGTGCGTGACGGATCAGGCTGGACATGATTTGTTTGAAGCGCGGATTCGACGCGCCATCGAGGCGTGCCAGTACGGCGTCGGTAAGATTGTTCTCGGTGAAATCGGACACAGCAGGCTTCTCCTCGAGTTGAATTTGCGCGTTGGGTATGCGAATGTTTCAGTGAGGGTAGTTTGGCTGAGATCTAAATGTCAAGTGCGCAATTTTCAACTTAAACGCCACCAATGCTACCATCACATAGTTACCATTTTAGAAATACTCATGAGCGCCTATCCGCAGGATTTTTACCTTACTCGAAACCAGAAAACTGTGTACTCGGCAAACACAATTATTTCAATACTGTTGGAATGTATCGGTAAAATTAACTCTGCGGTCGATGTAGGCTGTGGCGTTGGCACCTGGTTGTCCGTGTTGCGCGAGAAGGGCGTGGAGTATGTGCAAGGCATCGACGGTGAATGGGTTGAGCAGGACCTTCTCGTCATTCCGAAGACGTGCTTTACGCAGATGGACCTAAGCGGATCGAAACTGACCTTACCTCGACGATTTGATCTTGCCATTTCACTTGAGGTTGCCGAACACTTGGCGCCTGAGCGAGCAGAAGAATTCGTTTCTTCCCTCGCCGCGCTATCTGACCATGTGCTTTTTTCGGCAGCAATCCCATTTCAGGGAGGTTCAAATCATGTAAATGAACAATGGCAAGATTACTGGGTCGAGTTATTCTCCGCTCAAGGTTACGTTGTTAGCGATTTTATTCGCCCCAAGATTTGGAATGATGAGGCGATTCCTGTGTGGTACCGCCAAAACGTTTTGTTTTTTTCCAAACGGCAAAAATTAGGTGATGTTCCAATAGATAATCCGCCTAGCGCAACACCGCCGATGCCGCTAAGCATCGTTCACCCACAACTTTATTTGAGTAGGATCAATGCGCAATCAGGTCTTAAAGCCAGCTTTAGGCAATTTCGGCGATCGCTAAGGGATCACCTTAAATTCAAGTAGCTCGTTCGATTTTCTGCTTATTTTTCTACAAACGCCCGCTCAATCACGTAATCCCCAGGCATGCCGATATGCGGTGAAATCTTGAAGCCTCGCGCATCGAGAAGCGCGGCAGTGTCTTTCAGCATACTCGGACCACCGCAGATCATGGCGCGGTCGCGCGCGGGATCGAGCGGCGGCATGCCAATGTCTTCGAACAGTGTGCCGCTGTCGATGAGATCCGTGAGGCGGCCGCGATTTTGGTAGGGTTCGCGGGTCACGGTTGGATAATAAATTAACTTATGGCGGACTTCTTCGCCGAAGTATTCGTTGTCCGGCAATTCTTGGGTAATGTATTCGGCGTAGGCCAATTCACTCACCACTCGCACGCCATGGATCAGGATCACTTTTTCGAACCGCTCATAAGTCTCGGGGTCGCGGATCACGCTCATGAACGGCGCGAGGCCGGTGCCGGTGGCGAAGAGATAAAGATTTTTGCCGGGCTTGAGGTCGTGCAGCACCAAGGTGCCGACGGGCTTGCGGCTCACCAGGATTTCGTCGCCGGCTTTTAGGTTTTTCAGGCGCGAGGTGAGGGGGCCGTCTTCCACTTTGATGCTGAGGAATTCCAGGTGTTCGTCGTAGTTCGGGCTGGCGATGCTGTAGGCGCGCATCAGCGGCTTGCCTTCGACCTGCAGGCCGATCATGACGAAGTGGCCGTTCTCAAAACGCAAACCCTGGTCGCGGGTGGTTTTGAAGCTGAACAGCGTTTCGTTCCAATGATGAACATTTAGGACGCGCTCGATGCCGACAGTTGTCATGATCTTAAATTTCGCTGATTGCTAAGTGATCCGAATTATAACGAAGTGAATTAATTCGGAAAATAGGGTAATTTAGATACTTGTTATCTATTTTACAAATATAGAAATGCGCTATTCCTTACGCCAACTCGAGGTTTTCGCGGCCATCGGCCAAGCCGGCACCGTATCCGAGGCGGCCGAGCGGCTATCCATGTCGCAGTCGGCGGCGAGCACGTCGTTGTCGGAACTGGAACGCCAGTTTGATTGCCAATTGTTCGACCGCAACGGCAAACGGCTGCGTTTAAACGAGACCGGGCGCTTGCTGTTACCCAAAGCGCGCGAGCTGCTCGATCGTGCCGGCGAGGTCGAAGCCATCCTCGCCGGGGGTACGGTTTTCGGCTCGCTGCAAGTGGGTGCGACCTTGACCATAGGCAATTATCTCGGCACGTTGCTGTTGGGCGAATTCATGGACCGCCACCCCGGCAGCCGGGTGACGCTGGAAGTCGATAACACCAGCCGGATCGCCGAGCGGGTGAAGGATTTCGAACTGGATCTTGGGCTGATCGAAGGCGAATGCGACGATGCCGAATTGGAAATGACCGATTGGGTTGCCGATGAACTCGCCGTCTTCTGCGCGCCGGATCACCCGCTCGCAAAACGGCGACAGGTGACCATCGAGCGCGTCCTTCAAGAATGGTGGATCGTGCGCGAACCCGGTTCCGGCACCCGGCAAACTTTGGATCGCGCCATGAAGCGTTGGCAGCCGCAATGGAAAATACGCTTGGAGCTCGAGCATACCGAAGCCATCATGCACGCGGTACAAGCCGGGCTCGGCTTGGGCTGCGTGTCGCGACTGGCGTTGAAGGAATCGTTTCGTCGCGGCAGCCTGGTCGAATTGAAGCTGAAGGAAATCGACCTTAGCCGCAAGTTTCATTTTCTTCTGCACCGGCAGAAATACCGTACGCCGGGCATCGACGCTTTCCTGCGGCTATGTCGTGAAGTTTCATCGAACGCTGAGCGCAGCGATCAAATCGTGTTTCCGCGCAATTCGCGGTAGCGTGAGCGCGCGAGCCATTACTGAGCCGAGTATTGCTGTTTGTTGCACTGCGCTGCATAACGCTGCAAATATACCGAACCTGTTGCAAATAATACGTCTTGACAAGCGTTATGTTGCAGTGCAACAATTGCATTATCGCAAGATAAAAACACTTCAAATACCGCTACTCAGAACACGGTCGCTCGGCGCTATAATGTGGCGAAAATGTAGAAAAGTGTTTGCTCATAACATAATCCCATTTTTAGGACATCGATGATGAAGACACGGTCTGCGCCACCGCAGTTCGATACACTGTTTAAACAGATTGCCGACGTCAACAAGTCTCTGTTAGGCAATTGGCAAGCGAAAGTCAACGATTCCGTCGAGCCCGCGAGCGGCTTCAACGACGCCTATCAAAAATTCGTCGGCGCGTGGTCGCACAATTCCGGTGCTTGGGCGGAGCTACAACAAAATTATTATGCGGGCCAGATGAAGCTTTGGGAAAATTACCTTAACCAAAGCGCGGGTGGGAAGAAAGCGGATCCGGCGCCGAAGGGCGATCGCCGATTCAGCGGCGCAGAATGGTCCGACGTGCCCCTGTTCGATTACATCAAACAATCGTATTTGCTTGCATCCGATTGGCTGATCGGCGCGGTGGAAAAAGCCGACCTCGATCCGCAAACCAGACGCAAGATGCTGTTCTTCGCGCGCCAGTATGTCGACGCGATGTCGCCGTCGAATTTTCTTGCGACCAATCCGGAAGTATTAAAGCTCGCCATGGATAGCAAAGGCGAGAGCCTGGCAAAGGGCCTTAAAAACTTGATGGAAGACATCGAGAAGGGCCGTATATCCATGACCGACGAATCGAAATTCGCGGTCGGCCAGAACATCGCCACCACGGCGGGATCGATAGTGTTCGAGAACGAATTAATTCAGTTGATCCAATACGCGCCGACCACCAAGACGGTGCACGAATTGCCGTTACTGTTGGTGCCGCCTTGTATCAACAAGTTTTATCTAATGGATCTGGAGCCGGAAAATTCATTCGTGCGCTTCGCCCTCGATAAAGGGCATACGGTATTCTTGGTGTCTTGGCGCAACGTCAAGGAAGAGCAACAGCACCTCACCTGGGATGATTATCTTGAGTTGGGCATCATCAAGGCCGTCGAGGTGACGCGCGACGTAGCCGGGACCGATCAAATCAATCTGCTTGGCTTTTGTGTCGGCGGCACTTTGGTGACCGCGGCGTTGGCCGTACTCGCCGCCCGGGGCGATAAGTCCGTCGCCAGCTTGACGCTCATGACAGCGTTGCTGGAATTCACCGATGTCGGCGACATCGGCGCGTATATCGACGAAAACATGGTGCGTCAGCGTGAGCAACAACTCGCCAATGGCGGTTTGGTATCGGGGAAAGAACTGGCGTTGGCGTTTTCCAGCCTGCGCGCCAACGATTTGATTTGGCAATACGTGGTCAACAACTATCTCAAGGGCAAAACGCCGGAAGCTTTTAACCTTTTATATTGGAACAGCGACGGGACGAATTTGCCCGGCCCCATGTACGCCTATTATCTGCGACATTTCTATTGGGACAACCAATTAGTTGAGAAGAACAAACTCACCATGTGCGGTGAGAAAATCGATATCGGCAACATCGCGATGCCAACCTACGTGTTCGCGGCGAAAGAGGATCATATCGTTCCGTGGACCAGCAGTTTTACCGGGGTTCAGCATTTGGGCGGGAAGCTTGAATTGGTGTTGGGCGCGAGCGGACATATCGCCGGATCGATGAACCCGGCGTCGAAGAACAAGCGCAATTATTGGATCGAGGGCAAGGTCGGTAAAGGCAACGATGCGTGGTTTGAATCGGCGAAGTCGGTCGACGGCAGTTGGTGGAATCACTGGGCCGAGTGGCTGAAGAAGCAAGCAGGACGCAGCGTTCCGGCACGGGCGAAATTAGGCAACACGAAATACAAAACTATCGAAGCAGCGCCGGGGCGATATGTGATGGAGCGCTGCGACTAGCTAGGAATATTTGGCTGTCATTCCCGCCTTCGCGGGAATGACAAAAAAGTTTCATTGACGATCTTGGGGGAAAAAATGGCACAAAGAATTGCATTGGTAACGGGTGGTATGGGCGGTATAGGCGAATCGATTTGCACTAAGCTTGCGGATCAAGGTTACCGCGTGTTGGTGACCCATTCGCCTCACCGCAGCGGCGCGGCCGAATGGATCGCGGAAATGGCGAAACACGGCTACGAGCTGAAAGCCTTTGAAGTCGACGTCGGCGATTTCGAATCCTGTCAGAAAATGGTGGCCAAGGTGCAAAGCGAAGTCGGCAATATCGATATCTTGATCAACAATGCCGGCATCACCAAAGACACGACGTTTAAGAAAATGACCAAGGTCGATTGGGACGCGGTCATCAATACCAACCTCAATAGCGTATTCAACATGACTAAACCCGTGGTCGACGGCATGGTCGAGCGGGGTTGGGGCCGGGTGATCAATATTTCGTCGGTGAATGGTCAAAAAGGCGCGTTCGGTCAGACTAATTATTCCGCCGCAAAAGCCGGCATGCACGGTTTCACCAAGGCCTTAGCGCAAGAGGTTGCGCGCAAGGGCGTGACGGTGAACACCGTATCGCCGGGCTACATCGGCACCAAAATGGTGATGGCGATTCCGAAGGAGGTGCTGGACAGCAAGATCCTGCCGCAAATTCCCGTGGGCCGTTTGGGCCAGCCCGAGGAGGTGGCGGGCCTTATCGTTTATTTGGCTTCGGACGAAGCGGCGTTTATTACCGGCGCGAATATCTCCATCAACGGCGGCCAACATATGTATTAGCGGTTGGCCTGAAAGCCAATACTAGCGCGGCTCTCGAGAAGGTATGCCTGGAGAGCCGCGCCCTGATTGCCTTCTGGCAGGGGCTCGCATTTAAATCCTTTGCTACAATATGCGCCATTAGAATTAACCTGCGCTCCCAGCAATGACCAAACGCGTGATGAAACGGCGTGCCAAAAAAGCCGGCATGCCGCCGGGCTCATTGGTTTATCTCGGCGATAAGCCCGATGCCACAACCAAGATCACACTGTTCGATTACGTCGACGGTCATTTAACCGAACGCGAGATTATTCAAACCGACGAATGCGCGCCCTATAAAGATTCCGACACCGTAACGTGGATCAACGTCGATGGCATCCAAAACATCGGTGTGGTGGAAAAAATCGGCAAGCAATACGATCTGCATCCGCTGGTGATGGAAGACATTCTCAACACCGATCAGCGGCCCAAGGTTGAAGACCACGATCGTTATTTGTATGTGGTGCTGAAAATGTTGTCGTACAACGAGGCCGAGCAAGAGATCGCGATCGAGCAACTGAGTCTGGTGCTCGGAGAAAAATTTGTACTGTCGTTTCAGGATAAGCCCGGCGATGTGCTCGATCCGTTGCGCGATCGCATCCGCCAAGCCAAGGGCCGCATCCGCAAGCTGGGCGCCGATTATTTGCTCTACGCCATCATGGACGAAGTGGTCGACCATTATTTCACCGTCATGGAGAAGCTTGGCGAAAAGATCGAGCAGATCGAAGATATCGTCGCGGTGCGGCCGAGGCAAGATACGCTGCAGCAAATTCATCGGCTGAAACGCGAGATCATCGTGCTGCGCAAAGCCGTATGGCCATTGCGCGAATTGATCAACTCCTTGCGTCACGATGAAACGCCGTTATTGAAGGAAACGACCTCGATATATTTCCGCGATTTGCACGACCACATCGCTCAGATTATCGACGGCATCGAAGCCTACCGCGACATGTTGTCGAGCATGCTCGATGTGTATCTGTCTATCATGAGCAATCGCACCAACGGCGTCATGAAGGTGATGGCGCTCTTCTCGGCGATCTTCATGCCGCTGACCGTTATCACCGGCATTTTCGGCATGAACTTCAAAGATTTCCCTGAGTTGGAATGGAAGTATGGTTTTCAGGGCACGGTAACGTTAATGGTAGTGTTGGCCATCGGCATGGTCTTATTCTTTAGGCGAAAAAACTGGCTTTAGGCCTGCGTTTGAGCGTGTGCGGTGGGCTTGGCGTGGCGGTGGCCCATGATATAATCACGCAGTTTTGCGATCATCAAAGTAAACCAGTGGGTAGCATGTTTTTGGGAGCGAATCGAGAGTGAAAAGGGATCAATTCATGGGCACGCGTCTGGCGAAGTGGCTCGCCGTTGCTGCGTTGGGCACGATCACGGCCACGGCCTGGGCGGAAGGGGATGCCGCTGCGGGACATATAAAAAATCATAGTTGCACAGGATGCCACGGTATCCCCGGCTGGCGCACGGCCTTCCCCGAAGTGTATAAGGTGCCTAAGCTTGGCGGACAGCACGCAGCTTACCTCGTCGCAGCGTTAAAGGCCTACAAATCCGGTGAACGTAAGCATCCCACGATGCAGGCAATTGCGGTCAGCTTATCGGACCAGGACATGGCGGATCTGGCGGCTTATTACGCCAGCACGCCCGCGAAATAATCGCAGCGGAGATAAAAAATGACTCAAACTATTTCAGCATTAATCGCGATTGCGGCGCTGTCGCTTGCGACAGCAGCCCAGGCCGGCGATATCGACGCCGGAAAGAAAAAAGCGGCGGAAGTTTGTGCCGCTTGTCATGGCCCCGATGGCAACAGCCCGGTACCGGACTTCCCTAAACTCGCCGGACAACACGCCGACTACATGATTTCAACGCTGAAAAAGTATAAGAATGGAAAACGCGCCAATCCTATCATGATGGGTATGGCCGCGACTCTATCCGATGAGGACATCAAGAACGTGGCGGCCTATTATGCGGCGCAAAAAGGATTAAATCTTAAGTACTAGCGCTTAAGTACTCGCTTTTTCGATGCAGCTTAGATAAGCCGCTGCATCGGGCGGACTGCCATGGCGCTGAGTCTGCCACAGCATCTCTCCCAAGCAATCCATCATCTTGTGCCTGGCCTCGTGATCCGAGGCCAGTTTTGTTTTTAGCTTTTGGAACGCGGCGGCGATGCCCAAGGGTTGATCGATCGCCAGCTGTTCGGCGATCGCTACATGCATGCTCATGTGCAGGAACGGATTTACCTCGCCGAATTCCGGCGGGAAATCCTTGTCGAGAAATTCGTCAGCCGATTGCAGCACGCGATGATATTCGGGATGTGCAATCACCGCTTCGACCACCATGGACTCCATCGCGCTCAATGGTTCTTGATTGCAATACTTACGCCACGTGTCGATGAAGAATTGACGCGCTTCGGCGCGGGAAGGATTAAACATCCGCTTTAGATCGCCTTGCTTTTGTAGTCACAAAGATCAACAATCGAGCACTTCGAGCATTCCGGCTTCCGCGCCTTGCACACATAGCGCCCATGCAGAATCAACCAGTGATGGGCGCCGTGCATGAATTCTTGTGGAACATGTTTCAATAACTGAAGTTCTACCGCGAGCGGCGTTTTCCCCGGCGCGAGGCCGATGCGATTCGACACGCGGAAAATGTGGGTGTCGACCGCCATGGTCGGTTCGCCGAAGGCGACATTCAATACCACATTCGCGGTCTTGCGCCCGACGCCCGGCAGTTTCTCCAAGCTCTCGCGATCGTTGGGTACTTCACCGCCGTGATTTTCGATCAGCAGTCGGCTGGTTTCGATAATGTGCTTCGCCTTGGTCCGATACAGGCCGATTGAGCGAATATATTCGATTAACCCGTCGACACCGAGCGCGAGCATTTTTTTCGGCGTGTTGTAGCGGCGAAACAGCGGCTTGGTCGCTAGGTTGACGCTCTTGTCGGTCGCCTGAGCCGACAGAATGACCGATACCAGTAATTCGAATGGCGCCTGGTATTCGAGTTCCGAGCGCGGATCGGGATTGGCCGCGCGCAAGCGCGAAAAAATGGCATGCCGCTTCGCCGCATTCACTTTGGCTGCGCCGGAATATCGGCCTGGGAGCCGCGCCAGATAAGGTTCTTCAGGGCATATAACATGCCGAGCAAGATCAACGCGCCAGGCGCCATACTCGCCAGGATGAAACTATATTTTTTTGGCATGGGATTCCAGAGCCAATCTCTTGCTTGCGGGCCGAACAGGATCTCCGCGCCGGCGAATAACGACCCGTACGCGATAAATTCACGCAATGCCCCAAGCAAAGTCAAAACGAGAATAACGCCGATGCTTAATACGACGGCATCGCGCAACGTCGTCAGAACCGATTGACGAAATGCAATCGATAAACCGCGCGTGAAGATCAGCCCATTTACTGCAACCAGCGGCACGAACAACCCCAGAGTGGCATACACCGGAAACAAGAAAGCAGCTAAATTCATTTGCAGCAAAGTCGTCAGCAAAGCGCTCACGGCAAGCAAAAATGGAATTCGCCAAGCTTCGGCGATTCGATTGCGAAACAACGAACAGACTAAACTGGTTCCGATAAACACCAGCGCAACGACTACGCCGATGCCTAATCCTTTGACGAGGGTGGTGGCGATCGCGATGGAGGGAACTAGTCCCAATAATCCCACCGCTGCTGGACGACGATCCGCATCTCCTGATATTAATTCTTGATTAGTCATGTCTTGAAATCACAATCACCCGAAAAAATTACTACAGACCCCGTCATCCTGAGCTTCGCGAAGGATGTGGTTTTTAACACCCACGGAGTTCGCATCGGAAAGCAGATTCTTCGTCGCGGTGCTCGTCAGAATGACATTTGTGGACAATTATTGGCTTCCATTATTCGATACCCGAAGTTTATGGGGAATCGGTTGACTCGACAAGCGGGCGTATAATCGTGGCTTCGAAAAAAATAGATAAACACCATGCGTTTTTCAGGAACCGATACCTATGTGGCGACCGACGATTTGATGTTGGCCGTGAACGCCGCGATCACTTTGCAGCGCCCACTCCTTATCAAAGGCGAGCCCGGGACGGGCAAGACGTTGCTGGCGGAAGAAGTCGCCCGCGCGCTCAACAAACCCATCTACGAGTGGCACGTAAAGTCCACCACCAAAGCCCAGCAAGGATTGTACGAATACGACGCCGTCTCGCGCCTGCGCGATTCGCAACTCGGCGATGGTCGGGTGCATGAAATCGGCAATTACATCGTCAAGGGAAAACTGTGGGAGGCCTTCGATTCCGAACAGCAATCGGTGCTGTTGATCGACGAAATCGACAAGGCCGACATCGAGTTTCCCAACGATTTGCTGCGCGAACTCGATCGCATGGAATTTTATGTCTACGAGACGCGCGAAATGGTGAAAGCGCGCTACCGGCCCATCGTTTTCATCACCAGCAATAACGAGAAAGAGTTGCCCGATGCATTTCTGCGCCGCTGCTTCTTTCACTACATTCGATTTCCCGATAAGGAGACGATGCAGCAGATCATCGACGTGCATTATCCGGGCATAAAAAAGGCACTGGTGAAGCAGGCGATGGAAGTATTCTTCGACATACGCGAAGTGCAGGGCTTGAAGAAAAAGCCATCCACTTCGGAATTGCTCGATTGGCTGAAACTCCTGCTCGCCGAGGATATCCCACCGGAAGCCCTGAAGGCGCAGGATTCCGGCAAGATCATCCCGCCGCTCTATGGCGCGTTGCTGAAAAACGAGCAGGATGTGCATTTGTTCGAGCGCTTGGTATTCCTTTCACGACGGGCCAGATAGCTGTCATTCCCGCGCCGGCGGGAATCCATAGGGCATGGAGAAAGTCTATTGTGTATACATTCTTGCCAGCAGCCGTTACGGAACGCTTTATACCGGTGTCACGTCCGATTTGGTGAAGCGCGCATGGCAGCATAAGGAAAAGTTGGTTGATGGTTTCACTAAAAAATACGAAATTCAGAAACTTGTTTGGTACGAAGTACACGAAGACGTTCTTGCGGCCATTACGCGGGAAAAGCAAATCAAGAAATGGAATCGAGCCTGGAAGATACGATTAATTCAGGAGACGAATCCTCGCTGGGATGATCTATATGATTCATTGGTTCAGTAACGGCACTATGGATTCCCGCCTGCGCGGGAATGACAAAGCGGTATTTGAAACGTAAACGCGATGCTAATCGACTTCTTCTTCACCCTAAAAAAAGGCGGTGTGCCTTGCACGATCCGCGAGTTTTTGAATTTGCTCGACGGGCTTGATAAGCACGTGATCTACGGTAGCGTCGACGATTTTTATCATTTGTCGCGCACATGTCTTGTCAAGAACGAAGTCCATTTCGATCGCTTCGACCGCGCTTTCGCCGAATATTTCAAAGGCGTGGAAAAACTCGATGACCTATTCGGCAAAGAGTTGCCGGAAGAATGGCTGCGCAAGCTGGCGGAAAAAGTATTGAGCGACGAGGAGAAAAAACTCATCGAAGCGCTCGGCGGCTTCGAGAAATTGATGGAGACGCTCAAAAAACGGTTGGAGGAGCAGAAGGGCCGTCACCAAGGCGGCAGCAAGTGGATCGGCACGGCGGGCACGTCGCCGTTCGGCGCCTATGGCTACAATCCGGAAGGCGTGCGCATCGGCCAGGAGGGCAGCCGCAATCGCCGCGCGGTGAAGGTGTGGGATCAGCGCGAGTATCGCAATCTCGACGACCAAGTGGAACTCGGCACGCGCAATATCAAAGTCGCTTTGCGGCGGTTACGCCGCTTCGCGCGCGAGGGCGCGCCCGAAGAGTTCGATTTGCCGAACACCATACAGTCCACCGCGAACAACGCCGGCTACCTTGATATCAAGATGCGGCCGGAACTACACAACAAAGTGAAGGTGTTGTTGTTCCTCGACATCGGCGGTTCCATGGACGATCACATCAAGGTGTGCGAGGAGCTATTTTCCGCGGTGAAAACCGAGCTCAAGCATCTGGAATATTTTTATTTTCACAACTTCGTTTATGAATCGGTGTGGAAAGACAATCGCCGCCGCTTCAGCGAACGTACCTCGACCTTGGACGTCATTCACAAATACGGCCCGGACTACAAACTCATTTTCGTCGGCGACGCCACCATGAGTCCTTACGAAATCATGGAGCCCGGCGGCAGCGTCGAACACAACAACCCCGAGCCGGGAGTCGTCTGGATTAATCGCCTGCTCAATTATTACAAGCACAGCGTGTGGCTAAATCCAACGCCTGAGGGCCATTGGGACTACACGTCGTCGTTGAAACTAACGCGGCAGATCATGGGCGATCGCATGTTTCCCCTGACTATCAAAGGGCTGGAACAAGCCACTCGGCTGTTAGCCAAGTAGGATGCGGCTCTCCAAGCAGGTACGGCCAGAAGCCGCACCGGTAGGGCATGAGCGGATATACGTCGTGGTAAAGCGCATTCCCAAAGGTAAGGTCGCCACCTATGGCCAAATCGCACGCATCACCGGCCGCTGCACCGCGCGCATGGTCGGTTACGCCATGGCCGCGTTACCGGAGGGGTCGCGTGTGCCGTGGCAGCGGGTGATTAATTCGCAAGGCATGATTAGCGCGCGCAGCCATAGCGACGGCGATGTGCGGCAGCGGGTGTTGCTGGAGAAGGAAGGCGTGAAATTTGATGAGAAGGGCCGGGTGGATTTGAAGGTGTTTCAGTGGCAGCCCTCAGCGAGCTGAATTCATCCCACTGTGTCATTCCCGCGCAGGCGGGAATCCATTTAGCACATCAATTTTACAACTGCACTATGGATTCCCGCCTGCGCGGGAATGACAGTGAATTAAAGTGGTCGGAAGTTTTTTATGGCTGCGCGAAGTGAAACACGCCATCGGAACTTTCACTGCGCTTCAACCGCCCGCCGTACATCAAATAATTCAAATGGGCGATCGCCTCGCCCATCGCGAATACCACTTGGTGAGAGTCCAATTCGCGGCGAAATAATATCGGTAATAGCTCTGTCGCCGTTTTGGGTTCGACACACGCCTCGACTACTTCCGCTAGACGTTCGTCGTGATGATGTTTCAGTTGCGCGAGCCGCTCATGCAAGCCGCGGAACACCGGGCCGTGGGAAGGCAATATCAACACGTCGCCTGGCAAGCCCGTGAACTTGTTCATGGAATCCAAAAATAATTTCAGCGGATTGCCATTCGGTTGCGACGGCCACACTCCGACGTTGGTGGTGATTTTCGGCAACACCTGATCGCCGGAAATCATCACGTTCTGCGCGGCGCAATAAAGCATCGCGTGTTCCGGCGCGTGACCGCGGCCCACTATAACTTTCCAGCTTTGCCCATCAATGCTGATCTCATCGCCTTCGAGTATGCGGCGGAATGCTTGCGGTAACGACGGCACGCCTTTTTTGTAGTTACTCTTGCGCACGGCGTTGGACTGCAGCCGCTCGCCGGTCAAGCCGTGACGACGAAACAGCTCCTCGGCGCGTCCCATTGAATCGCCGCCACCGTCGACGATGGCCGCATGTGCGGAAAGGTATTCCGTTTCCGTCATCCACACTTCACAGTTCCAGCGTTGTTGCAGCCAGCCGGCGCAGCCGACGTGATCGGGGTGATAATGGGTGACGATAATGCGCAGTATCTTTTTTCCCTCGAGCCGGGTGGCAAAAATTTGCTCCCACAGGGCTAGAGTTGCATCGATGCCGAAGCCGCAATCGACCAAAGTCCAGCCGTCGCCATCGCGTAACAGCCATAAATTGATATGATTCAGGGCGAACGGCAGCGGCATGCGCAGCCAGAAGACACCTGGCGCGGCCTGGATAAATTGCGCCGGCGCCGGCACGTCAGCGAATGGGAAAGACAGGGCGTTTGTGTGGGCTTGAGTCATGGTCGGCAGACGAAATTAAGCTTGAGCATAGCAGGTTTGTTGAAATCCCAGTAGGTTGCCCCCATATGCCAGCAAACAATTACAATCTTTACAACTTAGTATTTTCTCGGAGATGAATATGACCGAACTGGAACAAAAAGCGATTTTGTCGATAGCCATCATGGCGGCCCTCGCCGATGGCAATCGCACCGAGCAAGAACGCGGCGAAATTGAAACACTCGCCGCATCGTTTACCGGCACCAAGCTCAACGTGGATGAGATTTACCACGATGTCTTGCTGCGCAAGATCAGCCTGCCGGAAGCGGCGAGTCAATTGCAAAGCGCCGATGCGAAAGAGGCCGCCTACGAGTTGGCCGTCGGCGCGTGCAATGCCGATGGCGCGATCAACGAACTAGAGAAAAAATTCTTGGCCGCCTTGGCGCAATCGCTGAACTTAGCTCCGGACGTCCTCGGTAAATACCGCAAGGAAGCTGAGGCGGTTTCCAATTTGCCAGTGCCCTCGGGCGCGCCGGCAACGGCGGCAAACAAATTGAATGAAGCGGAAATGGATGAGATGATCCGCAAAGCGGCTATCGTGAATGCCGCATTGGAACTGATGCCCGAGACCCTATCGACCTTGGCCATTATTCCGTTGCAGATGCGCATGGTCTATCGCATCGGTCAAAACTACGGCTTCGAACTCGACCAAGGTTACATCAAGGATTTCGCCGGAACCTTGGGCATCGGCATGACATCGCAGTATCTGGAAGTGGTCGCGCGCAAACTACTCGGCGGCATCTTCGGTGGCGTCGGCCGCCAGGCGGCGAGCTCCGGTATGTCGTTCGCCGTGACCTACGCGTTGGGGCAAGTTGCGAAACGTTACTATGCCAGCGGCCGGAAAATCGATACTGCACAATTGAAAGAAATTTTCTCGAACATGGTCGCCGATGCCGGGTCGATGAAAGATAAATATAGCCAGGAAATTCAGGCGAAAATTACGGAGTTTAAGGGTAAGAGTTTTAGCGATATCGCGAAGGGGTAGCCTCTTAATATGGTGGGGCGCTCAGTGTTGAGAAAGTAATCTAGACCCGAACCGGATATATTGTCATTCCCGCGAAAGCGGGAATCCATTTGGCGTTTAAAGGTGATGGATGGCCGTTCCTCGAAACGTCGGCCTACGGCCTCGTTTTCCCGCTTTCGCGGGAATGACAATCGGAAAGCTTGTCGGCTAGACGTAACGACGGTGGCGTTCATCGTGGTTGGTAGGGTGCGCACCGCGCACGCGGATCGCTTCGCTCCCGCAATTCGGCGATCCTCCGTATAATTAGCAGTAACAAGAAATTCCCTTTCTCCATGTCCACGCTTTCCTGGATCGTCCTAGTAAGCCTCGCGGGCGGCGTGCTGTCGGTGGCTTGTGCTGCGCTATT
Organism: uncultured Pseudomonadota bacterium; assembly: GCA_963714525.1. Classification (GTDB taxonomy): domain Bacteria; phylum Pseudomonadota; class Gammaproteobacteria; order Burkholderiales; family JALYOK01; genus JALYOK01. The sequence continues at coordinate 361,432 of CAVQPB010000027.1, forward strand.
CGCCTTCGCTGCGCGGCCCGCTTTAATGCCGGTGCTGGTGAGTTACGCGGTCGGCGCGTTGCTTGGCGCTGCGTTTCTTGAAACCTTACCGCACGCCTTCGAACATGCCAAAGACGTTCCCGCCGCGACCACCACCGTGATGTTCGGACTGTTGTTCTTTTTCGTGATGGAAAAATTGGTGCTGTGGCGTCACAACCACGCCCACGATTTCGGCCACGGCGAACATCATTTACACGATGGCCACGACCACGGCCGCAGCGGCATGATGATTATCGTCGGCGACACGTTTCATAATTTTGTCGATGGCGTGCTGATCGCCGCGGCATTCATGACCGACGTGAAACTCGGGGTCGTGACCGCGTTTGCCATGATCGCACACGAGATTCCGCAGGAGGTAGGAGACTTCTTAGTGCTGTTACATTCCGGCTACAGCCGCGCTAAGGCGTTCATGCTCAACATCATGTCTAGTGTCGCCACTTTGGTCGGCGGTGTCTTGGCTTACTTCGCATTGCAATCGATGCAGGACATGGTGCCTACGTTGTTAGCTTTCGCCGCGGCGAGCATGATTTACGTCGCCGTGGCGGATCTTATTCCCGGACTGCATCGGCGCTCGGAATTGGCGGCGACGGCGCAACAAGTCGTTCTCATAGGCTTAGGCATCGGCACGGTTTACCTAAGTCACGAAATACTCGATCACTTCATATGACTTAAAAATACAACGTGCCAGGAGGCAGATGAATACTGGCTGGTGGCAAGGCATTTCCTGGAAGCCGCGCTGGTGCTGCCTCGCAGCCAATCGACTCCTTCCCCTTCAAGGGGCGAAGCGGGATTTCGGACAGCATCGCTGTCCGCCGCAGAGCGCAAGCGCCTCTGGCGCGCAGCAGTGAGGTTGGGATGGGGATGGGGACTCGCTACATCATTCCCAACTGCGTAGGCAACCACAGCGATAACGGCGGCCAGTAAGTTACCAACATTAAAAATAACAGCATCGTCAATAACCACGGCCACACCGCAATCGTCAATTCGGTGATGCCCATTTTCGCGATGCCGCTCGCAACATAGAGATTCAATCCCACCGGCGGATGGCACATGCCGACTTCCATGTTGACCACGATAAGTATGCCGAAATGGATCGGATCGATGCCGAGTTGAACGGCCACGGGAAATAGGATCGGCGCGAGAATCAGCACGATGGAGGAGGGCTCCATGACATTGCCCGCGAGCAGCAACAACAGATTCACCATCAGCAAAAACCCCACCGCGCCCAGACCCATGTCGAGCAGCCATTGCGCCATGGCCTGCGGAATATTTTCATAGGTCATCAAGAACGAAAACAGCACGGCGTTGGTGATGATGTAGAGCAACATCGCGCTCATGCTGGCGGAATCGAGCAGGACTTTCGGGATTTGTTTCAGATTCAAGTCTTTGTACACGAATACCGCAACGATGAAGGCATACACTGCGCTCATGGCGGCCGCCTCCGTCGGTGTGAAGATGCCGGAATAGATGCCGCCGATGACGACCACGATCAGCAACAATCCCCAGAAGCTATCGCGTAACGCAATCAGGCGTTCGCGCCAGGCGGCACGAGCGAGGCGTGGATAGTTATTCTTGCGCGCACGATACCAAGTGGTAAGGCCAAGCAAGGTCGCGAGCACCAGGCCGGGGATCACCCCTGCCATGAACAATTTACCGACGGAGGTATTGGTCGACACGGCGTAAATGACCATGACGATAGAGGGTGGAATAAGGATGCCCAACGAGCCAGAAGTAGTAATCACACCGGCGCCGAAGCGTTTGGGAAAACCTTGTTTCACCATGGCGGGTAACAGGATGGAACCGATGGCGACCACCGTAGCGGGACTCGAGCCCGACACCGCCGCGAACAAGGCGCACGCGAGCACCGCAGCTAATCCCAACCCGCCATGCCAATGGCCCACCATGCTGGTGGCGAAACGAATCATGCGTCGTGCTACGCCGCCGTGAGTCAAAAAATTTCCAGCGAGTATGAAAAACGGGATCGCCATGATCTCGAATTTTTCGATGCCGGTGAAAAGTTTCAACGCGACGGTTTCGATTGGAATATCGCTGAGGCCAAACAGAAAGGCGAGCACCGTCAGTCCGAGGGCGATGGAAATCGGCATGCCGGTGAGCATGAGGGCGATGAGCAAGCCGAATATGATGTAGGCGCTCATGCTTTTTCTAGATCCAGACCCTCGACATGGGCGACCTCGTGGCGAGGTAGTTCACCGGTGCGATGGAAATTCCACGCGACCTGCAGAAACCGAAAACACATCAAGATCGACCCGAGCGGAATCGCGAGATAGACCAGCCACATCGGCAATTCGAGATCAGAAGAGACTTGTCCCGTTTCGTAGATGCCAAGCACCAGCTTGGCGCCGAGAAAGCCGATGACACCGGTGAACAGGGCGCCGGCGAACAGGCCGAAATAGACAAACACAGCGCGACTACGAGCGCTAAGAAGATTGATCAACACATCGACGCCGACGTGAATACCGGTGCGCACGCCGTAGGCGGCGCCGAACTTCGCCATCCAAACGAATAGATAAATGCAAAGTTCTTGCGCCCAACTCATGTTGATGGCGAGCGCGTAGTCTTGCAGCAGCGGTATGCCGATGGCATAACGATGCACCACTGCGACGAAAATAATCAGCGTAGCGATCGCCATCAATGAGGCGATCAGCCGCTCTTCCAGATGGTCGAGGAATTTCATTCGTTGTTTTTTAGTCTTCCCGGATTTCATCCGGGCTACTTTTATTACTAGATTACAACCACACCATCAAGCCCATCTCCAGCGGGTGCGTCATCAATTCATGCCAGGGATACGCGCGGATTTTGTAATCCAAGCTGCCGCAAAGTTCGGGCTTGAGTTCCAGCGCGTAGATATGGGTGCCGCCGGCGTCATGCGTGCCGGTCGAGGTAAAACGAAACTGCTTGCTCTTACTGTGATCGTGGCCGAGGAGAGGGCGGCCGAGCAACAGTTCGACCACGACGTCCTCCGGTTTCAGTCCGTTGAGTTGCAGTGCGACCTCGAATTTTAGTTCACCGCCGTAGTCGATGCGAGTAACCGGCGTATCGCGGCGATTTAAACGTACTTCCGACCAGGCTTGATGGACACGGGTTTTCCACTGCGACAGCCGCGAGGCATTGCTGTAGTGATCGTCCGAGAAGCGGCGCCATTGCTTGGTCGCGGCGAGATAAAACTTGCTGAGATATTCGCCGACCATGCGGGTGGAATTGTATTGGGGCAGCAAGGTGGAAATAGATTCCTTGGCCATTTTCACCCACGCCTCCGAATAGCCTAGTTTGCCGCGGTTGTAGTACTGCGGCACGATTTGATCTTCGAGGATTTCGTATAGCGACTGCGCTTCTTCCCGATTGCGGCGATATTCCTCCCATTTTTCTGGCGCCGCCTTGATGGCCCACCCGTTCTTGCCGTTGTAGCCTTCGCCCCACCAGCCGTCCAACACGCTGAAATTGAGCACGCCGTTGATGCCGGCCTTCATGCCGGACGTGCCGCTCGCCTCGAGCGGATAGAGCGGGGTGTTGAGCCAAACGTCGACGCCGGACACCAGCCGCCGCGCGAGGCCGAGGTCATAGCCTTCGCACAGCAAGATATGTCCAGCGAAGTCCGGCGAGCGTGAGAGCGAGCTGATGTGGCGAATCAGGTCCTGGCCCGGTGTGTCTGCTGGATGGGCCTTACCCGCGAAGATGAACAGGACCGGGCGCTCTTCTGCCGCAATGATCTTCTTCAGCCAATCCGGGTTTTCGAACAACAACGTCGCGCGCTTGTAACTCGCGAAGCGGCGCGCGAAGCCGATGGTGAGCACATTGGGATCGAGCGGATCGGCGTGGCGGAACAGGCGATCCAGGTGCGCTTCGCTGCCGTGGATGCGCAATTGCTGACGGCGAATGCGTTTGTGCAAAGTGTCCAGCATGCGCGCTTTCAGCGCTTGGCGGACGCTCCAAAAAATGTGGTCGGGAATTTCGTCGATGCGTTCCCAAAACGCCGGGTCGTAGCTAAAGCGCCACTCCTGGCCGAGGTAACGATCGAACACTTCGGTCCATTCCCAAGCGAGGAAAGTCGGCACGTGCACGCCGTTGGTGACGTAGGACAGCGGATTTTCTTCTGGCTGAATTTCAGGCCACAATGGCGCACAGATTTCCGCCGATACGTCGCCGTGGATGCGCGACACGCCATTCTGAAAACGCGAGCCGCGGATCGCGAGCGCGGTCATGTTGAATTCCGGCGCACCGTTGACTAAACCGAGAGAGAAAAGTTGCTCTACCGGGATAATGGGGTTGCGGCTCAGCGGCTCTAAATAAGGCATTAATTGGTCGCGGCTGAAATGATCATGGCCCGCAGGCACCGGCGTATGAGTGGTGAATACCGTATTGGCGGCGACCGCTTCCAGCGCGGCGCCGTAGTCGAGACCTTCTTGCATCAGCTTGCGGATGCGCGAAATCACCAGGAATGCCGCGTGGCCCTCGTTGATGTGCCAGGCGGTCGGCTTGATGCCCAACTCGCGGAACATGCTTACACCGCCCACGCCGAGCACCATTTCCTGTTTGATGCGCATATCGCGGTCGCCGCCGTAGAGTTGGTGAGTGATGTCGCGATCGGCATCGCTGTTTTCCGGTACGTTGGTATCCAACAAATACAGAATCACGTGACCGGCGCGGGCGCGCCAAACTTTCGCCAGCACAGTGCGGCCCGGCATATCGATGGGCACCAAGACTTCGCTACCATCGGAACGCAGCGCCGGCGTGGCCGGCAGCTTGTCCATATCGGCGTCTTGATAAATCGCGATCTGATTACCGTCGCCGTCGATGCGTTGATGGAAGTAACCCTGCCGATACATGAGTCCCACGGCGATGAACGGCAAGCGCATATCGCTCGCGGCTTTGCAATGATCGCCCGCTAAAATTCCCAGGCCACCGGAATAAATCGGAAAGCTTTCGTGAAAGCCGAACTCGGCGCAGAAATACGCGATCAAATCGCTTTTCAGCAACCATTCGGAACCATCGCGGCGCAATGGCTCGTTGTGATAGGTGTCGTAGTCGGAAATGATTTGATTGAAGCTGGAAAGAAACACCTGATCGCTGGCCGCTGCGATCAAGCGGTCTTCATCAACCCGCCGTAAAAATTCCTTGGGATTGTTGTTGACGGCGCGCCACAGGTTGCGGTCGAGGCGCGAGAACAGGCTGCGCGTAGGCCGATGCCAACTGTACCAAAGGTTATCGGCGATTTCTTCCAGCCGATGCAGCCGCGCTGGAATTTTTGGATTGACTTCGAGACTGAAGAGCGTGCCTTTATTCATAAGCGGAATATCTTCCTAAGCGAAATCGATTCAGAAAAATGGGTGCAATTAACGTGCCAGGAAGCGTTACTGTTTGAACAAGTTGGCGCGGTAGTATTTGAGTTCGTCGATGGATTCGTAGATATCGGCGAGCGCTTCGTGTTTGCTTTCTTTCTTAAAGCCATCATACACCACGGGATACCAGCGTTTCGCCAGCTCCTTCAGCGTGCTCACATCGAGGTTGCGGTAATGAAAATATGCCTCAATTGGGGCATATGCGCCGCAAGGAAGCGTCGATCCTGGCAGATCGAGTTGCCGCACATCGGCGAGGCATTGGCGGGCACCAGAGGCTTGAGAAAGTCTATCATCGCGCCCGCGACGGAAGCTTCATCCAGCGTGGAATTTTTTACTTTGTCGATGAGACCCGAACGCGCGTGAGTGCCTTTGTTCCAATTATCCATGCCGTCCAGCACGGCATCGCTTTGATGCACCACCAGCACCGGCGCTTCGGCCACGGTGTTGAGTTCACCGTCCGTCACCACCAGCGCCACTTCGAGTATCCTGTCGGTGAGCGGTTCTAAGCCGCTCATTTCCATGTCGATCCAAATCAGTCGATTTTTGTCTTGAGCCATCATTTCATGGTTTTCATGATTGAATTATTACTTACAATAGCAATCTATTTTGACATAAAGCATTGCCAGCGAGCGCATCGGCATTGCCTGATAGTAGTGCATGCCCTGGAAGCCGCACCAGCATTGGCTCCCAGGCAATGCCCGTCGCCGCTGAATTCCATTGGAGAACGTAACTAGTGAATCAATTTACCGTGCTGTTCCTTGTATTGCTCGGCCTGACGACAGTGCTGAAACTGTGGCTCGCGCGCCGGCATGCGGCCCACGTGATCGCCAACCGCGATCGCGTGCCGCAACAGTTCGCCGAAAAAATCCCACTGGAATCCCACCAAAAAGCGGCGGACTACACCTACGCCAAGGTCAATCTCAACAGCCTCGGCATCGTGCTCGATGTCATCGTGTTACTCGCCTTCACCTTGGGCGGCGGCATTAATTGGCTCGATGGGTTCTGGCAGGCGCGCTTCGGAGATGGCTTGGTGAGCGGCGTGGCGCTCATCGCCAGCGTTGTGGTTATCGGTGGGCTGATCGATCTACCATTTTCGCTCTACCGTACGTTTAACCTCGAAGCGCGCTTTGGCTTTAACAAAATGACGCTGAAGTTGTTTTTCGTCGACTTGCTGAAACAAACGCTGCTCGGCGCCGCAATCGGCGTGCCGATTATACTCGCCGCGTTGTGGATGATGGATCGCCTCGGCGCGCACTGGTGGCTTTATGCCTGGCTCGGCTGGATGGCGTTCAATCTGATTTTGCTGGCGATATTTCCTACCTGGATTGCGCCGTTGTTTAACAAATTTTCGCCGCTGGACAATCAGGACCTCAAGAGCGCGCATCGAGTTATTGCTGCGAAAATGCGGCTTCAAATCGCAGGGACTGTTCGTCATGGACGGCAGCAGGCGTCCAGCCACGGCAACGCCTATTTCACCGGCTTCGGCAAAACCAAGCGCATGGTATTTTTCGACACCTTGCTGAATTCCCTCACCGGCAATGAAATCGAAGCCGTGCTCGCCCACGAACTGGGCCATTTCAAGCGCCGCCACGTGATCAAGCGCATCGTCTTAAGCTTCGTCGGCAGCTTCGTTATCCTTGGCTGTTGGCGCGGTTGATGAATCCGCCGTGGTTTTTAACGGCTGGGCTGAGCGGTCGAGCACGGCGATGGCGTTGATTTTGTTCTTTCTGGCATTGCCGGTGTTTACCTGTTTACTGCATCCGCTGATGAGTTTTTATTCGCGCAAACATGAGTTCGAAGCAGACCAATATGCCGCGCAACAAACCAATGCCTCGGATTTGATCACCGCGCTGGTGAAGTTATACAAAGATAACGCCTCGACGCTCACGCCGGATCCGCTGCATTCGATGATTTATGATTCACATCCACCCGCCGCGGCGCGCATCGAAAGGTTGCTGGCGGCCGCCTAATCGGCCCAACTGG